>NZ_JBIRZD010000016.1:0-197248 GCF_044390505.1 Streptomyces sp. NPDC018947
ATTCCCGCCCCCCCCTACCGCGGCCGGGGGCCGGAATCCGCCCCGGTCCCGCCCCCCGGGGGGGTGGGCCGGGGCGCGCCCCCCCCCCCCCCCCCCCCCCCCCCGCCACGCGGGGGGGGGGGGCTGGGGGGGCCCACGGGCGGACTTACGCGGACGCGCAGTTCGGGCACGTACCGCGGTACGTCACCTCCACGTCCGAGACGGTGAAGCCGAAGCGCTCCGAGTCGGGGAGGTCGGCCAACGGGTTGCCCGTCGGGTGGACGTCGCGGATCGCGCCGCACTGGGCGCAGACCAGGTGGTGGTGGGGCCGGTGCGCGTTCGGGTCGTACCGCTTGGCGCGCTTGTCCGTGGCGACCTCCAGCACCTCACCGAGCGAGACCAGCTCGCCCAGGGTGTTGTAGACGGTCGCCCGGGAGATCTCCGGGAGCCTCGTGACGGCCCTGGCGTGCACCTCGTCGGCGGTCAGATGGACGTGTTCGCCGTCGAGGACCTCGGCCACGACGCGTCGCTGCGCGGTCATGCGCCATCCGCGTCCACGCAGCCGTTCCAGAAGGTCACTCATACAGACCAGCCTAACAGCAAGGGGACCAGGTCCCGAACGGGTGTGACTTTGGAGCTTTACTTGACTTAGACATTGTCCATTGTAGGATCGGGACCGGCATTAGCCAAGGGACAGGTTTTGCAGGATTGGCGCAGGAGGCCTACGTGACTCAGGGACCGCTTACTACGGAAGCCGGTGCTCCGGTAGCCGACAACCAGAACAGCGAGACCGCGGGCCTCGGCGGCCCGGTGCTCGTGCAGGACCAGCTCCTCCTGGAGAAGCTGGCCCACTTCAACCGTGAGCGCATCCCGGAGCGTGTCGTGCACGCCCGCGGCGCCGGCGCCTACGGCACCTTCACGGTCACCGCCGATGTCACCAAGTACACCCGCGCCAAGTTCCTCTCCGAGGTCGGCAAGCAGACGGAGGTCTTCCTCCGCTTCTCGACCGTGGCCGGCAACCTGGGCGCGGCGGACGCCGTCCGTGACCCGCGTGGTTTCGCGCTGAAGTTCTACACCGAAGAGGGCAACTACGACCTCGTCGGCAACAACACCCCGGTGTTCTTCATCAAGGACGCCATCAAGTTCCCCGACTTCATCCACACCCAGAAGCGCGACCCTTACACGGGTTCGCAGGAGGCGGACAACGTCTGGGACTTCTGGAGTCTGTCGCCCGAGTCGACCCACCAGGTGACCTGGCTGCACGGCGACCGCGGCATCCCCGCCTCGTACCGCCACATGGACGGCTTCGGCTCGCACACCTTCCAGTGGAACAACGAGGCCGGCGAGGCCTTCTGGGTGAAGTACCACTTCAAGACGGACCAGGGCATCAAGAACCTGACCGCCGAGGAGGCCGAGGTCCTCGCGGGCAAGGACCCCGACTCCCACCAGCGTGACCTGCGCGAGGCCATCGAGCGCGGCGACTTCCCGTCCTGGACCGTCGGCGTGCAGATCATGCCGGTGGCCGAGGCGGCGAACTACCGCTTCAACCCGTTCGACCTGACCAAGGTCTGGCCGCACGCGGACTACCCGGTCATCGAGTTCGGCAAGCTGGAGCTGAACCGCAACCCGGAGAACATCTTCGCCGAGGTCGAGCAGTCGATCTTCTCCCCGGCGCACTTCGTGCCCGGCATCGGCCCGTCCCCGGACAAGATGCTCCAGGGCCGCCTCTTCGCCTACGGCGACGCCCACCGCTACCGCGTCGGCATCAACGCCGACCACCTGCCGGTGAACCGCCCGCACGCCACCGAGGCGCGCACCCACTCCCGTGACGGCTACCTGTACGACGGCCGCCACAAGGGCGCGAAGAACTACGAGCCGAACAGCTTCGGCGGCCCGTTCCAGACGGACCGCGCGCTGTGGCAGCCGATCGCGGTCACCGGCGCCACCGGCGAGACGGCGGCTCCCTCGCACGCCGAGGACAACGACTTCGTCCAGGCGGGCAACCTGTACCGCCTGATGTCGGAGGACGAGAAGGAGCGCCTGATCAACAACCTGGCCGGCGGCATCTCGCAGGTCTCGCGCGAGGACATCATCGAGCGCGCGATCAACAACTTCCGTCAGGCCGACGGTGACTTCGGCAAGCGGCTGGAGGCCGCGGTCCAGGCCCTGCGCGGCTGACGTCCAGCACTGGACCGCTTGTCGTAGCGGCGGGCCGGATCCCCGGGGACGGGGGTCCGGCCCGTTCGTCATGCCGGGCGGCGCGCGGAGTCCCGGCGTACGCGTCCCGCGGCACCGGGATCAGGCGGGCACCACCGGAGCCGGGTGCTGCCGGGCCGGGGCCCAGCAGCGGATGATGTCGCGGACCGAGACGATGCCGACCGGCTCCTGGCGGTCGAGGACGATGAGGTGGCGGAAACCGCCGTGCGCCATCGCCCCGGCCGCCTCCTCCAGCCTCCAGGACGGCGCGGCGAACACGACGTCGGTGGTGGTGTGGGCGTGGGCGCGCTCGGCGTCCGGGTCCTGGCCCAGGCCGAGGGAGTTGAGGATGTCGCGTTCGGTGAGGATGCCGATGCCGCCGGCGTCGGGGTCGTGCACGACGGCCGCTCCGACGCGGCGGGCGGACATCAGCGCGGCGGCCTGGCGCAGGGTGTGGGCGGGGCCGATGGTGAGGACGACCGTGCTCATGGCTTCGCGGACGAGCATGGGTGGAGCCACCTCCTGCCGGTGATCCATGAGTTCGTTCATGGATTCACATGTTCACAAGTGGGGGAAATCCTCAGGGTGGCAGGTAAAGCCCGGGTCAACAAGGGGGCGCGGAGGGGCAGTCGGCGTGCGCGGGGGCGGGCTCAGTAGCGCTGGTTCAGGTGTCCGAGCAGTTCGTCGTGGAGCAGGCCGTTGGACGCGGCGGCGTTGCCGCTGTGCGGGCCGGGACGTCCGTCGAGGCCCGTGAACGTGCCCCCGGCCTCCGTGACGATGATCGCGTTCGCGGCCATGTCCCAGAGGGAGAGCTCGGGTTCGGCGCAGATGTCGACCGAGCCCTCGGCGACCATCATGTACGGCCAGAAGTCGCCGTAGGCGCGCGTGCGCCACACCTCGCGCGTCAAGTCCA
The DNA here is from genome assembly GCF_044390505.1 of Streptomyces sp. NPDC018947. Lineage (NCBI taxonomy): Bacteria > Bacillati > Actinomycetota > Actinomycetes > Kitasatosporales > Streptomycetaceae > Streptomyces > Streptomyces sp. NPDC018947. Next base: position 3,089 of record NZ_JBIRZD010000016.1, read on the forward strand.
GGAAGCCGTCGAGCCGGCCCTGCTCCTCCCAGCCGCTGAGCGAGGAGTACGCGAAGGAGGCGTCGGAGAGCGACGAGACCTTGGAGACCTGGAGCCGGGAGGCCGAGGTCAGGCTGCGGCCGGTGAAGGCGCCGTGGTCCTTGGCGGCCCACCAGCGGCGGCCGAGGGCGGGGGCGGAGACCAGGCCGACGACGGGGTGGTAGCCCCCTTCGCCCGCTTCCATCAGGGAGATGAGGGTGGCCCAGACGGGAACGCCGCGCACGTAGTTCTTGGTGCCGTCGATCGGGTCGACGACCCAGCGGCGGGGGCCGGTGCCCTCCACGCCGTACTCCTCGCCGAGGACGGCGTCGCGGGGACGGGCGCGGGAGAGGTGGCCGCGGATGAGTTCCTCGGCGGCCTTGTCCGCTTCGCTGACCGGGGTCATGTCCGGCTTGGTCTCGACCTTCAGGTCGAGCGCCTTGAAGCGGTCCATCGTCGCGGCGTCGGCGGCGTCCGCGAGGACGTGGGCGAGGCGGAGGTCGTCGAGGTAGTCGGGCATGCGGCCACGGTATCTGCCGGGGGCGGGGCGGGGCCAACAGGGGTTCGGCGGGGAGAGGGCGCCCGAGCGGGGGTGATCGCGGTGATGAGGGACGGCGGCGGCGGGCGTGTCGGGAAGGTGCGGCGGGCCGGGTCGTCCGGCTCGGCCCTGACCGGGTGCCCGTGGCCACGGCCCGCCGGCCGGGGGCCGTCAGGGCTCTTGACAAGGTCCGCAAACCCGTCAAATCTGGGCGACGGGTCGCTTCGGTCCAGGGGAGGCGCCGGTGCCCTCAGCGCGGGAGTCCCTGCTCGATGCCGCCGGCACGGCACTGTCGCGCCGGCCGTGGTCCGCCGTGCGGATGGTGGACGTGGCGGCGGCCGCCGGGGTGTCCCGGCAGACGCTCTACAACGAGTTCGGCAGCAAGGACGGCCTCGGCCGGGCGCTCGTGCGCAGGGAGGCCGACGGCTATCTCGCCGGCGTGGACCGCGCGCTCTCCGCCCCCGGCGACCCCCGTGAGAGGCTCACCGCGACGGCCGAGTGGACGACGTCCGCCGCCGTGGACAACGCGCTGGTCCGGGCCCTGCTCACCGGATGCTGGGGGACCTGGCTGCCCGCGCCCGCGCCGGGACCCGTACCGTCCTCCTGCGCGGCGCCGGCCCAGCGGCGGGCCGAAAGTCCGCTGCCCTCGCCCGGCGACCTGGTCGACCTCGTCCGCGACCGCGCCGTCGCCGCGCTGGCCGGACCCGGGACGCCCCGCCCGAAGGCCGCCGAACTCGCCCGCACCTGCGAACTCGCCGTCCGCCTCGCCCTGTCCTGCGTCACCGCACCGCCCGGCGGACCCGGCGTCTCGGAACTCGTCCGCACCGCCCTGCCAGGGCAGTTGGCGCCGTAGCGGCCGGGGGCGTCAGTGCGCGGAGCCCGACAACTGCAGCCCGATCACACCGATGATGACCAGGCTGATCGAGACGATCTTCAGCGTGGAGACCAGGTCGCCGAGGAAGACCATGCCGTAGATGGCCGTGCCCGCCGCACCGATGCCGGTCCACACGGCATACGCCGGGCCGACGTCGAGCTTCTTCAGCGACATCGTCAGCAGGCCGAAACTCCCGAGCGCGAAGGCGCAGAACGCGATCGTGGGCCACAGCCGGGTGAACCCGTGCGAGAGCTTCAGACACACGGCGAAGCCGGTCTCGAGCACCCCGGCCACTATGACCAGCAGCCACGCCATGTGTCGTCCTCCCGTGGTCACTGCCGTGACCGCTTCGTCGTTCGGCTTCGCGCAGGCCTGGATCCGGCTTGGTGCGATTATGCACTTACCGATCCCGAGCCAGGGCAAACAACGCGGAGGTCAGTCGCCTTCCTTCCGCTCCCGCGTGGACAGCAGCCGGCGCAGCGAGTACAGCCGGGCCGGGTCGGCGTGGCCCTCGGCGACATACGCGTCCAGCGCGCAGTCCGGCTCGTCGTGGCTGCACGCGCGGGGGCAGCCCGCGGTGCCCGGCTCCAGGTCGGGGAAGGCGTGGATCACACGGGACGGGTCGATGTGGGCGAGCCCGAACGACCGCACGCCCGGGGTGTCGACGACCCAGCCGCCCGCGTCCGAGGACAGCGGCAGGGCGAGGGCGGAGGTCGTCGTGTGCCGGCCGCGCCCCGTCACCGCGTTGACATGACCCGTCGTACGCCGGCGGTCCTCCGGCACCAGCGCGTTGACCAGGGTCGTCTTGCCGACGCCCGAGTGGCCGACGAACGCGGTGACCTTGCCGTCCAGATGCTCGCGCACACGGTCGGCGGCGTCGCCGTTCTCCAGCTCCTCACGGCTGGTGACGACGTAGGGGATGTCCAGGGCGCCGTACAGGCCGAGCAGTTCGTCGGGCGGGGCGAGGTCCGACTTGGTCATCACCAGCAGCGGGGTGAGGCCGCCGTCGAAGGCCGCGACCAGGCAGCGGTCGATGAGGCGCGGACGCGGCTCGGGGTCGGCGAGGGCGGTGACGATGGCGAGCTGGTCGGCGTTGGCGACGACCACGCGCTCGTAGGGATCGTCGTCGTCGGCCGTGCGCCGCAGGACCGAGGTGCGCTCCTCGATGCGGACGATCCGCGCGAGCGTGTCCTTCTTGCCGGACAGATCACCGACCAGCGCCACCCGGTCGCCGACGACCGCCGCCTTGCGGCCCAGTTCCCGCGCCTTCATCGCCACCACGGGCCGGTCGTCGACGAGACAGGTCAGCCGCCCCCGGTCCACGGTGAGGACCAGGCCCTCGGCGGCGTCCTCGTGCTTGGGCCGGATGTGGGTGCGCGGCCGGTTGCCCTTGCGGTTGGGGCGCGAGCGGATGTCGTCCTCGTCGGTGTGCTTGCCGTAGCGGCGCATGGCGATCGGTCCCTACGCCCCGAGCATCCCGGCCCACAGCTCGGGGAAGTCGGGCAGGGTCTTGGCGGTGGTCGCCACGTTCTCGATCTCCACGCCCTCGACCGCCAGGCCGATGATCGCTCCGGCGGTGGCCATGCGGTGGTCCTCGTAGGTGTGGAAGACCCCGCCGTGCAGGCCGCGCGGGCGGATGTGCAGCCCGTCGGCGGTCTCGGTGACGTCACCGCCGAGTCCGTTGATCTCCTTGGTGAGCGCGGCCAGGCGGTCCGTCTCGTGCAGGCGCAGGTGCGCCACCCCGCGCAGGGTGGAGGGGGAGTCCGCGAGGGCCGCGACGGCCGCGATGCCCGGGGTCAGCTCGCCGACCTCGCCGAGGTCCACGTCGATGCCGTGCACGGCACCCGATCCGGTGAACACCAGACCGTAGTCGGTCAGTTCGCAGGAACCGCCCATCTCGGTGAAGATCTCGCGCAGCCGGTCGCCGGGCTGGGTGGTGCGGGCCGGCCAGTCCGGGATCACGACCCTGCCGCCGGTCACCAGGGCCGCGGCGAGGAACGGCTGGGCGTTGGACAGGTCGGGCTCGATCGTGAGGTCGCGGCCGAGCAGCGCGCCCGGCTTGACCCGCCACACGTTCGGCTCGCCGCCGGACTCCGGGGTGTCGACCTGGGCGCCGACCGAGCGCAGCATGTCGACGGTCATCCGGATGTGCGGCATGGACGGCAGCGCGGAGCCGGTGTGGCGGACCTCGACGCCCTGGTTGAAGCGCGGGCCGGACAGCAGCAGGGCGCTGACGAACTGCGAGGACGAGGACGCGTCGATCTCGACCGGGCCGCCCTCCAGGGCACCGCCGCCGTGCACGGTCATCGGCAGCGCGCCGCGCCCGTCGTCGTCCACCCGGGCACCGAGGGCGCGCAGCGCGTCGATCACGCCGTGCAGCGGGCGCTCGTACGAACGCGGGTCGCCGTCGAAGCGGACGGGACCGTCGGCCAGCGTGGCGACCGGGGGCAGGAAGCGCATGACCGTGCCGGCGTTGCCGACGTCGACCGTGGCGGGGCCGCGCAGCCCGGCCGGGATGACCCGCCAGAACTCGCCGGTGCCGTCGGGGCCGACGCCCTCCTCGATCTCGACGCCCATCGCCCGCAGCGCCCCGGCCATCAGCAGGGTGTCGCGGGAGCGCAGCGGGCGGCGCAGCCAGCCGGGCTCGGAGGCGAGGGCGGCCAGCACCAGGGCGCGGTTGGTGACCGACTTCGACCCCGGCACGTGGACGGTCGCGTCGACGGCTGCGCTCGCGTGCGGGGCGGGCCAGAGGGCGGTGTGCGCGGGATTCACGGTCATGGGCCCCACTTTAATGGCTGGGACCGGCCGGGAATCTTGATCGAGGGCGGCGTCGTCCGACCGGCCCCCGCCGCTCACGGCTCCAGCAGCCAGCGGCCTCCGCCGATCAGCGAGCACAGCGACACCGCGTGGAACAGGAGGAACCACACCCCCGCCGGCGCGTGGGAGAGCCGGGCGAGCTGGTCCGCGTCCGAGTCCCCCGCCCCGCCGCGCGCCCGCTTGGCCTGAAGCTCGAACGGCGGACGCACCCCGCCCAGCAGCAGGAACCACACCGCCGCGTACGCGAACGCGGCCTGCACCTGCGGGCCGGCCAGCCAGGACACCAGCAGGAACGTCCCGCCGGTCAGCACGACCGTCAGCACCCCGTACGCGTTGCGGATCATCACCAGCAGGGCGACCAGCAGGGCGGTCGCCACCCACAGCAGCAGCGTGATCCGCCCCGAGGCCAGCAGCGCGGCCCCGCCCAGGCCCAGCAGCGAGGGGGCGGTGTAGCCGGCCACCGCGGTGAGGATCATGCCGAGCCCGTGCGGCTTGCCCCGGCTCACGGTCAGTCCGCTGGTGTCCGAGTGGAGTGTGATCCCGGTCAGCGTGCGCCCCGTGAGCAGCGCCACGAGCCCGTGCCCGCCCTCGTGCGCGATGGTGATCGCGTTGCGTGCCGTCCGCCACAGCGGGCGCGGCACGACGACGGCGAGCGCCGCGGCCAGGGTGGCGACCACCACCCACAGCTCGGGATCGGGCTGGGTGCCGGAGACCTCGTCCCACAGGGAGGCGAGCGAGGCCGATGCGAGGTGATCCATGGTCGGTGAGGGCTCCTCGTACGGGCGAGCGGGGGTGTGGCGCGCAGCGCCTCGGTGGGGAGTGGTGGTCGGGAGACGGGTGGGCCTGGCAGTGTGGCACGTATGTGCGGACGGTATGCGTCGAGTCGACGGCCCGAGGATCTCGCGGGAGTCTTCGAGATCGAGAAGTGGGAACCCGAGGAGACCCTGGAGCCCGACTACAACGTGGCGCCGACCAAAGAGGTCTACGCCGTCCTGGACCGCCCTCTGAAGGACGCCGGGGATCCGAGGCCGGTTCGCCAGCTGCGCACACTGAAGTGGGGACTCGTCCCCTCCTGGGCCAGGACGCCCGAGGGCGGCGCCCGGATGATCAACGCCCGCGCGGAGACCGTCCACGAGAAGCCGTCCTTCCGCCGCGCCTTCGCCGCCCGCCGCTGCATCCTGCCCGCCGACGGCTACTACGAGTGGGTCACCGGCAAGCAGGAGCGCGACCTGGAGGTCGAGGGGCGCAAGAAGCGGCCGCGCAAGCAGCCGTACTTCGTGACCCCGGCGGACGGGTCGGTGTTCGCCATGGCCGGGCTGTACGAGTTCTGGCGGGACCGGACACTGCCGGACGACCATCCCCGGGCCTGGTGGGTGACGTGCTCGGTGATCACGACCGAGGCGGAGACCGCCCCCCTCGCCGTCGCCCCGGCCGACGGCCCGCGGGCGCTCGCCGACATCCACCCGCGCATGCCGCTGATGCTGACGCCGGACCGCTGGGACGCCTGGCTCGACCCGGCGCGCACCGACCCCGCCGACCTGGCCGGCCTGCTGGCGCCGCCGCCCGCCGGGCTGATGCGCGCGTTCCCCGTCTCCACCGCCGTCAGCAACGTCCGCAACAACGGGCCCGAGCTGCTCAAGGAGCTGGAGGCACCGGAAGAGGGCACACTCTTCTGACGTGACGACCCAGACCATCGACACGGACGCCGGCACCGCCCGCATCACCTGGCACCCGGCCACCGAGCCCCGTCTCGTCCTCGCCGTGAGCCACGGCGCGGGCGGCGGCATCGAGGCGCGCGACCTGCGGGCGCTGGCGGCAGTGCTGCCCGGGCACGGCGTGAGCGTGGCCCTCGTCGAGCAGCCCTGGCGGGTCGCCGGCAAGAAGCTGGCGCCCGCCCCGAAGACCCTGGACAGCGGCTGGCGCGGCCTGTGGCCCGCCCTCGCCGAACCCGGCCTGCCCGTGGTCGCCGGCGGCCGCAGCGCCGGCGCCCGCGTCGCCTGCCGGACCGCCTCCGAACTGGGCGCCCACGCCGTCCTCGCCCTGAGCTTCCCGCTGCACCCGCCGGGCAGGCCCGAGAAGTCCCGCGCCGCGGAGCTGCTCGGCGCGGGGGTGCGCACCCTCGTCGTCCAGGGCGGCAACGACCCGTTCGGGAAGCCCGAGGAGTTCCCCGAAGGGACCTACGACCTGATCGAAGTGCCGTACGGCGATCACGGGTTCGCCGTGCCCAAGCGGGCGGACATCACCCAGGAACGGGCCCTGGAACTGATCACCGACGGCGTCGCGCAGTGGGCCGGCTCACTCGTCTGACACCCCGGGAATGACCGGCGCACCACCGCTGTTGTGGGGGACATACGTTGCTGAGCCATTCAGCACCGACGCCGTAGGAGAGGAAGTCCGCCGCATGGGTTCGACCTTCTGCCCACCCGTCTCCCCCCTCCACGCCGTGGACGGGCTGCGCCCGGCAGAGTCGGATTCGCGTCGCAGCCGTGCCGACCTGGACTGGACGGTGCTGCACGCGGCGAAGACCGCCCCTATTCGGGCGGCGGGCGGACCGGATCGTCGTCTATCCTCCGATTCGAGTGGGGCCGGTCTCGGCTCCGCGACGTCACTGGAGGAGGTGGGTCCGGTCACTGGGACCGACGCAGGGACCGAACACGGCCAGGCGGAGCAGCCCGAGGGCCGGGGCACGGGCGCGGAGTCGACCGCGGAGCGCAGTGCGCGCTTCGAGCGGGACGCGCTCGAGTTCCTCGACCAGATGTACTCGGCCGCGCTGCGCATGACCCGCAACCCGGCCGACGCCGAGGACCTGGTGCAGGAGACCTACGCCAAGGCGTACGCGTCCTTCCACCAGTTCCGTGAGGGCACCAACCTCAAGGCGTGGCTCTACCGCATCCTCACGAACACCTTCATCAACTCGTACCGCAAGAAGCAGCGCGAACCCCAGCGCAGCGCGGCCGAGGAGATCGAGGACTGGCAGCTCGCCCGTGCCGAGTCGCACATGTCGACGGGTCTGCGCTCCGCCGAGTCGCAGGCGCTCGACCACCTGCCCGACTCGGACGTGAAGCAGGCGCTCCAGGCGATCCCCGAGGAGTTCCGCATCGCCGTGTACCTCGCCGATGTCGAGGGCTTTGCCTACAAGGAGATCGCGGACATCATGGGGACACCCATCGGAACGGTGATGTCCCGGCTGCACCGGGGCCGCCGGCAGCTCCGCGGCATGCTGGAGGACTACGCCCGCGACCGTGGTCTGGTCCCGGCCGGCGCCGGAGAGTCGAACGAAGCGAAAGGCTCGGGGTCATGAGCTGCGGAGAGCCGCACGAGACGGAATGCAGCGAAATCCTCGATCATCTCTACGAGTTCCTCGACCGGGAGATGCCGGACTCGGACTGCGTGAAGTTCGAGCACCACTTCGAGGAGTGCTCGCCCTGCCTGGAGAAGTACGGGCTGGAGCAGGCCGTGAAGAAGCTGGTCAAGCGGTGCTGCGGACACGACGACGTGCCGGGTGACCTGCGCGCCAAGGTCATGGGCCGGATCGACCTGATCCGCTCGGGCCAGTCGGTGCCCGAGCACGACGTGACGGCCGCGCCGCCGACTCCGCAGGAGTCCTGAGCCCGTCGCACGCGAGGCGTCACTCGTCCGTGCTAATCCGCGGGTGAACCGCCCGCCGTCCCCCTGCCGCGGTCCTAGGCTCTCCGGAGCCTGACAGGCATGGCCCCGGGGGAGGCGATCATGGACGCGGTACCGGCTCGGGCGCGCGTGTACGTCGCCGGTGCCGTCCTCGCCGCCCTGCTGTGCCTGAGCCCGCTGCCGGGCCCGGACACGCCCTGGCGGCTCGTGTTCCCGCTCGCCGTGCTGTACGCGGGATGCGAGCGGGTCGCCCGGTCCCGGTTCGTCGGCACCTGCTATCCGGTGCTGCTCGCCGGAGTGTTCCTGCTGCCGCCCCCGGCCGCCGCGTTCGTGGCGCTGCCGGGGGCGCTGCTGTCCCCGGTGGAGCAGCGGCCGGCCGCCCTGCGGCGTGCCTGGCGGGCCGCGCAGCTCACGCTCGCCGCCTGGGCCGCGGCCCAGGTGCACTGGACGCTGGGCGGCCGGGACGCGGTCGCGGCGCCCGACTTCCCCTACGTGCTCCTGCCCGCCGGCGCCGCGGTGCTGGCCTTCTGCGCGGTGCTGACCGTGCTGGACGGCGGCATCCTGGCGCTGGCCGACCGGGTGCCGGCGCGGCGGGCCTGGCGGGGGCTGTTCTGGCGTTCGCTCGCCCCCGTCGCCGTGCACGGACTCGCCGGGCTGATGATGGCGGTCCTGTGGCTCAGCCCGTACGGTCCCGTCGCCGCGCTGCTCGTGCTGCTGCCGATGGGCGTGGCCTCGTGGGCGTTCGCCCAGTACCACCGGGAGAGGGCGGCCCACCAGGCGACCATCCGGGCCCTCGTGCAGGCCGTCGACATCAAGGACGGCTACACGCGCGGGCACAGCGAACGCGTCGGCCGGGCCTCGATGATGATCGCCCGCGAACTGGGTCTGGACGACGAACGCGTCGAGACGCTCCGCTTCGCCGGGATCCTGCACGACGTGGGCAAGCTCGGGGTGCCGACGCGGCTGCTGCGCAAGGACGGGCCGCTGACGCCCGAGGAGCGGCGCGTGATCGAGCTGCACCCCGAGTACGGGCACGAGATGGTGCGCGGCATCCGCTTCCTCGGCGAGGCCCGGGCCGCGGTACTGCACCACCACGAACGCCTGGACGGCAGCGGCTACCCCTACGGGCTGGCGGGCGCCCAGATCCCCGAGTCGGCGCGGGTGGTCGCCGTCGCCGACGCCTTCGACGCCATGACGTCCACCCGTTCCTACAGCAGGGCACGGCCGGTCTCGGCGGCCGTCGAGGAACTCCGGCGCTGCGCGGGGGCCCAGTTCGACCCGCGGATGGTCGGGGCGCTGGTGCGGGCCGTCGCCCGCCACGGCTGGCACCCCGTCGTGACCGCCGACGGCACCCCCGCCGGCCCGCCCCGCCCGGCCGCCGGCGGGGGCGATGCCGCGCGCGACGGTGCCGTGAAGGGTGCTCCGTGAGGCGGCGCGGAGCCGGGGCGGCGGCCGCGTCGCCCCCGGCCGCCGGAAGGGCCGCGCCGTGACCTCGCCCGGGGCGGCGGGCGCCCCGTCCCGTGCGCACCGGCTCCGGTGGCGGCGGGCCCGGACGGCCCCGCGGACGCCCCCGGTGCTCCCGCTGATGCACGCCGCCGCCGGCCTCCTCGCGCTCGGGTGCCTCGCCTCCGTGCTGTGGTCGGGGCTCGTGGAACGCCCCGTCGCCGCCGCCTTCGGATGCCTCGTCGCGCTCGGCGAACTGACGCGCCGCGCCGAGGGGGAGGGCCGAGAGGGCGCGCCGCTCGCCACCGCCGGGGCACTGGCGTACGCGCTGCTCGGGGACGTCGCCGGGCGGCCCACGCAGCACGGCGTCGCCCAGACCGTCGCCGTCGTGCTCGCGGCCTCCCTGCTCGGCAGCGTGCCGCACGTCGCACGCGGGAACGGACCCGTCCTCGACCATCTGGCGCGGCGCCTGCTCACCGTCGCCTTCGCCGCCGTGTGCTTCCGGCCGCCGGCCGCCCAGGGCACCTTCCGCGACTGGGGCGGCTCCGCCCACGCGCTGCTGCTGATCGGACTGCTCGCCCTGACCGCGCTGTGCGACGCCGTGCTCGCCGCGGCACCCGCGCACGCGCGCACCGGGTGGCCCTTCGGCCCGCTGCTGCGCGAGCAACTGCGGGGCGTGGTCGGCATCACCTCCGCGGTCTGCGCGACGGGGGCGGTGATGGCGCTCGCCGTGGCCGTCGCGGGGCTGTGGGCGCTGCCCGTCTTCTGCGTGCCGCTGCTGCTCGCCCAGCTCTCCTTCCGGCGGTACGCCGCCGTCCGCGCCACCTACCGGCAGACCATCGCCTCCCTCGCCCGCGCCACCGAGATCGCCGGGTACACCCCGGCCGGGCACGCCCGCCGCGTCGCCGAGCTGAGCGCGGCCGTCGGACGGGACCTCGGGCTGTCCGGGCCCGAACTGACCGTGCTGGAGTACGCGGCCCTCATGCACGACATCGGACAGCTCAGCCTCGTCGACCCGGTCCCCGGCGGAGCCACCGCCGGCCTGCCCGCGGCCGAGCAACGGCGCATCGCGCTGCTCGGCGGGGCCGTCGTACGCCAGACCGGCGTCGACGCGGCCGTCGCCGTGGTGGTGGAGCGGCAGGCCGACCCCTGCGCGGAGCAGCCGGTCGCCGCCCGGATCGTGCGCGCCGTCAACGCCTACGAGGAGAGGGCGCGGGACGCGGGGCCGGGCGGTGACCTGTCCGCGCTGGAGGAGCTGCGCCTGGCCACCGCGGGCGACTACGCTCCGGAAGTGGTGGAAGCGCTGGCCCGGGTGCTGTCCCGAGGCAGCCTTACCTCGCCCGCGGCTGGGTAACCCATGGGTAATGAGCGCCCTCCAGGCCGTACGTGGTTTGATGCGCAGGAGAGGGTGTCCGGGGGCGCGGAAAGGCACAGCCAGCCCACTGAACGGAACTGGCAGGCGGGAATCGTGAGGATCTTCGGCAAGGGACGGCACCGGCCCTCCGCCTCCTGGCGGCAGGCCACCGACCGTGCGTTCACGCTGATCGGCGACGGTCGCTACGAGGACGCGGGGGCGCTGCTGACGCGGGCCGCCGACCTGGAGCCGTGGCTGTCGGAGTCGTGGTTCAACCTCGCCCTGCTGCACAAGTTCCGGCACGACTGGGAGCAGGCGAGGGCGGCGGGACTCAGGGCCGTCGCGCTGCTCGACCGGGACAGCGGCGCGCCGGACTGGTGGAACGTCGGCATCGCCGCGACCGCCCTCCAGGACTGGCCGCTGGCCCGGCGCGCATGGCAGGCCTACGGGCTGAAGACGCCCGGCGACGCCACCGACGCCGGTGAACCCCTCGGCATGGACCTGGGCAGCGCGGCCGTGCGGCTCTCCCCGGAGGGCGAGGCCGAGGTGGTGTGGGGACGGCGGCTGGACCCCGCGCGCATCGAGGTGCTGTCCATCCCGCTGCCGTCCTCCGGGCGCCGCTGGGGCGAGGTCGTGCTGCACGACGGCGTCCCCCACGGGGAGCGCACCACGGCCGCCGGGCACGCCTACCCCGTCTTCGACGAGATCGAGCTGTGGGCGCCGTCGCCCGTGCCCACCTGGGTGGTCCTCCTGGAGGCCGCCACCGAGGCCGACCGGGACGCCCTGGAACAGCTCGCCGCGGACGCGGGGTTCGCCGCGGAGGACTGGTCGTCGTCGGTGCGGTTGCTGTGCCGGATGTGTTCCGAGTCGCGGATGCCGTCGGACGAGGGTGACGGGGAGCACCTGGATCCGCACGACCACAGCGAGCCCGGCCACCCCGGTCCGCTGGGGCACCGGACGGACGGGCAGTTGTGGGTGCCGGAGCGGGAGTGCGGCGTGGCAGCGCCGGCCTCTCTGGTCCGGGGGCTGCTGGACGGGTGGGTCGCGGACAGTCCCGATTCCCGTGACTGGCGGGATCTCGAAGAGGTGTGCTGAGGCCCCCCTCCCGTCCCGGCTGCTCGCCCGGTTCCCCGCGCCCCCTCCGGGACGCGTTCCCCGTACCCTGTATCAGGCATCAACCCGGGTTTCACTGAGGAAGGCATACGTCGGTCATGGCGCAGCAGGACACCGATCAGCAGCACGCGGGCGTGCTCCCCGTGGACGACGAGGGCTTCGTCGTCGACACCGAGGACTGCGAGGAGCGCGAGACGGCCTGGCGTGAGCGCGGGACCTCGCGCCCGATCACGGTGGTCGGCAACCCGGTGCTGCACAAGGAGTGCCAGGACGTCACCGACTTCGGCGACGAGCTCCAGGAGCTGGTCGCGGACATGTTCGCCAGCCAGCGCACCGCCGAGGGCGTCGGCCTCGCCGCCAACCAGATCGGCGTCGACAAGAAGGTCTTCGTCTACGACTGCCCCGACGACGAGGGCGTCCGCCACGTCGGCGTGGTCTGCAACCCGAAGCTCGTCGAACTGCCCGCCGACCGGCGCCGCCTCGACGACAGCAACGAGGGCTGCCTGTCCGTGCCGACCGCCTACGCGCCGCTCGCCCGCCCCGACTACGCCGAGGTGACGGGGCAGGACGAGAAGGGCAACCCGATCAAGGTGCGCGGCACCGGTTACTTCGCGCGCTGCCTCCAGCACGAGACCGACCACCTGTACGGGTACCTCTACATCGACCGGCTCTCCAAGCGCGAGCGCAAGGACGCGCTGCGGCAGATGGCCGAGAACGAGCCGCGCTACCCCGTGGTCGCGAACGACTGACCGCGGGGGGCGGCCGCACAAGTCCCGGGCGCACGGCGCCCGTTCGGGTCACACCCGGGCGGGCGCCGTTCGTCTGTCCGCCGTGGGTTCCCCCCTTCCCCGCCCCGCCCCCGCCCGAGATCCAAAGCCGCCACACAACAGGAGAATTCCGGCACGGTGGGGTGGTGAATGAAGCAAATCCGTTCCCAGGACGGTCAGTTGTGGTGCTGAATGGATGAGCGGGGATACGCAACGGCGCACGCCCCGCTCAGCGAGGGGTGTGCGCCACCGGCGGCTGAGAGGGGTTTGTTCGTGCATGCTTTCTCACACGGCACCACAGCGACACCGACCGCGACCGCAGTTCCACCGCAGCTCTCACTGCCGGTGATCGAGACGGAATTTCCCCGGCGACTCCACCCCTATTGGCCGAAGCTCCAGGAGAAGACCCGGACCTGGCTGCTCGAAAAACGGCTCATGCCCGCGGACAAGGTCGAGGAACATGCCGATGGCCTGTGCTACACGGACCTGATGGCGGGGTACTACCTCGGCGCGCCCGACGCGGTCCTGCAGGCGATAGCCGACTACAGCGCGTGGTTCTTCGTCTGGGACGACCGTCACGACCGCGACGTCGTCCACGGCCGGGCCGCCGCCTGGCGGCGGCTGCGGGAGCGGCTGCACACGGCGCTGGACGCACCCGCGGACCACCTGCACCACGAGGACCCGCTGGTCGCCGGGCTCGCCGACAGCGTGCTGCGGCTGTACGCCTTCCTGTCGCCCACCTGGAACGCCCGGTTCGCCCGGCACTTCCACGCGGTGATCGACGCGTACGACCGGGAATTCCACAACCGCACCCACACAATCGTGCCCGGCGTCGAGGAGTATCTGGAGCTGCGCCGGCTCACCTTCGCGCACTGGATCTGGACCGACCTGCTGGAGCCGAGCGCCGGTTGCGAACTGCCGGACGCCGTGCGAAAACACCCCGCATATCGGCGGGCGGCCCTGCTGAGCCAGGAATTCGCCGCCTGGTACAACGACCTCTGCTCACTTCCGAAGGAAATAGCGGGGGATGAGGTCCACAATCTCGGCATCAGTCTCATCACCCACCGCGGTCTGAGCCTGGAGGAAGCGACGGCGGAAGTCCGGCGAAGAGTCGAGGAATGCATCACGGAATTCCTCGCCGTCGAACAGGACGTATTGCGGTTCGCCGACGCGCTCGCCGACGGGACCGTGCGCGGAAAGGAACTGAGCGGCGCCGTGCGGGCCAATGTCGGCAATATGCGGAACTGGTTCAGTTCCGTCTACTGGTTCCACCACGAGTCGGGCCGGTACATGGTCGAGAGCTGGGACGACCGGTCCACGCCCCCGTACGTCGACAACGAAGCGGCAGGTGAGAAATGACCGTCGAGTCCGTCAACCCCGATATCCGGACCGATCAGGCACCGGAGCTGCGCGAGCCGCCCGTGGCCGGCGGCGGAGTACCGCTCCTCGGCCACGGCTGGAAGCTGGCGCGCGACCCGCTGACCTTCATGGCCCAGCTCCGCGACCACGGCGACGTCGTCCGCATCAGGATCGGCCCCAAGACCGTGTACGCGGTCACCACCCCGGCGCTCACCGGCGCCCTCGCGCTGAGCCCCGACTACCACATCGCCGGTCCGCTGTGGGAGTCGCTGGAGGGCCTGCTCGGCAAGGAGGGCGTGGCGACCGCCAACGGGGCGCTGCACCGGCGCCAGCGGCGCACCATCCAGCCCGCCTTCAAGCTCGACGCGATCCCCGCCTACGGGCCGATCATGGAGGAGGAGGCGCACGCCCTCACCGAGCGCTGGCAGCCGGGGCGGACCGTCGACGTCACCTCCGAGGCGTTCCGCGTCGCCGTGCGCGTCGCCGCCCGCTGCCTGCTGCGCGGCCAGTACATGGACGAGCGCGCCGAGCGGCTGTGCGGATCCCTCGCCACCGTCTTCCGGGGGATGTACCGCCGGATGGTCGTCCCGCTCGGCCCGCTGTACCGGCTGCCGCTGCCGGCCAATCGCGAATTCAACAACGCGCTGGCCGACTTGCACCTGCTGGTCGACGAGATCATCGCCGAACGCCGCGCATCCGGTAAGAGGCCGGACGATTTGCTGACGGCTCTGCTGGAGGCGAAGGACGACAATGGCGACCCGATCGGGGAACAGGAGATCCACGACCAGCTCGTCGCGATACTCACCCCCGGAAGTGAAACCATCGCTTCCACGATCATGTGGTTGCTGCAGGCACTTGCCGAACACCCGGAACATGCCGACCGCATACGCGACGAAGTCGAAGAGGTCACCGGCGGACGCCCCGTGGCATTCGAGGACGTTCGCAAGCTCACGCACACCGGCAATGTCATCGTGGAGGCGATGCGTTTGCGTCCGGCCGTGTGGGTATTGACCCGCCGCGCCGTGGTGGAGACCGAACTCGGTGGCTACCGCATTCCGGCCGGGGCGGACATCATCTACAGTCCGTACGCAATCCAGCGCGATCCGAAGTCATACGCCCGTCACCTGGACTTCGACCCCGACCGATGGCTCCCGGAACGCGTGACGGAACTGCCGAAATACGCCATGCGGCCGTTCAGCGTCGGCAATCGCAAGTGCCCCAGTGACCACTTCTCGATGGCGCAGCTCACGCTGATCACGGCCGCGCTCGCCGCCAAGTACCGCTTCGAGCAGGTGGCCGGCTCGAACGACGCCGTCCACGTGGGCATCACCCTGCGTCCGCACGGCCTGCTGGTCAGGCCCGTGGCGCGGTGACCTCCCGGCGAGGTGCCGCCCCGTCCGGGTGGGCACCTCGCCGGGCCGAGGGGCGGGACTCAGAAGTCCTCGTCCAGGTCGACGGTGCCCTCCACCGCCACCTGGTACGCCGACGGGCGCCGCTCGAAGAAGTTGGTCAGCTCCTGGACCCCCTGCAGCTCCATGAAGGAGAAGGGGTTCTCGGAGCCGTACACCGGGGCGAATCCGAGGCGCGTCAGCCGCTGGTCGGCCACGCACTCCAGGTACTGCCGCATCGAGTCGGTGTTCATGCCCGGAAGGCCGTCGCCGCACAGGTCGCGCGCGAACTGGAGCTCGGCCTCGACGGCCTCCCGCAGCATGTCGGTGACCTGCTCGCGGAGCCGGTCGTCGAAGAGGTCGGGCTCCTCCTTGCGGACGGTGTCGACCACGTCGAACGCGAAGGACATGTGCATGGTCTCGTCGCGGAACACCCAGTTGGTGCCGGTGGCCAGGCCGTGCAGCAGGCCCCGGCTGCGGAACCAGTAGACGTAGGCGAACGCGCCGTAGAAGAACAGGCCCTCGATGCACGCGGCGAAGCAGATCAGGTTGAGCAGGAAGCGGCGGCGGTCGGCCTTGGTCTCCAGTCGGTCGATCGACTCGACCGAGTCCATCCACCTGAAGCAGAACTCGGCCTTCTCGCGGATCGACGGGATGTTCTCCACGGCCGCGAAGGCGGCGGCGCGGTCGTCCGGGTCGGGCAGATAGGTGTCCAGCAGCGTCAGGTAGAACTGGACGTGTACCGCCTCCTCGAAGAGCTGACGGCTCAGGTACAGCCGCGCCTCGGGGGAGTTGATGTGCTTGTAGAGGGTCAGCACCAGGTTGTTGGCGACGATCGAGTCGCCGGTGGCGAAGAAGGCCACCAGCCGGCCGATCAGGTGCTGCTCCTCGGGGCTCAGCCTGGCCAGGTCCGCGACGTCCGAGTGGAGGTCGACCTCCTCCACGTGCCAGGTGTTCTTGATGGCGTCCCGGTAGCGCTCGTAGAAGTCGGGGTAGCGCATCGGGCGCAGGGTCAGCTCGAAGCCGGGGTCGAGCAGGTTCTTGCTGGTCATTACTGGCAGGCCTCGCAGGACTCGGGGTTCTCCAGGGAGCAGGCGACCGCCTCGGGGTCGGCCTGCACGGGGGCGGCGGCCCGGCCGGCGGCGCGGGCGATGCGGGTCGCCGGACGGGAGCGCAGGTAGTACGTGGTCTTCAGGCCCTGCTTCCAGGCGTAGGCGTACATCGAGGAGAGCTTTCCGATGGTCGGCGTCTCCAGGAACAGGTTCAGCGACTGGGCCTGGTCGAGGTACGGGGTGCGGGCGGCGGCCATGTCGATCAGGGCGCGCTGCGGGATCTCCCAGGCGGTGCGGTACAGCGCGCGCACGTCCTCGGGGATCCAGGCGAAGCCCTGCACCGAGCCGTTCGCCTCGCGCAGCGCCTCACGGGTACGGGCGTCCCAGACGCCGAGCCGCTTGAGGTCGGCCACCAGGTACGAGTTGACCTGGAGGAACTCCCCGGACAGCGTCTCGCGCTTGAACAGGTTGGACACCTGCGGCTCGATGCACTCGTACGCGCCCGCGATGGACGCGATCGTGGCGGTCGGCGCGATGGCGAGCAACAGGGAGTTGCGCAGGCCGCTCGACGCGATGCGCGTCCGCAGCGCCGCCCACCGCTCCGGCCAGACCGGCTCCACGCCGTAGTGGTCGGGGTGCAGCACACCCCGGGCGGTACGGGTCTTCTCCCAGGCCGGCAGCGGGCCGTCGCGCTCGGCGAGGTCGGCGGAGGTCTCGTACGCGGCGAGCATGATCCGCTCGGCGATGCGGGTGGACAGTGCCTTCGCCTGCGGCGAGTCGAAGGGCAGCCGGAGCTGGAAGAAGACGTCCTGGAGGCCCATCGCGCCGAGGCCGACCGGACGCCAGCGGGCGTTGGACCGGCCCGCCTGCTCGGTCGGGTAGAAGTTGATGTCGACGACGCGGTCGAGGAAGGTGACGGCGGTGCGAACGGTGGCGTCCAGCCGCTCCCAGTCGATGTCCCCGCCGGTCACGAAGGCGCCCAGGTTGACCGAGCCCAGGTTGCAGACCGCCGTCTCCCCGTCGTCCGTGACCTCCAGGATCTCCGTGCAGAGGTTGGAGGAGTGGACGACGTTGCCCGGCTCGGCGGTCTGGTTGGCGGTGCGGTTGGCCGCGTCCTTGAAGGTCATCCAGCCGTTGCCGGTCTGCGCGAGGGTGCGCATCATGCGGCCGTACAGCTCACGGGCGGGGAGGGTCTTCCTGGCCAGGCCCTTCGCCTCGGCCGCGCGGTAGGCGGCGTCGAACTCCGCGCCCCACAGGTCCACCAGCTCCGGCACGTCCGAGGGCGAGAACAGCGACCAGGGCCCGTCGGCGTCCACCCGGCGCATGAACTCGTCCGGGATCCAGTGCGCCAGGTTGAGGTTGTGCGTGCGGCGGGCGTCCTCGCCCGTGTTGTCCCGCAGCTCCAGGAACTCCTCGATGTCCGCGTGCCAGGTCTCCAGGTAGACCGCCGCCGCGCCCTTGCGCCTGCCGCCCTGGTTCACCGCGGCCACCGAGGCGTCCAGCGTCTTGAGGAACGGGACGATGCCGTTGGAGTGCCCGTTGGTGCCGCGGATCAGCGAACCCCGGGCGCGGACGCGGGAGTAGGCGATGCCGATGCCGCCGGCGTGCTTGGACAGGCGGGCGACCTGGTGCAGGCGGTCGTAGAGGGAGTCCAGCTCGTCCTTGGGGGAGTCGAGGAGGTAGCAGGACGACATCTGGGCGTGCCGGGTGCCGGAGTTGAAGAGGGTGGGGGAGGAGGGCAGGTAGTCCAGGCGGCTCATCAGCCCGTAGAGCGCGGCGACTTCGTCCACGGCCCGGTCGGTGTCGTCCTCGGCGAGCCCGCAGGCGACGCGCAGCAGGAAGTGCTGGGGCGTCTCGACGGCCCTGCGGGTGATCGGGTGCCGCAGCAGGTAGCGGCTGTGGACCGTGCGCAGGCCGAAGTAGCCGAAGCGGTCGTCGGCGTCCGGGTCGATCAGCGCGTCCAGGCGGTCCGCGTGCAGCCGGACGAACGCGGCCGTGCGGTCGGCGATCAGGCCCTCGCGGTGACCGGTGGCGACGGACTCCGTGAAGCGGGTGACGCCCTGGGAGGCGGCCTCGGCGCGGATGCTCAGGGTCAGCAGCCGGGCGGCGAGGCGGGAGTAGGCCGGGTCCTCGGAGATCAGTCCGGCCGCGGCCTCCGTGGCCAGCTCCCGCAGCTCGGCCTCGTCGGCGCGCGCGGACCGGCCGCGCAGGGCGGCGGCGGCGACCCGGCCGGGGTCGGCGTCCGGCAGGCCGGCGGTCAGCTCGGTCAGGGTCCGCAGCAGGGCGGCACCGGGGCCGTCGGGCTCCTCGGCCGGCCCGGGCGCTGCGGCGGTCGAAGCCGTCACCGGGTTCGCAGCGGCCGGGTCGGCTGGCGCGATGGTCACGTGGGGGCACTCCCTCGCTCGGCACGGGGCCTTGCGAGGGGCAGGGGCAGCTCACGAGCGCACGCGGCGTCGCGTCCACCGGCCCATTCCGCGAGGCCCGGACGTCATGGCGCCCGGACCGGGACGGCCGGGCGCACTGTCGGCAGGTCCTCGGACTGAAGCCCGTGCGCTCACGCGGACACGCGAACACGCACAAGTACACCGTTGCGGGACAGTTCCGGATTCCCACCGGATTCCCCTGCGGCGACAGCGAGCATGAGCATACATCTTGTGCCGGGCCGCGCGAGCACCCCCAGATGTTGTGCCGTGAAGCTGTCAGAGTGTCAGGCTGTAGGTGAGCAGCATGATGTCGTCCAGCTCCGGCAGCGGGTTCCAGTCGCGCTCGGGCGTGCGGACGAAGCCCAGGCGTTCGTAGAGCCGGTGGGCGGTGCGCATCGTGCGCTGGGTCGACAGCACGACGCGTTCGCAGCCCTCGACGGCCCGGGCACGGTCGACGCAGGACCGCACGAGGGCCTCGCCCACACCGCGTCCGCGCCCCTCGCGGGCGACGGCGAGCATGCGTATCTCGGCCTCGCCGGGCCGGGCGATGTCGGCCATGGGGCCGCCGGACGGCACGAAGGTCACGCCGCCCAGGACGCGGCCGTCCGCGGTGGCGACCAGGACCTCGGCGGCGGCCCGCTTGGCCACGTCGCGCAGTTCGCCGAGGTAGGCGTCGCTCTCGCCGAAGTCGAGGAGGCCGTCGTGCAGGTAGGCGTCGGCGGTGATGTCGCCGAGGGCGGTGTGGTCGGAGGGGAGTGCGGTGCGGATCTCGAGGTCCATGGGGACTGTGTACGGCAACGGGCCGCCCTCGCGCATCACGAGGGCGGCCCGCCGCGGTGGTCTCCCGGGGCCCGACGGACAGGCCCCGGGGAACTGCCTCAGTGCGAGGAGCCCGCCGTGGCCGGGGGCAGCTCGACCTGGACGCCCGGGTCGCCCGCGTCCGCCGTGTAGTCCTCCGGCTTGGTCTCGTCGACGCCGTCGGGTGCCTTGACGGCCCTCAGGACGAAGGTCAGCGCCACGGTGACCAGGACGTTCAGCACGAAGGCGGTGAGACCGATGTAGCCGATCTCCCCGATGCCCGGGATCTCCTTGGCCGAACCGCCGAAGTGCTTCTGCGTCGGCGAGGCGACCCCGTACGCGGCGGCCGTGCCGTAGACCATGCCGACCGCCCAGCCGCCGAGCAGCGCCCAGCGGTGGAACCAGCGCGTGAACAGGCCGCCCACCAGGGCCGGGAAGGTCTGCAGGATCCAGATGCCGCCCAGGAGCTGGAAGTTGATCGCCACCGTCTTGTCCATGCCGAGCACGAAGACCAGCGCGCCCACCTTCACCAGGAGCGACACCAGCTTGGAGACCTTGGTCTCCTGCTCGGGCGTGGCGTCCGGCTTGATGAAGTCCTTGTAGATGTTGCGGGTGAACAGGTTCGCGGCCGCGATCGACATGATCGCCGCCGGGACCAGGGCGCCGATCCCGATGGCCGCGAAGGCCACGCCCGCGAACCAGGCCGGGAACATGTCCTCGAACAACTGGGGGATGGCGAGCTGGCCGTTGCTCACCTTCACGCCGGCCGCGATCGCCATGAAGCCCAGCAGCGCGAGCAGGCCGAGCATCAGCGAGTACAGCGGCAGGATCGTGGTGTTGCGGCGGATCACCTCACGGCTGCGGGAGGACAGCGTCGCGGTGATCGAGTGCGGGTACATGAACAGCGCCAGCGCCGAGCCCAGCGCCAGCGTGGCGTACGTCCACTGGCCCGCCTCTCCCGGCGCCAGCGCGCCGCGCGGCTTGCCGGTCGCCTCGTTGGTCTGGCCGAACGCCTCGCCGGCCTTGGCGAAGATGTCGTCGAAGCCGCCCAGCTTGATCGGGATGTAGATGATCGCCACCGCGATCACGATGTAGATCAGCGTGTCCTTCACGAACGCGATCAGCGCGGGCGCGCGCAGCCCCGACGAGTAGGTGTACGCCGCCAGCACGCCGAAGGCGATCAGCAGGGGCAGGTCCTTGACGAACCAGTTGGTGTCCTCCCCGCCGCCGACGCCCATCACGTCCAGCACGGCCTGGATGCCGACGAGCTGGAGCGCGATGTACGGCATCGTGGCCAGGATGCCGGTGACGGCGACCGCCAGCGACAGGCCCTTGGAGCCGAACCGGCCGCGCACGAAGTCCGAGGTCGTCACGTAGCCGTGCTTGTGGGAGACCGACCACAGGCGGGGCAGGAAGGTGAAGATCAGCGGATAGACCAGGATCGTGTACGGCACGGCGAAGAAGCCGGCCGCGCCCGCCGCGTAGATCGCCGCCGGGACGGCCACGAAGGTGTACGCGGTGTACAGGTCGCCGCCCAGCAGGAACCAGGTGACCCAGGTGCCGAACGAGCGGCCGCCGAGGCCCCATTCGTCGAGGCTGTGCTCGTTCTCGGCCTTGCGCCAGCGCGCGGCCAGGAAGCCCATGGCCGTGACGAGCACGAAGAAGAAGATGAAGACGGCGAGTGCGACGCCGTTGACGCCGTCGTTCACTTCGAGCCGCCTTCCCGGCGGGCGCGCTGGTCACGCTGCCACAGCTTGTACGCGACGACCGTCAGCGCGGTGGAGATCAGCACCCACGCCATCTGGTACCAGTAGAAGAACGGGATGCCGATGAGCGTCGGGTCCGTCTTGGCGTACGAGCCGACCCACAGCATGGCGACGAACGGTGCGGCGAGGCAGAGGGCGATGACGACGCGTGCCGGCGTCACCGTCGGCCCTCTGCTGGTTTCCGGGGCTTGCGACATGCGGTGACTCCGTCCCTCGCTGATCACCTGGTGCGGTGCGCACGAAAATGTAGGTGACGGTGTCAGGACAGCGGAAGACCTCGTTCACACTTCGGTCGCCGTACGCGGTGTGCCGGGTGGCCCGGGGAGGGGTGTGCCTAGTCCTGGGGCCGCTTGAGGCGGGCCACGAACTTGTAGCGGTCGCCGCGGTAGACCGAGCGCACCCACTCCACCGGCTGGCCCGTCCGGTCCAGCGAGTGCCGGGAGAGCATCAGCATCGGCAGGCCGACGTCGGTGCCGAGCAGCCCCGCCTCGCGCGGGGTGGCCAGCGAGGTCTCGATGGTCTCCTCGGCCTCGGCCAGATGGACGTCGTACACCTCGGCGAGTGCCGTGTAGAGGGACGTGTACTTCACCAGCGACCTGCGCAGTGCCGGGAAGCGCTTCGCCGACAGGTGCGTGGTCTCGATCGCCATCGGCTCGCCGTTGGCCATGCGCAGCCGCTCGATGCGCAGCACCCGCCCGCCGGCCGTGATGTCCAGCAGTCCGGCGAGGCGTTCGTCGGCGGTGATGTAGCCGATGTCCAGGAGCTGGGAGGTGGGTTCGAGGCCCTGCGCCCGCATGTCCTCGGTGTACGAGGTGAGTTGCAGCGCCTGCGACACCTTGGGCTTGGCGACGAAGGTGCCCTTGCCCTGGATGCGCTCCAGGCGCCCCTCGACGACCAGCTCCTGAAGGGCCTGGCGCACGGTCGTGCGCGAGGTGTCGAACTCCGCGGCCAGGGTGCGCTCGGGCGGGACCGGGGTGCCCGGCGCCTGCGTCCGGGTCATGTCGAGCAGGTGCTTCTTCAGTCGGTAGTACTTGGGCACGCGCGCGGTACGGACGGTCGCCCCACCCTCGTTCTCCGCACTGCTGACGTCGGTGCTCATGCTCTGCCTTCCCGGCTCCGGGTGCCGAAGCGACCGACATCCGCTATCGGCCACGGCTCACATCGTGGCACGGGTTGGTGCCGGGAGGGCCCCGCACGCTCCGTGATCCCTTCTGTATACCTCCGTGGCCCCCGTTGGTCTAGTCCACCATGGCGTCCGGGGTCTCTGGTACGGCTCGCGCGGCAGGTCCCGGCGCCCCGCCGGGCGGCAGTGGTACACCCGGCCCCGGTCCGTCCGAAGTGTCGCTTGCGCAATGAAAGGTCCCTGCATATCTCGGTCGCATCACGGACGCCCGGAGGGTGCTTGAAGACCCTTGACAGCCCAATTGGTCTGGGCCAAGCTCCCCCTACTGGTCTACACCATTGGTCCAGGTCCCGGCCCCATGGGCGGTCCGCGTCGACGAGCAACCGCGGGGAGGCAGGGGGGTTTTGTGGCATCCCTGAGGAGGGTGGCGTGAAGCGCAAGCTGATAGCCGCGATCGGTATCGCGGGCATGATGGTCTCGGTCGCGGCGTGCGGGGGCGACGACGGCGACGACGGCAAGAAGGCCGGGGCGGACGGCTACGCCGGCCAGACGCTGACCGTGTGGGTGATGGACGGTTCCTCGCCCGACCAGTGGCAGGCGGACCTCGCCAAGGAGTTCGAGGCGAAGACCAAGGCGAAGGTCAAGTTCGAGATCCAGAAGTGGAACGGTATCCAGCAGAAGCTGACCACCGCTCTGTCCGAGGAGAACCCGCCCGACGTCTTCGAGATCGGCAACACCCAGACCCCGGCCTACGCCAAGACCGGCGGCCTGGCCGACCTGGCCGACCTCAAGAGCGAGATCGGCGGCGACTGGTCCGAGTCCCTGAACAAGTCCGCGGTCTTCGACGGCAAGCAGTACGCGGCCCCGTGGTTCGTGGTCAACCGCGTGGTCATCTACAACAAGAAGATCTGGGCGGACGCGGGCATCAAGGACACGCCCAAGACCCGCGACGAGTTCTACAACGCCCTCAAGACCATCGGCGAGAAGACCGACGCCGAGCCGATCTACATGCCCGGCCAGAACTGGTACCACTTCGTGGGCCTGGCCATCGGTGAGGGCGCCGAACTGGTCAAGAAGGACGGCGACAAGTACGTCTCCAACCTCGCCGACCCGAAGGTCGCCGCCGCCACCGAGACCTACAAGAAGTTCCAGGCCCTCTCCAAGGCACCCAAGGACAAGGACGAGGCCACCCCGCAGCAGGGCGAGATCTTCGCCAAGGGCAAGACCGGCGCCATCATCGGCATGGGCTGGGAGGGCGCCACGGCGATCACCACCAACCCGGCGATCGAGAAGGACCTCGGCTACTTCACCATCCCGGGCGCCACGGCCGACAAGCCCGAGGGCGTCTTCCTCGGCGGCTCCAACCTGGCCGTCGCCGCGGGCAGCAAGAAGCAGGAGCTGGCCAAGGAGTTCCTGAAGATCGCGCTGTCCGACAAGTTCGAGGGCGAGCTGGCCAAGGCCAACGGCGTCATCCCGAACAAGGAGTCGCTGCAGGGCAACCTCCAGGGCAACGCCGCCGCCGAGGCCGCCGCGCCGGCCGCCGCCGGCGGTGACACCACGCCGCTGATCCCGGAGTGGGCCGCGGTCGAGAACGACCCCAACCCGATCAAGACCTATCTGACGGCCGTGCTGAAGGGCAAGTCCCCCGCCGAGGCCGCCAAGCAGGTCGAGGGCGAGTTCAACAAGCGCCTGGCGCAGCAGCAGTAACACCGGGTGAGCCGGGGCGGGGGCAGGCAGACGACGGCCCCCGCCCCGGCGTCGAGTTGAGCAGGTCGAGAAGAGAGAGACCGCGAGCATGACCGTGCAGACCGAACGGCCGCCCCGAGGCCCGTCGGACGTCCGCAAGGCGGGCGGCGGGGACACCGGCCGGGCGAAACCGAGAGCCGCGTCACGCGCCGGCGCGCTCGTCCCGTACCTGTTGCTGCTGCCCGCCTGCGCGGCCACCGTGCTGCTGCTCGGCTGGCCGCTGGTGAAGGACGCCCTGCTGTCCTTCCAGAACCTCAACATGGCGCAGCTCATCCAGCACGTCACCGAGTGGACGGGCTTCGACAACTACAAGGAGGTCCTCACCGGCGAGGACTTCTGGCGGGTCACCCTCCGCTCGATCGTCTTCACCGCGGTCAACGTCGTCCTCACCATGGTGGTGGGCGGCCTGATCGGCCTGCTGCTCGCACGCCTCGGCAGGGCCATGCGGTTCCTGCTGATGCTCGGCCTGGTGCTGGCGTGGGCCATGCCGGTCGTCGCCGCGACCACCGTCTACCAGTGGCTCTTCGCCCAGCGCTTCGGCGTCGTCAACTGGGTCCTGGACAAGCTCGGCTGGCACTCCATGGCCGACTACAGCTGGACCGGCAGCCAGATGTCGACGTTCTTCGTCGTCACCGTGCTGATCGTCTGGATGTCCGTCCCGTTCGTCGCCATCAACCTGTACGCGGCGACCACCACCATCCCCGGCGAGCTGTACGAGGCGGCCGCCCTCGACGGAGCCGGCGTCTGGCGCAGCTTCACCTCGGTCACCCTGCCGTTCCTGCGCCCGTTCCTCTACGCGACGACCTTCCTGGAAGTCATCTGGATCTTCAAGGCGTTCGTCCAGGTCTACACGTTCAACGGAGGCGGCCCCGACCGCCTCACCGAGATCCTGCCCGTCTACGCCTACATCGAGGGCGTCGGCAACCAGCACTACGGCATGGGCGCGGCGATCGCGGTCCTGACCATCCTG
Source organism: Streptomyces sp. NPDC018947 (assembly GCF_044390505.1). Taxonomy (NCBI): domain Bacteria; kingdom Bacillati; phylum Actinomycetota; class Actinomycetes; order Kitasatosporales; family Streptomycetaceae; genus Streptomyces; species Streptomyces sp. NPDC018947. Next base: position 28,265 of record NZ_JBIRZD010000016.1, read on the forward strand.
ATCCTGCTCGGTCTGACCGCCTACTACCTCAGGATCGTGCTCAAGCAAGAGGAGGACGAGCTGTGAAGCGCTCGCTCTTCGGCCGCCTGTGGCCCAACGTCACGGCCGTCGTCCTGTTCATCGGCCTCGTCTTCCCCGTCTACTGGATGTTCGCGACGGCCTTCAAGCCGGCCAACGACATCATCTCGGAGGACCCGGTCTGGTTCCCGACCGACATCACCTTCGAGCACTTCAGGACCGCGGTCGACGCCGACCACTTCTGGACCTACGTCGCCAACTCGTTCGTCGTCACCGTCTGCGCGGTCGTCTTCTCGCTGATCATTGCGCTGGCCGGAGCCTTCGCCCTGGCGCGGATGCGGTTCAAGGGGCGGCGCGGCTTCGTCATCGGCTTCATGCTCGCCCAGATGGCGCCCTGGGAAGTCATGGTCATCGCCATCTACATGATCGTGCGCGACGCCTCGATGCTGAACAGCCTCGTACCGCTCACCCTCTTCTACATGATGATGATCCTGCCCTTCACCGTCCTGACGCTGCGCGGCTTCGTCGCCGCCGTGCCGAGGGAGCTGGAGGAGTCCGCGATGGTCGACGGCTGCACCCGGGCCCAGGCCTTCCGCCGCGTCATCCTGCCGCTGCTCGCCCCGGGCCTGATGTCCACCTCGATGTTCGGCTTCATCACCGCGTGGAACGAGCTCCCCCTCGTCCTGGTCGTCAACAAGGAGGCCGAGTCCCAGACCCTGCCGCTGTGGCTGACCAGCTTCCAGACCGTGTTCGGCGACAACTGGGGTGCGACCATGGCCGCCTCGTCGCTCTTCGCCGTCCCGATCCTGATCCTCTTCGTCTATCTGCAGCGCAAGGCCGTCAGCGGCCTGACCGCCGGCGCCGTGAAGGGATAACGCCATCCGATGACGACCATCGCCAGCGGTACCGACACACTCACCCGCGACGCCCTGACCGTCCTCCAGCCCGGCTTCACGGGCACCACCGCCCCCGACTGGCTGCTGCGCCGCCTCGGCGAGGGGCTGGCCTCCGTCGGCCTGTTCGGGCGCAACATCGCCTCGCCCGGGCAACTGGCCGCCCTCACCGCCCAGCTCCGCGCCGAACGCGAGGACGTGCTGGTCGCCATCGACGAGGAGGGCGGCGACGTCACCCGGCTCGAGGTGCGCACCGGCTCCTCCTTCCCCGGCAACCTGGCCCTCGGCGCGGTGGACGACACCGGGCTCACCCGGCAGGTCGCCGCGGAGCTCGGCCGCCGCCTCGCCGCCTGCGGGGTGAACCTCAACTGGGCCCCGTCCGCCGACGTGAACTCCAACCCGGACAACCCGGTCATAGGGGTGCGCTCCTTCGGCGCCGGCACCGACCTGGTCGCCCGCCACACCGCCGCCTACGTCATCGGTCTCCAGTCGGCGGGCGTGGCCGCCTGCACCAAGCACTTCCCGGGCCACGGAGACACCGCCGTGGACTCCCACCACGCCATGCCCCGCATCGACGTGGACGCCTCGGTGCTGGCCGAGCGCGACCTGGTGCCCTTCCGCGCCGCCATCGCCGCCGGCAGCCGCGCGGTGATGAGCGCCCACATCCTGGTCCCCGCCCTGGATCCGCGCCTTCCGGCAACGTTGTCCCGCCGCATCCTCACCGACCTGCTCCGCGGTGAACTGGGCTACGACGGCCTGATCGTCACCGACGGCATGGAGATGCGGGCCATCGCGGACACCTACGGCATCGAGCGCGGCAGCGTCCTGGCCGTCGCGGCCGGCGCCGACGCGATCTGCGTGGGCGGGGGCCTCGCCGACGAGGAGACCGTGCGCCGGCTGTGCGACGCCCTGGTCGAGGCCGTCCGCACCGGCGACCTGCCCGAGGAACGCCTGGCCGACGCGGCGGAGCGCGTCCGCGCCCTGGCCCGTTGGACGGCGGCCGCCCGCTCCGGCGCGGCCCGAGCGGCGTCCGCCGGGAACGAGGAGGTGGGCCTGCGCGCCGCCCGCCGCGCCCTGCGCGTCACCGGCGGCGAGGGCTTCACCGCCCTGACGGCACCGCCGTTCGTCGCCGCGCTCACGCCGGTCGCCAACATCGCGGTCGGCGACGAGACCCCCTGGGGCGTCGCCGCCGAGCTGTCCCGACTGCTCCCCGGCACCGAGACCGGCAGCTTCGCGGGAGCGGACGCCGGGAACGAGGTGCTGGCCGCCGCGGGACCGCGCCGCATCGTGGCCGTCGTCCGCGACGAGCACCGCCACCCCTGGATGGCGGCGGCGCTGGACGCCCTGCTGGCGGCCCGCCCGGACACCGTCGTGGTCGAGATGGGCGTCCCCGGGGCCGAGCCCCGTGGCGCCCTGCACCTGGCCACCCACGGCGCGGCCCGCGTCTGCGGCCGGGCGGCGGCGGAGGCCCTCACGGGCGGCTGAGCCGTACGGCGGCACGACGAAGGCGCCGCACCCCCGGCCGGGGGTGCGGCGCCTTCGTCGTGCCGGGTACGCGGGGCGCGGACCGTCGGTCAGATGCCCTGCCAGTCCGGCTTGTGGGCGTAGGTGTGCCGGAAGTAGCCGGCGAGCTTCAGCTTGCCCGCGGCGGCCTCGTCGACGACGACCGTGGCGTGCGGGTGGAGCTGCAGAGCGGAGGCCGGGCACACGGCCGCGACGGGGCCCTCGACGGTCGCGGCCACCGCGTCCGCCTTGCCCTCGCCCGTGGCCAGCAGCACCAGGTGGCGGGCCTCCAGGATGGTGCCGATGCCCTGCGTGATCACGTGGTGCGGCACCTGCTCGATCTCACCGTCGAAGAACCGCGCGTTGTCGACGCGGGTCTGCTCGGTCAGCGTCTTGATGCGGGTCCGCGAGGCGAGCGAGGAGCAGGGCTCGTTGAAGCCGATGTGCCCGTCCGTCCCGATGCCCAGGAGCTGGAGGTCCACCCCGCCCGCCTCGCCGAGCGCGCGGTCGTAGGCCTCGCACGCCGCCTGGACGTCCTCCGCCGTGCCGTCGGGGCCCATGAACGCCTCCATCGGGACGCCCAGGGGCTCCAGCACCTCGCGCCGCAGCACGGAACGGTACGACTCCGGGTGCTCCGCGGGCAGCCCCACGTACTCGTCGAGCTGGGCGATCCGCGCCCGCGAGGCGTCCACGGCGCCCGAACGCACCCGGGCCGCCAGCGCCTCGTAGACGGGCAGCGGCGTCGAGCCTGTGGCGACCCCGAGCAGGGCGTCGGGCTTGCGCCGCAGGAGCTGCGCCATGGCCTCGGCGATGAGCTCGCCGCCCGCCTTGGCGTCGGGAACGATGACAACTTCCACGCTGGCCTGCCGTTTCGAAGAGAGGGACTCACCCGGTGCCCGGGACTGCGTGTGGTTTAGACCAATCTAACAGAGGAGGGCCGTCCGGGCGGGGCGAACTGGCGGCCGGACCGGCGAACGGAAGAGCGGCTTCTCCGGGGAGCGCCCGGAAAATGCCCCGGCGGTCCGGCCCCGCTGGTGGGCCGACAGGGTTAGGCTTCTGCAGACCGCCCGCGCACGGGGCGAGCGGCGGAACACGGCACGAACAAAGACCGTCCACCGCATGGACACGGCTAGTGGTCTAGTCCACAATGGCCAGTGGGACCCCGCGACATGACACACACGCGAGGGACGTCAGACTTCCGCCTTCCCCGCACAGGAGGGCGGACCGAGGAACCGGTGCTCTCTGCCCTGACTGCCCCGGCTCCTCATCCTTCGGCCGACCGGGACCGCACACCCCACGGCCGATGTTGCTCCGGGCTGCGGTGCCGGGAGGGTTGAGGGTCCCTCCCAGGCGCCGCGGCCCGCGGGTGTCTCCGGGCCCGGGCAGCGGCGGAATCCGGCCGATTTCGATCGGTGTCCGTACCGCCAGGTACGCTCGGCCACGTGCCCTCCATGAACGAACTCGTACGCCAGCACACCGCCCTCGACGACTCCGACCTCGAGTGGCTCCACCTGCTGGTCTCGGAGTGGCAGCTCCTCTCCGACCTCTCCTTCGCCGACCTGGTCCTGTGGGTCCCCACCCTGGACGGCACCCGGTACGTCTCCGTCGCCCAGATGCGCCCCAACACCGGCCCGACCTCGTACCAGGACGACATGGTCGGCCACCTCGTCCCGCGCGGCCGGCGCCCCATGCTGGACATCGCCCTGGACGAGGGCCGCATCGTGCGCGAGGGCGACCCGGAGTGGCGCGAGGAGGTCCCCGTCCGCGTCGAGTCCATCCCGGTACGGCGCCAGGGACGCGTCCTCGGTGTCATCGCCCGCAACACCAACCTGCTCACCGTGCGCACCCCGAGCCGCCTGGAGCTCACCTACCTGCAGAGCGCCTCGGACCTCGCGCAGATGATCGCCGCGGGTGCCTTCCCGTTCGAGAACCAGCAGGTCGACATGGACGCCTCGCCCCGCGTCGGTGACGGTCTGATCCGCGTCGACGGGGACGGCATCGTGCAGTACGCGTCCCCCAACGCCCTGTCGGCCTACCACCGCCTCGGCCTCGCCGCCGACCTGGTCGGCCACCACCTCGGCCGGACCACCGCCGAACTCGCCCCCTCACGGGGCCCGGTGGACGAGGCACTCGCCAAGGTGGCCAGCGGCTGGGCACCGCGCGAGTTCGAGATCGAGGCGCACGACGGGGTGATCCAGTTCCGCGCCATCCCGCTCAAGCCGAAGGGCACGCGCATCGGTTCACTGGTGCTGCTGCGCGACGTCACGGAACTGCGCCGCCGCGAACGCGAGTTGATCACCAAGGACGCCACCATCCGGGAGATCCACCACCGGGTGAAGAACAACCTCCAGACCGTGGCCGCCCTGCTGAGGCTCCAGGCCCGGCGCATCGAGTCCGAACGGGGCCGCGAGGCGCTGGAGGAGGCCGTGCGCCGGGTCGGGTCCATCGCCATCGTCCACGAGACGCTGTCCCACAACCTGGACGAGCGCGTGGAGTTCGACGAGATCGCCGACCGCGTCCTGGCCATGGTCGCCGAGATCTCGCCGGGCAAGGTGACCGGCAGGCGCACCGGCCGTTTCGGCATCCTGGACGCCGAGGTGGCCACGCCGCTGTCGATGGTGCTCACCGAGGTGCTGCAGAACGCGCTGGAGCACGGCTTTCGCGAGGGCGACACCGGCACGGTCGAGGTCTCCGCGGTCCGCGGCGGCACGACGAGGGAGTCCCGCCTGCTGGTCACCGTCCAGGACGACGGCGTCGGCCTGCCCGAGGACTTCGACCCGCACAGCTCGGGCAACCTCGGTCTTCAGATCGTCCGGACCCTGGTGGAGGGTGAGCTCGGCGGCACCTTCGACATGATCCCGGCTCCGGAGGGCGGCACCCGGGTGATCCTCGACATCCCGGTGCCGGCGCACAAGTAGCACGGCACACGGAGCCGCGGGCGGACAGCAAAAAGCCTCGGACCCGTGAAGGTCCGAGGCCAGTGCTCATGTGATGCGGGGGAGCATCGGGGGGTACTGCGCGCTGCGGCTCGGGGGCGGGAGTTGCGTACGCGCTGTACGCGCCGCCAAGCTGAGGCTGTCAGTAGGGGTGGCTGGTCAGGCGGAGGCCTGACGGGCCCGGTTGCGGGCGGCACGGCGCTTCATCGCGCGGCGCTCGTCCTCGCTGAGACCACCCCAGACGCCGGAGTCCTGACCGGACTCGAGCGCCCACTGCAGGCACTGCTCCATGACAGGGCAGCGACGGCAGACGGCCTTGGCTTCCTCGATCTGCAGCAGCGCGGGACCGGTGTTGCCGATGGGGAAGAAGAGCTCGGGGTCTTCCTCGCGGCAAACGGCGCGGTGACGCCAGTCCATGGCTGCTACCTCTCCTTGGTATTACGTGCAGGGTGCTTGTGAATGTGAACGCTTTCACGAATCCCTCAACAAGGGAAGGGCCTACCGCCAGGTTCCCTGGTGTGGTCCTTGGATTGAAGAGGGGTTCCGGTGATCTGTGGAGGCCGGTGTTGCGGGCCGTCCCGATCGCCATGAAGAGACTCGCAAACCTCGGCGGCGGATACAACCCCTTCCGGAAAGTTTTTTTTGATTCTTCGGTGTCGACTAGGTCACAGCCGTACTTCTATGGGGTGGACCCTGGCCTAAACGTTCGAGTGAAAGGACTTTTGCCGGTTCTGCTCACACAATCACACGCAGTGCACGGCGTACGCCTGTGAACGTCACGCTCGTCCGCAGCCCCAGGTGGTCACCGTCCATCTGGAGGGGCAGGGGCACCTTCGAATGCAAGGTGAAGTCACTCAGATCGTGCAGGGAGACCGCGTGCCTGCCGCGAGGTCCGCGCTCGGGGGACGAAGTGAGCAACTGGGTGCCATACCGGGCAACCGCGGCCGTGGACAGCCGGCTGAGTCCGAACACGTCGAGCCCGGTGTCGAACGACGCCTCGGGCGACGCGTAGATCGGCCGGTTGCCGAGGAACGTCCACGGGCACGTGTTCGAGACTATGGAGAGCACCAGATCGGTGACCGGGTCCTCGCCGGCGCGCTCCAGCGTGATGGTGCCGCTGCGGCGGTGCGGCTCCCCGAAGAGCTGGCGCACCACCTGGCGGACGTAGAGGGCGTGGGTGGACTTCTTGCCCTGCTCGCGGTGCTGCTCGACCCGGCCGACCACTCCGGCGTCGAAGCCCAGACCGGCGTTGAAGGTGAACCAGCGGGCCGGCACCGCCTCGTCCTCCGAGCCCGGCGTGCCGGAGGCCAGCCCCAGGCCGACCGTCCGCTCACTGCCCTCGCGCAGCGCGTCCAGCAGGGCGCCGGTGGCCTCCACCGCGTGGTTGGGCAGGCCCAGGGCGCGGGCGAAGACGTTGGTGGAACCGCCGGGTACCACCGCGAGACCGGGCAGGTGCTCCGGGTCGGGCCCGGCGTGCAGCAGGCCGTTGACGACCTCGTTCACCGTGCCGTCGCCACCGAGGGCCACCACCAGCTCGATGTCGTCGCTCAGCGCCGCCTGCCGGCCGAGGTCGCGCGCGTGGCCCCGGTACTCCGTGGTGACCGCCTCGAGCTTCATCTCGCTCGCGAGCGCATGGATCAGCACGTCGCGCGTGCGCGCGCTCGTGGTGGTTGCCGCCGGATTGACCACGAGAAGTGCACGCATGCTGTGCAGGGTACCTACTGGGCGGTACCCGGCCCAGACCGAGGTAGGGAACGGGTAAGGGTCCGGCCGTGCGGCGCGGGCCCGGCCCGCGGGCCTCGGCGCGGGCGCCGGTGGCCCGACGGCTACCCTTCAGGGGTGAGCAGTGAGCAGACCCCCACCCCCGAAGCCGAAGCCGCCGAAGAGGCGGGCCCGCGTCCCGGCCGTCTGACGGCCGCGGCCGCGCTCGCCGCGCTGGAGGGGCTGGCGCTCGTCGTCGGCGGAGCCTGGATGCTCGTGGAGGGGCTCACGGGGCATCCCGACGACCGGACCTCGGCCGTCACCGGCGGCGTCACCCTGATCGTCCTCGCCCTGCTGCCGCTGCTCGCCGCCCGCGGGCTGCTCGCCCGGCGCGGCTGGAGCCGGGGACCCGCCGTGATCACGCAGATCATGGCGCTGCCGGTGGCCTACAACCTGCTCCAGGCCGACAGCGTGGCCATCCCGGCCGGCATCGTGCTCGCCGTCGTGTCCGTCACGGCGCTGGTCCTGCTGGTCAATCCCACGACGACCCGCGCCCTCGGCATCCGGGGACCCGGCCGCGCCGAGAAGTAGCCGCGGGGCCGGCCGCCGCTCCTACTCCTCGACCAGCAGCTTCTCCCGGAGCTGCGCCAGGGTGCGCGCCAGCAGCCGGGAGACGTGCATCTGGGAGATCCCGACCTCCTGCGCGATCTGCGACTGGGTCATGTTGCCGAAGAAGCGCAGCAGCAGGATCCGCTTCTCGCGCGGGGGCAGGTCCTCCAGCAGGGGTTTGAGCGACTCCCTGTACTCGACGCCCTCCAGCGCCTCGTCCTCGGCGCCGAGGGTGTCCGCGACCGCCGGGGACTCGTCGTCGGTGTCGGGGACGTCCAGGGACAGCGTGGAGTACGCGTTGGCGGACTCCAGCCCCTCCAGGACCTCCTCCTCGGAGATCGCCAGCTTCTCGGCGAGCTCGTGGACCGTGGGGGAGCGGCCGTGGAGCTGGGAGAGCTCCGCGGTGGCCGTCGTCAGCGACAGGCGCAGTTCCTGGAGCCTGCGCGGCACGCGCACCGCCCAGCCCTTGTCCCGGAAGTGCCGCTTGATCTCACCCACGACGGTGGGGGTGGCGTACGTGGAGAACTCCACCCCGCGGTCCGGGTCGAAGCGGTCCACCGACTTGATCAGGCCGATGGTGGCGACCTGCGTGAGGTCGTCCAGCGGCTCGCCGCGGTTGCGGAAGCGGCGCGCGAGGTGCTCGACGAGCGGCAGATGCATGCGGACGAGCTGATTGCGCAGCTCCGCGTACTCCGGGGTGTCCTTCGAGAGCGTCCGCAGCTCGGTGAACAGGGCGCGCGCCCCGCTGCGGTCCCGCGGGTCGTGGCGCGTGTCCTGCGTGCCGGTGCCACGGGCGCCCGGCGCCTGCTCCTCGGAGTGCCGCTCGTGCTCGCTCATGGTCCCGCCCGTCGCCCTTTCCCGAGCCCCTGCCCCCGCTCGGCCGGGCCGGGCGGGGGCATCCCCGGTCCGCCCGGCCGTGGGCGTGCTCCGCACGGCGCCGTCGCCGCTCCCGGCCGCCTCGGGGGCGTCGTCCTCCGGGTGCGGGCGGGCCTGCTCGGGGATGCCGTCGATGCCGTCCGCCATGCGTGGGGCCGCGTTCTGGGAACGCGTGCCCTCGGCCGGCAGCTCCCGTGTGCCGCGCTCTTCGTCCCGCACCGGCCCGTCCCCGTTCCTCACGTCGGCCCTGGTCCCGCGCCGCGCTGTTTGTACAGGCTGATCGAAACGGTCTTGTCCTCGTCCACGGCGGAGGAGACCTTGCCCGCGAGAGCGGACAGGACGGTCCAGGCGAAGGTGTCCCGCGAGGGGGCGTGACCGTCCGTGGTCGGCGCCGAGACGGTGACTTCGAGCGAGTCGTCGACGAGGCGGAAGACACAACTGAGCACCGAGCCGGGCACGGCCTGCTGAAGCAGGATCGCGCAGGCCTCGTCGACTGCGATGCGCAGGTCCTCGATCTCGTCGAGGGTGAAGTCCAAGCGGGCTGCGAGGCCGGCCGTCGCCGTACGCAGCACCGACAGGTAGGCACCCGCGGCCGGCAGCCGGACTTCCACGAAGTCCTGGGTCGCGGGCTCGCCTGCGATCTGGGACACCCTCACCTCCAAGGTGGTACAAGCGTTACAGGGCCGGGGGCCGCCCCCCGGGGTAACGCGACACGTGGTTCAGCGGTGACGTTATCGCGCTCCGAAGTTTCCTGTCCCCGAGCCCCCAACCCCTCGCTGTCACTCATAGTAAACACCCGAACACGCACAGTGGCTAGGGGTTGGGCGGGCTCAAATCGAAAGAGCGCGCGCCGGGTTGACGTACCCAGGCGCACGTCGCTCGAACCGTCCCTCCGTACAGTCGTCCGAGGGTCATACGAGCACGTGGTCGACGAAGCACCAACGCCAGTTCTCCCCGGGCTCGAACGTCCGCATCACGGGGTGGCCGGTCTCCCCGTGGTGCGCCGACGCGTGCCGCTTCGGCGAGGAGTCGCAGCAGCCCACGTGCCCGCACGTGAGGCACAGGCGAAGCTGCACCGGCTCCGTGCCCTCGGCCAGGCATTCCGGGCAGGTGTCGCTCAGCGGCTTCGGCTCCGGGTGCGGCAGCGCGTCGGCGTGCGTGCACTGTTTCATGATTGCCAGGTTACGACGGGTGTGCGGATCACCGCGCGGAAGAAGAGGGCGGGCGAGGGCCATGGACGTGATGCCGCTGCTGTTGCTGGTGGCGGGCAGCGCCGCGATCGCGGCGGCGGGCAGACGCGTCCCGGTGCCCGCGCCGCTGCTGCTGGTCGCGTCCGGTCTGGCCCTCAGCTACGTCCCCGGGGTGCCCGACTACACCCTCGACCCGCACGTCGTCCTGCCGCTGATCCTGCCCCCGCTCCTGTACACGGCCGCCACCGACAGCTCCTACCTCGACCTGCGCGCCCAGGTGCGGCCCGTGGCGCTGCTGTCCGTGGGGTACGTGCTCTTCGCGACCTTCGTCGTCGGCTGCGCGGCCTACCTGATCGTGCCGGGGCTGCCGCTGACCGCGGCCCTGGTGCTCGGCGCGGTGGTGGCGCCGCCGGACGCCGTCGCCGCCACGGCGGTCGCGCGCCGGGTGGGGCTGCCGTCCCGGATCACCACGATCCTCCAGGGCGAGTCCCTGGTGAACGACGCCACCGCGATCACCGCCTACAAGGTGGCGCTGGCGGCGGCGGTCGGCGAGGGCGCCACCTGGGCCGGCGGGATCGGCGAGTTCCTGATCGCGGCGTTCGGCGGAGTGGGCGTCGGACTGGTGCTCATGGTGCCGATCCACTGGCTGCGCACGCACGTGCGGGAGCCGCTGCTGCAGAACACGCTCTCCCTGCTGATCCCGTTCGTCGCGTACGCGGCCGCCGAGCAGGTGCACGCCTCCGGGGTGCTGGCGGTGGTGGTCGTCGCGCTCCATCTCGGCCACCGCGCGTGGGAGGTCGACTTCGCCACCCGCCTCCAGGAGGAAGCGGTGTGGAAGATGGTCGCCTTCGTCCTGGAGTCGGCGGTTTTCGCCCTGATCGGCCTCCAGCTCCCCGTGGTGCTGAAGGGACTCGGCGAGTACGAGGGAACCCAGGCCGCCTGGTACGCGCTCGCCGTCTTCCTGGTGGTGGTCGCCGCGCGGTTCGTGTGGTCGTACCCGGCGACCTTCCTGCCCCGCCTCCTGTCGGCACGTGTGCGCGAGCGCGAGGAGAACCCGACCTGGAAGCAGCCGTTCGTGATCGCCTGGGCCGGGATGCGGGGCGTGGTCTCGCTGGCCATCGCCTTCTCGATCCCGCTGACCGTGCACAGCGGCGAGCCGTTCCCGGAGCGCAACCTCGTCCTGTTCCTGACCTTCACCACCGTCATCGGCACCCTGGTCGTCCAGGGCGTGACCCTGCCGCCCCTGATCCGGCTGCTGAAGTTCCCGCCCCGCGACGTGCAGGCCGAGACGCTCGCGGAGGCCAACGCCCAGGCACAGGCCTCCCGGGTCGCCGAGGAGCGCCTGGACGGCCTGCTCACCGACGAGCGCAACACGCTTCCCGCGCCCCTCGCCGACCGTCTGCGCACGGTCCTGGAGCGCCGCCGCAACGCCGTCTGGGAACGCCTCGGCCAGGCCAACCCCGTCACCGGCGAGAGCGTCGACGACACCTACCGGCGGCTGTCCCGCGAGATGATCGGCGTGGAGCGGGAGGTCTTCGTCCGGCTGCGGGACGGCCGCTACATCGACGACGAGATGTTGCGGACGCTGCTGCGCCGGCTGGACCTGGAGGAGGCGGCGGCGTACCGGGAGACGGCGTAGAGGCAGGCGGGCAAAGGCCCCGGACGGTGCCCCCGCGCGCGTGCCGTACGGCCGTCCCCGCCCTCAGGGGAACGGGCGGCCGGTGACGACCGCCGCCAGGGTGGTCCCGCGCGGGAACGCGCCCTCCTCGGTCAGGGCGAGCAGCCCGTACAGCATCTTGGCCACGTAGACGCGCTCGACGGGCAGGCCGTGGCGCCGTTCGAAGTCCCCGGCGAACGAGTCGAGCTCGGGGGTGACACGGGCGTAACCGCCGCAGTGGAAGCGGTCGTCGACGCTCCAGGTGCCCCGGGGCCCGCCGAAGGCCCGCTCCTGCAGCGCCCGTACGTCGTCGGCGAGGAAACCGCCCTTGAGCACGGACATCCCGAGCGCACGCCGTCCGCGCGGGAGACCGGCGGCCAGTCCGGCCAGCGTGCCCCCGGTGCCGCAGGCGACCGCGACCACATCGGCGAGCCCGCCCAGTTCCCCGCCGAGTTCCCGGCAGCCGCGCACGGCCGCCGCGTTGCTGCCGCCCTCGGGGACGACGAACGCGCCCTCGGCGCCCGCCGCCCGCAGCAGGGCCGCCAGCGTCGCGGGTTCGCTCTTGCGGCGGTACGTCGAGCGGTCCGTGAAGTGCAGCCGCATCCCGTCGGCCGCGCACCGGGCCAGGGAGGGGTTCAGCGGCCGGCCGGCCAGTTCCTGGCCGCGCACCACACCGACCGTGGGCAGCCCGAGGAGCCGGCCCGCCGCGGCCGTGGCGCGCAGGTGATTGGAGTACGCACCCCCGAAGGTGACGACGGTACGCCCCTGGGCCAGGGCGAGATTGGGGGCGAGTTTGCGCCACTTGTTGCCGATCAGATCCGGGTGGATCAGGTCGTCCCGCTTCAGCAGCAACCGCACCCCGTGCCGTTCGAAGCGTTCGTCCGCGGCTTCGTGCAGCGGCGAGGGCAGGCGGGGGCGCAGCGCGGCGAGGCCGGACGGGTCGGTGCTGGTCACCCCGCCATTGTCGCGCCGCGCCGCACGGGATCCGTGCTCACTTCAGCCGGTCCCGGATCCGCTCGCGCATCGACGCCATCGAGAACCCCCGCGGGTCCACCTTCCCCGGCTGCCATTCGAGGTGGCCGATGACGGACCGCTCGTTCCAGCCGTGGTGGCGGCAGACCGCCGCGGCGGCCTGCTCGATCGCCTCCAGCTGCGCCGCCGGCCAGGGGTCCTCGCCGGTGCCCAGGTTCTCGCACTCGAAGCCGTAGAAGTGCCGGTTGCCGTCGGTGTTCGCCTCGTTGTCCCGGGGCAGCCCCTTCTCCGCGATGACCGCGCGCAGGACCTCGTCGTCGCCGAGGCCGGCGTGGTTGGCCCTGCCGTAGCCGACCAGGTGCACCTTGCCGTCCTTGGTGATGACCCCGTGGCACAGCGGCCCCGGCAGGCCCTCGTAGCCCTTGCGGCAGATCTCCACGGTCCGCTCGCTGCCCCTGGTGACCGTGTGGTGGATCATCACGCCGTGGACGGGACCCCACGGGCCCTTGTGGTTGCGGTTGTGGTGCCGCCAGTCGCCGACCTCGACGACACTGAGGCCCTCCGCCTCGAGTGCCCTGAGGAAACTGCCCGCCGACATGGGTGAGGCCATGGCCGACTCCTTCGCGCTGCGCGGCGGTCGCCGGGCGCGACCGCCTCGTACGGTGCTTGTACCGAAACGGAGCGTTGCCTACTAGTTGTTCGGGCGGGCTCCGCCGGTGTTCGGGCCCGTGTGCGAGCCGATCCGGACAGTCCCGTCCGGACGGTGGCGGGGGAGAGCGGCGGGGGCGCGGTGCCGCGCCGCCGGACGAGCCTCCCTTTCTGCCCTGGCAGCCGCTGATCCATTCCCGCTCTTTCGTGTAATAGCACCGGCACGCTCCGTGAGGAAGGCTGTTCCACGCACATCGATGCCGGGCGCGGGCGCCCGGCATGACCGGGAGGGCAATTCCTTATGTCGGTAGGCGAAGAGGTCCGCGACGAGCAGACCGCGCCGCAGCAGAGCCTCGGCACGGCGGCCGCGCGGAACCTGGCCACCACGACCAAGTCCGTACCTCAGATGCAGGAGATCAGCTCACGCTGGCTGCTGCGCACACTTCCCTGGGTGGACATCCAAGGCGGCACGTACCGGGTGAACCGGCGCCTGACCTTCGCCGTGGGCGACGGCCGGGTGACGTTCGTGAAGACCGGTGACCGCGTCGAGGTCATCCCCGCGGAACTGGGCGAGCTGCCGGCCCTGCGTTCGTACGGGGACGAGGAGGTACTGCGGGAGCTGGCCCAGCGCTGCGAGCAGCGGGAGTTCGGTCCGGGGGAGGTGATCGCCTCCTTCGGCGGTCAGGCCGACGCGGTCCATCTGCTCGCGCACGGCAGGGTCGAGAAGATCGGCACCGGCCCGTACGGCGACGACGCGGTGCTCGGAGTCCTCGCCGACGGCGCCTACTTCGGCGACCACGCCCTGCTCGACGGGGACGCCATCTGGGAGTACACGGCCCGCGCGGCCACCGCCTGCACGGTGCTCGTGCTGCCCCGCCAGGAGGTGGAGCACATCGCGCAGCGCGCCGACTCCCTGCGCGAGCACCTTCGGCAGCGGCGCTCGATCCCCGCGCAGCGCACCAACAAGCACGGTGAGAAGGCGATCGACCTCGCCGCGGGCCACACCGGCGAGCCGGACATCCCGCACACCTTCGTCGACTACGAGGCCCGGCCCCGCGAGTACGAACTGAGCGTCGCCCAGACCGTGCTGCGCATCCACTCGCGCGTGGCCGACCTCTACAACCAGCCGATGAACCAGACCGAGCAGCAGCTCCGGCTGACCGTCGAGGCGTTGAAGGAGCGCCAGGAGCACGAGCTCATCAACAACCGCGAGTTCGGCCTGCTGCACAACTGCGAGTACGACCAGCGGATCCAGCCGCACGACGGCGTGCCCGGTCCGGACGACCTGGACGAGCTGCTCAGCCGCCGACGCGGCACCAAGCTCCTCCTCGCCCACCCGCGTGCCATCGCCGCCATCGGACGCGAACTCAACAAGCGCGGACTGGTCCCCGAGACGATCGACATCGCCGGCAACCGCATCCCCACCTGGCGCGGTGTGCCGATCTACCCCTGCAACAAGATCCCGGTCACCGAGGCCCGTACGTCCTCGATCATCGCCATGCGTACCGGCGAGGCGGACCAGGGCGTCATCGGTCTGCGCGCCACCGGCATCCCGGACGAGATCGAGCCGAGCCTGTCGGTGCGCTTCATGGGCATCAACGAACAGGCCATCATCAAGTACCTGGTGACGGCCTATTACTCGGCGGCAGTCCTGGTCCCGGACGCGCTCGGCGTCCTGGAGAACGTCGAGATCGGCCGCTGGCGGTGACGACTGTCTCCCGAACGCCGTGTCCCCGCCCGTCAGGGCGGGTACACCCCGGGGGGTACGGAGGCGGACGCGTGGGGGAGGCGAGCCGATGACACAGGCCGCGCACGGCGCAGCCGGGACGCCACGTCCCACAGGGACCCTGGAGAGGCAGGGGCCGATCGGCGCGCAGCGCGACGAGGAGCCCGGACCGGCGGCCGGCGGGCCAGGACCGGCCGGGCCCGGCGGGGGCGGGACCGCGGGGTCCGACGAGCACGAGGCGGCGGCGCTGCTGCGCCGGTCCCGCGCCTCGGTCGATCCCGAGCTGCGCTCCGCGATCGGCTCGCTGCCCGCCACCATGCGCCGGATCGCGCTGTACCACTTCGGGTGGCAGGACGCGGACGGCACGCCCGCCGCGGGGAACGCGGGCAAGGCGATCCGCCCCGCGCTGGTCCTCGCGTCGGCCGCCGCGCTCGGCGGACCCGGCGCCCGGTCGGCGGCCGTCCGGGCGGCAGCGGCGGTGGAACTGGTCCACAACTTCACGTTGCTGCACGACGACGTGATGGACCGGGACGCCACCCGCCGCCACCGGCCCACCGCCTGGACCGTGTTCGGCGACGCCGACGCGATCCTCGCGGGGGACGCCCTCCAGGCGCTGGCCCTGCGGCTGCTCGCGGCGGACCCGCATCCGGCGTCCGCCGCGGCGGTCTCCCGGCTCGCGGACTGCGTCATGGAGCTGTGCGAGGGCCAGCACGCGGACACCGCCATGGAGCGGCGCGGCCCGGACGAGGTCACCCTCGAGGAGACGCTGCTGATGGCGGAGGCCAAGACCGGGGCGCTGCTGGGGTGCGCCTGCGCCCTCGGCGCGCTGTACGCCGGCGCGGCGGACGAGGACGTCGAGGCACTGGACGCCTTCGGCCGCGAGGCCGGTCTGGCCTTCCAGCTCATCGACGACGTCATCGGCACGTGGGGCGACCCGGGCCGCACCGGCAAACCGGCCGGCGCCGATCTGGCCGCCCGCAAGAAGTCGCTGCCGGTCGTCGCCGCCCTCACCTCGGGCACGCCGGAAGCAGCGGCACTCGCCGAGCTGTACGCGGCACCGTACGAGAAGGACAAGGAGGATCTCGAACACACCGCGCTCGCCGTGGAGCGGGCGGGCGGCCGGGACTGGGCGCAGGCGCAGGCGGCCGACCGGATGGCGCGGGCCATGCAGGAGCTCGCCCGCGCCGTGCCCGAGCCGGAGGCGGCGGGCGGCCTGCTCGCCCTCGCCGAGTTCGTGACCCGGCGCAGCACCTGACGGCCAGGGCCGACGCAGGACCCCGGAGCCCGTACAGGGCCGTACGGCACCCGCGTCGTACGACCGCGCCGCCGACGGCTCCGGCCCGGCGGGTCCCGCACTTCCCCACGGTGTGCGGGGCCCGCCGTCCACCGGCCACCGCGGGCGGGCGCGGCTCCCGCTAGGCTCAACGGCCGTACACGCAGGCGTGGTTGAGGTGAAGGGCGGGCGAGGCATGGGTGTGGCGATCCGGACGGCGGGGGAGGGCGACCGGGAGCCGGTGGTGCGGCTGCTGGACGAGGCGTTCCAGGACGACCCGGTGAGCGGCTGGGTCTTCCCGGGTGAGGAGTACCGCCGCAGGACCCACCACCGGCTGATGGCCGCCTTCACCGACGCGGTCCTCGCCGACGGCCGCATCGACATCACCGAGGACGGCGCCGCCTGCGCGCTGTGGCTGTCCGTGCCGGCGGCCGGCCACGGCGCCGAGGGGGACACCGGCGACGGGGGTGACGAGGAGCCCGCCCGGGTGCGTGAGGCGGTGGACCCGGACAACGAGCGGGTCGAGCTCATAGCCCGGCTGACGGCGGGCATCCACCCGTCCGACCGCGCGCACGAATACCTGTGGATGATCGGCGTGGCCCCTCACCGGCAGGGCGAGGGCCTGGGCACCGCGCTGATCGCCGCGGTCCTCGACCGCTGCGACCGCGAGGGCCGCCCCGCCTATCTGGAGGCCAGCAGCGCCCGCAGCCGGGTGCTCTACGAACGTCTCGGCTTCGTGGACACGGGGCGTCCCCTGGATCTTCCGGACGGCCCCCGCATGTGGCCCATGTGGCGCGACCCGCAGCCCTCGGCGACGGCCTGAGCGCACCACGCCGCGCCGCGCCCGTCACGGCGCGGCAGCACGAAGACGCCCGCACCCGGTCCGTCATGGACGCCGTGTTCGGCGGAGGGCGGGCCGGGTGCGGGCGGGGAGACTCTGCGATCAGGCAAGACGCAGGTCAAAGGGCTTGATGCGCGATCAGGCCTTCTTGGTCTCCCAGAAGATCTTGTCGATCTGGGCGATGTAGTCCAGCGCCTTCTGACCGGTGGCCGGGTCCTTCGACGCCTTGGCGGCCGAGAGGGCCTTCAGGGTGTCGTTGACGAGCTGGTGCAGCTCCGGGTACTTCTCGAAGTGCGGGGGCTTGAAGTAGTCGCTCCAGAGCACGGAGACGTGGTGCTTCGCGAGCTCGGCGCGCTGCTCCTTGATGACCGTGGCGCGCGTCTGGAAGTGCGGGTCGTCGTTGCCGGCCATCTTCTCCTGGACGGCCTTCACCGACTCCGCCTCGATGCGGGCCTGGGCCGGGTCGTACACGCCGCAGGGCAGGTCGCAGTGGGCGCTGACCGTGACCTTGGGGGCAAACAGTCGGGAAAGCATGGAGCGTTCCTTCCTCGTGATCGTCTTCTCAGGGGGGACATTACTCCCTGGGAGGCCCGATTTCGCGGGTGCCCCCGTGGGCTTAGGACAAAAGTCCGGGGTGAGACTGAGACTGGTGGAGGAAAGACCGGGGAGGTGCCGGGGTATGCCGGAGCAGTTGTCGCGGGAGACCGAGCGCGCGAGAGGGGCCTTGCCCTTCGGGCCGGCCGAGGTGACCGGGCCGTCGATGGTGCCCACGCTGCACCACGGCGACCTGCTGCTCGTGCACTGGGGGGCGCGGGTGCGGCCCGGTGACGTGGTCGTGCTGCGGCATCCCTTCCAGCAGGACCTGCTCGTCGTCAAACGGGCGGCGGAGCGGCGCGGGGCCGGCTGGTGGGTGCTCGGGGACAACGCCTTCGCCGGCGGCGACAGCACCGACTACGGGGTGGTCCCCGAGGACCTCGTGCTGGGCAGGGTGCGGTTCCGTTACCGGCCGCCGCGCTCCGGTCGGCGTTCGCCGTTCGCCGTGGTCCGCTGGGCCGTCTCGGCGCTGAGGCCGGTGCTGTCCGACCGGTCCGCCTCCAGGCGTTTGCGGGCACGGTAGGCGGCGACGTTGGCCCGGGTGGCGCAGCGGTCGGAGCAGTAGCGGCGCGAGCGGTTGGTGGACGTGTCCAGGTAGGCGTTGCGGCAGGGGGTCGCCTCGCACAGGCCGAGCCGGTCCACGCCGTACTCGGTGAGGTGGAAGGCCAGGCCCATCGCGGCGATGGCGGCGAAACCGGCGGTCGCGTTGGACGGATGGTCCGCCAGGTGCATGTGCCACAGGGGGCGGCCGTCGTCGTCGCGCTGGTCGTGGCCGGAGATCTGCGGGCTCACCGGGAACTCCAGGAGCAGGGAGTTCAGCAGGTCCACGGCGAGGGTCTCGTCGCCGGTGTTGGCCGCCTCGAAGACCGCGCGCAGCCGTCCCCGCACCGAGCGGAACCGGGTCACGTCCGAGTCCGTGGCCCGCCGGGCCGCCGAGTGGTTCGCGCCGAAGAGTTCGCGGACGGCCTCGACCGAGGTCAGGGAGTCCTGTCCCCGGGCCGGTTCCTCGGTGTTGACGAGACGTACGGCGTAATCCGAGTAATAGGCCAGTTCCACTTGTAGTCCTTACGAAGGGGCTCTATGGTCGTGCCTGCGGTCAGGTAATAGCTGATCGTGTCTACAGGGTATTACGTGTGCGAGGAGAGGGAGGGGCTCGATGACGGACGCGGAGATCACCACGGCCACCGCCGACTGGAACGCCTGGCAGGAGAGCTGGGACCGCCAGCAGGAGTGGTACATGCCCGACCGCGAGGAACGCTTCCGGATCATGCTCGACATGGTCGAGGCGCTGACCGGCCCCGCGCCGCGCGTGCTCGACCTCGCCTGCGGCACCGGCACCATCACCGCCCGGCTGCTCGCCCGCTTCCCCGGCGCCACCAGCACCGGCGTGGACCTCGACCCCGCGCTGCTCGCCATCGCGGAGGGCACCTTCGCGGGCGACGACCGGGTCTCCTTCGTCGCCGCCGACCTCAAGGACCCCGACTGGCCGGCGAAGCTGCCGTACGACTCCTACGACGCCGTCCTGACCGCGACGGCCCTGCACTGGTTCCACGCCGAACCCCTCGCAGCCCTCTACGGCCGGGTCGCGGAGCTGGTCCGCGACGGTGGTGTCTTCATGAACGCCGACCACATGATCGACGAGACGACGCCCAGGATCAACGCGGCGGAGCGCGCGCAGCGGCACGCCCGCATGGAGAGCGCCCGGCGGGAGGGGGCCCTCGACTGGTCCGAATGGTGGCAGCTCGCCGCGAAGGACCCCGTCCTCGCGGAGCCGACCGCCCGGCGCTTCGAGATCTACGGCGAACACGCCGACGGCGACATGCCCTCGGCGGCCTGGCACGCGCGGGTGCTGCGCGAGAAGGGCTTCAGCGAAGCGCGGCCGGTGTGGTGCTCGCCCTCGGACACGCTGCTGCTGGCCCTGAAGTAGCGGCGAGGGGCGGTACGGAGATCCGTACCGCCCCTCGCCGTCGGTGGTGCTCAGAGGACCTTGGACAGGAAGGACCTGGTCCTCTCGTGCTGCGGGTCGGTCAGCACGTCGCGCGGGTTGCCCGACTCGACCACCACGCCGCCGTCCATGAAGACCAGGCTGTCGCCCACCTCGCGGGCGAAGCCCATCTCGTGGGTCACCACGACCATCGTCATGCCGGACTCGGCGAGGTCGCGCATGACGTCGAGGACGTCACCGACCAGCTCGGGGTCCAGTGCCGAGGTCGGCTCGTCGAACAGCATCAGCTTCGGGTCCATGGCGAGGGCCCGGGCGATGGCGACCCGCTGCTGCTGGCCGCCGGAGAGCTGCGAGGGGTAGTTGCCGGCCTTGTCGGCCAGGCCCACGCGCTCCAGGAGCTGCATCGCGCGCTCCCTGGCCTGGCCCTTGCCGATGCCCTTGACCTGGACCGGGGCCTCCATGACGTTCTCGACGGCCGTCATGTGCGGGAACAGGTTGAAGCGCTGGAAGACCATGCCGATGTCCCGGCGCTTGAGGGCGACCTCGCTGTCCTTCAGCTCGTAGAGCTTGTCGCCCTTCTGGCGGTAGCCGACCAGCTCGCCGTCGACGTACAGACGTCCGGCGTTGATCTTCTCGAGGTGGTTGATGCACCTGAGGAAGGTGGACTTGCCGGAGCCGGACGGGCCGATCAGGCAGAAGACCTCGCCCGACTTCACCTCCAGGTCGATGCCCTTGAGGACGTCGACGGCACCGAAGGACTTGTGGACGCCCTCGGCCTTCACCATGGCGTGGGAGGAGGACTGCTTCATGCCGCGACTCCCTTCGGACGGCGCGTGGGGAGGACCGCGGCCTTGAAGCGCTGCAGCGGCGTCGGCGGCAGAGTGCGGCTGGAGCCGCGGGCGTAGTACCGCTCGACGTAGTACTGGCCGACGCTCAGGATCGAGGTCATGATCAGGTACCAGGCGGCGGCCAGGAAGTACATCTCGACCGTGGAGCCGGCGTTCTGGCCGATGTCCTGGGCCTGCTTGAAGAGGTCGTAGAACTGCACCGCCGAGACGAGCGACGTCGTCTTCAGCATGTTGATGACCTCGTTGCCCGTGGGCGGCACGATGACGCGCATCGCCTGCGGGATGACGATCCGGCGGAGCGTCTTGGTGTGGCTCATGCCGAGGGCGTGCGACGCCTCGGTCTGCCCCTCGTCCACCGAGAGCAGGCCGGCACGGCAGATCTCGGCCATGTAGGCGGCCTCGTTGAGACCCAGGCCGAGCAGCGCCGTCAGCAACGGCGTCATGAAGGACGACCAGTAGTCCTTGTAGACCGGGCCCAGGTTGATGTACTCGAAGACCAGGCCGAGGTTGAACCAGACGAAGAGCTGGACGAGGACCGGAGTGCCGCGGAAGAACCAGATGTAGAACCACGCCACCGACGAGGTCACCGGGTTCTTGGACAGCCTCATCACGGCGAGCAGGACGCCGCCGACGATGCCGATCACCATCGACAGCACCGTGAGGACCAGGGTGTTCCAGACGCCGTCGAGGATGCGGTCGTCGAAGAAGTAGTCGGGGATCGCGCCCCAGTTGATCTTGCCTTGGGCGAAGGCGTAGATGACCGCGCCCAGGAGGGCGAGGGCGACGGCCGCGGACACGTACCGCCCCGGGTGCCGGACCGGAATGGCCTTGATGGCCTCCGGCCCGGCGGGGGGCCTCGCGTCGGGACCGGTCGTCTTGTTGACGTCAACAGTCACGGAGGGAGCCTTTCAGAGCCGCGTCGGGCGGGACGGTCAGGAGCCGCCGTTGATCTTCGCCTCGGTGACCGCGCCGTCCGCGACACCCCACTTGTCGACGATCTTCTTGTACTCGCCGCTGTCGATGACGGCCTGGAGGGCGGCCTTCAGCGCGTCGCGGAGCTGGGTGTTGTCCTTGGCGACGGCGATGCCGTAGGGGCCCGCCTCGACCTGGTCGCCGACGATCTCGAAGTAGTTGCCGCCGCCCGAGTTCTTCACGGAGTACGCGGCGATCGGGAAGTCGGCGGAGACGACGTCGGCGCCCTTCGAGCGCATCCGGGTCTCGGCCTCGGGGTTGGTCGCGAAGTCCTCGATCTTGAGGGTCTTCTTGCCGTCCTTCTCGCACTTCTTCGCCTGGTCCTTGGCGAGGTCGTGGGAGAAGGTGTTGCGCTGCACCGCCATGGTCTTGCCGCACAGGTCGTCCCAGGTCTTGATGCCCTGGTCGTCGCCCTTGTTGGTGTAGAGGGAGACACCCGCGGTGAAGTAGTCGACGAAGTCGACGCCGGCGCCCACCTTCTTGCCGGTGTCGGCGTCGATGCCCTCCTGCCGGTCCTTGGTGTCGGTCATGGCGGACATGGCTATGTCGTAGCGCTTGGACGCGAGGCCACCGATGAGGGTGTCGAACGTGCCGTTCTGGAATTCGAACGTCACGCCGAGCTGCTTGCCCATCGCGGCCGCGACATCCGGGTCGATACCGACCGTCTTGCCGGAGTCGTCCTTGAACTCGACGGGGGCGTAGGCGATGTCGGAGCCGACCTTGATGACGCCCTTGTCGCGGATCGCCTGCGGCAGCTTGTCGGCGAGCGGGGCCCCCGAGGAGGACTTGCCGCCGCCGCCGGAGTCGTTCTTCTTGGTCTGGTCGCCGCATCCGGTGAGCAGCAGCGCGCCTGCGACCGCGATCGCACCGACCGCTGCTAGCCGGGACCGAGCGGCGATCGTACGACGGGTGGAGCTTGCGGTCATGGTGGTTCCTCCGGCGGATGAGGGAGTTGCCGATGGGACGGGACGCCGGCCGGGGGACCGGCAGGCGCCGTGGGTCGACGAGTGCACGCACCTTCGAGTGTCGCGACCTCGTTTGGTTACGGCATCTTGCCATTCGGACTCGGCCATTCAGGGGAGCCGTCATGTCAAAATCGGATAACGGGTGACCCGTCGAACCGCACCAGGTCGGTACATCACCACCGAACCTTTGCGGGAATCAACCCCTCCGGCCGGAAGATCTTCGGTACTTCTCGGAATGTGGACGTGGATCGCCGGTGCGGATCCGGGTCGGGATGCCGTTCTCCGCACCTGTCAAGGGGTGTCGGGAAGTTGACCGGATACCCGGCTATGAGCCATGTCACCGACATGCGGCCTGCGGTGTCCGACATGTGAGCTTGCGCTTATCGGACTCGTCGCGGACGGCGTCCGTCGGGTAAGAAGGTTCTTTACACCCCTCATCAGGGGCTCAGGGCGCGTGTGCGGCGCGCCCGTCGCACAGGTCCATGCGCAACAGCGGCCATGTCCCTGTGTGGTGCCCGCCCACCCCTCACCAGGAGTGGACAACCCTCAAACCGTAAATACTTAAGGGGTAAAACAAAGTGGCAGCGGAGATCGTCAATCCTCGCAGCGACAGCGACGCCAGTACGGATCAGGAGGCTGGGGCGGAGCCCCTCGACTCCTTCGACCCGGCGTTCGCGCTGCACCGCGGCGGCAAGATGGCCGTGCAGGCCACCGTGCCGATCCGCGACAAGGACGACCTGTCCCTGGCGTACACGCCCGGCGTCGCGAAGGTGTGCAGCGCGATCGCCGAGCAGCCGGACCTCGTGCACGACTACACGTGGAAGTCGTCGGTGGTGGCCGTCGTGACGGACGGTACGGCGGTTCTCGGCCTCGGCGACATCGGGCCCGAGGCCTCCCTTCCGGTGATGGAAGGCAAGGCGATCCTCTTCAAGCAGTTCGGCGGCGTGGATGCGGTCCCGATCGCCCTGGACTGCACGGACGCCGACGAGATCGTCGAGACCGTGGTGCGCCTCGCTCCCTCGTTCGGCGGAGTCAACCTGGAGGACATCTCGGCGCCGCGGTGCTTCGAGATCGAGCGCAAGCTCCAGGAGCGCCTCGACATCCCGATCTTCCACGACGACCAGCACGGTACGGCGGTCGTCACGCTGGCGGCGCTGCGCAACGCGGCGCGGCTGAGCGGGCGGACGCTCGGTGAGCTGCGGGCGGTGATCTCGGGCGCGGGCGCGGCCGGTGTCGCCATCGCCAAGATGCTCGTCGAGGCCGGCATCGGGGACGTCGCGGTCGCCGACCGCAAGGGCGTCGTCTCGGCCGGCCGGGGCGACCTGACCCCGGTCAAGCAGGAGCTGGCCTCCTTCACGAACAAGGCCGGGCTGTCCGGATCGCTGGAGGAGGCCCTCGCGGGCGCCGACGTCTTCATCGGCGTCTCCGGCGGTACGGTGCCGGAGGCGGCCGTGGCGTCGATGGCCGAGGGCGCGTTCGTGTTCGCCATGGCCAACCCGAACCCCGAGGTGCACCCGGAGATCGCGCACAAGTACGCGGCGGTCGTGGCCACGGGGCGGTCGGACTTCCCGAACCAGATCAACAACGTGCTGGCGTTCCCGGGCATCTTCGCGGGTGCGCTGCAGGTGCGGGCGTCCCGGATCACCGAGGGTATGAAGCTCGCGGCGGCTGAGGCGCTGGCCTCGGTCGTGGGTGACGACCTCGCGGCGGACTACGTCATTCCGTCCCCGTTCGACGAGCGGGTCGCGCCTGCCGTGACGGCGGCGGTGGCCGCGGCGGCCCGTGCGGAGGGTGTCGCGCGTCGGTGAAGGCCTGACGTGATGCGTGTCGTGTGAGCGGCCTCGTCCCCTGGGGGACGGGGCCGTTTGCCGTGCGCGGAGGGGGCTGTGCGTGAGGCTCGGCGTCTTGGGTGCGCGGTGTGGGGGTGGCCGGCGGGGTGGGGCGCGCGGCCCGGCGCCGGGGGAGGCACGACTGCCCGCATGCTGCGCAGGCATGGCAGTGGCCCGCACCTGCCTCGGTGTGGTGGCAAGAGGGTGTGTGTCACAGGGTGGTGTGGTTCCCGTCGGGGGGTGGGGACCCTATCGTCGGGGGCATGTTCGCTGTCTATGCCGCCCGAATCGACCGCGACCAGCCCCTGAACGGCCTGGAGTCGGGAGAGCGTCCGGCTCCCGAGGCCCGGCCCGGCTGGAGTGTCGTCGATGTCCGCGCCGCCTCCCTCAACCACCATGACCTGTGGTCCCTGCGCGGCGTCGGCCTCCCGGAGGACCGGCTGCCGATGATCCTCGGCTGCGACGCCGCCGGTGTCGACGCCGACGGCAACGAGGTCGTCCTGCACTCCGTGATCGGCCAGACGGGCCACGGGGTCGGCCCCCGGGAGCCCCGCTCCATCCTCACCGAGCGCTATCCGGGGACGTTCGCCGAGCAGGTCGCCGTGCCGACCTGGAACATCCTGCCCAAGCCCAAGGAGCTCTCCTTCGAGGAGGCCGCCTGTCTGCCGACCGCCTGGCTGACGGCGTACCGGATGCTGTTCACCAACGCCGGGGTGCGTCCCGGTGACTCGGTGCTGGTGCAGGGCGCCGGCGGCGGGGTCGCCTCGGCCGCGATCGTGCTCGCCAAGGCGGCGGGACTGCGGGTCTTCGCCACCAGCCGGGACGAGGCCAAGCGGAAGCGGGCGCTCGAACTGGGTGCCGTGGAGGCCGTCGAGCCGGGCGCCCGGCTGCCGCAGCGCGTCGACGCCGTGATCGAGACCGTGGGCGCGGCCACCTGGTCCCACTCGGTGAAGTCGCTGCGGCCCGGCGGCACGCTCGTCATCTCGGGTGCCACCAGCGGCGACCGGCCCTCCCACGCGGAACTGACCCGGATCTTCTTCCTGGAGCTCAAGGTCGTCGGCTCCACCATGGGCACCAAGGAGGAACTGGAGGACCTGCTGTCCTTCTGCGCCGCCACCGGGGTGCGTCCGGTCATCGACGAGGTGCTTCCGCTGGACCGGGCCCGCGAGGGCTTCGAGCGGATGGCGTCCGGCGAGCTGTTCGGCAAGATCGTGCTCAACGTGTCCTGAGCCCCTTCCACGTCCGTCGACGGCGGGCCCGGTTCTCCGGGCCCGCCGTTCGCGTTCCCGCACGGATCCAGGTGTCAACCAGGGTTGACGGGCCGGGTACTGTCAACCTATGTTGACATCATGAGTGAAGCAACGGATCTCGCCGCGCGTGCGGGTGACCGCGACCCCAGGGTCGGGCTGCGGGCCGTCGCGGCACTGCGCCGGCTGCTGGAGCAACTGGAGGCGGTGCAGGTGCGCAGCGCGCGCAACCAGGGCTGGTCGTGGCAGGAGATCGCCACGGAACTCGGGGTCAGCAGGCAGGCCGTGCACAAGAAGTACGGGAGGCATTGATGTTCGAGCGGTTCACGAAGGATGCCCGAGCAGTGGTCCAGGAGGCCGTCGAGCATGCCGGACGGGAGGGGGCGCGGAGCGTCGGCGCCGAGCACCTGCTGCTCGCCCTGCTGGACCGTGAGGCCGGCCGCGCCTCGTTCGCGCTGACGGTGCTCGGGGGAGACGAGGGCAGGGAGTCGGTACGCCGGGCCCTGGAGGAGGCGCGGCGGCGCGCCGGTCTCTCGCAGGCCGACGCCGACGCCCTCGCCGGGCTGGGGATCGACGTCACGGCGATCGTCGCCAGGGTGGAGGAGACGCATGGCGTCGGCGCGATGTCCGGCGGCGGTGCGGACCGGCGTTCGCGGTCGGGTCGCCCCAGCTTCGGCCGGGACGCCAAGGAGGTTCTGGAGAAGTCCCTGCGGATCGCCCTGGCCCGGCGTGAACGGTACATCGGGGACGAGCATCTGCTGCTCGCCCTCACCGTCCGCCCCGGAGTGCCGGCCGAGGTGCTCGCCGATCTCGGGGTGACCCACGAGTCCGTGACCCGGGTGCTCGGCGGTGCGGGGGAGGCCTGCGCCTGACCGGGAGGGACGTGCCCCGTGGCGCGGGGAAGGGGACCGGCGCGGCCCCTCCCCGCACCGGGTGCTCAGGCCTTCGGGCTCCGCAGTATCACCCCGATGCGGGCCGCCGCCGTGGACAGGTGTCTGCGGGCGTCCCGGAGCTGGTCGGCGGTGACGCCGTGGTCGCGGGCCGCGTCGCGGATGTCGTCCCGGAAACGGTCCAGCAGCCGGTCCAGGTCCCGGGCGGGGTCCCCGGTGGAGTCCGCGGCGTCCTCATGGGCCCACGCCGGGGCGTAGCCCGCCGGGAAGTCCTCGGGTGTGGCGGAGTACTCCGGCCTGGGGGCGGAGGGGCCGGTGCGGCCGAAGCCCCAGTCCTTGCCGACGTCCTTGCCGAACTCGCCGACCTCCTTGGCCAGTTCGCTCAGTCCCTCACGCAGGCCCGTCGGCCAGTCGCCCCGCGAGAAGTGGGTCTGCACCTGCTCCTGCACCCGCTGGGCGATGCGCTGCACCTCCTGCTGGGCCTGGGCGCGGGCCCGCTCCTGCGCCTCCGTGGCCTGACGCCGGGCCCGCTGCGCCTCGTCGCGGGCGCGGCGGCTCTCGTCCTTGGCGCGGCGGGCCTGCTCCTTCCACTCCTGCTTGACCCGGCGCATCTCCTCCTTGGCGGCACGCCAGGCCTCCCTGTCACCGAGGTCCGCGGTGTCGCCGTTCCCGCCGCCCTGGCGGGCCTCGCCGGCCGCCGCCCTCATCTCCCGGCGCAGGTCGCCCGCCGCGCCGCGCACATCGGCGCGGATCTCGGCCGCGAGTTCGGCGACCGACTCGCGGATCTCCAGCTCCAGGTCGGCCAGCTCGCCGCTGCGGTCGGCCAGCTCGGCGCGGCCCGCGTCGGTGATGGCGTACACCTTGCGGCCGCCCTCGGTCGTGTGGGTGACCAGGCCCTCCGCCTCCAGCTTGGCCAGGCGCGGGTACACCGTGCCGGCGGAGGGCGCGTACAGGCCCTGGAAGCGTTCCTCCAGGAGGCGGATGACCTCGTAGCCGTGGCGCGGGGCCTCGTCCAGCAGCTTCAGCAGATACAGGCGGAGGCGGCCGTGGGCGAAGACGGGGGGCATGTCAGAGCACCTTCTTGTCGGTCGTGCCGTCGGACGGGGCGCCGGTGGTGCCGTCGTCCCGGCCGACGGCGGCATTGTCCCCCGGACCGGCCTGGGCGTCCGTCACGGGCCCGGTGTCTTGAGGCTCCCAGTCACCGTCCGCCGCCGGTGGGCGGCGCAGCAGGGCGATGGAGCCGGACACGGTCGTGGCCTTCAGCCTGCCGTTGCCCGCGCCGAGCCGGCCCGTGATCCGCTTGGCGCCCCACTGGCCGGCCACCCGCAGGTCCTCGAAGGCGTTGGAGACCGTGCCGCTCGCGGTGTTCGCCTCCACCCGGGCGTCGGCCGGCTGCGGCAGCCGGATGGCGATCTCGCCCGAGACGCTGGTCAGGCCGACGTCGGTGGGCCCGACGGCAGGGTCCAGGTCGACGATCATCGAACCGCTCACCGAGTCCGCCTTGACGGAGGAGCCGGCCTCCACCACGGTCAGGTCGCCGGAGACGGAGTTGAAGCGGAGGTCGCCCTTGAGGGCCTGCGCCTCCAGACTGCCGGAGACCGTGTCCGCGCGGACCGGGCCCGTGAGCCCCACCAGGGTGGTGTCCCCGGTGACGCCCTTCACCTCGGTGCGTCCTTCGATCCCGGAGACGACGGCCGCGGCACCGACGACTCCCACCTCGACGCGCGTGCGGGCGGGGACGGCCAGGGAGACCACGGCGCTGCGGCGCCAGCCCTTGCGGTCGAGCCAGGTGAGGAGGTTCTTCCAGGGGAGGTCCTCGTAGGCCACCGTCAGTCTGCCGTCCTCGTGCGTGACGACCAGGGGCGGGCCCTCGATCTCGGAGACTTCGAGGCGGGCGGAACCTTCGTCCGTGCCCACCACGTTCACTGTTCCGCTGACGACGCGCACGTGCAGCTCGCTCACGGGCTCGTCGAAGGTGAGCTTCGTGGGCTCCGCGACGGACCACTCGGACATGGTGCAGACCTCCCGACCGAACGCGGCATATCGCGTCCTCTGGAATCACGATATATCGCGGGTGGTGAAAGTCAAGACACTCGTTCCGGTGATCAACGATCGGCCGCGGCCCGGGAACGGCCCTGGCGTGTTGACCCTGCCGACGGCCGAGACGCCGGTGAAGGACGGGAGCGCGCCGGTGCCGCACGGCGGCCGTGACGGGACGGCGGGGAACGGGCCGACCGGGTGCCGACCGGCTCTGGGTCGCAGCGCTCGCCGTCGGCGCCCCGTGGCCCGCGCTCGCCCTGTCGGGCCGGAGGGTGCTGGATCTCCGGTCACTGGTGCGGCCGGCGGTGCCCGACCCGGAGGCAGTCGCCCGCTACCGGCTGCGCTGTCCGCTCGCGCTGCTCACGTGCGCGGGAGCCACCCTGCCAGGCTGCCTCGCCCCCCGGTGAAAATTGCCGACCGTCTCGCCGAGGCCGCCCGCGCACCCGCCCTGACCCAGACGGCGGCCGGCCTCCCGCTCACGGCCTGAGGCGTACGCCGTCGCGGCGGTGATGGGCCACGGCGGGGGCGCTGCTGCTCGCCCACGGCCCGCCGGGGCCGGCGTACGGCATGGCACGGCGTTCCCACGCTCGCGCCGGACACCGGACGCCGGGACGACCGCGGACTACTCGTCGTCCTCGTCGTCCAGGCGGGCCAGCCAGGTCGCCAGCCGCTCCACCGGAACCTCGAAGTCCGGGTTCAGGTCGACGAAGGTCCGGAGCTGCTCGGCGAGCCACTCGAAGGTGACCTCTTCCTCGCCGCGCCGCTTCTCCAGTTCCTCGATGCCGCGGTCGGTGAAGTACAAGGTGCTCTCCGTCGGACGGGTCGACTGGGTCGAACGGGTGGGATGTCGGATGTCGCTACCAGGATAGGCGCGCCCGGCCACCCGCTCGGCCCGCCCGCCCCTCCTCAGCCCGGAGCGGAACCCCGTACCCAGACCGGAGGCTCCGGCGACCCGCACCCGCACCCGCATCCGGCCCCCGAACCGGCACCCGAAGCCCGGCGCCCGACCCACAGGAAAAGGCCCGGCCCCCGTTCCGAAGAACGGGGGCCGGGCCCCTCGTGTCAGGCCGGTCCGAGGGCTCAGGCCTCGAAGACCTCACGCACGAGCTGCTCCTGCTCGGCCTGGTGCCGCTTCGCGGAACCGACGGCCGGGGACGAGCTGTGCGGGCGCGAGATGCGGCGCAGGCGCTCGCCGTGCGGGACGTCGGCACCGACCGCCAGGTCCAGGTGGTCGATCAGGTTGAGCGCGATGAACGGCCAGGCACCCTGGTTCGCCGGCTCCTCCTGGGCCCACAGGTACTTCTCGGCGTTCGGGTACTTGGCGATCTCCGCCTGGAGCTCGGCACCCGGCAGCGGGTACAGGCGCTCGA
Organism: Streptomyces sp. NPDC018947; assembly: GCF_044390505.1. Lineage (NCBI taxonomy): Bacteria > Bacillati > Actinomycetota > Actinomycetes > Kitasatosporales > Streptomycetaceae > Streptomyces > Streptomyces sp. NPDC018947. The sequence goes on from NZ_JBIRZD010000016.1 coordinate 57,808, forward strand.
TGCGGATGATGGCCGTGTCCGTCACGCCGCGCTTCTTCCGCTCGGCGTCGAGGTCGTAGTAGACCTTGCCGGCGGTGAAGACGACCTTCTTGACGGCGGCCGGGTCGACCGAGTCGTCGCCGATGACCGGGCGGAACTGGCCCGTCGTGAACTCCTCCGCCTTCGAGGCCGCGGCCTTCAGGCGCAGCATCGACTTCGGGGTGAAGACGACCAGCGGCTTGTGGTGCGGGTTGTGCACCTGCCACCGCAGGAGGTGGAAGTAGTTCGCCGGCGAGGTCGGCATGGCGACCGTCATGTTGTTCTGCGCGCAGAGCTGGAGGAAGCGCTCCGGGCGGGCGGAGGAGTGGTCCGGACCCTGGCCCTCGTAGCCGTGGGGGAGGAGCAGGACCACACCGGAGGTCTGGTTCCACTTCTGCTCCGCCGACGAGATGAACTCGTCCACGACCGTCTGGGCGCCGTTGACGAAGTCGCCGAACTGCGCCTCCCACAGCACGAGCGCGTCGGGGCGGGCCAGCGAGTAGCCGTACTCGAAGCCCATCGCCGCGTACTCGGACAGCAGGGAGTTGTAGACGTTGTACCGGGCCTGCTCCTCGGACAGGTACAGCAGCGGCGTGAACTCGTCGCCCGTCTCGCGGTCGATGATGACCGCGTGGCGCTGGCCGAAGGTGCCGCGCTGCGAGTCCTGGCCCGCCAGGCGCACCGGCACGCCCTCCAGGAGGAGGGAGCCGACGGCGAGGGTCTCGCCCATGCCCCAGTCGATCGTGCCGTCCTCGACCATCGCCGCACGGCGCTGGAGCTGGGGCAGCAGACGCGGGTGCACGGTGATGTGGTCGGGGATGTTGACCTGCGACTCGGCGATCCGCTTGACGACCTCGGCGGAGACCGCGGTGTTCACGGCGACCGGGAACTCGGCCTGCGGGTCGGAGGGCTCCACGGCCGACGGCTGCGAGGTGGCCTCGCGGACCTCCGTGAAGACCTTCTCGAGCTGGCCCTGGTAGTCCTGGAGCGCCTGCTCGGCCTCTTCCAGGGTGATGTCGCCGCGGCCGATCAGGGACTCGGTGTAGAGCTTGCGCACCGAGCGCTTGCGGTCGATCAGGTCGTACATCAGCGGCTGGGTGAAGGCCGGGTTGTCGGACTCGTTGTGACCGCGGCGGCGGTAGCAGATGAGGTCGATCACCACGTCCTTGTTGAACGCCTGGCGGAATTCGAAGGCCAGGCGTGCGACGCGCACGACGGCCTCGGGGTCGTCGCCGTTCACGTGGAAGATCGGGGCCTCGATCATGCGGGCCACGTCCGTCGCGTACATGGAGGAACGCGAGGACTCGGGGGCCGCGGTGAAGCCGACCTGGTTGTTGATGACGATGTGGACCGTGCCGCCGGTGCGGTAGCCCCGGAGCTGCGACATGTTCAGGGTCTCGGCCACCACGCCCTGGCCCGCGAAGGCCGCGTCGCCGTGGATCGCCACCGGCAGGACGGTGAAGTCCGTGCCGCCCTTGTTGATGATGTCCTGCTTGGCGCGGGCGACGCCCTCCAGGACCGGGTCCACCGCCTCCAGATGCGAGGGGTTGGCCACCAGCGAGACGCGGATCTGGTCGCCGTCCAGGCCGGTGAAGGTGCCCTCGGCGCCCAGGTGGTACTTCACGTCGCCGGAGCCGTGCATCGACTTCGGGTCGAGGTTGCCCTCGAACTCGCGGAAGATCTGCGCGTACGACTTGCCGACCACGTTGGCCAGCACGTTCAGCCGGCCGCGGTGGGCCATGCCGATGACGACCTCGTCCAGGCGGGACTCGGCGGCCGAGTCCAGCACGGCGTCCAGCAGCGGGATGACGGACTCGCCGCCCTCCAGGGAGAACCGCTTCTGGCCGACGTACTTGGTCTGCAGGAAGGTCTCGAAGGCCTCCGCCGCGTTCAGCCGGCGCAGGATGCGAAGCTGCTCCTCGCGCTCCAGCTTGGAGTGGGCGCGCTCCACGCGGTCCTGGATCCACTTGCGCTGCTTCGGGTCCTGGATGTGCATGAACTCGATGCCGGTGGTGCGGCAGTACGAGTCGCGCAGGACGCCGAGGATGTCGCGCAGCTTCATCATCGACTTGCCGGCGAAGCCGCCGACGGCGAACTCGCGCTCCAGGTCCCACAGGGTGAGCCCGTGCTCGGTGATGTCCAGGTCGGGGTGCTTGCGCTGCTGGTACTCCAGCGGGTCGGTGTCGGCCATGACGTGGCCGCGGACCCGGTAGGAGTGGATCAGCTCGAAGACGCGGGCGGCCTTGGTGACGTCGTCGTCGTGCGAGGCGTCGATGTCCTTGAGCCAGCGGACCGGCTCGTAGGGGATGCGCAGGGCCTCGAAGATCTCGTCGTAGAAGCCGTTCTCGCCGAGGAGGAGGTTGGCGACCTGGCGCAGGAACTCGCCGGAGGCGGCGCCCTGGATGACCCGGTGGTCGTAGGTCGACGTGAGCGTCATGACCTTCGAGATGCCGAGCTTGTTCAGGGTGTCCTGGGAGGTGCCCTGGAACTCCGCCGGGTAGTCCATGGAGCCGACGCCCATGATCACCGACTGGCCGGGCATCAGGCGCGGCACCGAGTGGACGGTGCCGAGGCCGCCCGGGTTGGTCAGGGAGACCGTGACGCCGGTGAAGTCGTCCATCGTCAGCTTGCCGTCGCGGGCGCGGCGGACGATGTCCTCGTAGGCCTGCCAGAACTCGAAGAAGTTCATGGTCTCGGCCTTCTTGATCGCCGCGACGACGAGCTGGCGGTCGCCGTTGGGCTTGACCAGGTCGATGGCGAGGCCGAGGTTGACGTGCGCCGGCTTGATCAGCGTCGGCTTGCCGTCCTTCTCGCCGAACGCGTAGTTCATGGCCGGCATGGCCTTGATGGCCTGCACCATCGCGTAGCCGATCAGGTGCGTGAAGGAGATCTTCCCGCCCCGGGCGCGCTTGAGGTGGTTGTTGATGACGATGCGGTTGTCGAACAGCAGCTTTACCGGGACCGCGCGCACGGACGTGGCCGTGGGCAGCTCCAGCGAGGCGTTCATGTTCTTGGCCACCGCGGCGGCCGGGCCGCGCAGCGTCACCAGCTCGGGGCCCTCGGGGGCCTCCTTGGCGGGCTCCGCCTTCGCCTTGGGCTTCGCGGCGGCGGGCTTCGCGGCCGGGGCCGCCGGAGCGGCGGCGGCCGGCTGCGCCGCCGGCTTCGCGGGGGCGGCGGCCGGCTGGGGAGCGGCCGGGGCCGGGGCCTGCGCGGGAGCGGGAGTCTGCGCCCGGGGCGCCGGAGGCGCTTGCGGCGCGGGTGCGGTGCCCGTGGGCGTCGCGGCACCGGACGCGGCCTGGGCGGCGGCCGCCCCCGGCTTGTAGTCGGCGAAGAAGTCCCACCAGGCACGATCCACGGAGTTCGGGTCCTGGAGGTACTGCTGATAGATCTCGTCGACGAGCCACTCGTTGGCACCGAACGCAGCGGCGGGGTTCTTGCCCGCTTGGTCGGTGTCGGTCGAGATGCTCGAGTTACTGGGGGACTGTGGCGACACGGCGAGAACCGCCCTCTTCCGCTTCACAAGGTGGTGGACAGCGGGAATCAAGGCTACGCCTCCCCGGCCCGGAAGGTCAGACCGGGCCCGTTCAACGTCGCGTAAGTCACATCGTGGACAGCGTTTCGGCGCTGGAAATGGCGGGAAACAAGCCAGGTTCCGTTGTGTCCGGGAAGGGGACACCGCGGCACGGCGGGCGATGCGCGCGGGCTCGCGCCTGATCACACGTGTCCGTCAGGGCGAACGTCTGTGGATCTTGGTGCCTGGATTCGAACCCTACGTCAACTCGACGCCGTTGGCAGGCCCGGAAGAGTGATGAGAATCCGGCAGCCCCGCTCGGATTCGGCCACTCCGATCCGGCCGCCGTGCAGATCCACCGCCCACCGCGCGATCGCGAGCCCGAGACCGGTGCCTCCGTCGCTGCCCGGGCCGTGCGGCCGGGACACGGAACCCCGGTTGAACCGCTCGAACACCCGTCGCCATTCCGAACGCGGAATGCCCGGACCCTCGTCCAGAACCTCCAGCTCCAGGGACTCCGGCTGCGTCCCGGGCCGCGCCCTGACCGTCACGCGGCCGTGCGGCGGGCTGTGCTTGACCGCGTTGTCGATGAGGTTGGCGACCACCTGGTGGATGCGCTCGGGGTCGGCGTGGGCGGTCAGGCCGGCCGGGAACACGTCGAGGGCCAGGTGCACGTCGGTGCGCGTGTGGCTTCCGGACCCGGAAGCGATGCCCGCGCGCGCCGAGGCGACCATGTTGGCCTCCTTCAGCACGCCCGCCAGATAGGGCCACACCTCGAAGCGCCGCTTGCGCAGCGGTACGACGCCGTTGTCCAGGCGGGAGAGGTCCAGCAGCGTCTCGACCAGCCGGCCGAGCCGCTCGGTCTGGCGCAGCGCGGTCCGCATGGTCTCCGGGTCGGCCTCGGTGACGCCGTCGACGATGTTCTCCAGCACCGCGCGCAGGCCCGCGATGGGGGTGCGCAGCTCGTGCGAGACGTTCGCCACCAGCTCCTTGCGCTGGAGGTCCTGGGCCTCCAGGTCGTCGGCCATGCGGTTGATCGTGACCGCCAGGTCGCCCAGCTCGTCGCGGCGGTTCTCGCGCACCCGGCGCGTGTAGTCGCCGTGCGAGATGGACCGGGCCACGGCGTTCATCTCGTCCAGCGGCGCGGTCAGCGAGTGGGCCACGAACTGCGTGATCAGCAGCGTGGCGATCATCGAGAAGACCGTGATGAAGCGCAGTTCCGTCTTGGTGTGCACGGCGATCACCGACAGGCCGGTGGTGATCAGCACCGACGTGACGACCAGCGCGCCGAGCTTGGTCTTGATCGAGAACGGGCGTACGCCGCCCCAGGGGTCCCCGGGGCTCCTCCGTGCGGCTTCCCGTCCGTCGCTCATGGCGTCGGCGTCTCCAGGGCGTAGCCCACGCCGTGCACCGTGCGGATGCGCTCGGCGCCGATCTTGCGGCGCAGCGCCTTGATGTGGCTGTCGACGGTCCGGGTGCCGGAGGCGTCCGCCCAGTCCCAGACCTCGGCGAGCAGATGCTCGCGGGAGAGCACCGCGCGGGGCGTGTTCGCCAGGCACACCAGCAGGTCGAACTCGGTGGGGGTGAGGTGGACGTCCTCGCTGCGCACCCGTACCCGGCGCTGCGCGTGGTCGATCTCCAGCTCGCCGAGGCGCAGGATGCCGCTGCGCGGCGTCGAGGCGGCCACGACGGCCCGCTCCACCCGGCGCAGCAGCACGTGCACGCGGGCGGCGAGCTCGCGCATCGAGAACGGCTTGGTCATGTAGTCGTCGGCGCCCACGCCGAGCCCGACCAGCATGTCCGTCTCGTCGTCGCGCGCGGTGAGCATCAGCACCGGCACCGGCCGCTGGGCCTGCACGCGCCGGCACACCTCCAGGCCGTCGAAGCCGGGCAGCATGATGTCGAGGATCAGCAGATCGGGCTGCCAGGCCTCGGCCGTGTCGACCGCCGCCGGGCCGTCACCCGCCGTTTGCACCAGGAAGCCCTCGGCGCGCAGGCGGTTCGCGATGGCGTCCACGATCGTCTGGTCGTCCTCGACCACCAGCACCCGGCGCTGAGCGCCCTGGGTGGCTGCCGCCGCCGTGCCGTTGTGGGAGGTCTGTGTCTGCTCCATCGCCCGCCCCTGAGGTGTGCTTTCCGGAATCCGTGGGGTGATCCCATGACTGCGCTTGACGCTTGAATGATCTGTGTCAGGGCAGCAGCGTACGGGGAGTCACCGCGGCATTGCTATCCAGGCCGGACGGCGAGGTGGACGACGTCCGGAACGCCCCGGGCAACGGGGATCTCTTCGGTACGCACCTGCTGGAACCCGGCATTACGCAAGGTTTCTTCGAATTCCGGAGAGGGCTGGGCCGACCACACCGCGAGCACCCCGCCGGGCCTCAACACCCTTGCGCAGCTTGCCAGTCCGGCCGGTGAGTACAGTCCGTCGTTGCCCTCGGTGACGGTCCAGTCGGGGCCGTTGTCGATGTCGAGGCACAGCGCGTCGTACGTGTCGGAAGTCTCATTGACGTACTCCACCAGATCCGCCTCCACGATCCGTGCGCGCGGGTCGGCCAGCGCGGCGGCGGACACCTCGGCGAGCGGTCCGCGCCGGTGCCAGTCGATGACGGCGGGCTCGCGTTCGACGACCGCGATCCGGCCCCAGCGGGGGTCGCCCGCGGCGTGTGCGAGCGAGAAGCCGACACCCAGTCCGCCGATCAGCACGTGCGGGGCCGCCCGCCCGTCGAGCGCCTCGGCGGCCGCGTCCACGAGCCGCCGCTCCGAGCGGCCGTCGGAGGTGTCCATCAGGAAGCAGCCGTTCGCGATGATCTGGAGCAACGCCCCGTGCCGGCGCAGGACGACCTCGCCGTACGGGCCCTCGCGACGGTCCAGCACTTCCGGGGTGTCGTAGGAGTCGTAAGAGGTGATGGGCATCGCCCCATCCTGGCACTCCCGCGGGCGGGGAATGGCCGAGCGCGGGAACGCGCTCGACCTCGGTGACGGGCTCCTCGCGGCCGGCTCTCCCCTTGATCGCTCACAGCGAACGCGGTTCGGGGAACATTCACCGGTCGCCAAGCATTGAGTCGGCATAACTCAACTTGACTGCCGAAGGGGAGATCATGGCTGCTGAGTCCGACGCCTTCACACCGCTCACCCTGCCCGTGCTGCCGCTCGACGACGAGGTCGTGCTGCCGGGGATGGTCGTCCCCCTGGACCTGAGCGATTCCGAGGTACGGGCCGCGGTGGAGGCCGCCCAGGCCGCCGCCAGGTCCGAACCCGGCAAGCCCCGGGTCCTCCTCGTGCCCCGCGTCGACGGCACGTACGCGAAGACCGGTGTCCTCGGCACGGTTGAGCAGGTCGGCAGGCTGGCCGACGGCGACCCGGGCGCGCTGGTCCGCGGCCGGGGGCGGGTGCGCATCGGCGCCGGCACCACCGGCCCCGGCGCCGCCCTGTGGGTCGAGGGCGCGCGGACGGACGAGAGCGTGCCCGACCCGCTGCCCGGGCAGGTCGCCGAGCTGGTCAAGGAGTACAAGGCCCTGGCCACCGCCTGGCTGCGCAAGCGCGGCGCCTGGCAGGTCGTGGACCGCGTCCAGGCCATCGACGACGTCTCCGCGCTCGCCGACAACTCCGGCTACTCGCCCTTCCTCTCCACCGAGCAGAAGGTCGAGCTGCTGGAGACCGCCGACCCGGTCGCCCGTCTGAGGCTCGCCACGCAGCAGCTCCGCGACCACCTCGCCGAGCAGGAGGTCGCCGAGACCATCGCCAAGGACGTCCAGGAGGGCGTGGACAAGCAGCAGCGCGAGTTCCTGCTGCGCCGCCAGCTCGAAGCCGTCCGCAAGGAGCTGCGCGAGCTCAACGGCGAGCAGGAGGGCGAGGAGTCCGACGACTACCGCGCCCGCGTCGAGGCCGCCGACCTGCCCGAGAAGGTCCGCGAGGCCGCGCTCAAGGAGGTCGACAAGCTGGAGCGCGCCTCCGACCAGTCGCCCGAGGGCTCCTGGATCCGCACCTGGCTGGACACGGTCCTGGAGATGCCCTGGAGCGAGCGGACCGAGGACGCCTACGACATCCAGGGCGCCAAGGCGGTCCTGGACGCCGAGCACGCGGGCCTGGAGGACGTCAAGGAGCGGATCACCGAGTACCTCGCCGTGCGCAAGCGGCGCGGTGACCGCGGCCTGGGCGTGATCGGCGGCCGCCGCGGCGGGGCCGTGCTCGCGCTCGTCGGGCCGCCCGGCGTCGGCAAGACCAGCCTCGGCGAGTCCGTCGCGCACGCGATGGGCCGCAAGTTCGTCCGCGTCGCCCTCGGCGGCGTCCGCGACGAGGCCGAGATCCGCGGCCACCGGCGTACGTACGTCGGCGCGCTGCCCGGCCGGATCGTGCGGGCGGTCAAGGAGGCCGGGTCGATGAACCCGGTGGTCCTGCTGGACGAGATCGACAAGGTCGGCTCGGACTTCCGGGGCGACCCGGCCGCGGCCCTCCTGGAGGTGCTGGACCCGGCGCAGAACCACACCTTCCGGGACCACTACCTGGAGGTGGAACTCGACCTGTCGGACGTCGTCTTCCTCGCCACCGCCAATGTGCTGGAGGCGATCCCGGAGGCGCTGGCCGACCGGATGGAGATCGTGCGCCTGGACGGCTACACCGAGGACGAGAAGGTCGTCATCGCCCGTGACCACCTGCTCCCGCGCCAGTTGGAGCGGGCCGGCCTGGACCGGGAGGAGGTCACGGTCGACGAGGGCGCGCTGCGCAAGCTGGCCGGCGAGTACACGCGCGAGGCCGGTGTGCGCACCCTGGAGCGGTCCATCGCGCGGCTGCTGCGCAAGGTGGCGGCCCAGCACGAACTGGGCGAGCGTCAGCTGCCGTTCACCGTCACCGACGGCGACCTGCGCGACCTCATCGGCCGGCCGCACCACGTGCCCGAGTCCGCCCAGGACCCGGCCGAACGGCGCACCTCGGTGCCCGGCGTGGCCACGGGACTCGCGGTGACCGGCGCGGGCGGCGACGTGCTGTACGTCGAGGCGTCGCTGGCCGACCCGGAGACGGGCGCGGCCGGACTGACCCTGACCGGTCAGCTCGGTGACGTGATGAAGGAGTCGGCGCAGATCGCGCTGAGCTTCCTGCGCAGCCACGGCGCCGAACTGGAGCTGCCGGTGGCGGACCTGAAGGACCGGGGCGTGCACATCCACTTCCCGGCGGGCGCGGTCCCCAAGGACGGCCCGAGCGCCGGCATCACGATGACGACGGCCCTCGCCTCGCTGCTGTCGGGCCGGCTGGTGCGCACGGACGTGGCGATGACCGGCGAGGTCTCGCTGACCGGCCGGGTGCTGCCGATCGGCGGGGTCAAGCAGAAGCTGCTCGCGGCGCACCGGGCGGGCGTCACCACGGTGATCGTCCCCAAGCGCAACGAGCCCGACCTGGACGACGTGCCGGCGGAGGTGCTGGAGAAGCTGGACGTCCACACCGTCACCGACGTCCGCCAGGTTCTGGAGCTGGCCCTGGCACCGGCGGCCACCGGTGCCGAGCCGGAGGTTCCGGTCGCGGCATGACGGACGCACCGGGAGAGGTGAGGGCCCGGGTCCCCATGGGGGACCCGGGCCCCGCCCCGGTGCGGATCAGCCGTTGGCGAGCGCCTGGACGCGGTCCAGGGCGCCGTTGAACTTGTTGTGGTCCCCGACCGTGGGGCCGGTCGAGGTGTACTGCCACATCGTGTAGTAGCCCCAGCCGGCCGGCAGCTCGCCCACGGTGGAGGCGTACCGCGCGATCCACAGCGGGTTGTTCACCGCGAAGCCGCCGTAGTTGCCGGTGCACTGCTTCCACCAGCTCGTGGCCGTGTAGATGACGGCGTGGCGGCCGGTGCGGGCCCTGTAGGTGTTCAGGAAGTCGGCGATCCAGGACACCATCTGGCTCTGGGTCTTGCCGTAGCAGGTGGCCCCGTACGGGTTCCACTCGATGTCCAGCGCGCCCGGCAGCGTCTTGCCGTCGCGGGACCAGCCGCCGCCGTGGTCGACGAAGTAGTTGGCCTGGGTGGCGCCGCTCGTGGTGTCCGGGGTGGCGAAGTGGTACGCGCCGCGGATCATCCCGACGTTGTAGGAGCCGTTGTACTGCTGGGCGAAGTAGGGGTTCGTGTAGTACGTCCCCTCGGTGGCCTTGACGTAGGCCCACTTGACCCCGCTGTTCCACAGGGTCGTCCAGGCGACGTTGCCCTGGTGGCTGGAGACGTCGACGCCCTCCGTCTGGGTGGCGTCACCGGGGACGGGAGTGCCGTCCCGGCCGTCGTGGGCCTCGACGCCCATGCCCATGTGGGCGGAGCCGCGCGGTGGGGTGTCCGCGGCCGTGGAGGGGTGGGCGACGAGGAGGGAGAGGGCGGCGAGCAGGATTCCGGTGGCGGCGAGGCGCCGGCCCCGGGGCGGTCCGGATCTGTGCACGAGCATGAGCGTGCCTCCGCTGGCTCGGTGGTGCTCGGTGGGGGTTGCGGAACACGGCGGGCGGTGCGCATGTCGTGACCATGCCATGCTCACTGCCCGTGCAAGACGCTACGCACGTAGAACGGCGGGCGGAAGAGGGGTCGGGAGCTGCCGATGGTCTACGCCTGCGAAATACTTGCCGAGCTGCGGTGATGGCGGCCTGTGGCGGAAACTTTCAGGACCGGGAAAATCGAGGCAGGGGCTGACGTGCACGAAGACGGAAACGACGGCGGCGGCGGAGCCGGATCCGGGCAGCGGGCGAGTGGTGTGAACCAGCCCGAGTTCCTGGCACTGGAGCGCGAGTTGACCGTCCTGATGCGCCGCGCCCGGGCCAGCCAGGGCGAGATGGCCCGCGAGGTCCACCCGGACCTGGAGCCCTCCGCGTACGGCCTCCTCGTCCGGCTGGGCGCGTGCGGCGGACAGCGCGCCACGGACCTCGCCGCCTACATCGGCGTCGGCAAGGCCACGATGAGCCGCCAGCTCCGCGCGCTGGAGGAACTCGGCCTCGTCGCCCGCGAACCCGACCCCGCCGACGGCCGGGCCTGGCTGGTCACCCTCACCCCGGAGGGCCAGGAGCGGGTCGGCCGGGTGCGGGAGGCCCGCCGGGCCCGCTACGCCCGCCGACTCGGCGACTGGGACCCCCGGGAAGTGGCGGAACTGGCACGGCTGCTGCACGAACTCAACCGCGGCATGGAGAAGTAGCGCGCCCCCTCGCGCCGTTCACAGCTCGGCGTACACCACCGTCGCGTCGTCGTGCGTCTTGCCGCGGCCGAGGAACTCCCGCGCTCCCGCCGCGTCCGCCCGCTCCAGCTCCCGCACCCGGTCCACCAGCGCCTGCGCGCCCTGCTTGCGGACGAGGCTCAGGCAGGCCGCCCAGTCGCCCTCGCCGAACGTCTCGACCCAGCGCGCCGCCCCGTCCGTCAGCGCCGCCAGCGTCCGCACGTCCGAGCGCGGCAGCACCCCCGTCACCGCCCGGGCCGCCACCGCCGGATCGGCCGCGGCCGTGAAGAACCCGCCCTCCCTGTTGCGCAGGTTCGCGTCCACCAGGGCGTCCGTCGCGAGCGCCGAGCGGGGCAGCCGGGCCAGCCGGTCGTCGAGCAGCGCCGTGACCTCGCCGTCGGAGGTCTCCACCAGCAACGCCGAGTCCGACAGCACCAGGTACTCGACCCGGCCGGGGGACCAGCGGGCGAGGACCACGGTCGCCTGGGGGGTTCGCGGGTGAGAAAGGTCACAGGTTTCCGCATGTGCCGCGGAGGTATGCGCGATGGCACGGGACAGGGCTTCGGTGAGAGGAACATCCGGGAGTGAAACGGTCAGTTCGGTCAGCGCCCCGCCGAGCCGTGCGGTGAACCAGGGAACGGAATGCAGACAGCCCGTCCCGCCGCGGGGCGGAGTCACACCGTCCAGCACGACCAGCGAACCGCCCTGCCCCGAGGCGGGCAGCGCGACGCTCGCGAAGTCCTCGTTGGGGTGGTCGGCCAGGCCAGGTTCCGAAACGAGTTCCGTACGCATCCGGCCAGTCTGCACGACCCCTTCACAGTGTCCGCAAAAGGCCGGCGACTCTCCCCGGAAACATCGCGGCCGCGCAGGTCAGCAGCCGGATTTGGGATGGAATACTGCACTCCGGGAACGCGTGGCGGCACATAGTGCCACCGCCCGTCGCAGACGTCCAACCGGCACGCCGCCCCGGACCGACGCACGAGCCGGCGCAACTTGCCCCCCAACTACCCTCCGGGGTTCACTCCTTCGGGTGGCGGGTCAGGTGATGCACGCCCACCGCCCACCGGCACTGGGAGGGTCGGGAACCGGTGGGGGGCCTGCCCGGCTCACACGGTCCCCCCGTCCGACGCTCGGCCGGAGGCGGGGGAGCAGCCCAGAGCTTGGGGAAGGGTGCACGCGCCGGCCGGCCAGTTGACGGAGCGCCACCCGGGCCCACGGGTACACGAGTCAGGAATGCGAGCACCGGTGCAGAAGACGCGGCCTCGTCGCACAGGCAAGCAGTCGGCCCCCGCGGGGAGCGCGGAGCGCGCCCCCGGCACCTCCTCCACCCCGGTGGCCGAGGCGCCGCCCGTCGGCAAGGGCCGTGCCACCCACGTACGCAACCGGCTGATCGTCGCCGTGGCCGTCGTGGCCGCCGCCGTCGCCGGCGCGGGAGCGCCGTCCGTCCTGGCGGCCTCCGGGCAACTGCACGACTCCCAGGACCTGGTGACGCTGGCCGAGCAGACCCAGGACGCGCTCACGCTCGCCCACTCCCTCGCCGACGAGCGGGACGAGGTCACCCCCTACGTCGCCGCGGGACGGCCCAAGTCCAAGGCGCCGTCCGAGCAGCGCAGCGCGCGTGTCGACCGGCAGGTGGAGGAGCTGCTCGCCGACACCGACACCCCCGCCTCCCTGCGCGAGGACCTCGAGGCGATCGCGGCCCTGCGCCGTTCCGCCCTCACCGGCGCTCTCCAGGCGCACGAGGCCTACTCGGACGCCATCGCCGGACTCCACGCCCTCGCCGGGCGGCTGGCCGAGCAGATGCCGCCCCGCGCGGGCGCCGGCGCCCACGCCCTCGCCGAACTGGACACCGCGGTCCAGCAGGCCGCCGCCACCCGGGGGCTGCTGCTCGCGGCCCTCGGCGTGCCGGGCGGCACCGAGACCGGCATCGACCCCGTCACGGGGCTTCCGACCGTGTCCGACTCCTCCTCGGACTCCGAGCAGCGCGACGCCCTCGCCGCCGCCGCCCAGCAGGCCCGGGTGCGCTCCGACGCCGCCCTCGCCGGCTTCCGCGACGGCGCGACCAAGACGGCACGCGACAGTTACGACGCCACGGTCGCCGGACCCGAGGTCAACTCGGCCGAGAAGTACCTGGCCCGCCTCACCGACGAGCCCACCCTCTCCGACGAGGACCTCGACGTCTCCGTCAAGAAGCTGGACGCCGCCCTCTCCGCGCGCGTCGACGCCATGCGCGGGGCCGAGTCCGCCCTGTACGAGAAGCGCACCAAGGCGCTGGAGCAGTTGCGCGACGACGACGTGACGGCGCTGGAGATCCGCGTCGCCGCCCTCGGCGCCCTGCTCCTGCTGACCCTCGGCATCGCCACCGCCATGGCCCGCACCCTCACCCGCCCGCTGTCGGTGCTGCGCCGCGGATCGGCCCGGCTCGCCGCGGCCCCGGACCCGTCGGCCGAGGAGCCAGTGGCCTTCACCGGCCGCAACGACGAGTTCGCCCAGGTCGTGCGCTCCGTCAACGCCCTGCACGCGCACGCCGCGACGCTCGCCGAGCGCGTCAACACGTTGGAGGCCGACCGCAAGCACCTGGTCGGCCAGCGGCAGAAGATGGCCGACGCCCGCGAGGAACTGCGTGCCGAACTCGCCGAGTCGGCCGCCCAGCTCGACGTGGTGCGCAAGAGCATCGGCTCCACCTTCGTCAACCTGGCGCTGCGCACCCTCGGCCTGGTCGAGCGGCAACTCGCCGTCATCGAGAGCCTGGAGGAGCGCGAGCAGGACCCGGAGCGGCTCGCCACCCTGTTCAAGCTCGACCACTTCGCCACGGTCATGCGCCGGCACAGCGAGAACCTCCTCGTGCTGGCCGGCACCGAGCACATCCAGCACAGCGCCGGTCCGGTGCCGCTGGTCGACGTGGTCCGCGCCGCGGTCAGCGAGATCGAGCGGTACGAGCGGGTGCGCATCGCCGCGCTGCCTCCGCACGCGCACGTGGCCGGCTTCGCCGCCGACGACCTCTCCCACCTGCTGGCCGAGCTGATGGAGAACGCCACCTCGTTCTCGCCGCCGGACCTGCCCGTCGAGGTCTCCGGCTGGCTGCTCGAGAACGGCGAGGTGATGCTCTCCGTCCAGGACGAGGGCATCGGCATGGCCACCGAGCGGCTCCAGCGGCTCAACGCCCGCCTGACCGACTTCGACCCGGAGGCGCCCTACGACCAGGAGGGCGAGGACGGTCTCGGCCTCGGCCTCTACGTGGTCGCCCGGCTCGCCCACCGGCACGGGGCGCGGGTGCGGCTGCGGGAGCAGAAGCAGGGCGGTGTGGCGGCCGTCGTGGTCCTCCCGAGCACCCTGCTCGCGGCCGCGCCGTCGGCGGCCGTCGCCCCGGCCGCGCCGGTCACCGACGGCACCGGCTCCTTCAGCCTGCCGGGCGCCGACGCGGAGGCCAACTCCAACGTCCTGCACGGCCGTGCGGAGAAGAGCGGGGAGCCGGGCGTCGACCCGCTGGTGGCCTCCGCGGAACAGGCCGTACGCCGGGCCGAAGCCGAAGCCGAAGCCGAAGCCGAAGCCGAAGCGGAGGCGAAGGCCGCCGCGGAAGCCGACGCCGAGGAAGCCGCGGCCGAGGCGGACGCGTCGGACACGCGGCCGGACGCGGACACCGCGGACGCCGCCGGCGCCGCCCGCGACGACGACGCCGGCACCCCCGCCGAGCCCGCCCCGGCACCGGACGCCCGTCGCCAGGCGGTCGCGGGCGAGGACGCGGGGCCCGACGCCGGCCACGCGCCGCGCGCCCCGGAGAGCGACTCCCCCGAGGAGGCACCCGCGCCGTCCGCCGGCCGGGACCTCCCCGACGACACCACGATGGCCCTCCTGCTCCCGGCCGCGGTCCCCGCCCCCGGGCCCGCCGCGCAGGAGACCCCCGCCCCGGCCCAGGCGTCCGCCCCCGACGCCGCCCGGCGCGAGACCCCGGCCGCCGAGCCCGCGGAGTCCGCCGACCCCTACGCCATCGGCCCGGACACCCACGAACGCACCGCCGACGAGGGTGCCGAGCCCGAACCGGAGGAGGAGCCCGTCACCGCCAAGGGGCTGCCCAAGCGGACCCCGAAGCTCACCGCGCCGGCCGAGGTGCCGCGGCCGCGCTCGGCGGGTTCCGTCGACGCCGAGGCGCTGCGCCGCCGCCTGGGAGGGTTCCGCCGGGGGGCGGAGGCCGGACGGCGCGACGTCGAGGCGGAGATCGCCGAGCGGACGGGCCAGAACCGGGCGCCGTCCGCCGCGGCGGGGACAACCGAAGAAGCCACGGGGGGCACTGTCGAGGAGGCAAGCAGTTGACCGCGCCCAGTACCTTCGGACTGAGCAGTGAAGCCCGCAATCTGCACTGGCTGCTGACCAACCTCGTCGAGGAGGTGCCCGGCATCCAGTCCGTCGCCGTGGTCTCCTCCGACGGCCTGCTCCTGCTCTCCTCCGACCAGGACAGGAACGACGCGGCCCGTGAGGCCCGCGCCGAGCGGAGTACCGGCCCCCGGGGCTCCGCCGCCGACCTCGCCACCGTCGTCTCCGGCGTCGGCAGCCTGACCGTCGGCGCCGCCCGGCTGATGGACTACGGCGCGGTGAAGCACACGATGGTCGCCATGGACGAGGGCAGCCTGTTCGTGATGTCGATCAGCGACGGCTCGCTGCTCGGCGTGCACGGCTCCGCGGACGCCGACATGAGCGTCATCGCGTACCACATGGCGCTGTTCGTCGGCCGCGCAGGCCACGTCCTGACCCCCGAAGTCCGCAGCGAGCTGCGGAAATCACTGGAGTCCGAGTCGACGGGGAGTACCCGATGAGCAGTGGCCCCGGCAGGAACCCGAAGAACCCGAACAGCCTTCCCGTGCGCGGGTCGGACCGCAAACCGGCCCGGGTGCGCCCCTACTCGCTCACCGGCGGGCGCACCCGCTTCGGCCACGTGCTGCTCGTCGAGACGTTCGTCGGCGCCACGGCCGGCACCGCCGCGCTCGAAGCGGCCGAGGAACGCAAGGAACTGACGAACGGTTCGCTCACCTCCCGCGTCATGCCGGAGATGCGGGCCATCGTCGAACTGTGCCGCCGTATGCGTACGGTGGCCGAGATCGCCGCGCTGCTGAAGATGCCGCTCGGCGTGGTCCGCGTCCTGATCAGTGATCTCGCGGACCAGGGAAAGATCCGTGTGTACGGCACGGGAACCGGCCACGGCACGGGCCGCCCGGACCGCGCTCTGCTCGAAAGGGTGCTCAGTGGACTCCGTCGTCTCTGACGCCGCCGCCTACGGCGTCTCCCCCCTCGTCGACCCCGACGAGGCCATGCAGCCCTGGCAGGCGGACCGCACCCGCGCGCCGATCGCCACGAAGATCGTGGTGGCGGGCGGTTTCGGCGTCGGCAAGACCACGCTGGTCACCACCGTCTCGGAGATCACGCCCCTGCAGACCGAGGCGCTGATGACCGAGGCGAGCGAGGAGACCGACGACCTCACCGCCACGCCGGACAAGCTCACCACCACCGTGGCCATGGACTTCGGCCGCATCACGCTCGACGACGACCTGGTGCTCTACCTGTTCGGCACACCGGGCCAGCAGCGGTTCTGGTTCATGTGGGACGACCTGGTGCGCGGCGCGATCGGCGCCGTCGTCATGGCCGACACCCGGCGCCTGAGGGACTGCTTCCCGGCCCTGGACTACTTCGAGAGCTGCGGACTGCCGTACGTCGTGGCGGTGAACCACTTCGACGGCAGCGAGCGCTACGAACCCGAGGACGTGCGGGAGGCGTTGACGATCCCCGCGCACATACCTGTAATGATCATGGATGCGCGCCGTCGGATCTCGGTCATCGAGACCCTCTTGTCCCTCGTGGGCCACGCGCTCGACGAAACCCCCGAGTAGTCCCCGAGCAGTCCCCTTAGGAGCGTTTCCCCGCATGCGGAAGATACTCGTCGTCGGAGCCGGCCAGTCCGGACTCCAGCTCGCCCTCGGACTCCAGTCGCACGGGTACGAGGTCACCCTGATGTCCAACCGGACCGCGGACGAGATCCGCACGGGCCGGGTCATGTCGACGCAGTGCATGTTCCACACGGCACTCCAGCACGAGCGCGATCTCCAGTTGAACTTCTGGGAGTCCCAGGCCCCGAAGATCGAGGGACTCGGCGTCTCGGTGGCGGCCCCCGGCTCCTTCGACCCGGGCCCCTCGCAGCGGGCGATCGACTGGCTGGGCCGGTTCAAGGACGGCTACGCGCAGTCCGTCGACCAGCGGGTGAAGATGGCCGGCTGGATGGAGACCTTCGCGCAGCGCGGCGGCCAGCTCGTCATCCACGGCGTCGCCGTCGGCGACCTGGACTACTTCTCCCGCGCCTACGACCTCGTCCTCGTCTCGGCGGGCAAGGGCGAACTGGTGCGGATGTTCGGCCGGGACGCCTCCCGCTCCCCGTACACCGAGCCGCAGCGCGCGCTCGCGGTCGCCTACGTCCACGGGCTCGGCCCGCGCCCGGAGCACCCGGACACGGAGGCCGTCCGCTGCAACCTGGTGCCCGGCGTCGGCGAGATGTTCATCATGCCGACCGTCACCACCTCCGGCCGCGCCGACATCCTGTTCTGGGAGGGCATACCCGGCGGACCGCTCGACGCCTTCAAGGACGTGAAGGACCCCTCGGAGCACCTCTCCCTGACCCTGGAACTCATGGAGAAGTTCCTCCCCTGGGAGTACGCGCGGGCCACCAAGGTCGAACTGACCGACGCCGGCGGCACCCTCGCCGGCCGCTACGCCCCCACCGTCCGCAACCCCGTCGGCCGCCTCCCCGGCGGCGGCGCGGTCCTCGGTGTCGCCGACGTCGTCGTCGCCAACGACCCGATCACCGGCCAGGGCTCCAACTCCGCCTCCAAGTGCGCCGCCTCGTACCTCGCCTCGATCCTGGAGCACGGCGACAAGGAGTTCGACGAAACCTGGATGCAGCAGACCTTCGAACGCTACTGGGAGACGGCCCGGCACGTCACCAAGTGGACGAACGCCATGCTGGCCCCGCCGCCGGAGCACGTGCTCAACCTGATCGGCGCCGCCGGTCAGCTCCAGCCGGTCGCCGACCGCTTCGCCAACGGCTTCAACGACCCGTCCGACTTCGAGAACTTCTTCTTCGAGCCGGAGAAGACCGAGGCCTACCTCGCCGAGGTCTCCGCCGGGGTCGGCGCGTAGCCCGCTCAGTACCCCTCCTCGGATCCGTCCGTCGCCCCCGCAGGGAGCCTCGGCGGCGTGTACCGCCGCAGCGGCTCCCCGCCGGGGTCGGGCCGTACGGCGCCCAGCACCGGGTCGGCCGCGATGGGCGACACCCGGACGTCGGCGCCGGGCCGCGGCGCCTGGACGACCATGCCGTCACCGACGTACAGCGCCACATGGGTGGCCTCGGGGAAGTAGACGACGAGGTCCCCGGGGCGCAGCTCGTCGAGCGGCACCCGCGCCAGCCGCGCCCACTGCTCCTGGCTGGTCCGCGGGATCGGCGTGCCGGCCCGCGCCCAGGCCACGGAGGTCAGCCCCGAGCAGTCGTACGACGCCGGGCCCTCGGCACCCCACTCGTACGGCTTGCCCAGCTGTTCCACCGCGAAGCGCACCGCCCGGTCGCCCTCGGCGGACGGCTTGGAGTCGTCACCCAGCGCCCCGGACTCCAGGAACCGCTCCTGCGCCTCGGCGGTGCCGCTCCGCTCCAGGGCGGCCAGTTCGGCGAGCTGCCCGGTGCTGAGGGAGGCGAGCAGTTCCTCCACGTCCCCCAGCCGTCGGCGTACCTCGTCGCGGTTCTTCTTCTGCCGCTCGGCCAGGGCGGCTTGGGTGGCCAGGGCCTTGCGCGCCCGGCGGGCCAGGTCCTCGGCCCGGTGCTCCCGGCCGGTCAGCCGGCCCACCGCCTCGGCCCGCTCCCGGGCGAGCTGCCCGATCACATGCCCCTGGTCGAGCGCGTGCTGCGGGTCGCGGGCCAGCAGCAGCCGCAGGTAGGGGGAGAGGTCGCTGCTGCTCCGGTACTGCTGCCGGGCCAGTCTGCCCACCGCGCCGCGTCCGTCGCGCAGGGACAGCCGCGCCCGGGCCAGTTCGGTCTCCAGCCGCTGCGTCTCGGCACGCTGCGCGATCAGCTTCTCCTCGGTGCCGTTGTACGCCTCCGTGGCCTTCTCGGCCTCGCGGTACAGGTCCTGAAGCTCCGTCAGCAGCTCGGCCACGGAGCGGTCGCCGGCGCCGGCGGGACCGGGGCGCGCGGCGGCGGACCCGGGCGCGAGGACGATCCCCGCCGCCACCGCCGCGGTACAGACCAGACGGAGAAGCCCTGCTGACACGTCGTCACCTCCGGTGCGGCGGCACCCTCGTCCGCTCCGCACCGCGAGCATCGGGCGGCCGCGCGGAACGCGCGCGCCGAGTGTGCGCGGTTCGGCGCAACCGGGTCACCCGTCCGCGTCGTCCGGCTTGCCGCCCGGCGTGGCGTCCGGACGGGACCACGGCCAGCGCAGGCGGGACCTGGCGCCGCCCTCGGGGTCGTAGGCGTACTTCCAGCGGGCGAACCCGAGCCTGCTCCCGCCGGGGCGGGGCACGCGCCGGTAGACGAGCACGGTGGGCGGCCCGCCGTCCGGGTCCGGCACGGGGATGCGGTACGTCTTCGGCGGGTGCCCGGTCGGACCGACCAGCACGGGCAGCACCCGCCCGTCCATGGGGCCGCCCTCGAAGGGGGTGTCTTCGCTCTTCACGGCACCAGTGTCAGACATCCCCCGCCAGCGCCTCGACCAGCGCCGAGGTCTGCGGGTCGCGCCGCGCGGTGACCGTCAGCACGGCCAGGAACTGCTCCACGAGCCAGTCCCGCAGCTCCTCCACGGGCGGCTGCTTGCCCTCGTCCAGCCAGATCAGCGAGGCCGCCTCGACCGCCGTGATCCACATGCGCACGGTCATCCGCAGCCGGGGACCGGGGCCGTCGACCTCCAGGTGGTCCATGATGTGGTCGGCGGCGGCCCGGCGCACGCCGTCCACGATGGCCGAGGTCCGGGAGGTCTCGGCCACGCTGCCGCCCCGCAGCAGGGCGCTGAAGCCGGTGTCGTGCTGGTCGACGAAGGCCAGGTAGCGGTCCAGGGCGCGCGACAGCCGGGCCAGCAGCGGGCCCTCGCGGGGTTCGTCGAAGCACAGCCGCAGCTCGTCCGCGGCCGATCCGAGGGCGGCCTCGTAGAGCTGCTGCTTGCCGCCGGGGAAGTACCGGTACACCAGCGGCCGCGAGACCCCGGCCTGCTCCGCGACGTCGTCCAGGGAGACCTCCTCCGGCGGCCGGTGCGCGAAGAGGACGAGCGCCGCGTCGAGCAACTGGCCGCGGCGCTCCTCGACGCTGAGGCGGCGGTAGGCGGGAGTGGGGGCCTGCGGGGTCATGTTCCGCAGCGTAATCGCTCCGCCGGGTCGGGCTGGGGGCGAGGGAACGGGGTGGCGTGCGAACGAGCCGTCGGCGCGGCGCACGGGTGGGTCGGGTGGGCCGGCATTGCGGGTGCCGCTGCGTCCACCCGTGCCGCCCTGCGGCACGACTGCCCGCAGCTACGGCGCCAGCAGGCCCGAGGACTGCCACAGGCGGCGGCCCACTCCGCGCAGGACGCCGATGTCGTCCAGGAAGTCCGTCAGGCGCTTCGCGCCGGTCTGCATCACCTCGCGGCGGTGGCCGCTGGCCTTGACCTGGGCCATGGCCTCCCGCTTGTCCAGGCCGACGTTCGTGTAGACCTCGGGGTTGACGAAGGCGATGGAGAAGACGCGGGCGAACTCGCCGGAGGTGATCCGGGTGAACTCCTGCGACCACTTCGGGGCCGTCACCATCTGGCGGCGCAACTCCTCACGGGCGTAGCGCACGTGCCGGGCCTCCTCCACGACGTGGATGCGCGTGACGCCGCGGATCAGCGGCTGGATCCGCTCGTCCGGGAAGGTCAGCCGCTGCATCCAGTCGAGGACCTCCTCGCCGAGCAGCGTGGCGGTGAAGGAGCCGGGCGTGGTGGAGATCGTCTTGAACAGGCGGCCCAGGTGCTGGTGGACCGGGCTCACCGGGTACCACGGGGTCTCGCCGCGGGTTATCAGCCGGGCGAACATCTTGGAGTGCCGGCACTCGTCCTCGATCTCGGTGAGCGCGTAGCGCACGTGGGCGCTCGTCGCCGCCTTGTCGTAGATGTGCCGCACCAGGAGCTGCATGAGGATCAGCTCGAACCAGATGCCGAGGGAGGCGAGCGCCGCGGCCTCGTGCTGCGAGAGCAGGATGCGCTGCTCCTCGCTCATCCGCTTCCACAGAGGGGTGTCGTACAGCGACACCAGCTCCGGGGGCCAGAACCACTTGCCCTCCTCGAAGGGCGCGTCCCAGTCCAGCTCCTTGTCCGGGTCGAACGAGTGCTTGGCGGACGAGTCGAGGAGCCGTTCGGCCACCTGCTCCCGGTCCTTGAGCAGGCCGAGCGCGTCGCGCAGACCGTCGAGCGCGTCGGCTTCCGTCAGGGTCGTCATGGCTGTCCCACCTCATCGTGTTACCCGCGGTCACTCACTCGTCTTATGAGACTGCCTGTCAGCAAGCTCGTCAATCCCCTGGACGCGACTTGTTGACCGTGAGTAAAGAAGTGGGAGGTGCCCGGTACCTAGACCGAGCAGCCCAGCCCCTCCGGCACCTCGCCCGGCACGGGCACCGACGCCCCGGCCGGGTAGGAGGTGCGCAGGGTGAAGGCGTACGGCGTGGGGCCGTGGGTGCGCAGGTGGAGCAGCCGGGCCTCCGCCTCCGCGACCGTCGGACGGTGGCCCGCCGGCACCCACCACAGGGTGGTGACCGCCTCGGCCAGTCGTGCGAACCACTCCCGGCGACGGGCCAGCATCTCCCGGTGCCGCCCCTGGTACATGAACGCCGTCAGCGCGTTCGCGTCCCGCCACACCGACATGTTGACGATCAGCCAGGAGTCGCCGAAGACGGGGATGTCCGTGGCGTCCCCCGCGTCGCCCTGGAGCCGCCACACGAAGCCGTCCGCCGTGTCCGCGTCGGCGTTCACCGGTTCGAGTGCGTCAACGAAGTCCCGCAACTGCGGGGAATCGAGCGGGGCCTTGAGGCGGGCGATGTTGACCTGGGCGAGTTCGTACGCGGTATCAGTCATGTACCGGACGTTAGGTCGGGCGCCTCGGGCGGGGGCACCCCCGTCTCACCCTGCGAGCACCGCCTCCATCACCGCCCGCGCGATCGGCGCCGCCAGTCCGCCCCCGCTGATGCGCTCCCGGTCGGCCGCCGACCCCTCCACGACCACCGCCACCGCGACCTTGGGCTCCAGGTCCCGCTCGCCCTGCGCCCAGGAGACGAACCAGGCGTACGGCGTCCCCGAGTTGCCGACCCCGTGCTGGGCGGTGCCGGTCTTGCCCCCGACGACCGCGCCCGGGATCGCGGCGTTGGCGCCCGTGCCGTGCTCGACCACCCCGGTCATCAGCTCCTTGAGCAGCCGGGCCGTCGACGGCCGCATCGCCTCCCGCGAGGGCCGTGACCCCGCCGTCGCCACCAGGGCGCCGCCCGCCCGCAGGGTGCGCTCCACCAGGTACGGCGAGCGCACCTGGCCGCCGTTGGCCACGGCCGCCGCCACCATCGCCATCTGGAGCGGCGTGGCCCGCGTGTTGTACTGCCCGATCGACGACAGCCCGAGCTGCGCCCGGTCCACCGAGGCGTCGAAGGTGCTCCGCGCGACGGAGAAGGGGACGCGCAGCTCGTCGTCGTTGAAGCCGAACGCCTCCGCCGTGGCCGCCATGTCCGTCACCCCCACGTCCACGCCGAGCTTGGCGAACACCGTGTTGCAGGACCACTCGAAGGCGTCCCGCAGTGAGGCGTCCCGGCACCCCTCGCCCTCGTTCGTCAGCCGGGTCCGCGTCCCCGGCAGGGTGTACGGGTCGGGGGAGCGGGTCGGCGCGTCGAGGTCCCGCACCACGCCCGCGTCCAGCGCCGCCGCCGTGGTGACCACCTTGAAGGTGGAACCCGGCGGATAGGTCCGGCGCACCGCCCGGTTGAGCATCGGCTTGTCCGGGTCGCCGTTCAGCCGGTTCCAGGACCGGGTCGCCGCCGCGCTGTTGCCGGACAGCGACTGGGGGTCGTACGACGGCGTGGACGCCAGCGCCAGGATCCGCCCGGTCGACGGCTCGACCGCGGCCACCGCGCCCTTGCGCCGGCCGAGCCCCTCGAACGCCGCCCGCTGCGCGGCCCCGTCGATCGTGGTCACCACGTCGCCGCCCGGATTGGGGGCGCCCGTCACGTCGTTCCACAGCGGCAGCGGCGCCAGCACCGGGTCGGCGCCGGACAGCAGGCCGTCCTCGGCGTGCTCCAGCAGGGTCGTCCCGTACGCCTGCGAGGCGAACCCGGTGATCGGCGCGTACATCGGGCCGTTCGCGTACGTCCGTTCGTAGCGCAGGTGCTCGCCGGTGTCGCGGGAGCCGGTGACGGGCTCGCCGCCCACCAGGATGTCGCCCCGCGGCTGCTGGTAACGGGCGATGTCGTGGCGCCGGTTGGCGGGGTTGCCGTCGTACTGGGGGGCCTGCACGATCTGGACGCGGGCCGCGTTCACCAGCAGCGCGACCAGCAGCAGCGCGCAGAACGCGGCGGCGCGCCGGATGTGCCGGGTCACCGCGGCCCCCTTCCGGTCATGGCGCCGCCCGCCCCTCGCCCTGGCTGCGGGCCGCGTGGCTGACCCGGATCAGCAGCGCCACGATCGCCCAGTTGGTGACGACCGAGGAGCCGCCCTGGGCCAGGAACGGCATCGCCATGCCGGTCAGCGGGATCAGCCCCGTCACCCCGCCCGCGATGACGAACACCTGGAGCGCCACCAGCGAGGACAGGCCCACGGCGAGCAGCCGGCCGAAGGGGTCGCGGGCGGCCAGCCCCGCCCTGAAACCGCGCTCCACCAGCAGGCCGTACAGCAGGAAGATCGCGCTCAGCCCGAGGAAGCCCAGCTCCTCCCCGGCCGTGGCGAGGATGAAGTCCGACTTGACGGCGAAGCCGATCAGCACGGAGTGCCCGAGGCCGAGGCCCGTGCCGGTCACCCCGCCCGCCGCGAAGGCGAACAGGGACTGGGCGAGCTGGTTGGGCCCGTGCCCGGCCTCGATGGAGGCGAAGGGGTGCAGCCAGTCCTCCACCCGGCTGTGCACGTGCGGCTCCAGCCAGCCCACGGCGACCGCGCCCAGCGAGGCCAGCAGCAGGCCGACGGCGATCCAGCCGGTGCGGCCGGTGGCGACGTAGAGCAGGACGACGAAGAGGCCGAAGAACAGCAGCGAGGTGCCGAGGTCGCGCTCCAGCACCAGGACGCCGACGCTCACCAGCCACACGGCGACGATCGGGCCGAGCACCCGTCCGGTGGGGAGCTGGAGCCGCCACACGCGGCGGCCCGCGTACGCCAGCGCGCTGCGGTTGGCGGCCAGGTACGCGGCGAAGAACACGGCGAGCAGCACCTTGGCGAACTCGCCGGGCTGGATGGAGAAGCCCCCGATCCGGATCCAGATGCGGGCGCCGTTGACGGCCGGGAACAGGATCGGCACCGTGAGCAGGACGAGCGCGGCGGCCACGCACACGTAGGCGTAGCGCTGGAGGGCGCGGTGGTCGCGCAGGAGCAGCACGACGACGGTGAACAGCGCGACGCCCAGCGTGGACCACACGAGCTGGGCCGGGGCCGCCCGGTCGTCCGGCGTCTCCAGGTCGAGCCGGTAGATCAGCACCAGGCCGAGCCCGTTGAGCAGCACGCCGATGGGCAGCAGCAGCGGGTCGGCGCAGGGGGCGCGCAGCCGTACCGCCAGATGCGCGAGCACCGCGAGCACCCCGAGTCCGGCGCCGTACCCGGCGGCACCGGGCGGGAGCGTGCCCCGCTGGGCGAGGCCGACGTTGCAGTAGCCGAACACCGACAGCAGGACGGCCATGACGATCAGGGCGAGTTCGATGCCGCGGCGCCGGGGGAGCCGGGCGACGGGAGCGGGGGTGTCCGCCTCGGCCACGGTGATTCCGGTTCCCGCGTTGGTCATGTCCGGAACTTACCCACATGGCGGGGTTCGCGGGCCGTCGGCGTCAGCACCAGCGCGGCGCGGGACCGATGGTGCCGGTGTGCCGGGCCGCGCCCCCGGGTTCGGGTGCCGTCCGCGAGCGGGTGCCGGGGCGGGTCGCCCCGCATCCGGTCGCCCGGGCTACGGCGGTGCATACGGCCGTCCTCGCCGCGGTGGGCGTGCGGTTACGCGGGTGCGGCAGCGGCATGGGTACCTCCCGGGAGGCGGAAAGCGCCGAGGTGGTCGAAAGTGACACACCGCCACATTAGGAGCGGCGGGTGGGGGCCGCCCGTCGCACTGAGCCATCGGGGAAGGGGCGGGGAACGGACCGCGGGTCAGGGCCGCTGAGGCAGCGTCAGGGTCGCCAGCGCGCCGCCCCCGGGCGGGTCGGCGAACTCCAGCCGCGCGCCGAGCACCTCCGCCTGCCCCAGCGCGATCGTCAGCCCCAGCCCGTGCCCCTTCGCGCCGCCCTCGGTGCGGAACCGCTGCGGCCCGTGCGCGAGGAGGTACTCCGGATAGCCGTCCCCGTGGTCCCGCACGGTGATCACCGGCCCGTCCACGGTGAGCACCACCGGCGCCCGCCCGTGCCGGTGCGCGTTCGCGACGAGATTGCCGAGCACCCGCTCCAGCCGCCGCCGGTCGGTCTCCACCCGCGCGTCCCGCACGACCTCCACCCGCGTGTCGGTGCCGGAGCCCCGCACCACCCGCCGGGCCAGCGCGCCCAGTTCCTCCGGGTGGGCCTCCAGGCGCTCCCGTCCGGTGTCCAGCCGGGAGATCTCCAGCAGGTCCTCGGTGAGCGTGCGCAGGGCGGCCACCCGGTCGCGCACCAACTCGGTCGGGCGGCCCGGCGGCAGCAGCTCGGCCGCCGCGTGCAGCCCCGTCAGCGGGGTGCGCAGCTCGTGCGCCACGTCCGCCGTGAACCGCTGCTCGGCCAGCAGCTTGCCCTGCAGCGAGGCCGCCATGGAGTCCAGCGCGGCGGCGACCGTGGCCACCTCGTCCTGCGTGCGCGCCGGGTCCTTCGTCCGGGTGTCGCCGACCCGCGCGTCGAGGTCGCCCGCCGTGATCCGCCGGGCCACGCGCGCCGTCGTGTGCAGCCGGCGCGTCACCCGGCTCACCGCGAACGCGCCCACCACCGCCGTCGCCCCGATCGCCAGTGCCGACGACCACACGATCGCCCGGTCGAGACCGTCGATGGTGCGCTCGCCCTGGGAGTGGTCGACCTCCACCGCGAGGACCCGGCCGCCGTCGGCGGGGCCCGCCGCCCACATGGTGGGCCGTCCCCGGTGCTCGGCGACCATCGTGCCCCGCCGGCCCGAGGCCGCCAGCTCCCGCAGCGGCCCGGGCAGGCCCGGCGGATCGACGGCCGCGCCCGGCCGCAGCGGGTCCCCGGCCTCGTACGCGTCCGTCGCGTCCCGCAGCCGGGTCAGGGCCGTCTCCCGGGCCCGTCCCACCGTCTGGTCGGTCACCGAGACGTGCACCAGGACGCCGAGCAGGGCGGCGAGCGCGCAGCACATGACGGTGATGAAGACGGCGGCCTTCACCGCGAGCGGGCCGGCCCACCGGGGCAGGGCGAGCCTCACCGCGCGCTCGCCGAAGGAGAGGGGGAGGGGCGCCCCACGCCCGTTCCACGGCCGGTGCGCAGCATCTCGTCGTGGGTGAGGAGCATCGCGTCCTGGTCGGGGTCCCAGGTCCACTGGAGGCGGTACTCGTACCCCGCCACCTCCGACGGCGACCGCACGATCACCGACCGGCCGGCCAGCTCGACCGCGCTCACGGCGTCCTCGTACGACATCACCCGCACGAGCCGGCCCTTCTCCACGGTGTAGACGCGCACCGCCGTCATCCTCGCCGGCAGCAGGCGGAAGCCGAGCGCCATCTCGGCCCGCCCGTCGCCGGTCAGGTCCCGGTAGTACGGCCGCAGCACGGGGCACCGTGCGCTTCGGCCCGCCGCGCCGCAGTCGGCCATGAGGCGGGCCGTCTCTCGGTACGGAGCCTTGGCGCCGGAGTAGTCCTCCGGCTGCGCGGCGATCTCCGCCCGCACCACGGCCGCCGGGTCCACCCGCCGGACGTCGCCGCCGGGCACGGCCACGCCCTTGACGGCCTCGTGGTCCACCTCGCCGATGTCGTACGCCGGACTCGACGCCGGCGGCAGGTCCGGCCACAGGCGCGCCGGGCTCACCGCGGTCGGTGTGGCGCCCGCCGGGCGCAGCCCGCCCGTGTCACCGCAGCCCGCCACCGAGACCACCGCGGCCGCGCACAGCAGCGCGGAGGCGGCGAGGGTGCGGGCCGGGCGCCCACGGCGGCTGGGGAGCACGGCTCTCCTGGAGTTCGGTGATCGTCACGGAGGCCCCGCACACCTCGTCCGTACGGGAGTCCATCTTGCCTGCCCGCCCGGGCGCCGGGCTACTCGGCCAGTTCCTCGAGCAGCCGGGCGGTGTCCAGCCCGGTCCGCAGGTACTCCGCGAACAGCTCGTTGTGCAGCGCCCACGGCGAGCGGCGGGTTCTGATCAGCCGCATCGCCTCCTCGGCGGAACGGCCCCGGCCCATCAGCACCTGGGCGATCACGAGCCCGGAGCGGTTGTACCCGTGGTAGCAGCGCACGAGGACCCTGCGGCCCTCGTCCAGCGCCTCGCCCGCGGTCCGGGCCAGCCGGATCACCCCCGCGAGCTGGGTGCCGTCCAGCGGCCCGTCGGGGATCGGCCACACCTGGTGCTCGACACCGGGGCCGGGGCCGTGACCGGGCAGCCGCAGCAGGCTCTGCACCAGGTCGAACTCGTCCCCCACGACGGCGAACTCCACCCGTCCGCCCGGCCGCCTGAACTCGTGCCCGCCCATCCACAGTCCGGGCACGATCTCGTCCCACGGCCTGCCCGGGGCCGGTACGTCGGATCCCATGCCACGGGTACGCAACGCGCCTCCCCCTCCGCCCGAGGGCCTGCACCGCTCCGGCTCCCAAGGTAGCCCGCTTCTTGCCCCGCGGCACCCCGCCTGTTCCCATGGTCGTGGGGTGATGCGGCATGAGCGGACTGCGCGTCGTACCGATCCGGCTGAGCGGCCGGGAGCGGCTCCACGTCTGCCGCGCGGACGGTGCCACCGTCGCCCGGTACGACCGTGAGGCCGCCCGGGTCGACCTGCTGAGCCAGGACGGCGAGGCCGAGGTGCTGGAAGCCCTCGGGCCCTTCCTGTCCGGCCCGGTCACCGTCGGACCGCCCCCGGTGCCCACCCCCGCCGAACTGGCCCGGCTCTCCCTCCACCCCGACGACGACCTCGCCCCCAACCGTCCCGGCGAGGCCCTCCTGGTCGACCTGGACCGCCACCCCGCGCACCGGCTGCGCCGCGACCCGCGCCGCCGGGAGCTGGCGGCCCAGCAGGCGACCGGCGAGGCCCTCGACCGGCTGGAGGCGGCGGGATGGCACACGCTGCACTCGGTCCCGCTGCCCGGCGGCGACCTCATCCACCACCTGGTGATCGGCCCCGGCGGCCTCTTCGCCCTCCACGTCCTGGCCGCCCGCGGGCAGCGGGTGCGCGTCGCCTGCCCGACGGTCGCCGTGGGCCGCGGCGCCCCGGATCCCGTACTGCACCGGGTCCGCGCCTGCGCCGACCGCGCCTCCCACGCCCTGACCGCGGAGGTCCGCCCGGTGCTGGTCCCCGTGGACGCGGCCGGCGTGGAGGTCACGGAGCCGCCGCGCGGGGTCCGCGTCGTCACGGCCGGGGAGCTGCCCGCCCTGGCCCGGCTGGGCGGAGTGCTCAAGCCGGCGGACGTCGAGGCCCTGCACGCCACGGCCCGGGACCGCACCACGTGGACGCGGGTGTGAGGGGCGTCGAGGGCCCGCGTCCGACGGGGCGTCACGGGACGTGTCAGGGCAGGCGTGCCGCCGCGCGCCGGTCGAACAGCGGCGCCAGCAGGTCGCCGTGGTCCTGCACCCGGGGCCCGACGTCCTCCGCCAGGAAGACGAGCTGCTCCGCCCGCCGGCACGCGGACACCTCCTCCCACGTCACCGGCGTGGAGACGGCGGGCACGGCGCGGGCCCGCACCGTGTAGGGCGCCGCGGTCGTCTTGCGGGCGGCGTTCTGGCTCCAGTCCACGAACACTTTGCCCGGACGCAGACTGCGCGTCATCCGGTGCACGACCAGCCGCGGCAGGGCCCGCTCCGCCTCCACGGCCAGGCCCTTCGCGTACTCCGACACCCGCTCGGACGGCGACCCGCGCACCCCGGCCAGCAGGTGCAGCCCCTTCGCCCCGGACGTCTTGGCGTACGCCTCGACCCCGTCGGCGGCCAGCCGGTCCCGCAGCCACAGGGCGACCTCGCAGCACTGGACGACGGTGGCGGGCGGCCCGGGGTCCAGGTCGAACACCAGCCGGTCGGCCTCGCCGGGGTCGTCCGCGACCCACTGGTGGGTGTGGAACTCGGTCACCAGATTGGCCGCCCACATCAGGCTCGCCAGATCCTGCACCAGCACCATCCGGGCCGGCCCCTCCGACCGGGGCACCTCGGCGGTCGTGACCCAGTCGGGCGTACCCGGCGGGATGTTCTTGGTGAAGAAGAGCTGGCCGTCCGGCCCGTCGGGATACCGCAGGAACGACACCGCACGGTCCCGCAGATGCGGCAGCAGCACCTCCGCGGTCGTCGCGTAGTAGTGCAGCAGCTCGCCCTTGGTGAGGCCGGTCGCCGGATACAGCACCTTGTCCAGGTTGCTGAGGGCCACCCGCCGCCCCTCCACCTCCGTGATAGGCGCCATACGATGAGAATCGCACGAAACACGGACAAACCGCCCGACGTGGCAGGTGAGCGGAAAGGTGCGGCACGTGAGGTCCATCTGGAACGGCGCCATCTCCTTCGGCCTGGTCAGCATCCCGATCAAGCTGGTGAACGCGACCGAGAGCCACGCGATCTCCTTCCGCCAGATCCACACCGAGGACGGCGGCCGGATCCGCTACCGCAAGGTCTGCGAGCTGGAGGACCGCGAGGTCGGCCAGGACGAGATCGGCAAGGCCTACGAGGACGCGGACGGCTCGATCATCCCCATCACCGACGACGACCTGTCCCATCTGCCGATCCCGACCGCGCGGACCATCGAGATCGTGGCCTTCGTCCCCGAGGAGCGCATCGACCCGCTCCAGATGGGCTCCGCGTACTACCTCGCGGCCGGCGGCGCGCCCGCGGCCAAGCCGTACACGCTGCTGCGCGAGGCGCTCAAGCGCAGCAACCGGGTCGCCATCGCCAAGTACGCCCTGCGGGGCCGTGAGCGTCTGGGCATGCTGCGGGTGGTCGGCGACGCCATCGCGATGCACGGTCTGCTGTGGCCGGACGAGGTGCGCGCCCCCGAAGGCGTCGCGCCGGACGCGAAGGTCACCGTCCGCGACCAGGAGCTGGACCTCGCGGACGCCCTGATGGACACGCTCGGGGAGATCGACCTCGACGACCTGCACGACGAGTACCGCGAGGCGCTGGAGGAGGTCATCGCGGCGAAGGCCGCCGGCGAGGCGCCCCCGGAGAGCCCCGAGCCGGCGCGGGCCGGCAAGGTGCTGGACCTGATGGCCGCACTGGAGAACAGCGTGCGGGCGGCGCGCGAGTCGCGGGGCGAGGAGGAGAAGGCGGCGGCCGGCGAGGCCGACGTCAGGTCCCTGCGGCGCAAGACCCCGTCGTCCCGGACGCCCAAGGAGACCGGCGGCAAGAAGTCCACCTCCACGGCGGCCGGGAAGACGGCGGCGAAGAAGACGGCCGCCGCGAAGAAGACGGCGTCGGAGCGGACCGCCAAGAAGACGGAGGCCGGGACCACCGCGAAGAGCACCGCCAAGAAGACGGCCAAGAGCACCGCGAAGAAGACGGCGTCCCGCCGGCGCAGCGCCTGACCCCGCGCGAGGGGCACGGGGCGGGTGGTCAGCCGATCGCGCCGGGGGAGGCCGCCGTGCGGGGGGCCGCGGACGGTGCGGGCTCGAAGACCGCGGGGCTCGCCGCCCCGGAGGCGCCGGGGGCGAGTGGGGCGGTGGTCGGCAGGGCCGTCTCCTCCAGGCGCCGGCCGATGGTGTCGCCGGGGCCGCCGGGCGGGGTGCCGGGGCCGGTGGACGACTGCGACCACGCCGTCAGGGCGAGCGCCACCGCGGCCGCGGTGCCGGCCACCCGGCCGACCCGCCGCAGCCGGGCCCGCGCGTCCAGCTCCCGCCACACCGGCCCGCCCCACGGCTCCCGCGGGTGCCACAGCTCCCCGACGGCGTCCACGGGCCGCTCCGCCGCACGCGCGAAGCCGCCACCCGCGGGCCCGCCGCCCGCGCCCGGTCCCGCGCCGGGCGCATCAGCCATGTCCGGCCCCGCGCCGGGCGCCGCCTCTCCCTCGGCACCGGACCCCGAGACCGACGACCCCGGACGCGCGCCCCGTGCCCGCTCCCGGGCGGACGGCTCCCGCGGGGCGGTGGCGCGGATGGCCCGTTCGTCGTCCGTGAGGAACCTGCGCCAGATCTCCTCGGGCACCGGCGGCGTGCCGTCCGGCTCCTGTGGTCCCGATGCGCTCATGCTCCCCCTACTTCCGTCCCGTACCCGTACGACCCGTACGAACGGTATGACCCGCCCCGCCGCGAGGGACGACGCCTCGCCGCCCTTCCCCGCCACCCCTATGGACGCGCACGGACGCCGCCGCGTTCCCCCGCAGCCCGTCAGGGGCTCGGCGCCCGGGTGGCCGTGACGACGTCCAGGTCCGGACGCGGTTCGGGCACGAGCACCCGCTCGCCCGGCCGGGGCGGCGGCGGGGCCACCCGCTCCCTCGGCGGCTTCGCCGGACCCGTCTGCCGGAAGGTGACCCGGGTCGTACGCGAACAGCCCCGTGGCCTCCGGGACGGTGCCGTCGGCCGGGCCGGTGAGCCGCCGCACGAGCGTGTTCCCGGTGGCCGCCCGGTTCTCCGCGACGACGGGGAGGACTGGCCGTGCGTCACCCGCACGTGCGGACCGCCGAGGAGTCGAACACGCCGCGGCCGGATCGATCGGCGCCCCGCGTACGCACGCGCCGGGGCCGCCCCCTCACGGCGGGCGGCCCCGGCGCAGCGCGGGCGGCGCACCGGCGTTCAGCCGGCGGTGCTCCGGTCCCAGGTGTAGAAGCAGCGGGCCATCGCGTCCTTGGGGCTGCGCCAGGTCGCCGGGTCGTACGCCGAGACGTACGGCTCGAGCCGCTCGCTGACCTGCCGGAACTCCGGATGCCCGGTCAGAGCGCCGATGGTGGGGGCCGGGTCCTCGTCGCTCTCGATGAGGTGCAGGTACACGCCGTCACCGAACTCGAAGAGCCTGCGCCGGTTGACGCCCACCAGGTGCGGCAGCTCGCCGCGGTCGGACTCGGCGAACACCTTCGCGATGTCCGGTGCCGCGCCCGGAGCCATCCGGGCGACGATCAGGGTGTGGTGCATGGGGGAGACGCCCTTCGTCGGAGCCAGTCGGCTCGGCGGGTCAGTCGGCGAGCGCCGCGGCGGTCCGCCGCTCGCCCGCGGCCTGTTCGATCCGGTCCCGGATCAGCTCCATCTGCGTACGGGAGTTGCGGTTGATGTTGTCCGTCATCCCCGCGTCGTCGACCGGCGCGTCCGGCTTCATCGCGAAGTCCTGGACCCAGCGCATCCGCGTGCCCCGGGCGGTCTCGGTGTACTCCCAGACGATGTTCATGTACTCGAAGGGGCCGGTCTCGACCCGGTGGGCGCGGACGGTGCGGGTCACCGGGTCGGCGACGCGCTCCGACACCCAGCTCCACACCCGGCCCTCCTCGTCCGGGTGCATGGTGAGCCGGAAGGTGACCCGGTCGCCGTCGCGCTCGAGGACGTCCACGGACGCGTACTCGCTGAACAGCCGGGGCCAGTTCTCGATGTCGTTGGTCATGTCCCAGACCAGCGGCATCGGCGCGGCGATGGTGATCTCGTTGTCGGTGTGCCCTGCCATGTCACACTCCCGTCTTCAGTGCGCCGTTGATCAGCGCGAGGAAATCCGCGGGCGTCTTGCAGCGCTCGGCCTGCTCCGGCAGACCCAGCCCGTACCGCTTCTCCAGCTCGGCCACGATGCCCAGCAGGCCGAGGGAGTCCAGGCCGAACGTGTCGAAACCGGCGTCGGCCTGCTGCTGGAGGGTGACCGGGTCGACGTGCACACCGGCGGTCCGCTTCATCAGCGCCGACAGCTCTTCGACGGTCACCTGGTAGTCCACTTGCTCGCTCATGCGAAGGTGCTCCTTCACTCGGATCGGCGGGCGCCGGGGGCCGGCGCCGCTCGGATGGGTGATGGCTCGGACGGAAGAGGGGACTCAGCTCGCGGACGGGCCGGCGCCCTGCCGCAGGACCAGGGCCGAGTTGGAGCCCATCAGTCCCCGGCCGAGGACCAGGGCGGTGCGCGGCTCGGCGGGACGGGCCCGCCCCGCCACCAGGTCCAGGTCGTGGCAGACGTCGAACACGTTCGGCGTGGGCGGGATCAGCCCGTGCTCCATGGCGAGCACCGCCGTGGCCACGTCCAGCACCGGCGCCGCGCAGTACGCCCGCCCGGTCCCGGTCTTGGGCGCGGTCACCGGCACCCGCCGCGCGTGCGGCCCGAGGGCGTCGGCGAGGGCGAGGGCCTCGGCCCGGTCCGCCTCCGGCACCCCGAGGGCGTCCGCGAAGACCACGTCCACCTCCTCGGGCCGGCAGCCGGCCTCCGCCAGCGCGCCCTCGATGGCCCGCGCCAGCCCGGCCCGCGACTCCTCCCAGCGGGAGGCGCCGGTGAAGGTCGCCGCGTGCCCGGCCACCGTCGCCCGTACCTCGGCGCCGCGCTCGCGCGCCGCCTCCTCCGCCTCCACCAGGAGAACGGCCCCGCCCTCGGCCGGCGCGAAACCGCAGGCCGCCTGGGTGAACGGCCGGTAGGCGCGGTCCGGTTCGGCGGACCGGCTCAGCTCCGGGTAACCGAGCTGGCAGACGATCGAGTACGGGGCGAGCGGCGCCTCCGTCGCCCCGCACACCACCGTGTCGGTGCCGCCCCGCACGGCCAGCGCCGCGTGCGCCAGGGCGTCCAGACCGCCCGCCTCGTCGGCGGCCACGACTCCGCAGGGGCCCTTGAAGTCGTTGCTGATGGAGATCTGGCCGGTGCTGGCCGCGTAGAACCAGGCGATCGACTGGTACGGGCCGACGAATCGCGACCCCTGGCCCCACAGGTTCTGCAGCTCCCGCTGCCCGAACTCGCCGCCGCCCGAACCCGCCGCGGTGACCACGCCGACCGAGTACGGGGACTCCATGTCCCCGCGCCCGAACCGCGCGTCGTCGAGGGCGAGTTGCGCGGCGGTCATGGCGAAGTGCGTGAACCGGTCGGTCTGGACGAGGTACCGCGCCTCGATCACCTCCGACGGGTCGAAACCGCGCACCTCGCCCGCCACCTTCAGCGGCAGGTCCCCGCAGCCCTCCCGGGTGACGGGACCGAGGCTGCTGGTGCCGTCCGCGACGGCCTTCCAGTGGGCCTCCGCCCCGACGCCGTGCGGGGAGACCACACCGAGGCCGGTGACGACCGCGCGCCGGGGCCGTTGTTCTCCGCTCATCGCGGCCCTCCTTCCGAACCGGAGCCAGAACCGCTGAGTACGACGGCGGACTGGAAGCCGCCGAAGCCGCTGCCCACCGACAGCACGTGCCGGAGCGAACGCTCCCGGGCCTCGCGCGGGACGTAGTCCAGGTCGCACTCGGGGTCGGGCGTCGTGTAGTTGGCGGTGGGCGGCACCACCTGGTGGTGCATCGCCAGCACGCACGCGGCCAGCTCTATCGAGCCGATCGCGCCCAGCGAGTGGCCCACCATGGACTTGATGGAGCTCATCGGGGTCGCGTAGGCGTGCTCGCCCAGCGACCGCTTGACCGCCGCCGTCTCGTGCCGGTCGTTCTGCTGGGTGCCGGAGCCGTGCGCGTTGACGTAATCGACCTCGGACCCGTCCACCCGGGCCATGTCGAGCGCGGTGTCGATCGCCCGCGCCATCTCCAGGCCCTCCTTGGTGAGCCCGGTCATGTGGTAGGCGTTGCCGAACGTGGCGTAGCCGGAGATCTCGCAGTACACGTCCGCGCCGCGCGCCCGGGCGTGCTCCAGGTCCTCCAGGACGAGCACCGCCGCGCCCTCGCCCATGACGAAACCGTTGCGGTCCGCGTCGAAGGGCCGGGAGGCGTGCGCCGGGTCGTCGTTGTTCGGCGAGGTCGCCTTGATGGCGTCGAAGCACGCCATGGTGATCGGCGATATCGGTGAGTCCGCCGCGCCGGCCAGGCACACGTCGACACGTCCCTCGGCGATGGCGTGGAAGGCGTACCCCACCGCGTCCAGACCGGAGGTGCACCCGGTGGACACGGTCTGCACCGGCCCGTGCACGCCGAACTCCTCGGCCACGGCGGACGAGAGGGTCGCCGGGGTGAAGGCCCGCTCCAGATGCGGCTCGGCCCGCCGCTCGTCCACGTCCCACCGCGAGCCGCGCTCGCTGACCAGGACGTAGTCGTGCTCCAGCCGGGTGGTGCCGCCGACCGCGGTGCCCAGCGTGGCCCCCGCCCGCCACGGGTCGAGCCGGCCCATGTCCAGCTCCGCGTCCCGCACCGCCTCGGCGGCGGCGACGAGCGCGAACTGCACGTAACGGTCGCTGCGTTGCGCGGTGGCCAGGTCCAGCCCGTGCGCGGCGGGATCGAAGTCGCACTCGGCGGCGATCTGCGAGCGCAGACCGGCCGGGTCGAACAGGGAGATGCGCCGCGTCGCCGTACGGCCGTCGGACAACAGGCCCCAGAACTGCGGCACGCCGATCCCGCCGGGGGCGACGACGCCTATGCCCGTGACCGCGACCCGTCGCCGCGTCATGACACCGCCTCGGCCGTCGCGGCGGGGCGCTCGTGCCCGGCGCACCCCGCGTGGCCCTCGTGCGGCAGGGCGTTGCCCGCCGCGTCCTCCGTGTCGACGTGCCCGAGCTCCGGCCGCGGGGCCAGCGGCCCCAGGTGGAAGACGAGGCGCGCCTCGACGGCGCCGGTGTTGCGGAAGCGGTGGCGCATGTTCTGCGGGATCAGCAGCCCCTGCCCCACGGAGAGGGTGTGCGGGGTGCCGTCCAGGTCCACCTCCAGGGTGCCGTCCGTGACGTACACGAACTCCTCGGAGTACGGGTGGTAGTGCTCGGCGATGCGGTCGCCGGGCTGCACGATGGCCACGCCCATGAAGCCGCTGGTCGACCCGGCGGTGGTGGGCGTGAGAAGGGCGCGGAGGTCCCCGCCGCGGCGCGTGTTGGGCGCGATGTCGGTGAGGGAGACGATGCGTACCTGCTGGTCTGTCATGTCGGTCACTCCGGAAGGACGGAAGTTCGGTGGGAAGGGCCGGAACGCGCGGCCCGGTGCCGGGCCGGTGCGCGCCGACGGGTCAGGAGGGGAGCGAACGCCGGTCGGTCAGCGGTGTCATGCGCGCCCGCGCGAGCAGCCGCGACAGGGTGCCGGCATCGGACAGGGGTCCGTCGATGCCGACGGCGGCGGTGTCCAGCAGCCGCTCGGCCACCGCGATCCCGGCCGCGTCGGAGGAACCGGCACGGTCGTGCAGGCCCAGGACGAACGCGGGCTCCTCGTCCGGGTCACCGGCCACGTCGACCAGCCGCACGACCAGGTCGTCGCGGTGGAAGACGGTGGCGGCCAGGACCGGGCCGTCGGGGGTGTAGACGGCGGACGCGTCCTGCCGGGCCAGCAGCCGGGCCAGTTCGGGACCCGCGCCCGCCCGGACCGGGTAGAGCAGCGCGCACCGCTGCGGACGCGCCTCGGCCCCGGTCGCCGAAGCGACGTGGTGGACGGCCGGCATGGCGGCCAGCGTGAAGAACCGGCGGGCGGAATGCGGGTCGTCCAGATCGCGGTCCTGCTCCAGGTACGGGTTGAGGGCCTGTTCGACGGCCCGCACCCCCGGCTGCCGGGCCACGTGCCGCAGCGCGCTCTGCAGATCGCCCCGCACCTCCACCGCCCGCACGATCCGGTTGCCGTGCATGAACAGCGAGGTGCGCAGCAGCCGGGTGGCCTCGTCGACCCGGGCGTCGGGCGACTCGTAGGAGGACAGCAGCTCGGCGACCTTCGCCTCGCTGCCCGGCCGTACGGTGAACGTCAGCGCGTGCCGCACGACGTTGCCCCCGACCCGGGGAGCGCCCCGCAGCGCCTCACCGGACGCGGCGGAGGGGGCGGCACCCTCGGCGAGGGTCTCCCGCAGCACGCTGTAGCGCAGGGAGCGGGTGTCGCGGACGCAGTCCTGCAGCGGCTCGACGGTCGACAGGTGCTCGTCGCTGTTCACCCAGGCCAGGAAGGGCGCCGCGCTCTCCCACTCGCTGGTGAGCAGCCACTGGGTGGGGTTCTCCAGGGACTGGCAGAGCTGGTCGCTCACATGTCCCGGCACCGCGGCGACCCGGTGGCGGATGCGCTCGTAGGCCTGGAGGAACTCCTGCTGCATTCCGTCGTGGATGTCCAGCATCAGCACGACCCTGACGCGGGATCCGTCGAACGCGGATATCGAGACGCCGCCCGCCTCCGTGGCGTCGACGGCTACGGCGTCCGTCGATCCGGAATCCGACGACACGACGGGAGAGACCGTCATCCGGCCCACCTCTTTCCCGGGAACTTCCTCGTGGACTGGGGGAGTACGACCGTCGCGGTGCGCCGTGTGCGGCGGGTTGCGCCGGTCGCGTAAGCACGATCGTGGGCCGTGCCCCCGGGGTGCGCGAACCAGGCGGGACAAGCGGGTGAAGCCCGAGACGCCACGGGCCTCACGGGGCATGGATGAAGGCCCCGGCCCTTACGACACGGGACCTGCCACACGACGACGGCCCCGCCCGGGCCCGACGCAACGGAGGAACGAGCGATGAACGAAAGAGCCGATCGATCGGGAACCGGGGTCCACCGCGTCCCGGTGCTGATCGTCGGAGGGTCCCTGGTCGGCCTGTCGACCTCGGTGTTCCTGGGCCGGCTGGGCGTCAGGCACACCCTGGTCGAGCGGCACGCCGGCACCTCCATCCACCCCCGCGGGCGCGGCAACAACGTCCGCACGATGGAGCTGTTCCGCGTCTCGGGCACCGAGCCGGACATCCGCCGGGCCGCCGCCACGCTGGCCGACAACCACGGCATCCTGCAGACGCCCACGCTGGCCGGCGACGCGGGGGAGTGGCTGTTCAAGCAGATCGACCCGGGCAACGGACTGGCCCGCTTCAGCCCCAGCGGCTGGTGCTTGTGCAGCCAGAACGACCTGGAGCCCGAACTGCTCCAGCACGCCCGCAGGCTCGGCGGCGACCTGCGCTTCGGCACGGAGATGCTGTCCTTCGACGCGGGCGAGGACGGAGTCACCGCGATCGTGAAGAACCGGGAGACCGGCGAGCACACCACCATCCACGCGGACTATCTGGTGGCCGCCGACGGACCCCGCAGTCCCGTCCGCGAACACCTCGGCATCGGACAGAGCGGCCCCGGCGACCTCTTCCACAACATCAGCATCACCTTCCGCTCCCGCCGCCTCGCCGACCTCGTCGGCGACCGCCGCTTCATCGTCTGCTATCTCACGGCCCCCGACGCGGACGGTGCCCTGCTCCCGGTGGACAACACGGAGAACTGGGTCTTCCACGCCCCCTGGCACCCGGAGGACGGCGAAACGCTGGAGGACTTCACCGACGAGCGCTGCGCGGCCCACATCCGCCGCGCCGTCGGCGACGCCGACCTCGACGTCGAGATCACCGGCAAGGCCCCCTGGCACGCCGCCCAGCGCGTCGCCCGCAGCTACCGCGCGGGCCGCGTCCTGCTCGCCGGCGACTCGGCGCACGAGATGTCCCCCACCGGCGCCTTCGGCTCCAACACCGGTATCCAGGACGCCCACAACCTCGCCTGGAAGCTGGCCGCCGTGCTCGGCGGCTGGGCGGGCGACGGCCTGCTGGACAGCTACGACGCCGAACGCCGCCCGGTCGCCGAGGCCACCAGCGCCCGCGCCGCCGCCCGCTCCGCCGAGCACAGCCACCCCGGCTTCGCCCCGCCCCCGGCCGCGGGAGGCGGCGGCCCGCAGCGCGGCATCCTCAACGTCGCCCTCGGCTACCGCTACCCCCAGGGCGCGGTCGTCGGCGCCGACCCGGCGACCCCCGTCGTCCCGGAGGAACTCGCCCTGCGCGGTGAACCCGGCAGCCGGGCACCCCACCTGTGGCTGCGCCGCGGCGACGACCGGGTCTCCACCCTCGACCTCTACGAGCGCGGACTCGTCCTGCTCAGCGACGCCACGGAGCCCAGCGGCTGGCACGAGGCGGCGACACGGCTGGCCGACGAGATGCGGCTGCCGCTGACGGCGTACCGGGTGGGCAAGACCCCCGACGCCGACCTGCTGCCGGAGGACGACGACACCGACTGGGCGAAGGCCCACGGCGTGACGCGCGGCGGGGCGGTCCTGGTGCGCCCCGACGGCTTCGTCGCGTGGCGGGCCCCGGGACCGGCGCCCGACCCCGTGGCGACGCTGCGCCAGGTGCTGTCGTCGGTCCTGTCGCTGCCTGACACCTCCGACAGCGAAGTGCCAGACCCGAGCGCCCTGGTTCACGCCAACGGGTGAATCCTTGAATGGACGTCCGGTCCGCCCCCGCCGGGTGCGCTGTGCTGGGTCAGCTGAGACACAGCGCGCCGTCATCGGGCAGGGGGAACGGAACATTGGACACGGTCGTCCTGGGCGCCTGGCTGCTGACCGCGGCCCTGGGCGCCCACCTCGCCACCGTCTGGATCCGACACGGCGGCCTGCGCCAGCGCGAGCCCGGCGTGACGCGGCTGCCGCTGTGGCTGGTGATCGGCCATGTGTCGCTGGCCGTCGCCGGACTGGCCGCCTGGTCGGTCTATCTGCTGGGCGGCATACGGAGCACGGCCTGGGCGGCCTGCGGCGCCGTCCTGGTCGTCGCCGCGCTCGGCTTCATGATGCTGCTGCGCTGGCTGCCCAGCTCCGGCCGCCACTCCCAGCACACCGGCACGGCGGAGCGTCACTTCCCGCTGGCCGGCGTGGTCGCGCACGGCATGAGCGCGGGCGCGACCGTGCTGCTGGTCGTCCTGGTGGTGGTGTTCCGCCGGGCATGAGACCGGGCCCGGGGCCCGTCAGCCGCGCAGCCGGGCCAGCGTGGCCTCGAGGTCCGCGCCCCGGGGCCGGTTGTGCGGGAGCCGCGCCAGCACGGCGGCCATGCCGCAGGTGTTGGTGAGCGCGGAGAAGACCAGCCCTCCCGCGACGCCCGCCGACAGCACCAGGAAGGCCGGGTGCACGACCAGGCCGAGCACCAGCCCGAGCAGGACGAGCGTCCCGGCGGTGAACCGGACCTGGCGCTCCATGGCCCAGCCGGCCTTGGCACCGCCCGAGGGACGGTCGAGCGGGTGCCCCTGCGCGGACCAGGCGCCGGTGCCTCCGACGAGGGTCGCGGCGCGGATGCCGTGCTCGGCGAGGACACCGCAGGCGTTCGCGGAGCGGTTGCCCGACGCGCAGACGACGAGCACGTCCCCGCGCGCGGCGGCGGCACGCAGCGCGGGCAGGGCACGCCGGAGCTGGTCCAGCGGCACGTTGAGGGCGCCGGGCAGATGACCGCCGGCGTACTCGCCGGGGGTGCGGACGTCGACGACGGTGAATTCGTGCAGGCGCGAGTGGGCCTGACGGGGGTCGACGGTGGTGGGGGTGGTCATGGGTGAGGAGATCCTTTCGGTGGAGGGGGTCGTGCCGTCGTGGCCGCTCAGGGGACGAGCGCGTCGGCGAGCATGAAGAGCGCCACGGCGAGCAGCACGTAGGCGAAGAGGGTCTGCAGCGTCGTGCCCCGGAGCTTCGCCGCCAGGCGTCTGCCGTCCCAGGCGCCGAGCACCGCGGCCGCGGTGAAGGGGCCGACGACGGCCCAGTCCAGGTGCATCCCGGTGCCCGCCCGCGCGCCCAGCGCGGCCAGGGAGTTGACCGTGATGACCAGCAGGCTCGTACCGACGGCCCGGCGCATGGCCAGTCCCAGCACGCCCACCAGCGCCGGTACGGCGAGGAAGCCGCCGCCCACGCCCAGGAACCCGGTGACCGCACCGAGCCCGGCCCCGGCGGCACCGGCCTTCGCGGGCCGGACGGGACCGTCCGGCCCGGTCCGCCGGGGCGTGCGCAGCATCCGCAGCGCCGCCAGCGCGGCGACGACGGAGAAGGCCAGGACCAGTACGGCCGCGGGGACCCGGTCGGCCAGGGTCCCGGCGAGCATCGCGGGCACGACGCCCGCGGCGGCGAACAGCAGCCCGGTGCGCCAGGCGACGTTGCCGTCCCGGGCGTGTGCGCTCAGCGCCGTGACGGAGGTGAGGGTGACGATGACGAGGGCGGCGGTGGTCGCGTCGGCCGGGGCGAAGCCGAGCAGGTAGATCAGTGCCGGCACGGCGAGGACGCTGCCGCCCCCGCCGAGCCCGCCCAGCGCCAGGCCGACGACGGCACCGGCGAGAAGCGCGGCGATCAGTGCGGTCATGCGCGGTGGGACCGTCCGCCCTGCTCGGCCTGCTCGGCCTGCTCGTCCCCGTCGGCACGCCCGGTCACCGTCAGCCCGGCGGCGACGGCGGCGTCGAAACCGTCGTCGACGGCGACGACGTCCCGTCCCGCGGCGTGCAGGAGGGACGCGGCGATCGCGGCCCGCATCCCGCCCGCGCAGTGCACCCACACGGTGCCGTCCGGCACCTCGCCCAGCCGTCCGTGCAGCTCGTGCACGGGGATGTGCACGGAGCCGGCGACGTACCCGGCGGCCCGCTCGGAGCGACGCCGTACGTCGAGGACGACCACGTCGTCCGCCCCGCGCCCGGCCAGCCCGGCGAAGGTCGACCTCGGGAAGGACACCGGCCGCGCGCCCTCGGTCACCCAGTCCTCGGGCGTCCCCGTCGCGGCGCCCGCGGGCCGGTCGACGCCGACCCGGACCAGCTCGCGCTGGGCGTCGGCCAGTTGCTCCGGGGAGTCGGCGAGCAGGGTGACCGGCTTGCCCCACGGGATCATCCAGGCGAGGTACGTGGCGAGCTTGCCGTCCGCCTCGAAGTTGAACGAGCCGGCGACGTGCCCCTCGGCGAACGCGACCCGGTTGCGCAGGTCGACGACCCACTCACCGGCCGCCAGCCGGGCGGCGATCTCCTCGGCACCGGCGACGGCGGGCGGGGTCAGGTCCACGGGGGCGGGGCCGCGGGCGTTGGCCGGGCCCATGTGCGTGTAGTACGCGGGTATGTCGTCCAGCCCGGCCAGCAGCCGGGCCACGAAGGAGTCGACGTCCTCGGTGAGCGCCGCGTTGACGGCCTTCTCCCGGCCTATCGTGCTGGCGTCCCCCTCGGCCTGCGCGGAGGAGCAGAAGCTTCCGAAGCCGTGCGTCGGCAGCACGGAAGTCTCGTCCGGCAGCTCGGCGGCCAGGCGGTGCGCGGAGGTGTGCTGGGCGCGGGCGAGTTCCCCGGTCAGCCGGGGCTCCACCAGGTCGGGACGCCCCACCGTGCCGATCAGCAGCGAACCGCCGGTGAACGCCACCACGGGCACGCCCCCCTCCAGCAGGACGTAGGAGGTGTGGTGCGGGGTGTGCCCGGGGGTGGCCACCGCCCGCAGCTCCACCCCGTCGTCGACCGCGACGGTGTCGCCGTCGGCCACGGGCACCCGGGCGAACGCCACGTCGGCCCCGGCCGGCACCAGGTACACGGCACCCGTCACCCGGGCCAGTTCCAGACCACCGCTGACGTAGTCGTTGTGGACGTGCGTCTCCACCACGTGGGAGATCCGCACCCCGCGCCGCGCGGCCGTCGCGAGGACCCGGTCGATGTCGCGCGGCGGATCCACGACGACCGCGGACCGCGCGCCGCCGGCCAGGTAGGAACGGTTGCCGAGCCCCTCCAGCTCGAGGGTGTCGACGAAGAACATCGGGTAACTCCTTCACGCGGTCGATTACCCCCCTGGGTATTTATCCACCGTAGCACGTGTACCCCCGGGGGTATTTTTGTCGCCGTCCCCGGCCCCTTCGCCGTATCCCCGTTGTCAGACCCGCCTGTCATGATCCGGCCATGCCCGAAACCCCCTCGGCGGCCGGAACCCGTGTGCACGGCACCGGGCTCCGCCACCGGACCAGGAGAGGTACCCGATGACCCTCGCCGCCCGGCTGATGCGTGCACTGACCGACCCGGAGTACGCCGAGGACCACCGGGACGCCGACCTGTCGCAGGTCACCGACGAGGAGCTCGGAAGCCTGCTCGTCGCCTCCCACCGGATCGACGTCTCCGACCCGCTCGCGCGCCGCATGGCCCGCGCCGCGGTCGTGCGCGCCGCCGGGGAACGGCAGCCGCGCTACACCCCCGACGCCTGCCGCCGCATGTTCGAGGCGCTCGTCGAGGAGTGCCGGGAGCACGGCTGGGCGGACCTCGGCGCGGGCCTCGACGTGCTGCGGCACCGCACGGGACCGCTGCCCGACCTGTCGGCGCCGGTGCGCACCCTGGTCGAGCTCTGGCTGGCGAAGGACACCGTGCGCCGGCCGTACGCCCTGCTCGCCGTCGCGGGACACGGCGGGGAGGAGACACTGCGCGCGGCCGTCGCACACCTCTCCCGCGACGTGGGCCCCATCGTCGCCGACGAGATCGCCGTCGCCGCCGCCCTCACCCCGGCCGAGCGGATCCTGCTGTCCGGGACGGACCGCGACAGCAGGTTCCTCCCGATACCCGCCGGCGCGTGGCACCGCTCGGCCGGCATCCCCGCGTACGCCGCATTCGCCCGCCGTGCCCTGGAAGCGGCCGCCGACCGCACCGACGCCATCCGGGCGGGGGAGATCCCCTACCGCCCGGACAAGGCGTTCACCGACCGCGAGGTCACCTCGCTCGGCCAGGCCCTGCGCGTCGCCCTGCTGCGCGACGAGCCCTGGCTGCCCCCGCTGCTCGACCGGCTGCTGCCCGGCATCGCCCTCGCCCCGACGGCTGCCAGGACCCTCCCGTCGCAGGCCCTGCTCTACGAGGTGGCCCGCGCCGCACAGGACTTCCCCACGCCGGAACTCGTCACCGCGCTCCGCGCCGCCCGCGGCTCCGTCCGGCACGCGGGCGTACCCAGGCAACTGGACAAGATGCTCAAGAAGGCCGACGCCGCCCTGGCCGAGCGGACCGACGTGGCACTACGGCTGCCGCGGCTGGACTTCGACGCCGACGGCGTCCTGCGCCGCACGGCCGGCGCCTACGAGGCCGTGGTCACGGTCACCGACA
The DNA here is from genome assembly GCF_044390505.1 of Streptomyces sp. NPDC018947. Taxonomy (NCBI): domain Bacteria; kingdom Bacillati; phylum Actinomycetota; class Actinomycetes; order Kitasatosporales; family Streptomycetaceae; genus Streptomyces; species Streptomyces sp. NPDC018947. Next base: position 101,666 of record NZ_JBIRZD010000016.1, read on the forward strand.
CCGCCGTACTGACCTGGGAGAAGGACGGCCGCCCCCTGCGCGCCCTCCCGGCACCGGTCCGCCGCGACCACGCCGCCCTGGTCAAGGACCTGCGCGACCTGGTCAAACGCGTGAACGCCCATCTGGCCACACTCCTGCGCGCCCTGGAGGGCGGCTACACCGTCGACGCCGTCCACCCGTACGCCCGGTGGCGCACCGACCTGGCGGGACACCCCCTCGCCCGGACCCTGGTGCGCCGGCTGATCTGGGAGATCGAGGTCGCCCCCGGTGAGTGGACGGCCGTACTGCCCGAGACGTCCGACCGCCTCCCCGCGGCGCCCGACGACGCCTCCGTACGGCTCTGGCACCCCCTGCGCTCCGACCCCGACTCCGTACGGGCCTGGCGCGACCTGCTCACCGAGCACCGCGTACGGCAGCCCTTCAAGCAGGCGTTCCGCGAGATCTACCGGCTCACCCCGGCCGAGGAGGAGACCCGCGACCACTCCCACCGCTTCGCCGCCCACCTCGTCCACTACGTCAGGATGCGCGCCCTGTTCCGGGCCCGGGGCTGGGAGAGCCGCCGGCTCGGCCCCTGGGGCGGGGCCGACGACGACGCGGCCGACCGCGTCCTCGCGGCGGGGCGGTGGCGGGTCCGCTTCCACCACGTCTGGTCCGACTGGGCGGGCGACGACGAACTGGCCTCGACCGACCGGGTGTGCTTCGACCGCCTGACCGAGGGCGTCTGGCGCGAGGCCCCCCTCGCCGACGTGCCCCCACTGGTCTTCAGCGAGGCCATGCGCGACGTGGACCTCTTCGTCGGCGTCACCTCGATCGCCACCGACCCCGACTGGACCGAGAGCGGCCCCCGGCGCGCCTACTGGGAGCGCACCGCGTTCGGCGGCCTGCCCGAGAGCGCGCTGGCGCGCCGGGAGGCACTGGAACGGCTCCTGCCCCGCCTGAAGATCGCCGACCGCTGCACCCTCGACGGCCGCTTCCTGCGGGTCCGCGGCGATCTGCGCACCTACAAGATCCACCTGTTCTCGGCCAACATCCTGATGGAACCGGACGACACCTACCTCTGCGTCGTCCCCGCCCGCCGCCCGGCGGACCGTACGTTGTTCCTCCCCTTCGACGACGAACGCCTCGCCCTCATCCTCAGCAAGGCCTTCCTGCTGGCCGCGGACACCGAGATCACCGACGAGACCATCCTCCGCCAACTGAAGCGAGCCGCCTGATGCCCACGGTGACCTTCCGCGACGAGACCCCGACCGGCAGGCTGCTCTCCGAACGGACGGCCACGGGCCTGCCCGACCGCATGACGGTGGGGGGACTCATCGCCCTCCGGATCCGCGAGGAGGCGTCCCACGCCGACATGCCGGCCGACATCGCCCACCGAACGGCAGCGGCCGAGCAGGCCTTCACCACCAACGGCTTCTTCATCCTCACCGGCGACCACCAGCTCGACGACCTGGACACCGTCGTGGACCTCACGAAGGACCCGACCCTGGTCTTCATCAAGCTGCTGCCGCTCGCCGGCGGCTGAGACCGACGAGCGCGGCAGGAAAATTCTCCAGAACTTACCCCAAACCTATTGACTCGGGGCATCCGGCGTGGACCCTGGTTAGTAGGCCACAACACCGGAAGAGTCACGAAGTCGACAAGGACGTCTAGTCGGCGTAGTGACTTGGACAGGATGTGGTTGAGGCCCCCGGCAAGCCGGCGCGATACCGAGGCGACAGTGACGACTGGAGCTTCAGGACACGTGCAGTACTACCGGGGACTGTTTTTTGCCCTCAGAGCCCCTGCCCGACCGCCGACGACGGAACCGAGCACACGGCTGCACATACGCGAAGACCCCGACCTCAGCGTTTCCGCTGGTGACGGGGTCTTTGGGCACCTCATACAGGGTGCCCCCGGCAGGATTCGAACCTGCGCACACGGCTCCGGAGGCCGTTGCTCTATCCCCTGAGCTACGGGGGCGTGTCGGCCGGGGAGCTGTTGCTCGCGGCGACGGGTAGAACACTACCAGCTCGCCCGGGGTGGTCAGGAACGGGTTTTCCCGCTCGCGTCCGGGGAGAGGTGTCAGCCTCGCCGGGTCATGTCCCTCGCACGGGGTGGAAGTGGGGAAAACCCGGACGCGGTGGCCGGTGCGGACCTACTCTCGAATGGTGCCTAGGGCGTCTGGCCGTGTCCTTGTCGTCGACGACAACAAGGTCATCCGGCAGTTGATCAGGGTCAACCTCGAGCTGGAGGGCTTCGAGGTGGTGACCGCGGCCGATGGTGTCGAGTGTCTGGAAGTCGTCCATCAGGTGCGGCCCGACGCCATCACGCTGGACGTCGTCATGCCGCGGATGGACGGGCTCCGGACCGCCGCCCGGCTGCGTGCGGATCCCCGCACCCGGGATCTTCCGCTGGCCATCGTCAGCGCCACCACGCGGTTCGAGGTCGACGCCGGACTCGACGTCGGTGTCGACGCCTTCCTGTCCAAGCCCTTCGAACCGGCCACGCTCGTCGCTCTCGTACGGCAGTTGGTCGAGGGGAAGCCCGCGGCCCCAGGGGGAGCGGGCGGGGAGAGCGGCGCCTCTCCCCGTGCCGAGTCCGCCGAGTCGACCGGGTAGCCGACCAGCGCACAGGGGGGCGGCGGACATGCGTCGGGCATCGGCCGGCGACTCCGGCCCGCCCCCGAGGCGAACCCCCGCTCCCGGGCCGGCCCCCACCCCCATCCGTCCACATCCCGGGACTCCGCGAAACCGGTTCGCCTACCCACCCCCCTCCTCCCCTACGCTTGACCCGTGACTCCCGTAGAGCTCTCCCGCACCGTGTTGCACGCGGTGCGTCGCGCCGTCGACGCGGGGGAGCTTCGGGTGGCCGTGCCCGAGCGGGTCGTGGTCGGGCCGCCGGGGCCCGGGGGATGCGGTGACTACGCCACCAACGTCGCCCTCCAGCTCGCCCGGCCGGCCGGACAGCCCCCCCGCCGGGTCGCCGAGGTGCTGCGGCCCTATCTCGCCGACGCCGACGGCATCACGGACGTCGTCCTCACCGGGCCCGGGTTCCTCAACTTCAGCCTCCACGGCACCGCCCCCGCCGCCCTGGTCCAGGAGATCCTGCGCCGCGGCACCCGCTACGGGTACGCCGACGGGCCCGACGGGCGCGTCGTGCAGCTCCACTGCCCGCACGAACTGCGGGCCGTCGTCGTCGCCGAGGCCGCCGCCCGCCTCCTGCGCTCCCAGGGCGCCCTCGTCCGCACGAGCTGCGGCGCCCCCCTCGAACCCGAGTGGACCGCCGTCCTCGGCGTACGCGTCGACGCCGCCGGGCCGGCGCCCGCGGAGCTCGCCGTGAACACCCGGCCCGTGCCCGCCCCCCGCGATCCCGACCCCCTGCGGCTCGGCCGGGACGCCTGCCGCTGGGCCCTGCTCCACCCCGCCGCCCACGACCGGCCCCGCACCGGCGGCGAGCACCTCGTCCAGCGCGAGGGCAACCCGCTCTTCCGTGTGCGCTACGCCCACGCCCGCACCCGCGCCCTCGGCCGCAACGCCGCCGACCTCGCCTTCACCGCCGAGCCCGGCCCCCTGGACGGGGACCCCGGCGCGCAGGCCCTCCTGGCCGCCCTCGGCGACCACCCCCGCGTCCTCTCCGCGGCGGCCGCGCACCACGCGCCCGACCGGCTCGCCCGGCACCTCGTCGCCGTCGCCGATGCCACGCTGCCGTTCCTCGCCGCCGTGCTCCCGCGCGGGGCGGAGAAACCCTCGGCCGCCCACCGTGCCCGGCTCGCCCTCGCCGAAGCCGCCGGGACGGTGCTGGCCGGTGGCCTGTCCCTGCTCGGCATCGACGCACCCGACCATCTCTGAGAGAGCTCCGAAGACGCCATGAGCCGTTCCGCACACCCCGCCGGGCCCCGTCACGCCGACGTCCTTCCCGAGGGGCACTACTCCGCCCCGCCCGCCGACCTCAACGCCCTCGACCCCAAGGTCTGGGCCCGCACCGTCACCCGCGACGCCGACGGCGTCGTGACCGCCGGCGGCATCCCGGTCACGCGGCTAGCCGAGGAGCACGGCACCCCCGCCTACGTGCTCGACGAGGCCGACTTCCGCGCCCGGGCCCGGGCCTGGCGCACCGCCTTCGGCACCGACGCCGACGTCTTCTACGCCGGCAAGGCCTTCCTGTCCCGGGCCGTCGTGCGGTGGCTGAACGAGGAGGGGCTGAACCTCGACGTGTGCTCCGGGGGCGAGCTGACCACCGCCCTCTCCGCCGGGATGCCCGCCGACCGCATCGCCTTCCACGGCAACAACAAGTCCGAGCGGGAGATCCGGCGGGCCGTCGAGACCGGCGTCGGACGGATCGTCCTCGACTCCTTCCAGGAGATCGTCCGCGTCGCCCACGTCGCACAGGAACTCGGCCGGCGCCAGCGCGTACAGATCCGCGTCACCGTCGGCGTCGAGGCGCACACCCACGAGTTCATCGCCACCGCGCACGAGGACCAGAAGTTCGGCATCCCGCTGGCCGGCGGGCAGGCCGCCGAGGCCGTGCGGCGCGCGCTGCGGCTCGACGGGCTGGAGCTCATCGGGATCCACTCCCACATCGGGTCGCAGATCTTCGACATGTCGGGCTTCGAGGTCGCCGCGCACCGCGTCGTCGGGCTGCTCAAGGACATCCGCGACGAGCACGGCGTCGAACTGCCCGAGATCGACCTCGGCGGCGGGCTCGGCATCGCCTACACCAGCGACGACGACCCCCGCGAGCCGCACGAGATCGCCAAGGCGCTGAGCGAGATCGTGACGCGCGAGTGCGAGGCCGCGAAGCTGCGCACCCCGCGCATCTCCGTCGAACCCGGGCGGGCCATCGTGGGCCCCACCGCCTTCACGCTCTACGAGGTCGGCACCGTCAAGCCGCTCGACGGGCTGCGCACCTACGTCTCCGTCGACGGCGGCATGTCGGACAACATCCGTACCGCGCTGTACGACGCCGAGTACAGCGTCGCCCTCGTCTCCCGGACCTCCGACGCCGAGCCCATGCTGGTCCGCGTCGTCGGCAAGCACTGCGAGAGCGGTGACATCGTGGTGAAGGACGCCTTCCTGCCGGGCGACCTGGCACCCGGTGACCTCGTCGCCGTACCCGCCACCGGTGCGTACTGCCGGTCCATGGCCAGCAACTACAACCACGTGCTGCGGCCGCCGGTCGTGGCCGTGCGGGACGGTGAGTCCCGGGTCGTCGTACGGCGTGAGACGGAGGAGGACCTGCTCCGTCTCGACGTCGGATGACGACGCGAGGGCGGGCGGCGGTGGAAGATCTCCCGTCGTCCGGCCCCGCGAAAATGAAATAAATGTCTCAGGATCCGGACGAATCGAAGAAAATCCCGTCCGGTGCGTGAGACTGGTCCCACCGTAGAAGGTATGAACGAAACGAGGTCGGATGATGCGTACGCGTCCGCTGAAGGTGGCGCTGCTGGGCTGTGGAGTGGTCGGCTCAGAGGTGGCGCGCATCATGACGACGCACGCCGACGACCTCGCCGCCCGCATCGGGGCCCCGGTGGAGCTCGCCGGGGTCGCCGTACGGCGGCCCGACAAGGTGCGTGAGGGCATCGACCCGGCCCTGGTCACCACCGACGCCACCGCCCTGGTCAAACGGGGCGACATCGACGTCGTGGTCGAGGTCATCGGCGGCATCGAGCCCGCCCGTACCCTCATCACCACCGCCTTCGAGCACGGCGCCTCCGTCGTCTCCGCGAACAAGGCGCTCCTCGCCCAGGACGGCGCCGCCCTGCACGCGGCGGCGAACGCCAACGGCAAGGACCTGTACTACGAGGCCGCCGTCGCCGGCGCCATCCCGCTGATCCGCCCGCTGCGGGAGTCCCTCGCCGGCGACAAGGTCAACCGCGTCCTCGGCATCGTCAACGGCACGACGAACTTCATCCTCGACGCCATGGACACCACCGGCGCCGGGTACCAGGAGGCGCTCGACGAGGCGACCGCCCTCGGGTACGCCGAGGCCGACCCCACCGCCGACGTCGAGGGCTTCGACGCCGCCGCCAAGGCCGCCATCCTCGCCGGGATCGCCTTCCACACGCGCGTGCGCCTCGACGACGTCTACCGCGAGGGCATGACCGAGGTGACCGCCGCCGACTTCGCCTCCGCCAAGGAGATGGGCTGCACCATCAAGCTCCTCGCCATCTGCGAGCGCGCCGCCGACGGCGGATCGGTCACCGCACGCGTGCACCCCGCGATGATCCCGCTCAGCCACCCGCTGGCGGGCGTACGCGGCGCCTACAACGCGGTCTTCGTGGAGTCCGACGCCGCCGGGCAGCTCATGTTCTACGGCCCCGGCGCCGGCGGTTCGCCCACCGCGTCCGCCGTGCTCGGCGACCTCGTCGCCGTCTGCCGCAACCGGATCGGCGGCGCCACCGGCCCCGGCGAGTCCGCCTACGCCGCACTGCCCGTCTCGCCGATGGGCGACGTCGTCACGCGCTATCACATCAGCCTCGACGTCGCCGACAAACCGGGCGTCCTCGCCCAGGTGGCGACCGTGTTCGCCGAGCACGGTGTCTCCATCGACACCGTGCGGCAGTCGGGGAAGGACGGCGAGGCCTCCCTCGTCGTCGTCACCCACCGAGCGTCCGACGCCGCCCTCGGCGGTACCGTCGAGGCGCTGCGCAAGCTCGACACCGTGCGGGGTGTCGCCAGCATCATGCGGGTTGAAGGAGAGTAACCAGCAATGACCCACCAGTGGCGCGGAATCATCGAGGAGTACCGGGACCGGCTGCCCGTCTCCGACAGCACGCCCGTCGTGACGCTCCGCGAGGGCGGCACGCCGCTCGTGCCCGCGCAGGTGCTCTCCGAGCGCACGGGCTGCGAGGTCCACCTCAAGGTGGAGGGTGCGAACCCGACCGGTTCCTTCAAGGACCGCGGCATGACCATGGCCATCAGCAAGGCCAAGGAGGAGGGCGCGCAGGCCGTCATCTGCGCCTCCACGGGCAACACGTCCGCCTCCGCCGCCGCGTACGGCGTGCGCGCCGGGATGGTCTCCGCCGTCCTCGTGCCCCAGGGCAAGATCGCGCTCGGCAAGATGGGCCAGGCCCTCGTGCACGGCGCGAAGATCCTCCAGGTCGACGGCAACTTCGACGATTGCCTCACGCTCGCCCGCGCGCTCAGCGACAACTACCCCGTGGCGCTGGTCAATTCGGTCAACCCGGTGCGTATCGAGGGGCAGAAGACCGCCGCCTTCGAGATCGTCGACATGCTCGGCGACGCCCCCGACATCCACGTCCTGCCGGTGGGCAACGCGGGCAACATCACCGCGTACTGGAAGGGCTACAAGGAGTACGCCGCCGACGGCGTCTCCACGAGGACGCCGCGCATGTGGGGCTTCCAGGCCTCCGGCAGCGCCCCGATCGTGCGCGGTGAGGTCGTCAAGGACCCGTCGACCATCGCCACCGCCATCCGCATCGGCAACCCCGCCTCGTGGGACTTCGCGCTCGCGGCCCGCGACGAGTCCGGCGGCGCCATCGACGAGGTGACGGACCGTGAGATCCTGCGCGCGTACCGGCTGTTGGCCTCGCAGGAGGGCGTCTTCGTGGAGCCCGCGTCCGCGGCGTCGGTCGCCGGTCTGCTGAAGGCGGCCGAGCAGGGCAAGGTCGACCCGGGCCAGCGCATCGTGTGCACCGTCACCGGCAACGGCCTCAAGGACCCCGACTGGGCCGTCGCCGGCGCCCCGCAGCCGGTCACCGTGCCGGTCGACGCGGCCACGGCCGCCGAGCGCCTCGGCCTCGTCTGAGACACCCGCTTGCGCGGGCGGGACGGCCCGGCCGTCCCGCCCGCGGAAAAAAATGCGCCACTCTCACCGGCGTGAACGGGCGTAAGCGACGCTCTCCCGGGAAAGTCCTGTACAGGGGGGTGCACAGGGGGCTTACGACACGCATCGTGCGCCGCCTGTGCGCCCTATGTCGCCACAGAACCTTCCTTCGATAGGCTGTACCGAACCAGCCCGCTGCATATGCCGCGGTACCGCGCTGTCTCCGCGGTCGGCGAGCGGCAGCGGTGCGGTCGCCCATCAGGCAGAGGTGGCGGCCCCGGGGGTCCTGTTCGTCACCGGATGCCGATCGACGTCATCCGAAACCACCACGCAGCTCAAGGAGAGTCATCGAGCGATGGCCGGTCCAGCGTTCCGCGCCGCCGCCGTGAGGGTGCGCGTCCCCGCCACCAGCGCCAACCTCGGCCCGGGCTTCGACGCCCTCGGCCTCGCGCTGGGTTTGTACGACGACGTCGTCGTCCGGGTGGCCGACTCCGGGCTGCACATCGACATCGCGGGTGAGGGCAGCGAGACGCTGCCGCGCGACGAGAAGCACCTCCTCGTACGCTCCCTGCGCACCGCCTTCGACATCCTCGGCGGCCAGCCGCGCGGCCTGGAGATCGTCTGCGCCAACCGCATCCCGCACGGCCGCGGCCTGGGCTCCTCCTCCGCCGCAATCTGCGCCGGCATCATCGCCGCCCGCGCGGTGACCATAGGCGGCGAGGCCCGCCTCGACGACGCCGCGCTGCTCGCCCTCGCCACCGAGATCGAGGGCCACCCCGACAACGTCGCGGCCTGTCTGCTGGGCGGCTTCACCCTGTCCTGGATGGAGGCCGGCGCCGCCCGCGCGATCAGGATGGACCCCGCCGATTCCATCGTTCCGGTGGTTTTCGTCCCCGCGAAGCCGGTCCTGACGGAGACGGCACGCGGACTGCTCCCGCGCACCGTGCCGCACGTCGACGCCGCCGCCAACGCGGGCCGCGCCGCCCTGCTCGTCGAGGCCCTCACCCGGCGCCCCGAGCTGCTGCTGCCGGCCACCGAGGACCGCCTCCACCAGGAGTACCGGGCACCCGCCATGCCGGAGAGCGCCGCACTGGTCGAACGCCTGCGCGTCGACGGCGTCCCGGCGGTCATCTCCGGTGCCGGACCCACGGTGATGGCGCTGGCCGACGAGGACACGGCCGACAAGGTCGAGGCACTGGCGGGCGCGGACTGGGCCGCCAACCGGCTGAGCCTGGACCTGCAGGGCGCCTGCGTCCTGCCGCTGGCGACCTGACACACGGTTGCCGGATTTCGAGAGGGGGAATGTTTGTTGGATCCGGTAGTGTTAATCTCAAGTCTGCACCCGACCCCACCATGGCGAGGTGCCTCGTGTCCCCGTCCGGGACAGACATTCTTCCGGGAGCCCCCCAAGCCGCCTTGTGTACGGGACGTCGTACGTCATCGATACGGCCGACACGGACACTGAGCGGCCCGCCGGGCACGCTTCGGAACCGGTGCGACCACGCCGCGTGACACAGACACTGGGTGCCGCGGCCAGGGGAAGCACCATCACCAGATATTTCTTCCGCCGAACGGGCGGACCACCGCCCCGGCACGGTTCACACAGCAAGGACCGAAGCCGGACAGCACAACCGGTCGCCGAGCCAGACAGGCCGACGTCCGCTCCAGGGAAGGACCCTTCGTGAGCGACACCACCGATCTGATGGGCGCACGTGTCGAGGAGACCGCTGCCGCGCCCGCCACGGACGCCTCCGCGCCTGCCACCGGTGCCGGCTCCCGGCGGCGCCGCGGTACCGGCCTCGAGGGCATGGTGCTGGCCGAGCTGCAGCAGGTCGCATCCGGCCTGGGTATCAGGGGCACCGCGCGGATGCGCAAGAGCCAGCTGATCGAGGTCATCAAGGAGGCGCAGGCCGCGGGGGGCGCCCCCGCCAAGGCCGCGCCGGCCGCGGACGCGGGCGAGACCAAGCCGAAGCGCCGCGCCACCTCCCGGTCCCGTACGGGTGACGAGGGCACCGCCGAGAAGGTGGACAAGGCCGGCAAGGCCGAGAAGAAGACGGACACGGCCGCCGCCGACAAGGCCGTCGCCCAGCAGCAGATCGAGATCCCCGGCCAGCCCTCCCCGAAGGTCCCGGCCGCCGACCAGTCGGCCGCCGCCGAGGAGGCCCCCGCCGAGCGCCGCCGCCGTCGCGCCACCGCAGACGCCGGCAGCCCGGCCAACGGCACCGAGACGGTCGTCGCCGACGCCAAGAGCGACCAGCGCGGCGACGCCTCCGCGCAGGGCCAGCAGCACCAGGGCGAGGGCCGCGGCGACGGCGACGGCGGCGAGGGCCGCCGCCGCGACCGCCGCGACCGCGGACGCGACCGCGACCGCCGCAACAAGGGCGACGACCAGCAGCAGAACCAGGGCGGCGGTCAGCGCCAGCAGCAGGGCGGCGGCCGTCAGGACCGCCAGCAGCAGGACGACGACGACTTCGAGGGCGGCCGCCGCGGCCGTCGCGGCCGCTACCGGGACCGCCGGGGCCGTCGTGGGCGCGACGAGGTCCAGGAGCCGCAGATCAACGAGGACGACGTCCTGATCCCCGTCGCGGGCATCCTCGACATCCTCGACAACTACGCGTTCATCCGGACCTCCGGCTACCTGCCCGGCCCCAACGACGTGTACGTCTCCCTCGCCCAGGTCCGCAAGAACGGCCTGCGCAAGGGCGACCACATCACCGGTGCCGTGCGCCAGCCCAAGGAGGGCGAGCGCCGCGAGAAGTTCAACGCGCTGGTGCGCCTGGACTCCGTCAACGGCATGGCCCCCGAACACGGCCGCGGGCGGCCGGAGTTCAACAAGCTGACGCCGCTGTACCCGCAGGACCGCCTCCGTCTGGAGACGGACCCGGGCGTCCTGACCACGCGCATCATCGACCTCGTCTCGCCCATCGGCAAGGGCCAGCGCGGTCTGATCGTGGCCCCGCCGAAGACCGGCAAGACCATGATCATGCAGGCGGTCGCCAACGCGATCACCCACAACAACCCCGAGTGCCACCTGATGGTCGTCCTCGTCGACGAGCGTCCGGAGGAGGTCACCGACATGCAGCGGTCGGTGAAGGGCGAGGTCATCTCCTCGACCTTCGACCGCCCGGCCGAGGACCACACCACGGTCGCCGAGCTCGCCATCGAGCGCGCCAAGCGCCTGGTGGAGCTGGGGCACGACGTGGTCGTGCTGCTCGACTCGATCACGCGTCTGGGCCGTGCGTACAACCTCGCCGCCCCGGCCTCCGGCCGCATCCTGTCCGGTGGCGTCGACTCGACCGCGCTGTACCCGCCGAAGCGCTTCTTCGGTGCGGCCCGCAACATCGAGGACGGCGGTTCGCTGACCATCCTCGCCACCGCCCTGGTGGACACCGGGTCCCGCATGGACGAGGTGATCTTCGAGGAGTTCAAGGGCACCGGCAACATGGAGCTCAAGCTCGACCGGAAGCTCGCCGACAAGCGCATCTTCCCCGCGGTGGACGTCGACGCGTCCGGCACCCGCAAGGAGGAGATCCTGCTCAGCGGCGAGGAGCTGGGCATCGTCTGGAAGCTGCGCCGGGTGCTGCACGCCCTCGACCAGCAGCAGGCGATCGAGCTGCTCCTCGACAAGATGAAGCAGACCAAGTCGAACGCCGAGTTCCTCATGCAGATCCAGAAGACGACCCCGGCGCCGGGCAACGGCGACTGAGGCCGTCGGCGACGACGCATCGACGAAAGGGCCGCTCCCCGTCCGGGGGCGGCCCTTTCGCCGTGCCGGGGCCGGTGCCCCGTCCCGCCGGTTCCAAGGCGAGACCTTCACCACACGGAACGTCACCGTCCGGTGAGCCGACAGCGTGCCGTCTCCCCGCGAATCCGCAGGTGAAAGGCTTCGGCACCTCGAAAGGCGCTACTCTCCGTGCTCGTCTCGCGACCCGGGCGGCACAGGTCGCTGTGCAACCCTGTGCCGGGTTTCTCCACCTCGCCGGTGGAGGGACGATGGTGAGGTAACGGCCGATACCCGGCCGGACCGACCCGACCCTGACCGCAGGGGGTACACGTACCGGACGAGAACCGAGGAGCACATGACACCCGAGAGCACGCCGGACCCCTCGATACCCGGCCCCGGCCACAGCGGCACCACCGGACCCCGCCACCGGGGCAAGGGGCGCCGCCGCAAGCCCCGCGACAGACGGCGCAAGGCGCTGCTCGCCATGGCCTGGACCGCCGCGGGCATCGTGGTCCTCGGCGGCACCGGCGCCGGTGTCCTGTACTTCAAGCTCAACGGCAACCTCACGAGTGTCGACATCGACCAGATGCTCGGCACCGACCGCCCGGCCAAGGCCGACAACGGATCCGAGAACATCCTGGTCCTCGGCTCGGACACCCGCTCCGGCGGCAACAAGAAGCTCGGCGGCGGCACCGACGACGGCACCGCCCGCTCCGACACGGCGATGATCGTGCACGTCTACAAGGGCCACAAGAAGGCCAGCGTGGTCTCCATCCCGCGCGACACCCTGATCGACCGGCCCGCGTGCACCGGCAGCGACGGCACGCAGCACCCGGCCGAGTCGGGCGCGATGTTCAACTCCGCCTACTCCACCGGCGGCGCCGCCTGCGCCGTGAAGACCGTGGAGACGCTCAGCGGGCTGCGCATGGACCACTACCTCGAGGTCGACTTCAGCGGCTTCGAGCAGCTCGTCGACGACCTCGGCGGCGTCGAGGTCACCACCACCGCGGACATCAAGGACCCCGACAGCCACCTCGACCTCGAGGCCGGCACGCACCGGCTCGACGGCGAGCAGTCCCTCGGCCTGGTCCGCACCCGGCACGGCGTCGGCGACGGCTCCGACCTCGGCCGCATCCAGCTCCAGCAGGCGTTCGTCAAGGCCCTCGTCCACCAGGTCAAGGACATCGGCCTGCTCGGCAACCCCAAGAAGCTGTACGACATCGCCGACACCGCCACCAAGACCGTCACCACCGACTCCGACCTGGGCTCGGTGAACTCGCTGATGTCCTTCGCGAGCGGCCTCGAGGGCATCGACCCCGCCCACATGCACATGGTCACCATGCCGGTGGTCTACGACCCCGCCGACGGCAACCGGGTCCTCGTCGAGCAGGCCAAGGCCCGCCAGGTCTGGGACGCGCTCAGGAACGACAGGCCCATCCCGGCGAGCGCGACCCAGGACACCGCCACCGGCGAGGCGGGCACCGTCGTATCGGCGTCCTGAGCACCACCCGGGCGCCCGGCGGCGCCCGGGAATAGATCCCCCCGACCCCCGGTTTTGGGAGATGCGGCCGGTCCTGGCAGACTGGTACGTCGGCCCCGGTTCACGCTCCCGCATCCCGCGGCGGCGACCCGGCGCCCTCCCGAACCTAGGAGACACCTTGAAGCGCGACATCCACCCCGAGTACGTCGAGACGCAGGTCAGCTGCACCTGTGGCGCGTCGTTCACCACCCGCAGCACCATCGAGTCCGGCACCATCCGGGCCGAGGTCTGCTCCGAGTGCCACCCGTTCTACACGGGCAAGCAGAAGATCCTCGACACCGGTGGCCGCGTGGCCCGCTTCGAGGCCCGCTTCGGCAAGGCTGCCGCCGGCTCCAAGAAGTAGCGAGCCACCGATCGCCGGTCCACGGCCGCGTCCCCCGCGAGGGGGAGCGCCGGGACCGGCGTTTTTGGTCGCCCGTCTTCCCCTTCACCGCAGTAGCAGGAGCCCAAGATGTTCGAGGCCGTCGAGGAACTCGTCGCCGAGCACGCCGACCTGGAGAAGAAGCTCGCCGACCCGTCGGTCCACTCCGACCAGGCCAACGCGCGCAAGCTGAACAAGCGTTACGCCGAGCTCACCCCGATCGTCGCCACGTTCCGCTCCTGGAAGCAGACCGGCGACGACATGGAGACCGCGCGCGAACTCGCCGCCGACGACCCGGACTTCGCCGCCGAGGTCAAGGAGCTGGACAAGCAGCGCGAGGAGCTCACCGAGAAGCTCCGCCTCCTGCTCGTCCCGCGCGACCCCAGCGACGACAAGGACGTCATCCTCGAGATCAAGGCCGGCGCGGGCGGTGACGAGTCCGCCCTGTTCGCCGGCGACCTGCTGCGCATGTACCTGCGCTACGCCGAGCGGGTCGGCTGGAAGACCGAGATCATCGACTCCACCGAGTCCGAGCTGGGCGGCTACAAGGACGTCCAGGTCGCCGTGAAGACCAAGGGCGGCCAGGGCGCCACCGAACCCGGCCAGGGCGTCTGGGCCCGCCTCAAGTACGAGGGCGGCGTGCACCGCGTGCAGCGCGTGCCCGCGACCGAGTCCCAGGGCCGGATCCACACCTCCGCGGCCGGCGTGCTCGTCACACCCGAGGCCGAGGAGATCGACGTCGAGATCAACCCGAACGACCTGCGCATCGACGTCTACCGGTCCTCCGGCCCCGGCGGCCAGTCCGTGAACACCACCGACTCCGCGGTGCGCATCACGCACATCCCCACCGGCGTCGTCGCCTCCTGCCAGAACGAGAAGAGCCAGCTCCAGAACAAGGAGCAGGCGATGCGTATCCTGCGCTCCAGGCTGCTCGCGGCGGCGCAGGAGGAGGCGGAGAAGGAGGCCGCGGACGCGCGCCGCAGCCAGGTCCGCACCGTTGACCGCTCCGAGAAGATCCGCACGTACAACTTCCCGGAGAACCGCATCTCCGACCACCGCGTCGGCTTCAAGGCGTACAACCTGGACCAGGTCCTGGACGGCGACCTCGACGCGGTCATCCAGGCCTGTGTCGACGCCGACTCGGCGGCCAAGCTGGCCGCCGCGTAAGGACCGCCGCACCACCCGCACCGGACCACAGCTCAGCCCCGGAGGACCAGCGTGAACCTGCTGCTCGCGGAGGTGGCCCAGGCCACCCAGCGGCTGGCCGACGCCGGCGTGCCCTCGCCGCGCACCGACGCGGAGGAGCTCGCCGCGTATCTGCACGGCGTCAAGCGGGGCGAGCTGCACACCGTGCCGGACGCCGACTTCGACGCCCGGTACTGGGAGGTCGTCGCCCGCCGCGAGGCGCGCGAGCCGCTCCAGCACATCACCGGCCGCGCCTACTTCCGCTACCTGGAGCTCCAGGTCGGCCCCGGCGTCTTCGTGCCCCGTCCCGAGACGGAGTCCGTCGTCGGCTGGGCCATAGACGCGGTGCGCGCCATGGACGTCGTCGAGCCGTGCATCGTCGACCTGTGCACCGGCTCCGGTGCCATCGCGCTCGCCCTCGCCCAGGAGGTGCCGCGCTCGCGCGTGCACGCCGTGGAGCTGTCCGAGGACGCCCTGGTGTGGACGCGCAAGAACATGGAGGGGTCCAGGGTCGACCTGCGTCAGGGAGACGCCCTGACCGCCTTCCCGGACCTCGACGGCCAGGTCGACCTGGTCGTCTCCAACCCGCCGTACATCCCGCTCACCGAGTGGGAGTACGTCGCCCCCGAGGCCCGCGACCACGATCCCGAGATGGCCCTGTTCTCCGGCGAGGACGGCCTCGACCTGATCCGCGGCCTGGAACGCACCGCGCACCGGCTGCTGCGCCCCGGCGGGGTCGTCGTCGTCGAGCACGCCGACACCCAGGGCGGCCAGGTGCCGTGGATCTTCACCGAGGAGCGGGGCTGGGCCGACGCGGCCGACCACCCCGACCTCAACAACCGCCCCCGGTTCGCGACCGCCCGCAAGGCGATGCCGTGATCACCGCTACGACTTCAACCCCGCAGTACGTGTACGAGGAGGCCCGCTAAATGGCTCGGCGATACGACACCAACGACGCGACCGACCGTGTGACCGGTCTGCGTGAGGCCGCGTCCGCCGTCCGCCGCGGCGAGCTCGTGGTGCTGCCCACGGACACGGTGTACGGCGTCGGCGCCGACGCGTTCTCGTCCGAGGCCGTCGGGGACCTGCTGGAGGCCAAGGGCCGGGGCCGCAACATGCCCTCGCCCGTGCTCATCGGCTCGCCCAACACCCTGCACGGCCTCGTCACCGACTTCTCGGAGATGGCCTGGGAGCTGGTCGACGCCTTCTGGCCGGGCGCGCTGACGCTGGTCGCCAAGCACCAGCCGTCCCTCCAGTGGGACCTCGGCGAGACCCGCGGCACGGTCGCCGTGCGCATGCCCCTGCACCCCGTCGCCATCGAACTGCTCACCGAGTTCGGCCCGATGGCCGTCTCCTCCGCCAACCTCACGGGCCACCCGGCGCCGGAGACCTGCGACGCCGCGCAGGAGATGCTCGGCGACTCCGTCTCCGTGTACCTCGACGGCGGCCCCACCCCCGGCAACGTCCCGTCGTCCATCGTCGACGTCACCCGCGAGGTGCCGGTGCTGCTGCGCGCGGGCGCGCTGTCGGCGGAGGAGCTGCGCAAGGTGGTACCCGACCTCGAGGTGGCGAATTGACGGCCCCTGAGACGGGGCGTGGCATAGGCATCGGGGAGAGCGCCGCGGAGGTGACGACGACGTTCGGCTTTCCGCGCGACAGCTTCCGCATCCTGCATGTCAGCACCGGCAACGTCTGCCGCTCGCCCATCACCGAGCGGCTCACCCGGCATTTCGTGACGGAGCGGCTGGGCGTCCTGGGCGGCGGCCTGATCGTGGAGAGCGCGGGCACCTGGGGCCACGAGGGCGCGCCCATGGAGGCCAACGCCGAGACGGTCCTCGCGGAGTTCGGCGCGGACGCGGAGGGCTTCACCGGGCGCGAGTTGCTCGACGAGCACGTGATCCGCGCGGATCTCGTGCTGACGGCGACGCGGGACCACCGGGCGCAGGTCATCTCCATGGGGCACTCGGCGGGGCTGCGGACCTTCACCCTCAAGGAGTTCACCCGGCTGGTGAACGCCATCGACCCCGCGACGCTGCCGCCCCTGGACGAGGGGCTGGTCACCCGCGCGCGTGCGCTGGTGAGGGCCGCGGCGGCGCTACGCGGGTGGCTGCTGGCGCCCACGGCGGAGGCGGACGAGGTGTACGACCCGTACGGGGCACCGCTGACGTTCTTCCGGTCGATCGGGGACGAGATACACCAGGCGCTGGATCCGGTGGTGACGGCGCTGACGGGGGTCGCGGCGCGGAGCTAGGCGGGGGCGTCGCCGTCGGGCGGGTGCCCCGGCCCGGTGTCCGACGTGTGGCAGCTCGGGCGGGTTCGCGGTGGTGGGCCTACATTGGTCGTACGTCAACGTCGACGCACGTCCGGAGCGCGCCATGTCGGTCACCCACGCCATCGAGGCCGATGACAGCATGTTCGGGGGGCTGCTGCGGCAGGACCCCGAGCTGGCCGAGATCCTGCTCGCAGAAAGCCGCCGGCAGTCGACGACGCTCCAGCTCATCGCCGCCGAGAACTTCACGTCCCCCGCCGTGCTGGCCGCGCTGGGCTCCCCGCTCGCCAACAAGTACGCCGAGGGCTACCCCGGCGCCCGGCACCACGGCGGCTGCGAGATCGTCGACGTGGCCGAACGGCTCGCCGTGGAGCGGGCCCGGGACCTCTTCGGCGCCGAGCACGCCAACGTGCAGTGCCACTCCGGCTCCTCGGCCGTCCTGGCGGCCTACGCCGCGCTGCTGCGCCCGGGCGACACCGTCCTCGCCCTGGGCCTGTCCCACGGCGGCCACCTCACGCACGGTTCGCCCGCCAACTTCTCCGGCCGCTGGTTCGACTTCGTCGGCTACGGAGTCGACGCGGAGACCGGCCTCGTCGACCACGACCAGGTGCGCACCCTGGCCCGCACGCACCGGCCCAAGGCGATCGTGTGCGGCTCCATCGCCTACCCCCGCCACCTCGACCACGCCTTCTTCCGCGAAGTGGCCGACGAGGTGGGTGCCTATCTCGTCGCGGACGCCGCCCACCCGATCGGACTGGTCGCCGGGGGAGCGGCGCCGAGCCCCGTGCCGTACGCCGACATCGTCTGCGCCACCACGCACAAGGTGCTGCGCGGGCCCCGCGGCGGCATGATCCTGTGCCGGGGCGAACTGGCCGAGCGGGTCGACCGGGCCGTGTTCCCGTTCACGCAGGGCGGCGCGCAGATGCACACCGTCGCCGCCAAGGCCGTCGCGTTCGGCGAGGCGTCGACCCCGGCGTTCGCCGCGTACGCCCGCCAGGTGGTCGCCAACGCCCGCGCGCTCGCCGCCCACCTGGCCGCCGAGGGCCTCGTCGTTACCACCGGGGGCACCGACACCCACCTGATCACCGCGGACCCGGCCCCGCTGGGCGTCGACGGCAGGACCGCGCGGGGACGCCTGGCGGCCGCCGGGATCGTCCTGGACTGCTGCGCGCTCCCGCACGCCGACGTCCGCGGCCTGCGCCTGGGCACGGCGGCGCTGACCACGCAGGGCATGCGGGAGGGAGAGATGCGCACGGTGGCCGCCCTGCTCGCCGGGGTGGTGCGGGGAGCCCTGGACCCCGCCGCGGTGCGGGAGGACGTACGGGAACTGGCCGGGCGGTTCCCGCCGTATCCGGGCTGAGGCCGGGTAGGCGCACACGCGAGCACAGCCACTCGTGCAACCATCGTCGCTACCCGGAAGTCCTCACCCGTATGCGTGCCTCGCTAGGGTGTGAGGCTGGGAATGGCCAGCGAGACCTGTGGGGAAGCCCGTGCGTGAATACCTGCTGACGCTCTGCATCACGGCCGCGGTGACGTATCTGCTGACCGGGCCGGTACGGAAGTTCGCGATCGTGGCGGGGGCGATGCCGGAGATCCGGGCACGTGACGTGCACCGGGAACCCACTCCGCGCCTCGGCGGTATCGCGATGTTCTTCGGACTGTGCGCGGGCCTGCTGGTCGCCGACCACCTCACCAACCTCAACGAGGTCTTCGAGAAGTCCAACGAACCGCGGGCCCTGCTCTCCGGAGCCGCCCTGATCTGGCTGATCGGCGTCCTGGACGACAAGTTCGAGATCGACGCCCTGATCAAGCTGGGCGGTCAGATGATCGCCGCCGGCGTCATGGTGGTGCAGGGTCTGACCATCCTGTGGATCCCGGTGCCGGGCGTCGGCACGGTGGCGCTGACCCAGTGGCAGGGCACCCTGCTCACGGTGGCGCTGGTCGTCATCACCATCAACGCGGTCAACTTCGTGGACGGCCTCGACGGGCTGGCCTCCGGCATGGTCTGCATCGCGGCCGCCGCGTTCTTCATGTACGCCTACCGGATCTGGTACTCGTACGGCATCGAGGCCGCCGCCCCCGCCACGCTGTTCGCCGCCATCCTCATGGGCATGTGCCTGGGCTTCCTGCCGCACAACATGCACCCCGCGCGGATCTTCATGGGCGACTCGGGCTCCATGCTGATCGGGCTCATCCTCGCGGCCGGCGCGATCTCGGTCACCGGGCAGGTCGACCCCGACGTGATGAAGCTGTTCTCCGGGTCCGAGCGCAACGCCGTGCACCAGATGGTGCCCGTCTACATCCCGCTGCTGATGCCGCTCACCATCATCGCCATCCCGGCCGCCGACCTGATCCTCGCCATCGTGCGGCGCACCTGGCGCGGCCAGTCGCCGTTCGCCGCGGACCGGGGGCACCTGCACCACCGGCTGCTGGAGGTCGGGCACTCCCACAGCCGCGCGGTGCTGATCATGTACTTCTGGTCGGCGCTGATCGCCTTCGGCGCGCTCGCCTACTCCGTCAACTCGGCGTCGATGTGGATCGTGCTGGGCGTCGTCTTCCTCAGCGCGGTCGGCCTGGTGCTGCTCCTGCTGCCGCGCTTCACGCCGCGTGCCCCGCGCTGGGCCGAGCGCTTCGTGCCGCCGCGCTACCGGCGCCGCAGGAGGGTCGCGGCCGCCACGGCCCCGGTGGCCGCCGAGGAGGCCGAGGAGCGCGTTCCCGTCGCCGCCGCGGCCGTCCCGGGCGTCAACGGCGCCACCGCCGTCGGACATCGCTCCGGCACAAGGTAAGAATCTGACTAGAGCATTGCCAACTCGTGGGGGAACAAAGCGTTGCAATACCAGACAACTCGGTTCGGTAATTGCACAAACGCGCGCTGTCACTCTCATGTGTGACAGCAAGCACACCCTCAGGTAAAGACCTCATCAAATAGTTTGTGATACGGTTCACGAGTATCCCCGGATAGAGCCGAAAGACCGTAGTGCGACGGTCTCTTGGCGTGAGGTCCTCACTCGGCCCGGGTCTACGCTCGTCCATGACGACACCTACCCCCTGTGTGTGAAAGCGGAGTTGCCGCCATGCCGTCCAATGACGCCCGGATCCTGCTTCAGGCTGCCGTGCCCACGGCTGCCGTCGGCGCTGCAGCCGCCGTCGTCAGCGCCGTGGTCGCCGGCGGCAAGGGAGCGGTCGGCGCTGTCGTCGCGACCGTGGTGGCGATGCTCTTCATGGGCATCGGTCTCTACGTGCTCCAGCGCACCGCCAAATCGCTTCCGCACCTTTTCCAGGCGATGGGCCTGATGCTCTACGCGGCACAGATCCTGCTGCTGTTCGTCTTCCTCGCCGCCTTCAAGAACACGACGCTGTTCAACCCGCGTTCCTTCGCGATCACTCTGGTCGTCGTCACGCTGACGTGGATCGCGGCGCAGACGCGCGCCCACATGAAGTCCAAGATTCTCTACGTCGAGCCCGAACCGTCGGGCGAAAAGCCCGAAAAGACGGGCCACTCGTCGTGAGGGGTAGGGCCGGGATAAAGAGGCATGTGAAGTCCTGCTATCGTCCGGTGCCAACTGCGGCATCGCGGGCGCGGGCATCGCAGCTGACGCCTGTTCGATCGCGAGGCGAGATGCCCCACTGCCGCCCCCACATCCGTAACACCAGTCCCGTGCCGAACAGCGGCCCCGCGCCGCGCCGACACAACGAGGTTGCCGTACCCATGCGCCACGATGAAGGAGCCCGCGGTGAGTGCTGACCCGACGCAGGTGCTCGCCTTCGAGACCGACTGCCACATCTTCGACGGTTGTGGCTTCCCGGCTCCCGGCCTGCACTCGTTCCTCTTCGAGCCGCTCTGGGGCAACGCAGACGGCAACGGCTTCTACTTCAACAAGCCGATGCTGCTCGCGCTTCTGGGCTCGATCATCATCGTGGGCTTCTTCTGGGCCGCGTTCAACAAGCCGAAGGTCGTCCCGGGCAAGCTCCAGATGGTCGCCGAGGCCGGCTACGACTTCATCCGCCGCGGTGTCGTCTACGAGACCATCGGCAAGAAGGAGGGCGAGAAGTACGTCCCGCTGGTCGTCACTCTCTTCTTCTTCGTCTGGATGATGAACCTCTGGTCGATCATCCCGGTCGCCCAGTTCCCGGTCACCTCGATCATCGCCTACCCGATGGTCCTGGCCCTGATCGTCTACGTCCTGTGGGTCTCGCTCACCTTCAAGCGCCACGGCTTCGTCGGCTTCTTCAAGAACGTGACCGGCTACGACAAGTCGCTCGGCGCGGTGCTGCCGCTGTCGATGACCATCGAGTTCTTCTCCAACCTGCTGGTCCGGCCGTTCACGCACGCCGTGCGACTCTTCGCGAACATGTTCGCGGGCCACACGCTGCTCCTGCTCTTCACGATCGCGAGCTGGTACCTGCTCAACGGCATCGGCATCGCCTACGCCGGGGTCTCGTTCGTGATGACCATCATCATGACGGCCTTCGAGCTCTTCATCCAGGCGGTCCAGGCGTACGTCTTCGTCCTGCTGACCTGCACCTACATCCAGGGTGCGCTCGCCGAGCACCACTGAGCGGCCCCGCCCCGAACCCCTAGTCGTCCGGTGGCCAACCCCCACCGGTCCGTACAGAAAAGGAAGAACTGGCATGTCCCAGACCCTTGCTGCCGTCGAAGGTTCCCTCAGCTCCGTCGGTTACGGCCTGGCCGCCATTGGCCCCGGCGTCGGCGTCGGCATCATCTTCGGCAACGGCACCCAGGCCCTCGCCCGCCAGCCCGAGGCCGCCGGCCTGATCCGCGCCAACCAGATCCTGGGCTTCGCCTTCTGTGAGGCGCTCGCCCTGATCGGTCTCGTCATGCCGTTCGTCTACTAAGACGAACCCGACGACCGTCCCTTTCGACGAAAGGCACTGATGTGACATCCGCCCTGGTTTTCCTGGCGGCTGAGGGGGAGAAGGAAAATCCCCTGATTCCGCCGTGGCCGGAAGTTGTCATCGGCCTCATCGCTTTCGTCATCGTCTTCGGCTTCCTTGCCAAGAAGCTCCTCCCGAACATCAACAAGGTTCTGGAAGAGCGTCGCGAGGCCATCGAGGGCGGTATCGAGAAGGCCGAGGCCGCGCAGACCGAGGCCCAGAGCGTCCTTGAGCAGTACAAGGCCCAGCTCGCCGAGGCCCGGCACGAGGCCGCGCGCCTGCGCCAGGAGGCGCAGGAGCAGGGCGCCACGCTCATCGCCGAGATGCGCGCGGAGGGCCAGCGGCAGCGTGAGGAGATCATCGCCGCCGGTCACGCCCAGATCCAGGCCGACCGCAAGGCCGCCGCGTCCGCGCTGCGCCAGGACGTCGGCAAGCTGGCCACCGAGCTGGCCGGCAAGCTCGTCGGTGAGTCCCTCGAGGACCACGCCCGGCAGAGCCGCGTCATCGACCGCTTCCTGGACGAGCTCGAGGACAAGGCGACGAAGGCCGAGGCCACGCGATGAACGGAGCGAGCCGCGAGGCCCTGGCCGCCGCACGTGAGCGTCTCGACGCGCTGACGGACTCCACGTCCGTGGACGCCGGCTCGCTCGCCGACGAGCTGGCCGCCGTCACCGCGCTGCTCCACCGCGAGGTGTCGCTGCGTCGGGTCCTGACCGACCCGGCGCAGTCCGGCGAGGCCAAGGCCGAACTGGCCCAGCGACTCCTGGGCACCCAGATCAGCGGCCCCGCCGCCGACCTGGTGTCCGGCATGGTGCGCTCCCGCTGGTCGCAGTCCCGCGACCTGGTGGACGCGCTGGAGGAGCTGGCGAACACCGCCGACCTCACCGCCGCGCAGAAGCGGGGCCGGCTCGACAACGTCGAGGACGAGCTGTTCCGGTTCGGCCGGATCGTCTCCTCGAACACCGAGCTGCGCGCCGCGCTGACCAACCGGTCGGCCACCACCTCGGCCAAGGGCGAGCTGCTGCGCAGCCTGCTCGGCGGCCGGGCCGAGCGGACCACCGAGCGTCTGGTGACGCGCCTTGTGACCGCGCCGCGGGGACGTAGCCTGGAGTCGGGACTCGAGTCCCTGTCCAAGCTCGCCGCGGACCGGCGGGACCGCATGGTCGCCGTCGTCACCTCGGCGGTGCCGCTGAGCGACTCGCAGAAGCAGCGCCTCGGCGCCGCCCTGGCGAAGGTCTACGGCCGTCCGATGCACCTCAACCTCGACGTGGACCCCGAGGTCCTCGGCGGGATCCGGGTGCAGGTCGGTGACGAGGTCATCAACGGCTCCATCGCGGACCGACTGGAGGACGCCGGCCGCCGCATGGCGAGCTAGCGACCACGGCGGCCCGAGCGGCCGACGGCACACAGCAGAACAAGCAGTACGTACTTACGACGGCCCTGGTTGGGCCGTGCAGAGGATTCACCTCTCATTGGGGGGAGTCCCGACTCGTGGAATACCCCCCCAAGTGAAACTTCGGGCCCAACAAGGAGAGCAGGGAACTCAGATGGCGGAGCTCACGATCCGGCCGGAGGAGATCCGGGACGCACTGGAGAACTTCGTCCAGTCGTACAAGCCGGACGCGGCCTCGCGCGAGGAGGTCGGTACGGTCACCCTTGCCGGCGACGGCATCGCGAAGGTCGAGGGCCTGCCCTCGGCCATGGCCAACGAACTGCTGAAGTTCGAGGACGGCACCCTCGGCCTCGCCCTCAACCTCGAGGAGCGCGAGATCGGTGCCATCGTCCTCGGTGAGTTCAGCGGCATCGAGGAGGGCCAGCCGGTCACCCGCACCGGCGAGGTCCTGTCGGTCGCCGTGGGCGAGGGCTACCTCGGCCGCGTCGTCGACCCCCTCGGCAACCCGATCGACGGTCTCGGCGAGATCGAGACCGAGGGCCGCCGCGCCCTCGAACTGCAGGCCCCCACGGTCATGCAGCGCAAGTCGGTGCACGAGCCGATGGAGACGGGCTACAAGGCCGTCGACGCCATGACGCCGATCGGCCGCGGCCAGCGTCAGCTCATCATCGGCGACCGCCAGACCGGCAAGACCGCCCTGGCCGTCGACACGATCATCAACCAGCGCGACAACTGGCGCACCGGCGACCCGAACAAGCAGGTCCGCTGCATCTACGTCGCCATCGGCCAGAAGGGCTCCACCATCGCGTCGGTCCGCCGCGCGCTGGAGGAGAACGGCGCGCTGGAGTACACGACCATCGTGGCCGCCCCGGCGTCCGACCCGGCCGGCTTCAAGTACCTGGCGCCGTACACCGGCTCGGCCATCGGCCAGCAGTGGATGTACGAGGGCAAGCACGTCCTGATCATCTTCGACGACCTGTCGAAGCAGGCCGACGCCTACCGCGCCGTGTCGCTGCTCCTGCGCCGCCCGCCGGGCCGCGAGGCCTACCCGGGTGACGTCTTCTACCTGCACTCCCGCCTGCTGGAGCGCTGCGCCAAGCTCTCCGACGACATGGGCGCCGGTTCGATGACCGGTCTGCCGATCGTCGAGACCAAGGCCAACGACGTCTCGGCGTTCATCCCGACCAACGTCATCTCCATCACCGACGGCCAGTGCTTCCTGGAGTCCGACCTGTTCAACGCCGGCCAGCGTCCGGCCCTGAACGTCGGTATCTCGGTCTCCCGCGTCGGTGGCTCCGCCCAGCACAAGGCCATGAAGCAGGTCTCCGGCCGTCTGCGCGTCGACCTCGCCCAGTTCCGTGAGCTGGAGGCGTTCGCCGCCTTCGGTTCCGACCTGGACGCCGCGTCGAAGGCGCAGCTCGAGCGCGGTCAGCGCATGGTCGAGCTGCTGAAGCAGGACCAGTACCAGCCGATGGCTACCGAGGACCAGGTCGTCTCCGTCTGGGCCGGCACCACCGGCAAGATGGACGACGTGCCGGTCGCCGACATCCGCCGCTTCGAGAAGGAGCTGCTGGAGTACCTGCACCGCCAGGAGCAGGGCCTCATGACCTCCATCAAGGAGGGCGGCAAGATGTCCGACGACACCCTGCAGGCCGTCGCCGAGGCCATCGCGTCGTTCAAGAAGCAGTTCGAGACCTCGGACGGCAAGCTGCTCGGCGAGGACGCCACGTCCGCCGCCAAGTGACGTAAGGAAGGGACCTGACTCATGGGAGCCCAGCTCCGGGTCTACAAGCGTCGCATCCGATCCGTCACCGCGACCAAGAAGATCACCAAGGCGATGGAGATGATCGCCGCCTCGCGCGTCGTCAAGGCGCAGCGCAAGGTGGCGGCCTCCACGCCGTACGCGCAGGAACTGACCCGCGCGGTCACGGCGGTCGGCACCGGGTCGAACACGAAGCACCCGCTCACCACGGAGGCGGAGAACCCGGCCCGTGCCGCGGTCCTGCTCCTCACGAGCGACCGCGGTCTGGCCGGCGCCTTCAACTCCAACGCCATCAAGGCTGCGGAGCAGCTCACCGAGCGTCTCGAGCGCGAGGGCAAGCAGGTCGACACGTACATCGTCGGCCGGCGCGGTCTGGCCCACTACAACTTCCGTGAGCGCAAGGTCGCGGAGTCGTTCACGGGCTTCACCGACGAGCCGACGTACGCGGACGCCAAGAAGGTCGCGGCTCCGCTGATCGAGGCCATCGAGAAGGAGACGGCCGAGGGCGGCGTGGACGAGCTCCACATCGTCTACACCGAGTTCGTCTCGATGATGACGCAGACGGCGATCGACTCGCGGTTGCTGCCGCTGCGCCTCGAAGAGGTCGCGCAGGAGTCGGCGGCGAAGGACGAGATCCTTCCGCTGTACGACTTCGAGCCGTCGGCGGAGGACGTCCTCGACGCCCTGCTGCCGCGCTACGTCGAGAGCCGCATCTACAACGCGCTGCTGCAGTCGGCCGCTTCCAAGCACGCCGCCACGCGGCGCGCGATGAAGTCGGCCACCGACAACGCGGGCGAGCTGATCAACACGCTCTCCCGTCTTGCCAACGCGGCCCGCCAGGCCGAAATCACCCAGGAAATCAGCGAGATCGTCGGTGGCGCGAGCGCACTGGCCGACGCGACCGCGGGGAGTGACAACTAATGACCACCACTGTTGAGCCGACCGCTGCGTCGGGCGTGGCCACCGGCCGCGTCGCGCGGGTCATCGGCCCGGTCGTCGACGTGGAGTTCCCCGTCGACGCGATGCCGGACATCTACAACGCCCTCCACGTCGAGGTCGCCGACCCGGCGCAGGCGGGCGAGCTGAAGACGCTGACCCTGGAGGTCGCCCAGCACCTGGGTGACGGCCTGGTCCGCACCATCTCCATGCAGCCCACCGACGGTCTGGTCCGCCAGGCTCCGGTGACCGACACCGGCTCGGCCATCTCCGTGCCCGTCGGCGACTTCACCAAGGGCAAGGTGTTCAACACCCTCGGTGAGGTGCTGAACGTCGACGAGACCTACACCGGTGAGCGCTGGCCGATCCACCGCAAGGCGCCCAACTTCGACGAGCTCGAGTCGAAGACCGAGATGTTCGAGACCGGCGTCAAGGTCATCGACCTGCTGACCCCGTACGTCAAGGGCGGCAAGATCGGTCTGTTCGGCGGCGCCGGCGTCGGCAAGACGGTGCTCATCCAGGAGATGATCTACCGCGTCGCCAACAACCACGACGGTGTCTCCGTGTTCGCCGGTGTCGGCGAGCGCACCCGTGAGGGCAACGACCTCATCGACGAGATGAGCGAGTCGGGCGTCATCGACAAGACCGCGCTCGTCTTCGGCCAGATGGACGAGCCCCCGGGCACCCGTCTGCGCGTGGCCCTCGCCGGCCTGACCATGGCGGAGTACTTCCGCGATGTGCAGAAGCAGGACGTGCTGTTCTTCATCGACAACATCTTCCGCTTCACGCAGGCCGGTTCCGAGGTGTCGACCCTGCTCGGCCGCATGCCCTCCGCGGTGGGCTACCAGCCGAACCTGGCCGACGAGATGGGTCTCCTCCAGGAGCGCATCACCTCGACCCGTGGTCACTCGATCACCTCGATGCAGGCGATCTACGTCCCCGCGGACGACCTGACCGACCCGGCCCCGGCCACCACCTTCGCCCACCTCGACGCGACGACGGTTCTCTCCCGTCCGATCTCCGAGAAGGGCATCTACCCGGCCGTGGACCCGCTGGACTCGACGTCCCGCATCCTCGACCCGCGGTACATCGCGGCGGACCACTACCAGGCCGCGATGCGCGTGAAGAACATCCTGCAGAAGTACAAGGACCTGCAGGACATCATCGCGATCCTCGGTATCGACGAGCTCGGCGAGGAGGACAAGCTCGTCGTCCACCGCGCCCGTCGCGTGGAGCGCTTCCTGTCCCAGAACACCCACGTCGCCAAGCAGTTCACCGGCGTGGACGGTTCGGACGTGCCGCTGGACGAGTCGATCGCCGCGTTCAACGCGATCTGCGACGGCGAGTACGACCACTTCCCGGAGCAGGCGTTCTTCATGTGCGGTGGTATCGAGGACCTGAAGAAGAACGCCAAGGAGCTCGGCGTCTCCTGAGCCTCGTGCTCGAGTGAGCCCACGGCTCACACCGGAGGGGGCGGGCACGTCCCGCCCCCTCCGTCACGCCCCTTAGACTTGTAACCAACACCCGGCTCTCCCGCCGGGTGGTGACCCGAGGAGCCACCTTGGCTGCTGAGCTGCACGTCGCGCTGGTCGCGGCCGACCGAGAGGTCTGGTCCGGCGAGGCCACCCTGGTCGTCGCGCGCACCACGTCCGGCGACATCGGCGTCATGCCCGGTCACCAGCCGCTGCTCGGTGTGCTGGAGTCGGGCCCGGTGACCATTCGTACGAGTGACGGTGGGACGGTCGTCGCCGCGGTGCACGGCGGTTTCATCTCGTTCGCCGACAACAAGCTGTCGTTGCTGGCCGAGATCGCCGAGCTGTCGGACGAGATCGACGTCCAGCGCGCGGAGCGGGAGCTCGAGCGCGCGAAGGCGGAGGGCGACGCCCACGCCGAGCGCCGCGCGGACGTCCGACTGCGCGCGGCGGCGGGGCGCTGACACACAGCGCTGTGCTATGAACGTCACTCAGCCGCGGCTGGGACCGGAGCGATCCGGACCCGGCCGCGGCTGAGGCAGATCAGGGTGTTTTTTCCGTTCCGTTACCTAGCAGACGAGGAGGTCGGTGCCGATGGTCCTCGCTCTGACTGTGTGCGGAATCGCCGTCGCCCTGGTGGTGGTGGGGCTGTTCGTCTTCGGTCTGCGCCGCCGGCTGATCCAGCGCTCGGGCGGCACCTTCGACTGCTCGCTGCGCTGGGAGGCCCCCGCGGAGGGGGACGCCGGCGGCAAGGGCTGGGCCTACGGTGTGGCCCGCTACAACGGCGACCGGGTCGAGTGGTACCGCGTCTTCTCGTACTCCCCCCGCCCGCGCCGCGTGCTGGAGCGCTCCGCGATCGAGGTGGCCGGCCGGCGCCTCCCGGACGGGGAGGAGGAGCTGGCGTTGCTCTCCGACGCCGTGGTCCTCGCCTGTCTGCACCGGGGGACCCGGCTCGAGCTGGCGATGAGCGAAGACGCGCTGACCGGATTTCTCGCGTGGCTGGAGGCAGCCCCACCAGGACAGCGGGTGAACGTGGCGTAGCCTCGTTCACCCGCTGGGTGGGGTCCCCCGGACGGAGTCCGGGGGAGCGTCAATGACGCTCGGAGCCGTTCAGCTCCCCTTCAGGCCGCTGTCGATGGCGCTGACCAGCTCGCCGTTGGCGGTGTCTCCGCTGAACTCCCAGAAGAAGGCGCCGCCCAGGCCCTGGGTCTCGGCCCAGTCCATCTTGGACTTCACGGTCGCCGGGGTGTCGTAGGACCACCAGTTGGTGCCGCAGTGGGCGTACGCGGTGCCGGCGACGGTGCCGGTGGCCGGGCAACTGTTCTTGAGGACCTTGTAGTCCTCGATGCCCGCCTCGTAGGTGCCCGCCGCCGGGCCGGTCGCGGTGCCGCCGGGAGCGGCCTGGGTGACGCCGGTCCAGCCGCGTCCGTAGAAGCCGATGCCGAGCAGCAGCTTGGTGGCCGGCACGCCCGCGGCCTTGAACTTGGCGATGGCGTCGGCGGAGTTGAAGCCCTGCTGCGGGATACCGGCGTACGAGGTCAGCGGCGAGTGGGGAGCGGTCGGGCCGTTCTTCTCCCAGGCGCCGAAGAAGTCGTACGTCATCACGTTGTACCAGTCGATGTACTGGGCGGCCGGGCCGTAGTCGGCGGCCTCGATCTTGCCGCCGGCCGAGGCGTCGGCGGTGACGGCCGCGGTGACCAGGTCGTTGCCGAACTCGGCGCGCATCGCCTTCATCATGGAGCTGAAGGCGTTCTTCGCGCTGGTGGTGTCACAGCTCAGACCGCAGGCGTTCGGGTACTCCCAGTCCAGGTCGATGCCGTCGAAGACGTCGGCCCAGCGCGGGTCCTCGACCAGGTCGTGGCAGGACTTGGCGAAGGCGGCCGGGTTCTTCACGGCGTCGGGGAAGCCGCCGGACCAGGTCCAGCCGCCGAAGGACCAGATGACCTTGATGTGCGGGTACTTGGCCTTCAGCTTGCGGAGCTGGTTGAAGTTGCCGCGCAGCGGCTGGTCCCAGGTGTCGGCGACGCCGTCGACGGACTGGTCGGCGGTGTAGGCCTTGTCGTAGTCGGCGTAGGCGTCACCGATGGTGCACTTGCCGCCCTGGACGTTGCCGAACGCGTAGTTGATGTGCGTGATCTTGTCGGCGGAGCCGGAGGTGACCAGGTTCTTCACGTGGTAGTTGCGCCCGTAGACGCCCCAGTTGGTGAAGTAGCCGAGCTTGACCTTGTCGCCGCCGCCCGGGTTGCCGCCGTCGCCGCCGGTGGTGCGGACCTTGACCGCGCCGCTGACCGGGCCGGTCTGGTCGGCGGTGTCCCGGGCCTGGACGGTGTACGAGTAGTCGGTGCCCTTGGTGAGGCCGGTGTCCGTGTACGTGGTGCCGGTGACGGTGGCGACCTTGGCGCCGTCGCGCAGGACGTCGTAGTTCTTGACGCCCTTGTCGTCGGTCGCGGCGGGCCAGGTCAGCTTGACCGAGGTGTCGGTGATGTCCGAGGCGGCCGGGGTGCCGGGCGCGGAGGGGGCCGAGTCGCCGGGGACGGAGGTGCCGTCGCAGCTCCCGCCGTTGAGTTTGCAGCCGGACGGGGAGCCGGAGCCGATGCCGTTGAAGCCGAACGAGACGGACGCCCCGGGGGCGAGGGTGCCGTTCCAGCCGACGTTCTTGGCGGTCCAGTGGTCACCGGAGTTGGTGACGGTGGCGTCCCAGGCCGAGCCGACCTTGGTGCCGGAGGGGAAGTCCCACTCGACCGTCCAGGAGTTGATGGTCGTCGTGCCCGTGTTCTTCACGGTCCAGCTTCCGCCGAAGCCCGTGCCCCAGTCCGAGGTCTTGGTGAAGGTGGCCGTCGCGCTCGTCGCGGCCTGGGCCTCACTGGCGAGGCCGACCATTCCGGCGAGGGGGAGCGCCAGGGTCGCGGCCAGTGCCGCGGCTCTGTGTCCGAAGCGCATGGTGCGCCTCCTTATGTGGGGATGTTGATGTGAGCATGACTGAGCCTCATGCCCGCAGTGCCGCGAGAATAGAAAGGTCTGGACCAGAGGTCAATAGGTCTGGACCAGTGCTGGGCGAAGGTGGCTAGAACCCCAACTCCTGAGCCAGCACGGCCGCTTGCACCCGGCTGCGCAGCTCCAGCTTCCCCAGCAGACGGCTGACGTGCGTCTTCACCGTGGCCTCGGCCATGTCGAGGCGGACGGCGATCGCCGCGTTCGACAGGCCCTCGCCCAGACAGGACAGCACCTCGCGCTCGCGCCGGGTGAGACCGTCGAGGACCGCGGGGTCGGCGGTGGACTCCCGGGCGGACCGCGCCGCGAACTCGGCGATCAGGCGCCGGGTCACGGCCGGGGCGACGACGCCCTCGCCGCCCGCCACCGTGCGCACGGCCGTGATCAGGTCGTTCGCCTCCGTGTTCTTCAGCAGGAACCCGGCGGCTCCCGCCCTGAGCGCCCCGAACACGTACTCGTCCAGGTCGAAGGTGGTCAGTACCAGGACGTCGGCCAGCCCCTCGGCGACCACCCGCCGGGTCGCCGACACCCCGTCCAGCCGCGGCATCTGCACGTCCATCAGCACCACGTCCGGCCGCAGCTCCCGCGCCAGCTCCACCGCCCGCTCGCCGTCCGCCGCCTCGCCGGCCACCTCGATGTCCGGTGCGCTGCCCAGGATGAGGACCAGCCCGGCGCGCACGGCGGCCTGGTCCTCGGCGACGAGGACGCGGATCATGCGAAGTCTCCTTCGGTCAGGGGCAGAGTGGCGTGGACGGCCCAGATCCGGCCGTCCGCCGTCGGTTCGGGGCCGGCCGCGAAGGTGCCGCGCAGCAGGGCGGCCCGCTCGCGCATACCGACCAGACCGGCGCCCGAGCCGGGGGCGCGCGGTGCGTCGTGGTCACCGTACGCGCTGGTCACCCGGACGCACAGAACGTCCTCGCGGCGGCTGAGCCGCACCCGGACCGGGCCCCGCGAGGCGTGTTTCAGGGCGTTGGTCAGCGACTCCTGCACGATGCGGTACGCGGCCATCCCGACCGGCGCGGGAACCGGCCCGCCGGGCGCCGCCTCCAGCGAGACGTCCAGTCCGTTGGCGCGGGCGCCGTCGACCAGCGCGCCGAGGCCCTCGAGGGTGGGCGCGGCGGCCGGTTCGGTGTCCCCGCCGCTGTCGCGCAGGAGGCCGATGAGCCGGCGCATCTCGGCCAGTCCCTCGACGCTGTTCTCCCGGATCACGCCCAGCGCCCGGCGGGTGGTCGCCGCGTCGTCCAGGGAGAGGGCGGCCGTGGAGTGGATGGCGATGGCGGAGAGGTGGCCCGCGACCACGTCGTGCAACTCGCGGGCCATCCGGGACCGTTCCGCGGTCACCGCCTGGACGCGGTCCGTCTCGGCCAGCAGCGCGGTCTGTTCGGCGCGCAGCCGGGCGGCGTCGGCGGCCTCGCGGTGGTTGCGCACGATCAGCCCGGTGGAGGCGGGCCCGAACGACACGATGCCCACGGCGACGCCGATCAGCAGGGCCTCGGGCACCCGCCACAGCGCGTACGGCACGATCGTTCCGGCCACCGTGAGCAGCCCGGTGATCCACGGGATGCGGCGGGCCGACGAGGGCGGGCCGTAGAGCACGGCGGCGTACATCAGGTCGGTGTACATGATCACCGTGACCAGGCTGCCCTGCGTGAGGGTGTCCGCGGCCAGCGCGGCCGTGCCGGTCAGCAGGCCGGCGCGCGGCGCGGAGCGGCGCAGCAGTTCGCAGCCCGCCGTCACGGCGAGGGGGACCAGCAGCGGCCAGCGGCCGGGGAACAGCACGCCCGGCCCGTCGGGCGGCCGTACCGCCAGGCCGATGGCCCACAGCAGCAGCCCGCCGAGCAGACCGGCCGTCGCGGCGTACACGTCGAAGCGGCGCGGGCGGGGGAGTCGTACGGCCATGACCCCATCCAACACGGCCCGGACAGTGCCCGTCTGATCCCCGGGAAGGGTCCGGCACTGCATCTTTCGATGTACCGGAGCATCGTCACCGGCGACGACGACCGAGGCGGATTCCCACGGGAGCCTGGAGGGGTGAACCGAGGGAGTACGCCGTGGTAGTCGCGTTGATCATCGCCTGCGAGGTCGGCTTCTGGGTGCTGCTGGCGCTCGGGCTGGCCGCCCGCTACCTGCTGAAGTGGCGCCGTACCGGCGTGGTCCTGCTGCTGTGCGAGCCGCTGCTGGAACTGGTGCTGTTCGCCGCGACGGCGATCGACCTGAGGAACGGCGCGGAGCCGAGCTGGCAGCACGGCCTGGCGGCGGTCTACATCGGCTGGACCGTCGGGTACGGCCCCTACACGGTCCGGTGGCTCGACGGCCACGCCGCGCACCGCCTGGCCGGCGGCCCGCCACCGCTCGGGCCCCCGCGCCACGGCATGGCCCGCGCCCGGCACGAGGGCGGGCTGTGGCTGCGCACGGTGCTGGGTGCCGCGGTGGCGTGCGCGCTGCTGGAGGGAGCCGTCCGGTACGTCGGCGACGCGGGCGACGTCTCGTCCCTGCGCGCCTTCCAGGGGGTGGCCCTGAGGGCCGTGGTCGTCCACGGCCTGATCGCGCTGACGTACGTGATCTGGCCGAGGAGGCGTCCCGCGGGAGCCGACCCGGCCGCGGACGAACGGGAGAGGACGGAGGCCCGCCGGTGAGGTTCCTGGCCGAGCGGCACCTGTGGGAGGGCGCCGCCGCCTTCCTGGCCGGCCTCGCCCTGTGGCTGTACACCGGGGGAGTGGAGGTCCCCGCCGTCGAGCTGCCGAAGGTCGGCGCCGTGCTGATGTGCACCGGCGGCGCGCAGACCGGGTGGGGTGTGTACCGGTCCGCGCGCCGCCGGGCCGAGAGACGCCGGGCGCTCCCCGGGGGGCCTGCGGGCCCGGGGGTGTCCGACCGCCCCTAGCGCTCCCCGCCCGGCACCCACAGCACGTCCCCGACCTCCTTGTTGGCGGTGCGGGCGAGGATGAACAGCAGGTCCGACAGGCGGTTCAGATAGGTCGCGGTCAGCGGGTTCATCGTCTCGCCGTGGACCTCCAGCGCCGCCCACGTGGAGCGCTCGGCCCGCCGCACCACGGTGCACGCCTGGTGCAGCAGGGCCGCGCCGGGCGTGCCGCCGGGCAGGATGAACGACCTCAGCTTCTCCAGGCCGGCCAGGAAGCGGTCGCAGTCCTCCTCCAGCCGGTCGACGTAGAACTGTTCCACCCGCAGCGGCGGGTACGGGGGGTTCTCCGCCACCGGCGTCGACAGGTCGGCGCCCACGTCGAACAGGTCGTTCTGGACGCGGACGAGGACCTTGACGACCTCCTCGTGCAGGCCGCCGAGGGCGATCGCCGTGCCGATCACCGCGTTCGCCTCGTTGGCGTCGGCGTACGCGGAGATCCTGAGGTCGGTCTTGGGGACCCGGCTCATGTCGCCGAGGGCGGTGGTGCCCTG
Source organism: Streptomyces sp. NPDC018947 (assembly GCF_044390505.1). NCBI lineage: Bacteria > Bacillati > Actinomycetota > Actinomycetes > Kitasatosporales > Streptomycetaceae > Streptomyces > Streptomyces sp. NPDC018947. The sequence goes on from NZ_JBIRZD010000016.1 coordinate 135,370, forward strand.
GTCGCCGGTCCGGGTGTAGATGCGCGTCAGGTTGACCATGGGGCCAGCGTAGTTACGCCCCGGCCGTCCGGAAGACGCGTGTGCCCACCGTCACGGCGAGTGCCGCGAGGCGGAAGGCCACCAGGCCGCCGTACAGCATGTGCGCGGTCGCGTACCGGCCGGTGTAGGCGTCGCGCACGGCGTCCACCATGTAGCGGAACGGCACGAAGTGCGACAGGACGTCCAGCCAGCGGGGTGCCAGGGAATCGGCAGCATCAGCCCGGACAGCAGCATCGACTCTTTCGCCCCCCCGTACGGCGTACCCGAGGACCTTCTCGCCGAGCAGGTCCTCCATCTCGTCCAGCAGCACGAGCACCTCGCGGCTCACCCCCGGTGTGACGCGGCGGACTGCGGCCGGGCGCCCTCGGGGCTGCCCGGCCGCCGTCCGGTCGTGCCGGACGCCGGTCAGATGCCGCAGGTGGGCGCGGACCAGTACGGCGACGGGTCGAAGGCGACGTGGGTGTGGTCGTTGTGGCCGGGGTAGCCCGGGCCGAGGATCTCGGAGAAGCCGTGGGTGCGGGCCTGCCGGGCGAGGGTGCACAGGCTCGGCGAGCCGACGAGGTCGGCGGCGTCGCCGTAGAGATGGCGGCTGGTGGCCGAGCCCCCGACGGCGTTGTTGCAGGCGTAGGAGCGGAAGCCGCTGGAGATCGTGATCGGCACGTCGCCGAGCGCGTGCCGCATCGCCTCCAGCTTCCACATGGTCTTGAGCGCGTTCGCCTTGGCGGTGGCGGCGGAGACCGCGCCGCCCGACCAGTCGGAGTTGCACTTGTTGAGTTCGGCGTAGGTGAAGTGGGCGGGCGTGCAGTCGCTGTCCTGGAGGGCGTAGATCTTGCTGAAGGTCGCCGGTCCGGCGACGCCGTCGGCGGCGAGCCCGTACGCCGACTGGAACTTCTTGACGGCGGCGGCGGTACGGGCGCCGTACTGGCCGTCGTAGGAGAGCCGTTCGCCCGAGGTCACCCAGCCGGCGACGCGGATCTGCAACTGCGTCACGTCGCTGCCGGAGGAGCCCTCGGACAGGGTGCGGCTCCAGGTGTAACACTCGTCGGCGTGGGCCGTGCCCGCGGTGGCGGTCACGCCGAGCACCGTGCCTGTCAGGATCATGACAAATGAGAGAAGAGTGCGCGTCAGACGTCTGAGCATTCCGGCCTCCTGGCAGATCGTCGCGGATGGGAGGGGTGGCGTCACCCGGGAGGTACCCGTCGACCAGCGTGCGGCAACGACGCTACGCGCGTCAACAACATGGTGTTGAATGAAGGGAGTTGGCGGCGCGAACGTTGCACGGGCCCTCCCGGCCCCGCCCGCCCGCATCGGGCCGCGGTCACCGCCAAGACGGCCCCTCGGGAAGGGACGTGACCGGCGTCTCACTGCGTGAGACGTGACACGCATTACTAACCCCTCCCGCGCTCGCCCGCGGGCGCTAGTGTCCGCGAGTGACAGTCAAGAACAGTGCGTGAGTGTCTCGAAGGGGAGTCGCACAGTGGCACGGAAGCTCGCCGTCATCGGAGCCGGTCTCATGGGGTCCGGCATCGCCCAGGTCTCCGCGCAGGCGGGCTGGGACGTCGTCCTGCGCGATGTGACCGACGAGGCGCTCCGGCGGGGCACCGACGGAATCAAGGCCTCCTACGACAAGTTCGTCGCCAAGGGCAGGCTGGCGGCGGACGACGCCGACGCCGCCCTCGCCCGCATCACCGCGACCACCGACCTGGACGCCGCCGCCGACGCGGACGTCGTCGTCGAGGCCGTCTTCGAGAAGCTGGAGGTCAAGCACGAGATCTTCCGCACGCTCGACAAGCTCGTGAAGGACGAGGCGATCCTCGCCTCCAACACCTCCGCCATCCCGATCACCAAGATCGCGGCCGTGACGGAGCGCCCCGAACGCGTCGTCGGCACCCACTTCTTCTCGCCGGTCCCGATGATGCAGCTCTGCGAGCTGGTGCGCGGCTACAAGACCAGCGACGAAACCCTCGCCACCGCCCGCGAGTTCGCCGAGTCCACCGGCAAGACCTGCATCGTCGTCAACCGCGACGTGGCCGGCTTCGTGACCACCCGCCTCATCTCCGCCCTCGTCGTCGAGGCCGCCAAGCTCTACGAGTCGGGCGTCGCCACCGCCGAGGACATCGACCTCGCCTGCAAGCTCGGCTTCGGCCACGCCATGGGCCCCCTGGCCACCGCCGACCTGACGGGCGTCGACATCCTGCTGCACGCCACGAGCAACATCTACACCGAGTCCCAGGACGAGAAGTTCGCGCCGCCGGAGCTGATGCGCCGGATGGTGGACGCCGGTGACATCGGGCGCAAGAGCGGGCAGGGCTTCTACAAGCACTGAGTCCGCGCCGAGTCCACCCCCGGCCCGGGAAACATCACACGGCGGGGTGAATTCGGTATCGGTTCGCTTACAGGCGGCAACCTCAGGTCGTTTCGGCCAGTCAGAGGTTGCATGACCTGATATCGCCGAGAGATCACCTCGCGAGAGACACAACGACGAGCACGAGACGCACGCCGGGGAGCGCATATGCACATCAGGGGCGACCACGTCGAGCTGGTCGTCGGGGGCCGCCTCGACGTCCGCAGCGCGGCGGACGCCCGTACGGTCCTGCACTCGGCCGTCGACGACGGAGTCGGCGACCTGGTGCTGGACCTGTCAGAGCTGGACTCCTGGGACGCCACCGGACTCGGGGTGATCATGGGGGCCCACCGGCGGGCCGGACGCTGCGGCCGCCGGCTGGTGCTGCGCGGCGTCCCGCCGCAGATGCAGCGCCTGCTGGTGGCCACCCGGCTGCACCGCATCCTCGCCATCGAGGGCGGCATCGGCGTGGAGACCCTGCCCCGCGTCTGACGCCCCGACCCCGTCCGCCGCGCCCCGCACGGAGCCGGACACCCCCGGCGAAACGCCCGTCGCGCCCAACCCTCATGAGACCGTGATGTCCCGGGCGGCCCGGCACCCCGGACTGTCCGACATACTGAGCGAAGGTTTAGGGTCTGGCTGCCCGCCGACTCGCAACCCACTGGCGGGCCCGGACCAGAAGCGACAGCGCGGTGTGCGGCAAGGCCGGGAGGGGTGGCCCCGACCCGGGGGCCCGGCACACGACGCTTTTGGGGGGCTTGAACCCATGGACCCGAACAACCGGGGGCCCGAGGACCACGGCCACGACGACGGCCACTCGCCGCGCCCACGCCCGCCCAGGGACCCCCTGACACCCGGCTTCGGACAGAGCGCACCGGCACTCGCCCGCACGGTGCAGCTCGTCTCGGGCGACTTCCTGCTCACCGTCAACCCCGTCGACGGCAGCGAGATCGAGGTCTGCCCGCCCGCCGAGCGGCCCGCCCGGCCCGCGAGGCTCACCGCGGCCGAACGCGCCGAACAGGAGCGCGCCGCGCGCCCGCCCGTCCCGCCCGGACCGTCCCGGCCCGAACTCGGCCTCCTGGCCCGCCAGGACGAACGCGAACGCCTCGTCAGACTGCTCGCCCGCGGCCGTTCGGTGCGCCTGACCGGCCCCGCGGGGTCCGGCCGCACCAGCCTCCTCGACATCGTCGCCGAGGACTGCGCCGACCTCGCCCCCGACGGCGTCGTCCGTCTGAGCGGCTTCCGGCGCACGGCCGACGACCTGCTGTACGACCTCTTCCGCGCCGTCCACCGCGCCCCCCTGCACCGTCCCGGCCGCGACGAACTGCTCGACCTCGTCCGCGAGGTCGGCGCGGTCGTCGTCCTGGACGACGTGGAGTTCGGCGGCGCCGCCCTCGACGAGCTGCTGGACGCCACCCCCGAGTGCGCCTTCCTCGTCGCCGCCGCACCGGACGTGCCCGCACCGTCCGCCGGCTCCGCCGTCGAGGAGGTCTTCCTCACCGGCCTCGACCGCGCGGACGGCGTGGAACTCCTCGAACGCGCCGCCGGACGCCCCCTCACCGAGGAGGAGTCCAACTGGGCCGGCGACCTCTGGTTCGAGTCCGAGGGCCTGCCCCTGCGCTTCGTGCAGGCCGGCGCGCTGCTGCGGCAACGCGACCGGCTGCGGGCCGGCGCCGACGCCGTCGACGAGTTCGGTGTCCTCGCCGACGCCCGCCCCGCCGACGAGGCGCCCCACGGCGCCGCCGAGAGCGACGAGGCGCCCCTGCCGTCCGTCGGCGAGGCCGCCGCGCCCGCACCGCTGCTCGCCGCCCGGCTGAGCGCCTTCGCCCGCGCCACCCTGGAGTTCGCCGTCGCCCTCGGCGGCGAGGTGCCGCACCAGGCGCACCTGCCCGCGCTGGTCGGCGACACCCACGCGGACGCCGCCCTCGGAGAGCTGGCCGACTGCGGACTCATCTCGCCGGTCGGCTCCCGCTACCGGCTGGCCGCCGGAGTGCTCGCCCAACTGGAGAGCGCCGGATACGCCGACGAGCCGGCCGGGCGGGCCGAGACCGCCGCGCGGCACTACGCCTGGTGGACCGGGCACCCCTCGGTCACCCCCGAGCGGGTCTGCGCCGAGGCCGACGCCGTGCTGGCCGCCCTCACCGCGCTGGTGCCGGGGACGACCCCGCCCGCCGACGGCGAGGAGAGCCCCGCCGTCGAGCTGGCCCGCGCCGCGGCCCCCGCCTTCGCCGCCGGGCTGCACTGGAGCGCCTGGCAGCGTGCGCTGCGCTCCGGCAGCGAGGCCTCCCGGCTCGCCGGTGACGTCGCCGAGCAGGCCTACTTCCACCACGAGCTGGGCGTCCTCGCGCTGTGCGAGGGACAGCTCGACCGGGCCCGCGCCGAGCTGGAGGCGTCCATCGGGCTGCGCGGCGCGCTCTCCGACAAGCGGGGCGCCGTCGCCGGCCGCCGTGCCCTCGCCCTGGTCGCCGACCGCTCCGGGGACACTCCCGGCCTCGGCGCCGTCCCGGGCACGCCCGCATGGCCCGGACCCGCCGTCGCCGCCGCCGGGACCGGCCTCCTCGGCATCGGCACGGGGCTGGACGCGGGCGACGAGGTGCCGGACGCCCGGCACGAGGAGTCGCCGCCGGCCGGGGTGCCCGCGCCCTTCCCGCCGCTGAGGCCGGCCCCGCAGTCCCCGACCCTGATCACCACCCGCCAGAACCCGTCCCCCGGCGCCTCCCGCAAGGCGGGGGGCGGCGTCAAGGGGCTCGCGCGGCGCAACCTCGTGGCCGCCGGCGCGGGCGCGCTGCTCGTCGCCGTGCTCGGCACGGTGGTGACCCTGGGCGCCACCTCCGAGAACGACGCGGGCGACCCGTCCGACCGGGTCGGCGTCAACCCCTCGGCAAGCCAGGGCATCGACGACGGCGGCGTCGGCGCCGACCGGCCCGAGGACGACGGCAACGGCTCCGCCGACACCGGCGGGGCGACCGCCCGGCCGAGCGACCCCGGCCCGGACGGCACCCCCGGCACCTCCGACGACCCGGCCCCCACCGAGACGGCCGGGCCCTCGGACGGCCCCAGCGGCACCCCCGGGCCGGGGGACACCGACGGCACCGGCCCGACGGGCGGACCCACGAAGACCCAGCCGCCCACGTCCTTGGAACCGCCCTCCTCGTCGGAGCCTCCTGGGTCGTCCGAGCCGCCGACGCAACCGCCGACCGAGACCCCCACCCAGACGCCCACGCAGTCGCCGACGTCGGAGCCGACCCTGCCGACGAGCCCGGAGACCTCCAACAGCGCGACCGGGCCCGGCAGCACCGCGCCGACCTCCGCCGGCGCCACGACGACGGCGACGCAGAGCGGCACCGCGACGGGCGGCACCGGATCCGGCCAGGAGGCCGAGCAGATCATCTGAACCGGCAGCAGAAGGAAGGGCCGGGTCCGCATCGGCGGACCCGGCCCTTCCACGTCGTGCGCGTGCGGCTCAGAACAGCCGCAGCTTGTCGTCCTCGATGCCGCGCAGCGCGTCGTAGTCCAGCACCTGGCAGCCGATGCCGCGGTCGGTGGCCAGCACACGCGCCTGCGGCTTGATCTCCTGGGCGGCAAAGACACCGCGCACGGGGGCCAGATGGGGGTCGCGGTTCAGCAGCTCCAGGTACCGCGTGAGCTGCTCCACGCCGTCGATCTCGCCGCGCCGCTTGATCTCGACGGCGACCGTCCTCCCCTCCGCGTCCCGGCACAGGATGTCGACGGGCCCGATGGCCGTCGGGTACTCGCGGCGGATCAGGGTGTAGCCCTCGCCGAGGGTCTCGATGCGGTCGGCGAGCAGCTCCTGGAGGTGGGCCTCCACACCGTCCTTGATCAGGCCGGGATCCACGCCCAGTTCGTGCGAGGAGTCGTGGAGGATCTCCTCCATCGTGATGATGAGCTTCTCGCCCGCCTTGTTGACGACGGTCCACACGCCCGCCTCGTCACCGCTGCCCTCCTTGAGGGTGCAGGGCGGCGACATCCAGTTGAGGGGCTTGTAGGCCCGGTCGTCGGCGTGGATCGAGACGCTGCCGTCCGCCTTGACCAGGATCAGCCGGGGGGCCGAGGGGAGGTGGGCGGTGAGCCGTCCGGCGTAGTCGACGGAGCAGCGGGCAATGACGAGACGCATGGTCGGCAACGCTACTCGACGTGCCCGTCCCGGCGCGATTCGCCTCCGCCCGGAGCGGCCCCGGGAGCGTCCCACTTCTCCCATTGGCCCCGTGTTGCGCACTGGCCGATTGTGTGCGTACCGGATGTTGCGCATCTCGGCATTCTCCTGGTGCGGTCACGATCGGTTGCTTACGGTATTGAACGGGAGGTCGCGAGGCGTTTACGCAGCGTGTTCGGCATCGCGCGCTCCCTTCACTGTCCGGCAACCCCTGCTGTTCGGGGGTGCGAGAGGAGAACCCATGTCGCTCGACGTCTCACCGGCCCTACTCGAGAAGGCCGAGCGAGGCGAGGTCGACGAAGCAGAATTCGTCGACTGCGTCCGGACCTCCCTGCCCTACGCATGGGAGATGATCAGCTCCCTGGTGGCACAGCTGAAGGTCGACGGCGGAGCGTTCGCCGACAACCAGACGCCCCCGCCGGACGAGCAGGCACGCGGTCAGCTACTGCGTGCGCTCGCGAGTGACGCGATACGCGGTGCGCTGCAGCGGCACTTCGGTGTGCGGCTGGCCTTCCAGAACTGCCACCGGGTGGCGGTGTTCCCGTTGGACTCCTCCGTCGACGAGACGCTGACCCGTTTCACCTCGGTGCGCAGCCAGTTGCTGAACCAGTCGCCGGAATTCCGCGACTGCTGACGCGATGTTCGTCCGCTTGCCGCTCCGTACGCGGGAGGTGCAGTTCTTGTACCGGAGCGGCAAGTCTCCCGGCATGTCCCGCGTAGAAGGCGGGGGTTCGTCCTCAGCGGAGCTGGGGGAGTACCTCGGCCCCGAGCCGCCGTACGTTCTCCTCGGTCGCCGCGAGATCGCCGGAGCCCTCCATGAGCAGGGCGAACCGCGAGATGCCGGTCCGCTCGCTGGTCGCCGCGAGCCGGTCCGCGCACAGCCGTGGCGTGCCCACCGGGTGCAGCCCGCAGAGCAGTTCGGTGTACGCCAGCGGGTCGCGCATCCGCCGCGCGCGGCCGTCCACCGTGACGTGGGCGTCCAGCCCCTGCCGCAGCCAGCCCGGCATCGCCTTGAGCAGGGTCTCCGCCGCGTCCGTTCGCCGGTCCGCGATCTGGCAGACGCCGGCCGAGACATGGGCGGCGCCGCGGATCTCCTCCTCCGGCCGTCCGGCGTCGCGGGCGCACCGCTTCCACAGCGCGACCATCTCGGCCTTCTCCTCGTCCCCGACGTGCATCCCGAGCAGCATCGGCAGCCCGCGCCCGGCGGCCGTGCGCACGCTCGACGGGGAGGTGCAGGCGACCACCACCTCCGGGCCCGGGGCCTCCGACAGCGCCTCGGAGGGACGCGGGACGACGGGCACCTCGCGGAACCGGAAGCGCTCGCCCGAGGCGGCGACGGCCGGTTCGCGCAGCCAGCGCACCAGCAGATCGAGTGACTCCGGGAACCCCTTTTCGTACGCGTCGAGGCCCGCTCCGAACACCTCCAGGTCGACCCACGGGCCGCCGCGGCCCACGCCCAGCGAGAACCGGCCGCCGCTCGTGACGTGCAGCAGCGCGGCCTGCTCGCCGAGGGCGACGGGGTGGACGGTGGGCAGCACGCTGACCGCCGTGCCGACCCGGACCCGGCGGGTGCGGCCCAGCAGCAGCGCGGCCAGCGTCACGGCCGACGGACACGTGCCGTACGGCACGAAGTGGTGCTCGGCCAGCCAGACCGTGTCGAGACCCGCCTCCTCGGCGACCTCGGCGGAGCGCACGGCGCGGTGCAGCGCCTCTCCCTGGCCCTGGCCCGGGAACTGGGCGCCCAGCACGAAACTTCCTACGCGCATTGCTTTTCCTGCTTCCTCGGCCCCGACACGGAGCTCCCCCACAGGGCATAACCTCCTGACACGTGCCGAGGACACGGGCGGGGAAGGGATTTGCGGATTGTCTGCAGAATCGGCCGTCGCGGCAGGTCCGGGGCGGTGCGCGGGTGCCGCGTACGCTGGATGGGCCCGTACTTCCTGTATAGCTCCGTGAGGTGTCCCGTGTCGCCGCGTCGCAACCGACCCAAGGGAGCCGGCCTGCCCGGCCGGAGCGCCGAGGACGACGGTTCCGGCCGCTACGGCGGCTGGCAGTCGTCGGAGAACTGGCAGGGCGAGCAGTGGAGCGTACGGCACGTGGCCGGCGCCAGCGCGCAGGGCAAGTCGTACCGCTGCCCGGGCTGCGACCAGTTGATCCCCGACGGCGTACCGCACGTGGTGGCCTGGCCGGAGCACGCGGGGGTCGACGACCGCCGGCACTGGCACAAGTCCTGCTGGAACGCGAAGGACCGCCGCACCACGCGGGTGCAGCGGTCCCGTAACGCGCCGAAGTTCTGAGTGCCGTCTAGACGTCCCGGCTCCGGAGCAGGGCGTAGGCGCCGGCGAGCGCCGCGGCCGTCACCCCGAGCATGATCCACAGCGGGTCCCAGCCGGACGGGCCGGACTCCGTGAGGGAGCTGGTGTAGAAGACGCTCATCTGGTTCGGGATCGAGTACTCGAACAGGGCGTCGCGCACGTCCTGGAGGGACTCGGCGAACATGAACAGCGCGATCACCAGGGGCGCCAGCACGGCCCCGATCATGAGCGTGATGGCTCCCGCCGAGTGCCGGATGACCGAGCCGACGGCGAGCGAGAGCAGCCCGAGCAGCGCGACGTAGAGCGAGATGCCCACGGTGCCCTTCAGCCACTCCTCGCCGGAGGGATCCACCGCGCCGTTGCCCTCCAGCAGTGCCACGTGCGCCAGGGCGACGACCGTCGAGGACACCAGCGTCACGACGAACGCCACGAGGAAGAAGACGATCGCCTTCGCGGCGAGCACCCGGCCGCGGCTCGGGCACGCGGTCATCGTCGTGCGGACCATGCCGGTGCCGTACTCCGAGGCGGTGGTCAGCACGCCGAGCGTGATGAGGCACATGCCGCCGAGCAGCAGGCCGAAGAAGCCGAGGCTGAGCGCGCTCTCGCCCGACACGTCCGCGGACGAGCCGGACACCACCAGGCCGGTCAGCAGGCCGATCCCGACGACCAGCAGGACGAAGACGCCCAGCGTCCACATCGTCGAGCGCACCGACCTCATCTTGGTCCACTCGGAGGCGACCGCGTGCCCGAGGTGCGTGCGCACCACGGGGATCGGCGAGGTGTAGCCCGCGTACGACGGGGCGGGGGCCGCCTGCCACTCGGGTGCGGCCTTCGGCATCGGGGGCTGGGGCGTGCTCATCGGGCGTCCTCGGACTCGGTCGGTTCGGTGACGGGCGCGGGGGCGGCGGGCGCCGGCTGCGGGGCGGACCCGGCCGGCTGGGCGGCCGGGGCGGGCGGCTGCGCGTACGGGTTCTGCGGTGCGGCACCCGCCGGCGCCGCGCCGGGCGCGGCCGGGGCGCCGTACGGGCCCACGGGGGCCTGTCCCGGCGCGCCCTGCGGACCGCCCTGGGGCGGCGGCGGGGCGTACCAGCCCGGCTGGCCCTGCCCCGGCACCGGCATCGGGGGCTGCGCGCCGGGCGGCAGCGGCTGCTGGAGCCCGGCCTTCTGGTCGATGGTCGACCGGTAGTCGACGGCGCCCTGTGTCATCCGCATGTAGGCCTCCTCCAGCGAGGCCTGGTGCGGCGACAGCTCCCACAGCCGTACGCCGGCCTCGTGGGCGAGGTCGCTGATCCGGGGCAGCGGCAGGCCCGTCACGCGCAGCGCGCCGTCCTGCTCGGGCAGCACGTGCCCGCCCGCCTCGGTCAGCGAGGTGGTCAGCTTCTCGCGGAGCTGCGGCTCGCTGTCGGGAGTGCGGACGCGTGCGAAGTCGGCCGAGTTGGCCGAGATGAAGTCCTTCACGCTCATGTCGGCCATGAGCTGGCCGCGCCCGATGACGATCAGGTGGTCGGCGGTCAGCGCCATCTCGCTCATCAGGTGCGAGGAGACGAAGACCGTACGGCCCTCCGCCGCGAGCGCCCGCATCAGGTTGCGCACCCAGAGGATGCCCTCGGGGTCCAGGCCGTTGACCGGCTCGTCGAAGAGCAGCACCTGCGGGTCGCCGAGCAGCGCGGCGGCGATGCCGAGCCGCTGGCCCATGCCCAGGGAGAAGCCCTTGGAGCGGCGCTTGGCCACGTCCTGGAGCCCGACCACGCCGAGCACCTCGTCCACGCGCCGGGCCGGGATGCCGGACAGCTGGGCCAGGCTCAGCAGGTGGTTGCGGGCCGAACGGCCGCCGTGCACCGCCTTGGCGTCCAGCAGCGCGCCGACCTGGCGGGGCGCGTTGGGCAGCCGGCGGTACGGATGACCGCCGATCGTCACGTGCCCGGACGTGGGGTTGTCCAGGCCGAGGATCATCCGCATCGTGGTCGACTTGCCGGAGCCGTTGGGACCGAGGAAGCCGGTGACGGCGCCGGGACGCACCCGGAAGGACAGATTGTGCACAGCGGTCTTGTCGCCGTAACGCTTGGTCAGGCCGACTGCCTCGATCATGCTCCGCACCCATCGGAAGGTTCATTGCAGCGGGGCATACGCCCCCGTAAGGGTTAGGAGGATATCGAGGCGCTGACGGTTCCCTTCAAGGCCGGGTAAAAACCCCGGGCCGAGAACCGGCCGTTCCGGATCTCCTCCCTACGCGTCCCGCCGCTTCAGCACGAGGTAGCCGCCGACGAGCGCCGCGGCCACCCACAGTGCCATGATCCCGAGCCCGCCCCAAGGGCCGTACGGGGCGTCGTCGTCGATCGGCGTCACCACCTGCATGATCTTGCTGCCGGCCTGGTCGGGCAGGAACTGGCCGACCTTCTTGGTCACGTCGACGTTGCCCAGGATGTTGGAGATCAGGAAGAAGAACGGCATCAGAATGCCGAGCGACAGCATCGGGGAGCGCAGCATCGCGGCGACACCCATCGAGAACACCGCGATCAGCGTCATGTAGAGGCCGCCGCCGATCACGGCCCGCAGCACGCCCGGATCGCCGATCGACGCCTTGAGGTCGCCGAGCATCGCCTGCCCGAGGAAGAAGGTGACGAAGCTGGTGACCATGGAGACCGCCAGCGCCAGCGCGGTCGCCACGACGATCTTGCTGAACAGGAAGGTGCCGCGCTGCGGCACGGCCGCCAGCGAGGTGCGGATCATGCCGGAGCTGTACTCGTTCGCCACCACCAGCACCCCGAACACGATCATGGCGAGCTGACCGAGGCTCATCCCGGCGAAGCTGATGAAGGTCGGGTCGAAGGAGAGCCGGTCGCGCGCGCTCATGTCACCGAACTCGTTCTTCGACAGGGCCGAGATCAGCATGCCGAGGGCGACGGTGACGACCACGGCGAGGGACAGCGTCCACACCGTCGACGCCACCGAACGGATCTTGGTCCACTCGGACCGGACCACCTGTGTCGCGGCGGTGCTCATCGCTGCCTCCAGTCGCTGCCCCACTGCTGTGCCCGCTGCTGAACGCCCCGCGCGTCGTCCTGCGGCGGCGCGGCCGCGGGAGGCTGCCCGTCGTGCGCGTGGTACTCCACCGACTCCGCCGTGAGCTGCATGAACGCCTCCTCCAGCGAGGCCCGCTGCGGGCTCAGCTCGTGCAGCACGATGTGGTTGCGCGCCGCCAGCTCGCCGATCGCCTCCGACTTGTCGCCGTCCACCTCCAGGGCCTCGGCGCCGGACTCGACGACCGTGATCCCCGCCTCGTGCAGGACGTCGAGCAGCGCCTCGCGCTGCGGGGTGCGGATACGGACGTAGCTGCGCGAGTTCTCGGCGATGAACTCGGCCATCGAGGTGTCGGCCAGCAGCCTGCCCTGGCCGATGACCACCAGATGGTCGGCCGTCAGCGCCATCTCGCTCATCAGATGGGAGGAGACGAAGACCGTACGGCCCTGCGCCGCCAGCGTCTTCATCAGATTGCGGATCCAGTGGATGCCCTCGGGGTCCAGGCCGTTGACGGGTTCGTCGAACATCAGGATCCGCGGGTCGCCGAGCAGCGCGCCGGCGATGCCGAGCCGCTGGCCCATGCCGAGGGAGAACCCCTTCGCCTTCTTCCGGGCGACCGCCGTCAGGCCCACGGTGTCCAGCACCTCGTCCACCCGCCGGGACGGGATCCCGTTGGCCTGCGCCAGACAGAGCAGGTGGTTGTAGGCGCTGCGCCCGCCGTGCACGGCCTTGGCGTCCAGCAGGGCGCCGACGTACGTGAGCGGGTCCTTCAACTGGTCGTAGCGGCGGCCGTCGATGCGGACGCCCCCGGCGGTGGGCCGGTCCAGGCCCAGCACCATGCGCATCGTGGTCGACTTGCCCGCGCCGTTCGGCCCGAGGAAACCGGTGATGATGCCGGGTCTGACGGTGAACGTGAGGTTGTTGACCGCCACCTTCTCGCCGTACCGCTTGGTCAGCCCCTCGAGCTCGATCATGCGGCCCACGCTAGAACGGGACGAAGCCCTCTGCCACCTCAGTGGCAGAGGGCTTCACCCGTGTACTTCCCTTGTCCGGTCGCCTCGCGCCCCGGCGTCAGCGGGTCTGCTGGGCCGGCACCCCGCGGGAGACCGACTCGTCCTCGGCCGGCGAGCCGGCGGCGGCCACCGCGGCGCCCGTGAGGGTCGCCAGCATCTCGCGCACGTTGGTGAGCTGCGCGTTGATGGAGTCGCGGCGGTTGGTGAGGGCGGCCAGCTCGCGCTCGGATTCCGAACGGATGCGGTCGGCCTTGGCGTTGGCGTCGGCCACGATGTCCTCGGCCTGGCGCTGCGCCGTCTCGACGGTCTGACGGGCCCGGCGCTCGGCGTCCGTGCGCAGCTTCTCCGCCTCCAGACGGAGCTGCTCCGCGCGGTGCTCGATCTCCGCGAGCCGCTTCTCCGCCTTGGCCTGACGGGACGCCAGGTCGCGCTCGGACTGCTCGCGGCGCTTGGCGAGGTTCGTCTCGAAGTCGGCGGCGGCCTGCGCGGCCTTGGCGCGGGTCTCCTCGAAGAGCGCGTCCGCTTCCTCACGCTTGGACTGCGCGTCCTTCTGCGCCTCGGCACGGAGCTGCGACGCGTCGCTCTTGGCCTTCTCGACGATCCGGACGCCCTCGTCCTCGGCCTTGGCCTTGCGCTCGGCGGCGTACGACTCGGCGTCGTTGCGCACCTGCTGGGCCGCCGACTCGGCGAGCTCGCGGTGCTGCTCGGCGGCGCGCCGGGCCTCCTCCCGCAGGTCCTTCGCCTCCTCCTCGGCGAGGCGCAGGATCTTCTCGACCCGGGCACCGAGACCGGCGTACGACGGCTCGGCGTCGTTGACCTGGGCCTGGGCGTTCTGGGTCTCGAGGTGGAGCTCCTCGATGCGCTTTTCCAGTGCGGTGATGCGGGACAGAGCGCTGTCACGGTCGGAGACGAGCTTGGAGATACGTTCGTCCACCTGAGCGCGGTCGTACCCACGCCGCACAAGCTCGAAGCCGTAGGGGGAAGTGTCGCTCATGGGGTTCCTGTCGAAAGAGACCGGGTGAGGTGATAGAGGGAATCCTAGGCGCCAATGCGGTGTGTCATCGAGCGGATGCGTGTTTGATCTGAAGAATGACACCTCTTTTGAGTGGCTGACCTACGGATGGCTTGCCAAAGTTCACGTCAAAGGTCAAGTCGGAGGCGGACACAGCCTTCCAGGACACACCGAAACCTCCCCGCAGGCTAGCCGTCTGACGACTTGCCACCCGAACGCGGGGCACCGACCGTCGCTCCGGCCTTCACCCCGCCGTCCTTGCCGCCGGCCGGGGCCTCGAAGGACTCCAGCGCCTCCAGCACGTCCTGGACCCGCGAGATCTCGGCGTTGATGTCCTCGCGGCGCCGCACCAGGATCTCCAGCTCGCGCTTGCCCTCCTCGACCGTGCGCCGGGCCTCGCGGATCGCCTCGGCCTTCAGCTCCTCGGCCTCCTTGACCAGCTTGGCCTTCTTCTGCTCGGCCTCCTTCAGCAGCCCCTCCGCCTTCTTGACGGCGGCGATGCGCACCTTGCCGGCCTCGGAGTTGGCCTCCGACACCAGCTCCTTGGCCTTCGCCTCCGCCTTGGCGAGCTGCTCCTCGGAGGCCTTGATGAGCGCGTCGCAGCGGTCGCCGGCCGACCTCATCGTCTCGGCGGCCTCGCGGCGGGCCCGCTCGTGCAGTTCCTCGATCTCGGAGGTGAGGCGCACGCGCAGCTCCTCCGCGCGCTCCCTTATGGCGGTCGCGTCCCGGCGGGCGCCGACCAGCAGCTCGTCCGCGTCCGTACGGGCCTTCTCCACCCGGGTGTTGCCCTCGACGGTCGCCTCGGCGACGATCCGGTCGGCCTCCGCGCGGGCCGCGCCGACCATCGTGTCGGCCTGCGACTCGGCGTCCGCGGTGGCCTTCTGGGCCTGCTGGCGCGCCTCGGCGAGCAGCTTGTCGGCCTCCGCCGTGGTCTCCGAGATGAGCGTGTCGACCTGCTCGGCCGCCTCCGAACGCCGCTTGTTGGCGTCCTTGCGGGCCTCGTCCAGGGTGCGTTCGGCCTCCTCGCGGGCGGCCGCGGTGACCTGCTCGGCCCGCGCCGCCGCCTCCGCCTCGACCCGCTCGGCCTCGGCCCGGATCCGCTCCGCGTGCTGCTGGGCGGAACCGACCGCCTCGGCGGCCTCGGCACGCAGCCGCTCCGCCTCTCCGGTGGCCTCCGACAGCAGCCGCTCCGCCTGGGCACCCGCCTCGGCACGGACCCGCTCGGCCTCCGCGACCGACTCCGCGCGCAGCCGCTCCGCCTCGTTCGCCGCGTCCGTGGTGAGCCGCTCGGCCTCGGCCGCCGCCTCGGTGCGGACACGCTCCGCCTCCGCGACCGTCTCCGTCCGGATCCGGTCCGTCTCGGCGGCCGTCGTCGTGGTGAGCCGCTCCGCCTCGGCGCGCGCCTCGGTGATCAGGGTGTCCGCCTGCGTCGCCGCGTCGGACCGGATGCGGTTGGCGTCCTCGCGGGCGTCGGCCCGGGTCCGCGCCGCGCTCTGCTCCGCCTCGGCGATCGTGTCCGACGCCTCGGTACGCACCCGCTGGGCGTGCTCCGCCACGTCCGCGCGGATCCGGTCGGCCTCCGCGATCGCCTCGGACACCGTCCGCTCGGCCAGCGCCTGGGCGGCCTCCGCCTCCCCCTGCGCCTCGCGGCGCAGCCGGCCGGCGTCCTCGCTCGCCCGCTCCCGCTCCGCGTAGGCGTCGGCGCGGACCCGGTCCGCCTCCTCCTCGGCCTCGCGCCGGGCCCGCTCCGCCGCGTGCTCGGCGGCGCTGCGCAGCCCGGAGATCTCCTCCTGGGCCTGCTCGTGCAGCCCGGCGACCGACTCCCGTACCTGCTGCGCGTGCTGCTCGGCGGCCGACACCATCTCGGTCGCGCGCCGGTCGGCCTCCTCGACCAGACGGGTCGCCTCGGCCTGCGCCTCCTCCACGCGGGTGCGCGCGGAGGCCAGCAGCTCCTCGCTCTGCTCGCGGGCCCGCTCGCGCTCCTGGTCGGCCTCCTGACGGGCCGCGCCCAGCAGCTCCTCGGCCTCGCGCCGGCGCCGGGCGGCCTCCTCCTGCGCCGCCGCGAGCGCCTCGGACGCCTCGGCGGCGATGCGCTCGGCGGCGGCCTGGGCCTCCGCCCGCACCCGGTCCGCGCTGTCCTGCGCCTCCGACTTCAGCCGCTCCGCCTCGCTCGCGGCCTCCGACCGCAGGCGTACGGCGACGGCCTCGCCCTCCGCGCGGGAGGCGGAGGCGTCCGCGGCGGCCTCGGTGCGCAGCCGCTCGGCCTCGGTCTCGGCCTGCTCCCGCAGCGCCCGGATCCGCTCCGCGGCGTCGGTGCGCAGCCGCTCGCTCTCCTCGGCGGCCTCGCGGCGGATCCGCGCGCCCTCCTCACGGGCCTCCGTCAGCACCTGCTCGGCGGCGCCCCGGCGCTCCTCGGCCTCGGCGTGCAGCCGGGCGAGCTCCTCGGCGGCCTGGGCCTGCCGGGCCTCGACGGCGCGCTCGGTCTCCTCGCGCAGCTCGCGGGCGGCGCGCTCGGCCTCCGCACCCAGCTCCTCGGCGCGTTCGGCGGCCTCCGCGCGGTGCCGCTCGGCCTCGGCGCGGGTGCGCTCCAGCGTCTCCTCGGCCTGCCGGCGCAGCGTCGTCGCCCGCTCGATCGCCTCGGTGCGGACCTTCTCGCTGTCCGCGGTGGCCGTCCGCCGCAGCTCGTCGGCGTCCGCCTTGGCCTTGGAGAGCAGCTCCTCCGCGGTCTTCGCCGCCTCCTCGATCTGCGCCACGGCCTCCTTGCGGGCCTCGGCGCGGATCTTCTCGCCCTCCGCGACCGCGTCGGCGCGCAGCTGCTCGGCCTCGCCGCGCAGCCGGCGGGCCTCCTCCTGCAGCTCGACCGTCTTGGCGCGGTACTCCTTGGTGTCGTCCTTCGCCGCGCCCTTGAGCTCCTCGGCGATGTCGTGGGCCTCGGCCCGCAGCCGGTCCGCCTCGGCCTCGGCCTCCCGGCGGATCCGCTCGGCCTCCTCGACGGCGGCCTTCGTGGTCCGCTTGGCCTCCTCCGACGCCTTGTTCAGCACGTCCTCGGCGGTCTTCGCGGCCTTGGAGAGCTGGGTCGCCGACTCCTCGGCGGTGACGGTGCGGGCCTTCTCCGCGGCCTCGGCGACGATCTTCTCGGCCTCGGCGCGGGCGTCGGCGACGAGCTGCTCGGCCTCGGCCCTGGTGGTCTCGGCGTCCTTCGTGGCCTCGCTGACCAGCCGGGCGACCTGCTCCTTGGCGGTGCGGGTGCGCTGCTCGTTGGCCGCCTCGGCGCTGGAGAGGGCCTTGGCCGCGGCGTCCTTGGCCTCGGTGACCAGCTTCTCGGCCTCGGACTGCGCCTTGCGCAGCGCCTCCTCGGCCTCGGCCATCCGCTGCTCGGCGGTCCGGCTCAGCTCCTGCGCCTGCCGGCGCGCCGACTCCGTCTCGCTCGCCGTGGTGCTGCGGAGCTGTTCGGCGTGGTCGGTGGCCTCCTGCGCCTGGGTGGAGGCGGCGTTCAGCAGCCGTTCGGCGTCCGTGCGGGCGCGGCGCAGGATCTGCTCCGCCTCGGCACGCGCCGTCTCGGCGTCGTCGCGCAGCCGCTGCCGGGCCTCGGAGGTCAGCCGTTCGGCCTCCGCGCGGGCCGCGGCCAGGGCCTGTTCGGCCTCGGCGCGGGACTCGTCGAGCAGCCGGCGGGCCTGCTGCTCGGTGCGGGCGCGGAGCTGCTCGGCCCACGCCACGTTCTCGTTGACGTGCGACTCGACGGTCTGCCGGCGCTCGGCCAGCTCCTGGTCGAGCTGCTGGCGCCGGGTCACCGCCTCCTGGTGCAGCTCGGCCTGGAGCCGGGCGGCCTGCTCGGCGTGCTCCTGGAGGATGCGCTGGGTCTGGGCGCGGGCCTGGCTCAGCTCCCGCTCGGCGTCCGCGCGCAACTGGTCGGCCTGCATCTGCGCGTTGCGCAGCAACTGCTCGGCCTGGTACCCGAGGTCGCCGCCGTCGAAGGCGGGCCGGGACATGATGGTGCGCCGCGCCTCGTGCAGCTTGGCGCGCAGCACCTCGACCTGGTAGCCGAGGTCCTCGGCGTGCTGGATCGCCTTTTCCCGCTCGGTCTTCAGCCGCTTCATCTCGGCCTCGAACCGAGAGAGGTGGTCGACGTCAGCCGCCGGCTCTCGCTCCTGGCTCTCGTAGCCCCGCACTGCGCGGTCCCATCCGTCCCCTGGTCGCAAATCCCTTAGAACGGGCTCCGTCCGTCCGCCGAACGGGGCCCCCGGGGGAATGGTGTCAGATCAACGGCGGAGCATGGGCTGCTGCCCCGTCGCTCGCCCCCCGAAACACGGACCCCGGCGGTCCCGGCGCCGACGACGACAGGACCGGGTCACCCTGGACTGAGCGGCGACCGCACCCAACCCTACCGGCCCTTATGTACGGCAGTCAGTGCTCAGGTGACTCAACGGCCGCCGAAGTGACCAGTTCTGTCAGTACGCCATGGCAGTCCTTGGGGTGCAGGAAGGTGATCCTCGACCCCATGGAACCGCGCCGCGGCTCGTCGTACAGGACGCGTACGCCCTTGCCCCGGATGTCCGCGGCGTCCGCGTCGACGTCCGCCGTACCGAACGCGATGTGGTGGACGCCCTCCCCGTTCTTCGCCAGCCACTTGCCGACCGCGGAGTCCTCCCGCGTCGGCTCCAGCAACTGGAGGTACGAGGCGCCGCCGTCCGACGTATCGTTGATCTTGAGCATGGCCTCGCGCACGCCCTGCTCCTCGTTGACCTCGGTGTGGGACACCTCGAAGCCGTAGGTGGCACGGTAGAACTCGACGGTCGCGTCGAGGTCGCGGCAGGCGATTCCGATGTGGTCGATTCGCGTCAGCATGGAATCAGTGCAGCGCTCCGGAGGTGGTTGCGCAACGTGCGGGCGATCACACCGACAGCACAGTGACGGGCGGGATACCCGCTCAGTACATTCGAGTAAACCCTCGTTCACTCCTCGGCCTGCGCGGGCCGGAAAAGGGGATCGCAGCTCATGTCTTCTGCAACGAACGGCACGACCTCCGTCATCGTCGCGGGTGCGCGCACCCCGATGGGGCGGCTGCTCGGCTCGCTGAAGTCCTTCTCCGGAGCCGACCTCGGCGGCTTCGCGATCAAGGCGGCCCTCGACCGCGCGGGCATCGGCGGCGACCAGGTCCAGTACGTGATCATGGGGCAGGTGCTCCAGGCGGGCGCCGGCCAGAT
Source organism: Streptomyces sp. NPDC018947 (assembly GCF_044390505.1). Classification (NCBI taxonomy): domain Bacteria; kingdom Bacillati; phylum Actinomycetota; class Actinomycetes; order Kitasatosporales; family Streptomycetaceae; genus Streptomyces; species Streptomyces sp. NPDC018947. The sequence continues at coordinate 154,492 of NZ_JBIRZD010000016.1, forward strand.
CCCCGCCCGCCAGGCCGCCGTCAAGGCCGGCATCCCCATGAACGTCCCGGCGCTCACGATCAACAAGGTGTGCCTCTCCGGCCTGGACGCCATCGCCCTCGCCGACCAGCTCATTCGCGCCGGTGAATTCGACATCGTCGTGGCCGGCGGCCAGGAGTCGATGACCAACGCCCCGCACCTGCTGCCGAAGTCCCGCGAGGGCTACAAGTACGGCGCGGTGCAGATGCTCGACGCCATGGCGTACGACGGTCTGACCGACTCCTTCGAGAACATCGCCATGGGCGAGTCGACGGAGAAGCACAACACCCGCCTCGGAATCACCCGTCCGGAGCAGGACGAGATCGCCGCCCTGTCCCACCAGCGCGCCGCCGCCGCCCAGAAGAACGGCGTCTTCGAGGCCGAGATCACCCCGGTCGAGATCCCGCAGCGCAAGGGCGACGCGGTGGTGTTCAGCAAGGACGAGGGCATCCGCGGCGACACCACCGCCGAGTCCCTCGGCAAGCTGCGCCCGGCGTTCGCCAAGGACGGCACGATCACCGCCGGCTCCTCCTCGCAGATCTCCGACGGCGCGGCGGCCGTGGTCGTCATGAGCCGGGCCAAGGCCGAGGAGCTGGGCCTGGAGTGGCTGGCGGAGATCGGCGCCCACGGCAATGTGGCCGGCCCCGACAACTCTTTGCAGTCGCAGCCGTCCAACGCCATCCGGCACGCCCTGAAGAAGGAGGGCCTGGAGGTCGGCGACCTCGACCTGATCGAGATCAACGAGGCGTTCGCGGCCGTCGCCGTGCAGTCCATGAAGGACCTCGGCGTGTCCACCGAAAAGGTGAACGTCAACGGCGGCGCCATCGCCCTCGGCCACCCGATCGGCATGTCCGGCGCCCGGCTCGTCCTCCACCTGGCGCTGGAGCTGAAGCGGCGCGGCGGCGGCGTCGGCGCGGCGGCCCTGTGCGGCGGCGGCGGCCAGGGCGACGCGCTGATCGTGCGGGTGCCCGGGGCCTGAGACCCCCCTCTCCGCGTTACTCGGACCCCTCTCTACGCGCTACTCGGAACGGAGCTGTGATGCAGGACGTCTCCTCGCTGGTCGCCCAGGCCCAAGAGGGCCGGCCGCGGGCCGTGGCCCGGCTGATCTCCCTGGTGGAGGGGGCGTCCCCACAGCTCAGGGAGGTCATGGCGGCGCTCGCGCCGCTCACCGGGGGCGCGTACGTGGTCGGCCTGACCGGCTCGCCGGGCGTCGGCAAGTCGACGTCCACCTCGGCGCTGGTCACGGCCTATCGCAAGCAGGGCAAGCGGGTCGGCGTGCTGGCCGTCGACCCGTCCTCCCCGTTCTCCGGCGGCGCCCTGCTCGGCGACCGGGTCCGCATGTCGGAGCACGCCTCCGACCCGGGCGTCTACATCCGCTCCATGGCCACCCGCGGCCACCTCGGCGGCCTCGCCTGGGCCGCCCCGCAGGCCATCCGGGTGCTGGACGCGGCCGGCTGCGACGTGGTCCTGGTCGAGACCGTCGGCGTCGGCCAGTCCGAGGTGGAGATCGCCTCGCAGGCCGACACCTCCGTCGTCCTCCTCGCCCCCGGCATGGGCGACGGCATCCAGGCCGCCAAGGCCGGAATCCTCGAGATCGGCGACGTGTACGTCGTCAACAAGGCGGACCGGGACGGGGCGGACGCGACCGCCCGCGAGCTGAACCACATGCTGGGCCTCGGCGAGGCCCGCGGCCCCGGCGACTGGCGCCCGCCCATCGTCAAGACCGTCGCCGCGCGCGGCGAGGGCGTCGACGAGGTCGTCGAGGCGCTGGAGAAGCACCGCGCCTGGATGGAGGAGCGGGGGGTGCTGGCCGAACGCCGCAGGGCCCGCGCCGCCCGCGAGGTCGAGACGATCGCCGTCACCACCCTGCGCGAACGCATCGGCGACCTCCACGGCGACCGCCGCCTCGGCGCCCTGGCCGAACGGATCGTGGCGGGCGAACTGGACCCGTACCGCGCCGCGGACGAACTGGTGGCCGGGCTGACCCGGGGCTGACACGGACCGGGAAAAGGGATGGCAGACCCGCTGACCGCGCTGCTAGCTTGACGCGCGTGTTCCTCCTCTTGGCATAGGGCCCGCCCCGCGCGCGACCGCCGCATCCGGCCGTCGCGCGCTTCGGCGTCCCCTTCTCGCCTCCCTCCTGAGGAACCCTTCGCGTGTCCACGCCCTCCGCGCGGCCCTCGTACGCCGCCGTCCTCCGCGTCCCCCATGCCCGCCGCACGTTCGCGGCCGCCCTCGTCGGGCGGCTGTCGTACGGCACGGTCAACCTGGCCCTGATGCTGTCCGTGACCCGGGCCACCGGGTCCTACGCCGTCGCCGGCACCGTCATGGCGCTGTTCGGCGCGACGAGCGTCTTCCTGTCCCCCTACCGCGCGGGCCTGGTCGACCGGCACGGCCCGCGCCGTGCCCTGCTCCCCATGGCCCTGCTGTACGCCGTCCTGCTGTGCGCGCTCGCGGCGGCCTGCGGACGTCCCGGTACGCCCGCGGCCGTGCTCGCGGGCGCCGCGGCCCTCACGGGGGCCTGCACGCCCCCGCTCGGCTCCACCATGCGCGCGGTGTGGGCCGGACTGCTGCCCGACCGGCGGATGCTCCAGCGCGCCTACAGCCTGGACGGTGTCGCCGAGGAACTGCTCTTCGTCTCGGGCCCGCTCCTGGTCGGCGTGGTGGTCGGCTTCGCCCCGCCGGTCGCCGGTGTGGTGCTCAGCGCGCTGCTGGTGGCGGCGGGCACCCTCGCCTTCGCCACCTCGCCCGCGGCGGGCGTGCTGCGGACGGCGGGCGGTGCGAAGGAGGACTCCGGCCGGGCGGGAGCGGGGCAGGGCCGCGCCCTGCTGCAACCCGTCGTCGTCTGCGCGGGCGTCGGGATCGCGGTGAGCGCCGTCGACCTCCTGGTCGTCGCCTTCGCCGGGGAACGCGGCCTCGGGGGCGGCACCGTGGCCTGGGTGCTCGCGGCGCTGTCGGTGGGCAGCGCGGCCGGCGGTCTGCTCAACGGCGCCGTCACCTGGAGCTCGCCGACCCGGGCCCGGCTCCCGTTCCTCGCGGCGGGCCTCGGCCTCTGCCTGGCCGCCGCCGGCCTCGCCCCCGGCGTCGGCACCCTGGTGGCGGCGGTCGCCTGCGCGGGGGTGTTCGTGGCGCCGGCGCTGACGACGGCGTACCTGATCGCCGACGAGAGCGTGGCGCCGGAGTTCCGCAACCGGGCGGGCGCCTGGGTCAACACCGCGGTGAACGCCGGGAGTTCGGCCGGTGCCGCGGCGGTGGGGCTGCTGGTGGAACGGCTGCCGCTGCCGGTGTGCTTCGCGGTGTCCGGCGCCGTCGCCGCGGCGACCGCACTGGTGCCGGGGGCCGGCGGCCGGTCCGGCGAGCGGGCGTGGTCGCTCAGTCGTCGTCCGAGCCGGAGTCGTCCGAGTCCGGGCCGTGCGGGTGACCGGCCGTGACCTCGCCGGTCCTCGGATCGACGCGCCAGTCCCGCTCGGCCTTGCCCGGGGAGCGGGTCTCGACCTCCCAGGCGGGCCGGCCGTCGGCGAAGTAGCCGTCCTCGTCGAGTTCCACTGAGGTCACGGTGCCGTGCCCGGCCGCGGCCCTCGCGGCCTCGGCGGCGCCGACCGACGTGCCCTTCAGCGCCGCCCGGACCTCGGCGGTGTCGTCCTCGTCCTCCGTCCGGGAGCCGAGGACCCCGCCGGTGGCCGGGTCGACGCGGACGGTGTGCCAGGTGCCGTCGCCGGCGAGGACGTCGACCTCCCAGACCGCGCGCTCCCGGTCGCCGTCGTCGTCGCCGTCCAGTTCGGCGGAGACGGCGGTGCCCGGGCGCTCGCGCAGGGCGGAGGCGACGGCGTCGGCGGCCGTCACCTTCGCCACGGCCACGCGCACGTCGTCGTCCCGGCCGTCGGCGTCGTCGTCCCGGTCGTCCGCCGCACGGGCGTCGTCCACGTGCCGTGCCGTGCCCGTGTCCGGGCGGTCGTCGCCCGTGGCCGTCAGGGCCGTCGCGGTGCCTCCCGCGACCAGTGCGGCGGCGGTGACGGCGGCGATCACGATGTTGCGCTTCATGCGGGTCCCTCCCGAGACATCGGCGGTCGCGGCGTCCTGCGCGACGTCCGCACTGTCCCGCGCCGACGCTGAGCGCAGCCTGAAGCCGCCTGAAGTGATCTTCAGGTCGCTCTGCGAGGCTTGCCGGATGCGCCTGTTGATCGTGGAGGACGAGAAGCGGCTCGCCGTGTCGCTCGCCAGGGGACTGACCGCCGAGGGCTATGCCGTGGACGTCGTCCACGACGGACTGGAGGGACTGCACCGGGCCTGCGAGGGCACGTACGACCTCGTCGTCCTCGACATCATGCTGCCCGGCCTCAACGGCTACCGCGTCTGCGCCGCCCTGCGCGCCGCCGGGCACGACGTGCCGATCCTCATGCTCACCGCCAAGGACGGCGAGTACGACGAGGCGGAGGGCCTGGACACGGGCGCCGACGACTACCTCACCAAACCCTTCTCGTACGTCGTCCTCGTCGCCCGTGTGAAGGCCCTGCTGCGCAGGCGGGCACGGGGCGCCGGGGCCTCGCCCGTGCACGTCCACGGGGACCTCGAGGTGGACACCGCGGCCCGCCGGGTGTTCCTCGGCGAACGGGAAGTCACCCTCACCGCCAAGGAGTTCGCCGTTCTGGAGCACCTCGTGGTGCGGGCCGGTCAGGTGGTGTCCAAGGCGGAGATCCTGGAGCACGTCTGGGACTTCGCCTACGACGGTGACCCCAACATCGTCGAGGTCTACGTCAGTGCGCTCAGGCGCAAACTGCGCGCCGGCCTCATCCGCACGGTGCGCGGCGCCGGTTACCGGCTGGAGGGCGGACGGTGAGCCGGCCCTTCGCGTCGGTCCGGGCCCGCGCGACCCTCGCCGCCACCCTCGTCGTGGCCGTCGCGCTCGTCGCCGCAGGGACCGCCGTCCTGCTGTCCCTGCGCTCCAACCTGCTCGGCGAGGCCGGAACCCAGGCGGAACGCTCCGCCCGCGAGGTCGCCGCCGAACTGGCCGTGGGGACGCCGTACGACCAGTTGTCGCTGGACGTGGACGACCGGCCGGTGCAGGTCGTCGACGAGGACGGCAGGCTGGTCGCCGCCAGCGAGGACCTGGAGCGGATCACCGGCACCGGCGTCGACGCGGTGAAACCGGATCCGGCCGCGTCCCGCGACGCGGACGACGACGATGACGACGACTCCGGCGAGTCGCTGGAGCCCGGGGAGATCGGCGACCGGACCACCGTCAGCGACGGGTCGGCGACCATCGACGGCGACACGGAGGACTACCGGTTCGCCGCCGTGCCCGTCGAGCCGCGGGACGGTGACCGGCTCGTCGTGTACGCGGGTGCGCCGCTGTCCGCCGAGCACGGGGCCGTGAACACCGCGCTGACCGTCATGCTCATCGGCTTCCCGCTGCTGATCGCCGTCGTCGCGGGCGTGACCTGGCTGGTCACCCGGCGTGCGCTGCGCCCGGTGGAGGGCATCCGGCGAGAGATGGCCGCGATCACCGCCAGCGAGGACCTCGCCCGCCGCGTCCCGGTGCCCGCCACCCACGACGAGGTGGCCCGGCTCGCCTCCACGACCAACGAGACGCTGGCCGCCCTGGAGGCCTCCGTGGAGCGGCAGCGGCGCTTCGTCGCCGACGCCTCGCACGAGCTGCGCAGCCCCATCGCCTCGCTGCGCACCCAGTTGGAGGTCGCCGCGGCCCACCCCGAGCTGCTCGACCTGGACGGCGCCGTCGAGGACACGGTGCGCCTGCAGCGCCTCGCCGCCGACCTGCTGCTGCTGGCCAGGCTGGACGCGGGGGAGCGGCCCGCCGACGCGCGGGTCGACCTCGCGACGCTCGTGCGGGAGGTGGCCGGCGGCCGGCCCGGGGTGAGCGTGCGGACGGCGGGGGAGGTGACCGTGGCCGGCTCGCGGGGTCAGTTGGAGAGGGTGCTGGCCAACCTGCTCGACAACGCCCGGCGGCACGCCCGTTCGGCGGTCGAGGTGTCCGTGCGCCGGGAAGGCGCTCTGGTCGTGGTCGGCGTGGCCGACGACGGGGAGGGTGTCCCGGCGGCCGACCGGGAGCGGATCTTCGAGCGGTTCGTGAGGCTCGACGCCGCCCGCAGCCGCGACGACGGCGGGGCCGGGCTCGGGCTCGCCATCGCCCGCGACGTCGCCCTCCGGCACGGGGGCACGCTCACGGTCCGCGACGCGCCGGCGGGCGGGGCCCTGTTCGAGCTCCGCCTGCCGGGCGTCCGGGACGCGTCGGACTGACCTCGGGGTCCCGTGCGGGGGACTGCGGGGTCAGGGGCGTCCGCGCTGGCCGCGCAGGTGCTCCGCGATGGGCCTCAGGGACTTCTCCAGCTCCGTCAGCGCCTCGGGCGACAGCAGGTCGATGAAGTGCCGGCGCACGGACGCCACGTGGTGCGGCGCCACCTTCCGCATCGTCTCCAGGCCGTGCTCGGTGAGGACGGCGAAGAGCCCGCGGCGGTCGGACTCGCAGTGCTCGCGCCGGACCAGGTCCGCGTTCTCCATGCGGGTGATCTGGTGGGAGAGGCGGCTCTTGGACTGCATGGTGGCCGCGGCCAGATCGCTCATCCGCATCCGGTCGTCCTCGGACTCGGAGAGGTTCACCAGGATCTCGTAGTCGTTCATTGTCAGGCCGAACGGCTGCAGGTCCTTCTCGAGCTGGTGCGTCAACAGCCTGTTGACCTCCAGGTGGGTGCGCCAGGCGCCCTGCTCCGCATCGGTCAGCCAGCGGGTGGCCGTCTCGGTCTCCATGAATGAAGTCTACCTAAAAAGTTGAAAGGCGAACTAGTATGAGGGGTTCTGTGTGACGGAGGTGACGGTGCGCACGCGTTCGAGGTCACCCTCCGCAGGTTACCGTTCACAGCCCGAAGCGGCGCTGGAGGTCCCCGAGCTGTCCGGGAAGCCCCGGTACCCCCGAACGGCCTCCCGATGCCCCGGGACCGCCCGCGCCGGGCACCCCCGCCTGTTCCGGCGGGGCCCCCGCCGGCTGCTCCGCCATCAGCGTCTCGCTCGACTGGAGAAGTACCGTCCCCGCCCCCGTGAACTCGAACTGGTGCTCCTCCCCGGAGGCCCCGCCGAGGCCCGTCATCGCACGTAGACCGCCCAGCAGGCCGGTCAGGTACCCGTGGTCGTAGTGGTGGCACGGTGACGGGCAGTCGGCCCAGCCGACCAGGGCCTGCGGGTCCACCCGGATCGGAGGTTCCATGAACACCACCGGACCGTTCGACGCCGCCACGAACTTTCCGGTTCCGATCAGGGTCAGAAAACCCGGCACGATCGACTGCTTGAGGGCGAGACTTGGCTGAAAAGCGAGCAAGTTGCCCGAGCGAATGGTCAGATTGCCGTCCTGGAGGTCGTACGAGTTCACGTCGAAGGCCCGGTCGGCGAGCAGCATCTTGCCCGAGCCCTCGGCCACGACCCAGTCGCCGGCGTGCAGAGGCGAATGGAAGGACGTGCGCACCAGCCGGTCCAGCCGGCCGTGGCCGATCCCGTTGAACTCGATCGTCCCGTAGTAGGCGATCATCTTCCCCTTCTGGAGGAACCACTGGCTCCCCTTCAGTTCCACGCAGAAGGTGTACGCGTTGACGTTGTCGTCGGCCGGCAGCGTCGCCGGGTCGTGGTGGACGGTGCTCACAGCTTCTCCTCCGACGCCTGGACGTACACCGTGCCGTCGCCGCTCAGTTCGAGCTGGAACGCCTCGCCGGAGCCGCGGCCCACCATGTCCCGCCAGCCCAGCGCCGTGGACAGCCGGTTGCGGATGTCGCCGTGGTGGGCGACGTAGGCCTGCGGGTCCACGTGCACCGGACGCCCGGGGGCGACCGGGATGCCGAACACGCCGCCGTGGGCCATCACCGCCACCGCGCCGTGCCCGCTCAGCGTCGTGGTGAACAGCCCCTGCCCGCCGACCTGTCCGCGGACCACGCCCATGACGCCGCCCTGCGCGCCCAGGAACACCGTGCCCTGCTCCAGGGTGCCCTCGAAGGCGAGGAGGCGGTCCGCCTCGACGTACAGGGTGTCGCCGGAGAGGTGGATGACCTGGACATGGTGGCCGCCGTGCCCGAAGAACACCGTGCCGCTGCCCTCGACGGTCATCAGCGGGGTGTCCTCGCCCGCCACCCGGCGGCCGATCATCGACATCACGCCGCCCCGGCCGCCCCGCAGATTCGGGGTGAACGACACGTCTCCCCGGTGGGCGAGCATCGCGCCCCGCTGGCTGAACAGCCGCTGCCCGGGCACGACGTCCGCCCGCACCATCTTGGAGTTGATCTCCTGGAAGGTCATCTCACACGTCCCCCGCGATCGTGTTGCGCTCGCTCGGCTGCACGTACACCAGCCCGTCGCCCTCGAAGCGGATCTGGAAGGCCTCCCCGCCGCCCTCGCCGAACAGGGTGCGGAAGGTCACACCCGACTGGAAGGACTGCCGCAGGTTCCCCTGGTGCGCGACGTACGCCCCCGGGTCGACGGTCAGCGGGAACCCCGCGCCGACCCGCAGCGCCACCGCCGGGCCGTGCGACATGATCGCCGCCTGCCCGTGACCCTCGACGGTGGTGGTGAACAGCCCGTTGCCCCGGGAGGCGCCGCGCGCCCCCGTGAAGGAGGTGCCGGTGCGCAGCCCGGCGTCGGCCGCCAGGAGGTTGCTCGACTCGACGTACAGCGTGTCGCCCCGCAGGCCGACCAGGGTGATCTCCGAGGCCCGGTCCGCGAACCAGCAGGTCCCGTGGCCCTTCACCTCCATCACCGTCATCTGCTCGCCGGTGAGCCGCCGGGTCACCATGCCCCGGACGCCCTCCCCGCCGCCGCTGAGCTTCTTGAAGGCCATCCGGCCGTCGTACGCGACCATCGAGCCGTTCTTCGCCTTCACGGCGTCCCCGGTCATGTCGACGGCGAGCACCCTGCTGCCTTGCAGTCGGAACATCGCCACAAATGCGACGGTAGCCGCCGGACGGGCCCGCCGACAGGTGGCCCGACCCCGTGACCCGGGCGTGCCGCGGGTTTGCCACAATGGACCCGCGCTTGTGAGTGTGTTCACAAACGCGGCTCCGACCGATCCCTCAACCGTCCCTCTCCCACCGAAGGTGACCCGTGGACCTCAAGACCGCCACCGCCCTCCGCCGCCTCCGCCTGGTCTCGGGCCCCGAGGCGATCTCGTTCCTGCTGCTCCTCGTCTGTTCCGTCCTGAAGCGGACGACGGACTTCAACGCGGTGCCGGCGATGGGCATGATCCACGGCGTGCTGTTCGTGCTGTACGTGATCTTCTGGGCGGACGCCTGGAACCGCGCCAAGTGGCCGTTCGGCACCGCCGCCCTCTACTTCGTGCTCTCGGTCCTGCCGACCGGCGGGTTCTTCGCCGAGCGCAAGCTCAAGCGCGAGGCCGAGAACGCGGTCATCGCCTCCCGCGCCCGCCAGGAAGGGGTCGTGAACGCATGATCGTCGCCTTTTCCGTGTCGCCGCTCGGTGTCGGCGAGGACGTCGGGGAGTACGTGGCCGACGCGGTCCGCGTGGTGCGCGAGTCCGGGCTGCCGAACCGCACCGACGCCATGTTCACGTCCGTCGAGGGCGAGTGGGACGAGGTCATGGACGTCGTCCGGCGGGCCGTCGCCGCCGTCGAGGCGCGGGCACCGCGGGTGTCCCTGGTCCTCAAGGCGGACATCCGTCCCGGGGTGACGGACGGACTCACCTCCAAGGTCGAGACGGTCGAACGCCACCTCGCGCGATGACGGTTCGGCGGGGTGACGGGTATCGAAGGTCGAGACGGGGCTGACCGTCATGTGACCGGCCGGTATGGTCTGATGCCGTGCCGAAGCCCCTCAGCCTCTCCTTCGATCCCATCGCCCGCGCCGACGAACTCTGGAAGCAGCGCTGGGGCAGCGTGCCCTCCATGGCCGCGATCACCTCGATCATGCGCGCCCAGCAGATCCTGCTGGGTGAGGTCGACGCGGTGGTCAAGCCGTACGGGCTGACGTTCGCGCGCTACGAGGCGCTGGTGCTGCTCACCTTCTCCAAGGCGGGGGAGCTGCCCATGTCCAAGATCGGCGAGCGGCTCATGGTGCACCCCACGTCGGTGACGAACACCGTGGACCGCCTGGTCCGCTCCGGTCTGGTCGCCAAGCGCCCCAACCCCAAGGACGGCCGCGGCACGCTCGCCACCATCACCGACAAGGGCCGCGAGGTCGTCGAGTCGGCCACCCGCGACCTCATGGCCATGGACTTCGGCCTCGGTGCGTACGACGCGGAGGAATGCTCCGAGATCTTCGCCATGCTCAGGCCCCTGCGGGTGGCGGCGGGGGACTTCGAGCCCGAGTGAGCCCGGCGGCGGGCCCGCCGGAAGATCGCCCGAAACGTGTGGTTACGCTCGAGCCATGAAAAAAAGCGTGCTGACCCGCTACCGCGTCATGGCGTACGTCACCGGTGTGCTGCTGATCGCGTTGTGCCTGGGCATGATCGGCAAGTACGCCCTGGACCTGGGCGGCGCCGACGGCTTCACCCGTGCCGTCAGCATCGCCCACGGCTGGCTGTACGTCGTCTACCTCGTCTTCGCCTTCGACCTGGGCGCCAAGGCGAAGTGGCCGGTCAAGAAGCAGCTCTGGGTGCTGCTCGCCGGGACCGTCCCCACGGCCGCGTTCTTCGTGGAGCGGAAGATCAGCCGGGATCTGGACGCCAAGGCCGCCGAGGCCGCTCCGGCGGTCGCCGGGGCCTGATCCCACCGCCGTGCGGACACCCGTACGGCGGTTCCCCATCGACATTTACTTGGACGTCCTAGTAAATTCGAGGGTATGGACGCTCACGCCATAGAGGAAGGCCGCCGTCGGTGGCAGGCTCGCTACGACGCCGCGCGCAAGCGCGACGCCGACTTCACCACCCTCTCCGGGGATGCGGTGGAGCCGGTGTACGGGCCCCGGGACGGGGACAGGTACGAGGGGTTCGAGCGGATCGGGTGGCCGGGGGAGTTCCCCTTCACCCGCGGACTCCATCCGACGGGCTACCGGGGGCGTACGTGGACCATCCGGCAGTTCGCCGGGTTCGGCAACGCCGAGCAGACCAACGAGCGGTACAAGATGATCCTCCGCAACGGCGGAGGGGGGCTCTCCGTCGCCTTCGACATGCCGACGCTGATGGGCCGCGACTCCGACGACCCGCGCTCGCTGGGTGAGGTCGGGCACTGCGGGGTGGCCATCGACTCGGCCGCCGACATGGAGGTCCTGTTCAAGGACATCCCCCTCGGGGACGTGACCACGTCCATGACGATCAGCGGGCCCGCCGTGCCCGTGTTCTGCATGTACCTGGTCGCCGCCGAGCGGCAGGGCGTCGACGCCTCCGTGCTCAACGGCACGCTGCAGACGGACATCTTCAAGGAGTACATCGCCCAGAAGGAGTGGCTCTTCCAGCCCGAGCCGCACCTGCGCCTCATCGGCGACCTCATGGAGTACTGCGCGGCCGGCATCCCCGCCTACAAGCCGCTCTCCGTCTCCGGCTACCACATCCGCGAGGCCGGGGCGACGGCCGCGCAGGAGCTGGCGTACACGCTCGCCGACGGCTTCGGCTACGTCGAACTGGGGCTCAGCCGCGGTCTGGACGTCGACGTCTTCGCGCCCGGTCTCTCCTTCTTCTTCGACGCTCACGTCGATTTCTTCGAGGAGATCGCCAAGTTCCGCGCCGCCCGCCGCATCTGGGCGCGCTGGATGCGGGACGTGTACGGCGCGAAGACCGACAAGGCCCAGTGGCTGCGGTTCCACACGCAGACCGCCGGCGTCTCGCTGACCGCCCAGCAGCCGTACAACAACGTCGTCCGCACCGCCGTGGAGGCGCTGGCCGCCGTGCTCGGGGGGACCAACTCCCTGCACACCAACGCCCTGGACGAGACCCTCGCCCTGCCCAGCGAGCAGGCCGCCGAGATCGCCCTGCGCACCCAGCAGGTGCTGATGGAGGAGACCGGCGTCGCCAACGTCGCCGACCCGCTGGGCGGTTCCTGGTTCGTCGAGCAGCTCACGGACCGGATCGAGGCCGACGCCGAGAAGATCTTCGAGCAGATCAAGGAGCGCGGACTGCGGGCCCACCCCGACGGTCAGCACCCCATCGGCCCGATCACCTCCGGCATCCTGCGCGGCATCGAGGACGGCTGGTTCACCGGCGAGATCGCCGAGTCCGCCTTCCGCTACCAGCAGGCGCTGGAGAAGAACGACAAGCGCGTCGTCGGCGTCAACGTCCACACCGGCTCCGTCACCGGCGACCTGGAGATCCTGCGGGTCAGCCACGAGGTGGAGCGCGAGCAGGTGCGGGTGCTGGGCGAGCGCAGGGCCGCCCGGGACGACGCGGCCGTGCGCGCCGCCCTGGACGCCATGCTCGACGCGGCCCGCTCCGGCGCCAACATGATCGAGCCGATGCTCGACGCCGTGCGTGCCGAAGCCACGCTCGGGGAGATCTGCGGTGTACTGCGGGACGAGTGGGGCGTCTACACGGAGCCGGCGGGCTTCTAGGCGCGGGCTGCCGCGGGAGTCCGGGGGGCGCCGCTCGCCGGACTCCCGCGGCCTACGGCTCGGCCGGCCGGGAGGCCAGACCCCGCAGCAGCACCTGCGTGAAGCCCCGCGCCCACCGCCCGTCGGCCGGTTCGGCGCTGACCAGGGTGCGGTGCACCACCGCGCCCGCCACCACGTCGAAGATGAGGTCCGCCGTGCGGGCCGCGTCGGCCGGGTCGTTCTCGGGCGGCAGTTCGCCGCGCGCCTGGGCCCGGGCCCGGCCCTCGACCACCAGGCGCTTCTGCCGGTCGACGATGGAGGCCCGGATGCGCTCGCGCAGGGCGTCGTCGCGGGTGGACTCGGCGACCACGGCCATCAGTCCGCTCCTGGCCTCCGGCCGGGCCAGGATCGCCGCGAACTGGAGCACCACGCCCTCGATGTCGGCGGCCAGCGAGCCGCGGTCGGGCAGTTCGAGCTCGTCGAACAGCTCCGCCACCGCGTCCACGACCAGTTCGTTCTTGCCCGACCAGCGTCGGTAGAGGGTCGTCTTCGCAACCCCGGCCCGCGTCGCCACGTCTCCCAGGGTGAGCTTCGACCAGCCGAGGTCCACCAGGGCGGCCCGCGTCGCGGCCAGGATCGCGGTGTCCGCCGCGGCGTTGCGCGGGCGCCCGGCGCGGCCGGCGGGGATGCTGCTCTGCATGTCCCGACCATAACGGGCACCCGGCGGGGCCCCGGCCGTGAGGGAGATCACCGGGGCGGGGTGTTCCGGCGGCCCGTCCTGCCATTACGCTACGACTCGTAGCGAAAGCATGGGTGCGCCCGTGCCCGAGCGACGACCACGGGCGTGGGGTGGGGACCCGGCGCCGGACAACCGTGCCGACGGCACACATCAGGGCGGCCTTTTCACACCGCTTTTCACACGCGCGCGCAGGACAGGGGAGGATAGACCCATGCAGCCACGGAACATGTCCATGAGCGGGGTCGTCGACCTCGCCGCGGTGAAGGCGGCCCAGGAGGCCAAGGCGAAGGCGGAGCAGGCGCGCGCCGAGGCGGCCCGCAACGGCGGAGCGGGAGCCGTCTCCCCGGCCGATCTCGTCATCGACGTCGACGAGGCCCGCTTCGAGAGCGACATCCTGCAGCGGTCCACCGAGGTCCCGGTCGTCATCGACTTCTGGGCCGAGTGGTGCGAGCCCTGCAAGCAGCTCGGTCCCGTCCTGGAGCGGCTCGCCGTCGAGTACAACGGGCGCTTCCTCCTCGCCAAGATCGACGTCGACGCCAACCAGATGCTGATGCAGCAGTTCGGCATCCAGGGCATCCCGGCCGTGTTCGCGGTCGTCGCGGGGCAGCCGATCCCGCTCTTCCAGGGTGCCGCCGGCGAGGCGCAGATCCGCGAAACGCTGGACCAGTTGGTGCAGGTCGCCGAGCAGCGGTTCGGTCTGACCGGCCTCGTCGTCGACCCCGAGGCCGAGCCGGGCGCGCCCAAGGCCGCCCCCGCCGCTCCGGCCGGTCCGCACGACGCGGCGCTGGAGGCCGCCGTGCGCGCGCTGGACGCCGGTGACCTGGCCGGCGCGGTCCAGGCGTACAAGAACGTGCTCAGCGACGACCCGGCCAACACCGAGGCCAAACTCGGCCTGGCCCAGGCCGAGTTGCTCCAGCGCGTGCAGAACGCCGACCCGCAGCGGGTGCGGCAGGACGCCGCCGAGAAGCCGGACGACGCGCAGGCGCAGATCGCCGCCGCCGACCTGGATCTGGTGGGCGGGCACGTCGAGGACGCCTTCGGCCGCCTCATCGACACGGTGCGCCGCACGGCCGGCGACGACCGGGACGCCGTACGCCTGCGGCTGCTGGAGCTGTTCGAGGTCGTCGGCGGCGACGACCCGCGGGTGGTCGCGGCGCGCAGGGCGCTGGCGCGCGCCCTGTTCTAGGCGGACCCGTCGGGGCCGCCCATGGGGTGGCCGCCGACCGTCCGGCGCGGGTGACGCCGGAGTGGGGGAGCTGTCGAGGAAGGCGTCGGTGCGGCCGCGCTTTGCCAAATCTTGGTAATCGCGGCCGCTGTTACTGCCAGTAAGTCACGGGCGCCGATCTGTCAGTTTCTGTCCGGCGATCCTGTGTTTTGTTCTCCCCTCAGGGCGTACCGAGCGTCGCCGTATGGGGCCGGTATGCCGTTCTGCTGCCGTCCGGCCGTTACTAGTGAGTAACGAACCCCTTGTGCCGACGGCGAGAATGCACCACGATCGGCGACGCTCGGTCCGTTCCCGTGCCCCGCAAGCCAGTCGGGTCGCGGGAGTTCCTGGGTCCCCACCGAGCAGAGCCGGCGGCAGTGGCGCCGGCTCTTGGGCAGGGGGGTCTTCACCCAGCCGGTGAAGCCTGTCCAGCAGGGTTGTGCGTGATGCGTGTCATGGCGCGACCAGTGGTTGTCGCTCGGGGGTGATCGCCGGTGATTCGGGCGCGGAGTACGTGCCGCCGAGCGCGGGCGCTCTCCTTCCCGAGGACGTAGCACTTCTCCCATCCCTGCCAGGCCGAGCCGCCGATCCGGGGGCGGGCCGAGGCCAGGAGATGTACGTCCGAGAAGGAGGAAATATGGAGTCCCAGGTGCGTGGCGGGACCAGATGGAAGCGG
This sequence comes from Streptomyces sp. NPDC018947, assembly GCF_044390505.1. Classification (NCBI taxonomy): domain Bacteria; kingdom Bacillati; phylum Actinomycetota; class Actinomycetes; order Kitasatosporales; family Streptomycetaceae; genus Streptomyces; species Streptomyces sp. NPDC018947. The sequence goes on from NZ_JBIRZD010000016.1 coordinate 169,593, forward strand.
TTCGCCGTCGTCATGGTGCCCAGCGTGGCCGCGACGGCCGCGATAGGCGTGGCGCTGGCACAGGGTGCCCTGGCCGCGTCGTTCAGTGTCTCCGGCCAGTCGTTCAAGGTGACGGCCGACCGGCTCGACGGCTCGGGCTTCGTCCAGTACGGGGCGATCGACTCGGGCTACACGCTCGACGGGCAGAAGACGGCTCACCCCGTCGCCGTCTCGGCGTTCAAGTCCGCGTCGATCAAGGGCATGTGCCAGTCCGTGGTCACCCCGGACATCCCGGTCATCGGCTCGGTCAGCCTCATGCTGAAGGCCGGCGGCGGCGGCAAGGCGGTCGAGGCCGAGAACCTGTACATCGACGTCGAGCAGCTCGAGGCCGATGCCACGTTCCGCGGCATCGACATCGGCGTCGCGGCCAAGGACGCCGCCAAGGGTCCCGGCATCAAGAAGGGCGACACCGCGAACCCGTACGGGTTCTCGCAGCAGGCCGACTCGGTCACGCTGACCGGCGTGAAGCAGACGGCGTGGGCGACCACCGCCGGAACCTTCAAGCTCAGCGGTCTGAAGATGTCGCTGTCCAAGGGTGTCAAGGAGTGCTACTAAGCACTCGCTGACGGGCGGGGGAGCCGGTGGCACCCCCGCCCGTCCACTCTCCGGCCGCGCCGTCGAGCGCGGCCGCGTCTCCACCTGCAAAGCCGTACCAGGGAGCTGTTTTCCATGAGCGCCGAGACTCCTGCCGCGACCGGCCAGTTCACCCGCCGGAGGCTGCAGTTCCGTGCCTGGCGAGGCGCGCGGCCGTTCTGGGCCGGTCTGTTCGTCGCCCTCGGCGGACTCCCCATCGCCTACTTCCCGTACGCGAACCTCCAGATCGGTCACCTGACGCTGGCCATGGCCACCACCGCGGGCGCCGGGTCCCTGATCATCGGCGTGCTGCTCGTCGTCCTGGGCGTCAGCCTGTGGTTCCAGAAGCACGTACGGGTCTTCGCGGGCGTCGCGGCGATCCTGCTGGCGCTGGTGTCCATCCCGGTGTCCAACCTCGGCGGTTTCCTGATCGGCTTCCTGCTGGCACTGGTCGGCGGTGCGATGGCCGTGTCGTGGGTCCCGGGCGAACCGCCGCGGGCCGAACCGCCGTTGGAGGGCAGGGGGAAGGGGGGCGCACCCGAGGGAGTGCTCCCCGCCGCGCCGGTGGTCGACGCCACGGTGCCGGAGCCGAGGGGCGGCGTGGAAGAGCCGAACGATCTGTCAGGAACGAGCCCGGCCAACGGGGCGAACGGGAGGCACAGTGCCGGCTGACGAGGTGACCCGCGGGACTGACGTGGAGTCGTCCCGTGTGAGAACCGGGCCGCGCCACGCGGCACCCAAGAAGCCGTTGTTCACCAGGTTCCACATGCCGGCCGGGAAGGCGATAGCCCTGGCGGCGATGCCCACGGCGGTCCTCATGGGGATGGGCTTCACGCCGACGCTGGCCCTCGCCGACGGCGACAAGGCGCCCGCGTCCAACAGCCTGACGGCCGACGAGTACAAGGACTGCGTGGCGGCCATCGAGGAGGCCGAGAAGGGCTCGTCCGACCCGGAGCCCGCGCCCACGGCGACCGGTGAGGCGGACGACGGCGAGGACGCGGACGAGGGCGGCGGGAAGGCGGACGACACGTCCGAGGGCACGTCCGGCGCGACCGAGCCGGAGCCCGGCACCTCCGAGGACACGGACAACGGCTCGTCCTCTTCGTCGGATTCAGGTTCCGACGACAAGGCCGAGCCCGCGCCCTCGGTGTCCCCGGACGCCCCCAGCCAGGAGGAGGCGTCCGGCGGCCAGGACGCGTCGCCCTCGCCGTCCGAGACGGAGGACGGCGTGCTGAAGGACCTCGGCGACGCCCTCGGCGGCATCCTCACCGGCGGCGACAAGGCCGAGGAGACCACCGCCCCCGCGCCCGCCCCGTCGGCGTCGGCGTCCGGGAGCGCGGCCGAGGACACCTCGGGCACCGTGCGGGACTCGGTCGAGAAGGCCACCGACGCGGCCGAGGACACCGCCCCGGACACCACCGACGCGGCGTCCAAGGCGGCCGGCGACACCGGGGACACCGCGCAGGAGGTGGAGGAGGCCGCCGGGGAAGCGGCCGACGAGGCCACCCGGTCGCCCGCCCCGGGCGCCTCCGAGAGCAGCGGCGTGGACCTGGACGACTGCCCGGTCGCCACGGACGCGGAGGGCGGCGTCGACAACAAGGTGCCGCTGCCCGACGACCCCTGGTACCTGAACGCCAGTTCGCTGCTGCTGAAGGGCGCCAAGTACGAGGGCATCGTCGAGGTCAGGACGGCCAACGGCACCACCAAGAAGGTGCTGAAGTACGTCGTCTCGGACGGCACCGACATCGGTGACCTGCACCAGACGGTGAAGGACGAGCAGTCCGGCAAGACCTACCACGTGCAGGCGGCCCGGGGCTCGACGTCCACGATCCGCGACGGCGACACGGTGATGTACACCGAGAGCATCTCGGGCAACCTGCTCGGGCTGATCCCGGTCACCTTCGACCCGGAGCACCCGCCGCCGCTGGACATCCCGCTGATCTACTTCACCAAGGTCACGGTCGTCCAGGCCGGCCAGTTCGGCGGCACCCTGCACGTTCCCGGACTGCACCAGTACACGACCTGAACCTCCCTCGGTCCCGTTCGGGAGCCGCACGGGACCGAGGGCGCCCCCTGTCGCAGGGGGCGCCCTCGGTGCGTGTGCGGGGCGGGTCAGCCGCGGCGGGTCTCGCCCAGGTGGTGCACGCGGACCATGTTGGTGGTGCCGGGCACGCCGGGCGGGGAACCGGCGGTGATCACGACGATGTCGCCGTCGTTGAACCGGCCCAGGCGGACCGTCTCCTGGTCCACCAGGTCCACCATCTCGTCGGTGGTGCTGACGAACGGCACCACGTGCGGCTCCACGCCCCAGCTCAGCGTGAGCTGGTTGCGGGTGGCCTCGTCGGTGGTGAAGGCGAGGATCGGCTGGGTGGCGCGGTAGCGGGACAGCCGGCGCGCGGTGTCGCCGGACTGCGTGAAGGCCACCAGGCCCTTGCCGCCCAGGAAGTCGGCGATCTCGGCGGCGGCACGGGCCACCGAACCACCCTGCGTGCGCGGCTTCTTGCCGGGCACCAGCGGCTGGAGGCCCTTGGAGAGCAGCTCCTGCTCGGCCGCGGTGACGATCTTCGACATCGTCTTCACGGTCTCGATCGGGTACGCGCCCACGCTGGACTCGGCGGACAGCATGACCGCGTCGGCGCCGTCCAGGATCGCGTTGGCCACGTCGGAGGCCTCGGCGCGGGTCGGGCGGGAGTTGGTGATCATCGACTCCATCATCTGGGTCGCCACGATCACCGGCTTGGCGTTGCGCCGGCACATCTCGATCAGGCGCTTCTGCACCATGGGGACCTTCTCGAGCGGGTACTCGACGGCCAGGTCGCCGCGCGCGACCATCACGCCGTCGAACGCCATGACGACGTCCTCCATGTTCTCGACCGCCTGCGGCTTCTCCACCTTGGCGATCACGGGGACGCGGCGGCCCTCCTCGTCCATCACCCGGTGCACGTCGGCGACGTCCTTGGCGTCCCGGACGAAGGAGAGGGCGACCAGGTCGCAGCCCATGCGCAGCGCGAAGCGGAGGTCCTCGACGTCCTTCTCGCTGAGCGCCGGCACGTTCACGGCCGCGCCGGGCAGGTTGATGCCCTTGTGGTCCGAGATGACGCCGCCCTCGATGACGATCGTCCGCACCCGGGAGCCCTCGACCTCGGTGACCTTCAGCTCGACGTTGCCGTCGTTGATGAGCACCTGGTCGCCCTTGTCCACGTCACCGGGCAGGCCCTTGTACGTGGTGCCGCAGATGGTCCGGTCGCCCGGCACGTCCTCGGTGGTGATGGTGAACTCGTCACCCCGCACCAGCTCGACGGGGCCCTCGGCGAAGGTTGCCAGGCGGATCTTGGGGCCCTGCAGGTCGGCGAGGACACCGACGGCGCGGCCGGTCTCCTTGGCGGCGGCCCGGACGCGGTCGTAACGCCCCTGGTGCTCGGCGTGCGTGCCGTGGCTGAAGTTGAAGCGGGCCACGTTCATGCCGGCCTCGATCAGAGCGACGAGCTGCTCGTGGGAGTCGACCGCGGGGCCGAGAGTACAGACGATTTTCGAACGGCGCATGGGGCGATCCTATCGGTTTGTTTCGCTGCGGAATATTCCGTCTGGCGGAAGATACAAATGGGCGCCTCGGTGCTCACAAGAGAATTCTTCAGCCGTCGCCGGTGCCCTGCCTTTCCTTTTCGACCAGAGCGTAGGTCTGTGTCGCGATCTCCATTTCCTCGTCGGTCGGCACCACGGCCACCGCCACCCGGGCGGACGAGGGCGAGATCAGCCGCGCCCCCTCGCCGCGCGCGGCGTTCAGCGCGCCGTCGACGGCCAGGCCCAGGTGCTCCAGGCCCGCCACGGCGGCTTCCCGCACCGGTGCGGCGTTCTCGCCGACCCCGGCCGTGAAGGCGACCGCGTCCACCCGCCCGAGAACGGCGTAATAGGCGCCGATGTACTTCTTCAGACGGTGAATGTAGATGTCGAAGGCCAGCCGCGCCCGCTCGTCGCCCGCGTCGATCCGGCGGCGGATCTCCCTCATGTCGTTGTCCCCGCACAGGCCGATCAGACCGCTCCTCTTGTTGAGAAGAGTGTCGATCTCGTCGGCGGACATTCCGCCGACGCGCATCAAATGGAAGATGACGGCCGGGTCCATGTCTCCTGAGCGCGTACCCATCACGAGCCCCTCCAAAGGCGTCAGCCCCATGGAGGTGTCCACGCAGCGCCCGCCCCGCACCGCCGAGGCGGACGCCCCGTTGCCCAGGTGCAGCACGATGACGTTCACGTCCTCGGGAGCCCTGCCCAGCAGCTCGGCCGTCCGCCGGGAGACGTAGGCGTGCGACGTTCCGTGGAAGCCGTAGCGCCGGACGCGGTGCGCGTCGGCGGTCTCCACGTCGATCGCGTACCGGGCGGCGGACTCCGGCATCGTCGTGTGGAAGGCGGTGTCGAAGACGGCCACCTGCGGCAGGTCCGGGCGCAGCGCCTGCGCGGTGCGGATGCCGGTGAGGTTGGCCGGGTTGTGCAGCGGGGCGACCGGGATGAGGCGCTCGATCTCCGCGAGCACCGCGTCGTCGATCACGGTCGGCTCGGTGAAGCGCAGCCCGCCGTGCACCACCCGGTGCCCGATCGCCGCCAGCTCGGGGGAGTCCAGGCCGAGGCCGTCCTTGGCCAGCTCGGCCGCCATGGCCTTCAGCGCGGCGTCGTGGTCGGCCACGGGCTCCTCCCACTCGCGGCTCTCCCCGCCCGCCGGCGTGTGCCGCAGCCGGGAGGTCTCCTCGCCGATCCGCTCGACGAGGCCCACCGCGAGCCGGCCGCCGTCGCGCATGTCGAGGAGCTGGTACTTCACCGACGAGGAGCCGGAGTTGAGGACGAGGATGCGGGAAGCGCTCACCGGTCGGACGCCTTCTCGGTCGTGGACTGCTGGTCGGGGGACTGCTGGGCCTGGATCGCCGTGATGGCGACCGTGTTGACGATGTCCTGCACGAGCGCGCCCCGGGACAGGTCGTTGACCGGCTTGCGCAGACCCTGGAGCACCGGGCCGACGGCGATGGCGCCGGCCGAACGCTGCACGGCCTTGTACGTGTTGTTGCCGGTGTTCAGGTCCGGGAAGATCAGCACGCTCGCCTGCCCGGCGACCTCGGAGCCGGGCAGCTTGGTCGCGGCGACCGACGGCTCGACGGCCGCGTCGTACTGGATCGGCCCCTCGATCCTGAGGTCGGGGCGGCGCGAGCGGACGAGCGCGGTCGCCTCGCGCACCTTGTCGACGTCCGCGCCGGAGCCGGAGGTGCCGGTCGAGTACGAGAGCATCGCGATGCGCGGTTCGACCCCGAACCGCGCCGCCGTGGACGCCGACTGGGTGGCGATGTCCGCGAGCTGCTCGGCGTCCGGGTCGGGGTTGACCGCGCAGTCGCCGTAGACCAGGACCTTGTCGGCCAGGCACATGAAGAACACCGACGACACGATGGAGGCGTCCGGCTTGGTCTTGATGATCTCGAAGGCCGGGCGGATGGTCGCCGCCGTCGAGTGCACCGACCCCGACACCATGCCGTCGGCCAGCCCCTCCTGCACCATCAGCGTGCCGAAGTAGTTCACGTCGGAGACGACGTCGTACGCCAGCTCCACGGTGACGCCCCTGTGGGCGCGCAGGGCGGCGTACTTCTCGGCGAAGGAGTCGCGCAGTTCGGAGACCGCCGGGTCGACGATCCGAGCGTCGCCGAGGTCGATGCCGAGGTCGGCGGCCTTCTTGCGGATCTGTTCGACGGGGCCGAGCAGCGTCAGCTCGCACACGCCCCGGCGCAGCAGCACCTCCGCCGCGTGCAGCACCCGGTCCTCGGTGCCCTCCGGCAGCACGACCCGGCGCAGGTCGGAGCGGGCCTGCTCCAGCAGCTTGTGCTCGAACATCATCGGGGTGACCCGGTCGCTGCTCGGCGCGGAGACCCGCTTGCTGAGGTCCGCGGTGTCGACGTACCGCTCGAACAGGCCGAGGGCGGTCTCCGCCTTGCGGGGGGTGGCCGCGTTCAGCTTGCCCTCCAGGGAGAAGAGCTGCTCGGCGGTCGGGAAGCTGTTGCCGGGCACCGAGAGCACCGGCGTGCCCGGGGCGAGCCGGTCGGCGAGGGTGAGGATGTCCGGGCCCGGCACCTCGTCCAGGGTCAGCAGCACGCCCGCCACCGGCGGTGTGCCGGCGCTGTGCGCGGCGAGCGTGCCGATCACCAGGTCGCCGCGGTCCCCCGGGGTGACGACCAGGCAGCCCGGGGTCAGCGCGGCCAGCAGGTTGGGCAGCATGGCCCCGCCGAAGACGAAGTCCATCGCGTCGCGGGCGAGTCCGGAGTCGTCGCCGAGGACCACCCGGGCACCGAGGGCGTGCGCGATCTGGGAGACGGTCGGCGCCGACAGCGCGGGCTCGTCGGGCACCACCCAGCACGGCACCGGCAGCCGGTTCGCGAGCAGTCCGGCGATCTCGTCCCGGTCCTCCCGGGCGACCCGGTTGGACACCACGGCGAGGACGTCGCAGCCCAGGGTGTCGTAGGCGCGGTACGCGTTGACGGTCTCGGCGAGCACCGACTCCGCCTGCTGCCTGCGGCCGCCCACGACCGGGATCACCGAGGCGCCGAACTCGTTGGCGAGGCGCGCGTTCAGGGACAGTTCGTCCGGGAACTGGGTGTCGGCGAAGTCGGTGCCGAGGACGAGGACGACGTCGTAGTCGCGGGCGACCAGGTGGAACCGGTCGACCAGCACGGACACCAGCTCGTCCGTGCCCTGCTCGGCCTGGAGCGCGGACGCCGCGTGGTAGTCCAGGCCGTAGACGGTGGCGGGGTCCTGCGAGAGCCGGTAGCGGGCGCGCAGCAGCTCGAAGAGCCGGTCGGGCCCGTCGTGGACCAGGGGGCGGAAGACGCCCACCCGGTCGACCTGCCGGGTCAGCAGCTCCATGACCCCCAGTTCGACGACCTGGCGGCCGTCGCCGCGGTCGATTCCGGTCACGTACACGCTGCGCGTCACGCGTGCTCTCCGTTCGTCCGGGGACGGTTGCCCGGCGGCGGCCGACCCGTGCACAGGGATCACCCACCGGGGTGATCAGAACCCCCTCGACCGTACCTCTCCCGGTCGGCGGGGCGCCCGTCAGTGCGAGTGCCCTCCGGGCCCGGGCACCTGCCGCACGGGAAGCGCGTCCGGGTGGGCGACGTGAAACAATCGGACCTGGCTCACCGGTGTCAACAGCGAGCAGGAGACACAGCACGATGCGTATCGGAGTTCTCACCGCAGGCGGCGACTGCCCCGGCCTGAACGCAGTGATCCGGTCGGTCGTGCACCGCGCGGTCGACAACTACGGCGACGAGGTCATCGGCTTCGAGGACGGCTACGCCGGCCTGCTGGACGGCCGCTACCGCTCCCTCGACCTGAACGCGGTCAGCGGCATCCTGGCCCGCGGCGGCACCATCCTCGGCTCCTCCCGGCTGGAGCGCGACCGGCTCCGCGAGGCCTGCGAGAACGCGGGCGACATGATCCAGAGCTTCGGCATCGACGCGCTCATCCCGATCGGCGGCGAGGGCACCCTGACGGCGGCCCGGATGCTGTCCGACGCGGGCCTGCCGGTGGTCGGCGTGCCCAAGACGATCGACAACGACATCTCCTCCACCGACCGCACCTTCGGCTTCGACACGGCGGTCGGCGTGGCCACGGAGGCGATGGACCGCCTGAAGACCACCGCCGAGTCCCACCAGCGCGTGATGGTCGTCGAGGTCATGGGCCGGCACGCCGGCTGGATCGCCCTCGAGTCCGGCATGGCCGCCGGTGCCCACGGCATCTGCCTGCCCGAGCGCCCGTTCGACCCCGCCGACCTGGTCAAGATGGTCGAGGAGCGCTTCTCCCGCGGCAAGAAGTTCGCCGTCGTCTGCGTCGCCGAGGGCGCGCACCCCGTCGAGGGCTCCATGGACTACGGCAAGGGCGAGATCGACAAGTTCGGCCACGAGCGCTTCCAGGGCATCGGCACGGCCCTGGCGTACGAGCTGGAGCGCAGGCTCGGCAAGGAGGCCAAGCCGGTCATCCTCGGCCACGTGCAGCGCGGCGGCACGCCCACCGCGTACGACAGGGTGCTCGCCACCCGGTTCGGCTGGCACGCGGTCGAGGCCGCGCACCGGGGCGAGTTCGGCCGGATGACCGCGCTGCGCGGCACCGACGTCGTCATGGTGCCGCTGGCGGAGGCCGTGACCGAGCTGAAGACGGTCCCGAAGGACCGGATGGACGAGGCCGAGTCGGTCTTCTGAGCCGGAGCCGTCCGCGCGGCGCGCCGCGCTCACTCGGTGCGGGTGCGCACCGCCGTCCAGAAGTGCTCCACGATCCGGTCGAGGAAGTCACGTCCCGCCGTGCTCGAGTCCGCGCTGCCGCCGCCCCAGCTCAGGGTGGCGGCCATGTGCCCCTGGTAGTCCTGGTGCATCGCCTGCAGGACGTTCTCCAGCACCCGCCGGTCCAGCGGGGCGATCTTGGCGACCGGGCGGACATAGCCCTGCCAGCGGGTGCTCACGGCGCTGCGCAGCAGGTCGGCGAGCTGCTCGTCGCGGCCCGTGACGGCGACGAAGTCGGGCAGGTCGAGGCCGAGCACGTCGGCGAGCGCGGCCGACTGACGGTCCGTGCCGCGCCAGCCGTCCTTCTCCTCCATCCGCAGATAGGCCGGCAGCGCGATCCCGACGGCACGCGCCACGTCCTCGGGCGCCAGGCCGCGGGCGATGCGGTGCTCGCGCAGCGTCTGCGGGCGGCCGATCAGCTCACCGGGCGAGCACCACAGCACCCCGGCGAGGGCCGTGAGTTCGGGGTTGCCGGGCGCGGCGAGCCCCCGCTCCCACGCGACGACGAGGTCCGGGGTGACGTGGGGCAGCCCGTACGACACCCGCATCCCGTGGGCGACGTGCTCGGGGCCCATGCCGAGGGCGGCCCGCAGCCGCCGGGCGGCGAGGGCGTTGAACGGGGGACCGGGCTGGTTCGGGTGAGGTGAGGGTCGGCGCACGGGGCACACCGTAGGGGTACCGCGGGGCCCTGACTACGGGCTGTTCGGCCAGCGATACGGATTGTACGAACCTACGGTGCCCGGGCACCGTCCTCCCAAACCTCCGTGGTCGCATCGCACGCCTCCTCACCCCTTGACCGCCCCGCCGAGCGCGAAGCCGCCGCCGAGCCGCCGGGAGATCAGCACGTACAGCAGGATCACCGGCGTCGAGTAGACGATCGAGAACGCCGCGAGCTGTCCGTACGCCACCATGCCCCGGTTGCCGAAGAAGTCGTTGATGCTCACCGAGGCGGGCATCCGGTCCGGGGAGAGCAGCAGCATGAAGGGGACGAAGAAGTTCCCCCACATCATCACGAACGAGAACACCGTCACCACCGCCACCCCCGGTCCCATCAGCGGCAGCACGATCCGCAGCAGCGACTGGAACGAGGACGCCCCGTCCGTCCACGCCGCCTCCTCCAGCTCCTTCGGCACCCCGTCCATGAAGTTCTTCATCAGCCAGATGGCGAAGGGGAGCTGGGAGGCGGCGAAGAAGAACACCGTGCCCTCCAGCGAGTCGATCAGGTTCACCCGCACGAACAGGGCGTAGACCGGCACCATGATCGCCGTGATCGGCAGGCTGGTCGCGAACAGGACGGTCAGCAGGAACGGCCGGTTCAGCCGCGACCGGAAGCGGGAGAGCGGATACGCCGCGAGTACCGCGCACACCACCGTCAGGGCGGTCGCGCCGCCGCACAGCACCAGGCTGTTCAGCAGCGGGGTGAACGTGATGTCGTCGGTGAGGATCGCGTCGAAGTTGTCCCACGTGACCCCGTCGGGAACCTTCACCCGCAGGCCCGCGTGCGGGTCCACCGCGGAGAGCACCACCCAGGCCAGCGGCAGCACGAACGCGGCGGCGGCCGTCAGCAGCCCGGCGTCGGCGGCCAGCCGTCGCCTGGTGCGGCGGGAGGCGGGCGTGCGTGTCGTCACGGCCATGGCGCTCAGACCTCCGTCCGCAGCAGGCGCAGGTACACGACCGAGAACAGCGAGCCGATCAGCAACAGCAGCAGCGCCACCGCCGTTCCGTAGCCGATCAGGCTGTTCTGGAAGGCCTGCTCGTACATGAACAGCGGCAGCGTCTGGCTCCTGCCGCTCGGGCCGCCCCGCGTCATCACCCAGATCAGGCCGAACACCGAGAGCGTCTGGAGGGTGTTGAGCATCAGATTGGTGCCGATGGAACGGCGGATCATCGGCAGCGTGATGTGCCACATGCGGCGCCAGCCGTTCGCGCCGTCGACCTCGGCGGCCTCGGTGATCTCCTTCGGGATCTCGGCCAGGGCCGCGGAGTACACCAGCATCGAGAACGCCGTGCCCCGCCACACGTTGGCGAAGGACACCGCCAGGATCGGCAGCGTGAACAGCCAGTTCTGGGACGGCAGGTGCAGCCAGTCCAGGACGGCGTTGAGGGTGCCCTCGCGGCGGAAGAAGGCGTACAGCAGGAACCCCGCCACCACCTCCGGCAGCACCCACGCCGTGACGACGATGCCGCCGGTGAGCGTGCGCACCGGCTTGGAGGCCCGCCGCATCAGCGAGGCCAGCGCGAGCCCCAGGGTGTTCTGCCCGATCAGCGACGACAGCACCGTGAACACCAGCGTCAGCCACACGGCGTTGAGGAACGCGTCGTCCCCGAAGGCCCGCCGGAAGTTGTCGAACCCGACGAACGACTCCTCGGCCTGACCGGTCAACTGGAGGTCGGTGAAGGCGATGACGACGCAGTAGGCGATCGGTCCGGCGAGGAAGAGCAGCAGCAGCACGACGGCGGGCGCCAGGGGCAGCAGACGTCCCGGCCGCCGGCGCGCGGAGCCGGAGCGCCGCCGGGCCGGGCCCGCGCCGGTCCGGCCCGGCGGCACCTTGCGGACCTCCGGTCCCGTGTGCGGCGGCGTGGCCGCGGTCACTCGCCGATCACCTGGCCGTCGGTGGCCTCCTTCAGCGCCTCGTCGTAACCGCGCGCCGCCTCCTCGACGGACATGTCCCCGGTCGTCACGCCCTCCATGGCCTCCTGGATGGCGACGGAGACCTTCGGGTACGCCGGGTAGGCGGGCCGGTAGTGGGTGTGGGCGACCAGACCGGTGAAGAAGGCCAGCCCGGGCTGCGCCCGCACGTAGGCGGGATCGGCCGCGACGTCCTCGCGCACGGCGATGCCGGAGTTGGCGACGTACCACTTCTGGGCGTTCGCCTTGGTCTGCATCGTCTTGATGAACTCGAAGGCCAGGTCCGGGTTGGCCGCCTTGGCGGGGATCGCCCAGGTCCAGCCGCCGGACATGCTCACCTTGCCGGGCGCCTGGCCGTGCTGGGTCGGCATGGCCGCGAGCCCCAGCTCCTTCGACCACTCGGGCCACTCGTGCCCGCTGCCCTCCAGCCAGTCCTGCGGCAGCCAGGAGCCGTCCAGCGCGATGCCGAGCCTGCCCCGCGGCAGGAGCTCACCGCGGACGGCGGTGGCGAAGTTGGGGTCGAGGGCGTCGGACACCTCCGGGCCGAGCTTCTCCCGGTAGACCGTCTCGACGAAGCCGAGGGCGTCCTCGAAGCCCTTCCCCGCGGTGATCCACTTCTTGCTCGCCTTGTCGTACAACGGGTCCGCGGTGCCGTCGCCCGTGCCGTACAGCAGCATCTGGAAGCCCTGCATGGTGGCGGCCTCGCCGGCCGGCTTGCCCGTGTACACGTTGAGCGGCGTGACGCCGGGGACCTTCTCCTTGATGGTGCGGGCCGCGGACAGCACGTCGTCCCAGGTCCTCGGCTGCCAGTCGGCGGGCAGTCCGGCCCTGGCGAAGACGTCCTTGCTGAACCACAGTCCGCGGGTGTCGGTGCCGTCCGGGACGCCGTACGTCCTGCCGTCCTCCCCCTTGGCCGCCGCCTTCGCGGTGTCGATGAAGTTCTCCCAGTCCCGCCATTTCGCGAGATACGGGTCGAGGGGCTTCAGATATCCGCTGGCGATGTCGGAGTTGATGAGGAAGGTGTCCTCGTAGACCAGGTCCGGCGCGGTCTTGGGGGAGCGCAGCATCTGCTGGAGCTTGGTGTAGTACTCCGAGTCCGGCGCCTTGATCGGGACCAGCTCGACCTTCTTGCCCGGATGGGCCTTCTCGAACTCCTTCTTGATGCCGTCGAGATAGGTGTCCATGACCTTGACGGAGTTGTCCGTCGACTGCTTGAAGGAGACCTTCACCGTGTCCGGGTCGCTGCCGGATCCGCCCGAACAGGCGGTGAGCGCGGTGGAGACGAGCGCGGTCAGGGTGACGAGAGAGGCTAACCGGACGAATGGACGCACGGGCAACGACCTCCTACGGGCGCACGACGCTGTGGCCGGGACGGCTGCTCGGCGAACGTAAGAGGGGCGGTCCTGTCAGGTCAATGAGTGTGCCGTGGATTGCCTGTGTTCATCCGCGGCGTTCGGTGGCGCTGAGCCAGCGGTAGACGAGCTCCGGCCGCCCCACCTGTCCGTAGAGAGGACTGCGCCGTGCCCGGCCCGCGTCGACCAGGTGCTCCAGGTAGCGGCGGGCCGTGATCCGCGAGATGCCCACGGCCTCGGCGACCCCGGCCGCGGTGAGACCGTCCCGCGCCTCCCGCAGCGCGCCCGTCACCCGGTCCAGCGTGGGCGCGCTCAGGCCCTTGGGCAGCGCGGCGGGGCCGGGCGCCCGCAGGGCGGCCAGCGCCCGGTCGACCTCCTCCTGGCCGCTCGCCTCCCCGGCGGCGCCCCGGAACTCGGCGTACCGCACCAGCCGGTCCCGCAGCGTGGCGAAGGTGAACGGCTTCAGCACGTACTGGACGACGCCCAGCGACACCCCCTCCCGCACGACCGCCAGGTCCCGGGCCGACGTCACCGCTATCACGTCGGCGTGATGCCCGGCGGCACGCAGCGAGCGCGCGAGCTGGAGCCCGTGCACGTCCGGCAGGTGCAGGTCGAGCAGCAGCAGGTCGACGGGCGTACGGTCCAGCACGCGCCGCGCCTCGGCGCCGGTGTGCGCCTTCCCCACGGCCGTGAACCCCGGCACCCGGCCGACGTACAGCACGTGCGCGTCGGCGGCGACGGGGTCGTCCTCGACGACGAGGACCCGGATGGGCTGCGTCCCGGTCATGCGCCGGCTCCGGGGGCGGGGGCGGCCGGTGCGCCGGTGCGGGAGTGCGGGCCGGGGACGTCGGGCCCGCCCGCGGGGCCGAGGGGGAGGCGGACCTCGAAGCGGGCGCCGCCGCCCTCGGCGTCCGTCACCGCCAGGGTGCCGCCGTGCCGGTGCACCGCCTGCCGCACCAACGCCAGGCCGAGGCCCCGGCCGCCCGGTCCGGCGGCCGGCTTCGTCGTGAACCCCCGCTGGAAGAGCCGGCCGGCCTGGGCGGGGTCCACGCCCGCGCCGGTGTCCGACACCCGCATCACCAGCTCCGAGCCGGGCCCGGCCGCGTCGGTGTGCGCCGCCACCGTCACCCGGGACGGCACCGAGCCCTGCGCCGCGTCCACCGCGTTGTCGATCAGGTTGCCGAGGATGGTCACCAGGTCCCGCGCGGGCAGGGACGCCGGCAGCAGCCCGTCGTCCAGCCGGCTGTCCTGCGAGACCACCAGCTCCACCCCCCGCTCGTTCGCCTGCGCCGTCTTGCCCAGCAGCAGCGCGGCCAGCACCGGCTCGCTCACCGCCGCCACCACCTGGTCGGTGAGCGCCTGGGCCAGCTCCAGCTCGGCCGTGGCGAAGTCCACCGCCTCCTCGGCGCGCCCCAGCTCGATCAGCGAGACGACCGTGTGCAACCGGTTGGCGGCCTCGTGCGCCTGCGACCGCAGCGCCTGGGTGAAGCCCCGCTCGGAGTCCAGCTCGCCCATCAGCGACTGGAGCTCGGTCACGTCCCGCAGGGTCACCACCGTGCCCCGGCGCTGACCGCCCGAGACCGGCGAGGTGTTCACCACCAGCACCCGCTCCGCCGTCAGGTGCACCTCGTCCACCCGCGGCTCGGACGCCAGCAGCGCCCCCGTGAGCTGCGCCGGCAGCCCCAGGTCCGCGACCGAGGTGCCGACCACGTCACCGGCCACGCCGAGCAGCTCCCGTCCGCCGTCGTTGATCAGCGCGACACGGTACTGCCAGTCCAGCATCAGCAGCCCCTCCCGTACCGCGTGCAGCGCCGCCTGATGGTAGTCGTGCATCCGGCTCAGCTCGTCCGCGTTCATGCCGTGCGTGTGCCGGCGCAGCCGCGCGTTGATCACGTACGTGCCGACCGCGCCGAGCAGCAGGGCCCCGGCCGCCACCGCGAGCAGGGCCGTGAGCTGGTCCTGCACCCGCTTGCTGATCTCCTCGACCTTGATGCCGGCGCTGACCAGGCCCACGACGCGTCCGCCGTCCCGCACGGGGGCGACCGCCCGGACCGACGGGCCGAGGGTGCCCGTGTAGGTCTCCGTGAAGGTCTCGCCCCGCTGGGCGCGCTCGATGTGGCCGCGGAAGGGGTGGCCGATCTGTTGCGGGTCGGGGTGGGTCCAGCGGATGCCCCGCGGATCCATGATCGTCACGAAGGCGACGTCGGTGTCCCGCATGACCCGCACCGCGTACGGCTGGAGCCGCGCCGTCGGGTCGGGAGTGCGGACGGCCTCCAGCACGGAGGGCGAGTCGGCTATCGACACCGCCACCGACCTGGCCTGACGCCCTGCCGCCTCCTGGGCCTGCCCCCGGTCGCCGAGGTAGGTGAACAGCGCGTAGCCGGCGACGACGACCGCTATCAGCACGGCCTGCATCGCGAAGAGCTGGCCGGCCAGGCTGCGGGGACGGGGGACGCTCAGACGCATGCCGCCAGTCTCTCGCGTGGCTGATTGTGAACTAAATGAACGCAAGGGTGACCGCGCTCACAGGAAGGGAGATAGTCGCCGCATCCCCAACCGAACCGCCCGGACGTGAGCCGCACGCCGGTGATGCCGACGACGTCGTCAAGGAGGGCCGCGCCGTGACCAGCACAGCCGCTACGGCACCTGCCGCACCCAGAGCCAAGCGGGACCGCACGCACTATCTCTACATCGCGGTGATCGTCGCGGTGGCCCTCGGCATCACCGTCGGGCTGGTCGCCCCCGACTTCGCGGTGGAGCTGAAGCCGATCGGCACGGGCTTCGTCAACCTGATCAAGATGATGATCTCGCCGATCATCTTCTGCACGATCGTGCTGGGCATCGGCTCCGTGCGCAAGGCCGCCAAGGTCGGCGCGGTCGGCGGCATCGCCATGGTCTACTTCCTGATCATGTCGCTGGTGGCGCTCGCCATCGGCCTGGTCGTCGGCAACATCCTGGAGCCGGGCACCGGACTGGCGATCACCGACGCGGTCAAGGAGACCGGCCACGCGCAGATCGACTCGGAGGCGAAGGACACCACCGAGTTCCTGCTCGGGATCATCCCGACCACGATCGTGTCCGCCTTCACCCAGGGCGAGGTCCTCCAGACGCTGCTGATCGCGCTGCTGTGCGGCTTCGCGCTCCAGGCCATGGGCAACGCCGGACAGCCGGTCCTGCGGGGCATCGAGCACATCCAGCGCCTGGTCTTCCGGGTCCTGGCGATGATCATGTGGGCCGCCCCGGTCGGCGCGTTCGGCGCCATGGCCGCGGTCACCGGCTCCGCCGGCCTGGACGCCCTCAAGAGCCTCGCCGTCCTGATGCTCGGCTTCTACATCACCTGTGTGCTCTTCGTCTTCCTGGTCCTCGGCGCGCTGCTGCGGATCGTCGCCGGCCTGAACATCTGGGCGCTGTTCCGGTACCTGGGCCGGGAGTTCCTGCTGATCCTGTCCACCTCCTCCTCCGAGTCGGCGCTTCCGCGGCTGATCGCCAAGATGGAGCACCTGGGCGTCAGCAAGCCCGTGGTCGGCATCACCGTCCCCACCGGCTACTCCTTCAACCTCGACGGCACCATGATCTACATGACCATGGCCTCGCTGTTCATCGCCGACGCCATGGGCACGCCGATGTCCGTCGGCGAGCAGATCCCGCTGCTGCTCTTCCTGCTGGTCGCCTCCAAGGGCGCCGCCGGTGTCACCGGCGCGGGCCTCGCGACCCTGGCCGGCGGCCTCCAGTCGCACAAGCCCGCCCTGGTGGACGGCATCGGCCTCATCGTCGGCATCGACCGCTTCATGAGCGAGGCCCGCGCGCTGACCAACTTCGCGGGCAACGCGGTCGCCACGGTGCTGGTCGGCACCTGGACCAAGGAGATCGACAAGGAGCGGGTCGGCCAGGTGCTCGCTGGGGCGCTGCCCTTCGACGAGAAGACGCTGCTGGACGACCACAGCACCGGCGGGGAGGACGAGGCCGCCGCCGGACTGCCGGAGCAGGGCGGCGAGAAGGAGCTGGCCAAGGCCTGAGTCGCCGGCGCCCGCCACCGCACTCCGGGCGGTCAGGTCACCACTCCCCCCGTGGACCTGGCCGCCCGGTCCTTTCCGTGTGCGGTGCCGGACGGCGGACCGGCGGCCGGCCGGACGGGACACCGCGTCCGGCCGGCGTGCTTGCCCTGACGCCCGCGTCAAGGCTTACGTTCGTCCGCATGCGAATCGGCGAGCTGGCCGCACGCGCCGGGACCACGACGCGGACGCTGCGGTACTACGAGACGCGGGGCCTGCTGCCCGCACGGCGGGACGCCCACGGGCACCGGACCTACGACGAGCACGACGTCAAGCTGCTGGAGCAGATCAGGACGCTGCGCGACTTCGGGTTCGACCTGGAGGAGACCCGCCCCTTCGTGGAGTGTCTGCGGGCCGGTCACCCGGAGGGCGACACGTGCCCGGCGTCTCTCGCGGTCTACCGCCGCAAGCTCGCGGAGCTGGACGCGCTGATCGACGAGCTGCGGGACGTGCGCTCGACGGTGGCGGCCCAGCTCGCGCGGGCCGAGCGGGCCACCGCCGAGCTGGCCGCCGAGTCGCTGGTTCCGGGGGGTCCGGAGCCCGGGTGCGAACTGGGAGGGCGAGGACTGTGAGCAGAGCGGACGGTGTGGCCGAGGTGACCGACGCGAGTTTCGCGCGGGAGGTCATCGGGGCACGGATGCCGGTGCTGGTGGAGTTCACCGCGGACTGGTGCCCGCCGTGCCGGCAGATGGCCCCGGTGCTCAGCGCCCTGGCCGCGGAGGAGGGGGACCGGCTGAGGGTGGTGCAGCTCGACGTCGACACGAATCCGGAGACCACCAACGCCTACAAGGTGCTGTCGATGCCGACCTTCATGGTGTTCCGTGACGGCGAGCCGGTGAAGGCGATGGTGGGCGCGCGGCCCAAGCGGCGGCTGCTGGAAGAGCTGTCGGACGTCCTCTGACACCCGCCGGACACGGAAAAATCCCCCGAGCAATTGCGCTCGGGGGATTTCTTTGCGTATATTCGATGATTCGTGACTTCAGGAAAAAGGTGTCACGAAGAAGTTCATTACGCACAGTATATGCGGGCGGGAGTGGCATTGTCAAACACCGAATTTCCGGACGATGAATTGCGGCGGGAACAGGAATTCATCGACGGGCTGTACGCGCGTGTGGACGCGCTGCGCGGCGACACCGAGGTCTCGGTCACGGACGCGCTCGCGCAGGGCAACACCCCCATGCAGGCCAGGCTGGAGCGGGACATCCTCGTCGCCGAGCGATCCGGACTGCTCGCCGCGCTCAACGCGGTGGACGGCTCCCTGTGCTTCGGCCGCATCGACCTCGCCTCCGGGGAGGGCCACCACATCGGCCGCATCGGCCTGCGCGCCGACGACGCCGAGCGCACCCCGGTCCTGATCGACTGGCGGGCCGACGTCGCCCGCCCCTTCTACCTGGCCACCGGCCACACCCCGATGGGCCTGCGCCGCCGCCGGCACATCACCAGCGAGGGCCGCCGGGTGACCGCCCTGCACGACGAGATCCTCGACCTCGGCGACGAGCGGCGCACCGGCCACGAGGACCCCTCGGGCGACGCCGTGCTGCTCGCCGCGCTGAACTCCGCGCGCACCGGCCGCATGGGCGACATCGTGCAGACCATCCAGGCCGACCAGGACCGCATCATCCGCGCCCCGCACCGCGGCGTGCTGGTCGTCGAGGGCGGCCCCGGCACCGGCAAGACCGCCGTCGCCCTGCACCGCGCCGCCTACCTGCTGTACGAGCACCGCGAACTGCTCGCCAAGCGCGCCGTCCTCATCGTCGGCCCCAACCCCGCCTTCCTCGGCTACATCGGCGAGGTGCTGCCCTCCCTCGGCGAGACCGGCGTGCTCCTCGCCACGGTCGGCGAGCTGTTCCCCGGTGTGAAGGCCACCGCCGCGGACACCCCCGAGGCGGCCGCCGTGAAGGGCCGGGCCGACATGGCCGACGTCCTCGCCGAGGTGGTCCGCGACCGGCAGGCGCTGCCCGACCCGGTCATCGCCATCGAGCACGACCGCGAGGTCCTGATGCTCGACGACGGCCTGGTGAACGTCGCCCGGGAGCGCACCCGCGCCGCGAAGCTGCCGCACAACGTGGCCCGCGAGCACTTCGAGGGCCACATCCTCAACGCCCTCACCGACATGGTCGCCGAACGCATCGGCACCGACCCCTACGACGGCAGCAACCTCCTCGACCCCAGCGACATCACCCAGATCCGCGACGAACTCGCCGAGAATCCCGAGGTCTGGTCGGCGATCGACCGGCTCTGGCCCCGGCTGACCCCGCAGCGCCTCGTCGCCGACTTCCTCGCCGCGCCGGAGGACCACCTCACCGCCGAGGACGCCGCCGCCGTGCGCCGCCCGGTCACCCGGCACTGGACCGTCGCGGACGTGCCCCTGCTGGACGAGGCCGCCGAACTGCTCGGCGTGGACGACCGGATCGCCCGCTCCCGCGCCGAACGCGAGCGCCAGGAGCAGATCGCGTACGCGCAGGGCGTACTGGACGTGTCGTACGCCTCGCGGACGTACGAGTTCGAGGACAAGGACGAGGAGGAGGCCGAGGTCCTGCTGGCGCACGACATCATCGACGCCGAGCGCTTCGCGCAGCGCCAGGAGGAGGACGACCACCGCAGCGCCGCCGAGCGTGCCGCGGCCGACCGCACCTGGGCCTTCGGGCACATCATCGTCGACGAGGCGCAGGAGCTGTCCCCGATGGCGTGGCGGCTGCTGATGCGCCGCTGCCCGACCCGCTCGATGACCCTGGTCGGCGACCCCGCGCAGACCGCTGAGGCGGCCGGCGTCGGCTCCTGGTCCAAGATCCTCACCCCCTATGTCGAGGACCGCTGGGAGCACACCCGGCTCGGCGTCAACTACCGCACGCCGGCCGAGATCATGGAGCTGGCGGCGGCCGTGGTGCGGGCCGAGGACCCGGAGTTCGACCCGCCCAGCTCGGTGCGCTCGACGGGCGTACGGCCCTGGATCCGCGCCACCGGCGACCTGCCGGCCGCGGTCGCCGAGGCCGCCCGGGAACTGACCCCGAAGGAGGGCCGCCTCGCGGTCATCGCCCCGCGCGAACTGCACCGGGCGCTCGCGGCGCGCCTGGACGGCGTGACGGCGGGCTCCGAACCGGACCTGACGCGGTCCGTCGTCCTGCTCGACCCCCGCCAGTCCAAGGGCCTCGAATTCGACTCCGTGCTGGTCGTCGAGCCCGGCCGCTACGGCACCAGCGACCTGTACGTGGCACTGACCCGCGCCACCCAGCGCCTCGGCGTCCTGCACACCGGGGAACTGCCCGGGGGGCTGGCCGAGGCGGCCGGGTGACCCACGCCCCGCGGCGGCCGGCCGGACCCCGGGCCGGCCGCGACGGGGCGACCGTCAGGGGCGTTCGCTCCAGCGGCGCAGGCGCCGGCCGTCGGGATCGCAGGTGAGCCAGGTGCCGTCACCGAGCGGGCGCACCGAGGCGCCGACGGGGCCCGCGGGATACCCGACCTGACCGCGGACCTCCAGCGTGCGGGCGTGCAGCAGCCAGTGCCGCACCCCCTCGCCGTCGGCGTCGGCCGTCGAGGCGATGACCGTGTCGGCGTCGACGAAGCCGCAGGTCCAGTCCCAGCAGGGCGGGTCCTCCTCCTCGCCGGCCGCCTCGGGCTCCCGCTCGGCCAGCACCGCGCCGTCCAGGGCGTGCAGACGCAGGTCCGCGCCGTAGTGCTCGACCGTGAGGAACCCCGGATGGGCCGGATGGACGTCCACCAGGATGCGGTCCATCGTCTCGTTCAGGTCCCAGCCGGTCAGGCGCTCGCCGTCCCAGCGCGCCCAGTGCAGCAGGACACCGTCCTGGCCCATGCCGATGCACAGACCCATGTGGACGCCGTCCGGGTGCGAGAGGAGGCGGGATCCGGCGGCCGCGCTGTCCGGCAGCGGCAGCGCGGCCAGCTCCCGGCCGTCCCGGGCGTCGAGCACGACCCAGCGCTCCTCCCAGGCGTCCTCCCCGGGCTCGACGACGACATGCGCCCAGACCAGCCGGCCGTCGTCCGAGACCCGGCAGGAGCCGTGCTCCAGACCGCGGCACACCTCCTGTTCGTCTCCCGAGTGCGGATGGCCGGTCTCCGGCCCCCAGCAGCCGTGCCGGTACTCCCACAGCGTCTCGCCGCCCGCGCCCACGGCCCGCACCGCGCGCTGACCCGAGAACACCGCGAAGGTCCCGTCGGGACTCACCGAGTGCACCCCGTGCTCCCAGCCCGGCCAGGGCAGCGGGAAGACGGCCAGGGGCGCGCGCTCCCCCGCGAGCACCTCGGCCAGGTCGTGGACCTCCAGCTCGTGGCCGTTGCGGAGCAGGACGCGATGCGAGCCGTCGCCGCGGCTCTCCCCGGCGGAGCCGTCGACGAGGGCGCGTGCGCCCGGCAGTTCGACACGGGCGCGCAGGTGTGCGGTGATCGACATGGGCCGAAGGTAGCGCCCGTCACCGACAACGGGCCCGCCCCGCCCGGCGCCCGCCGCTCAGGCGGGCCGCAGCCACACCGTGGCCAGCGGGGGCAGGGTGAGCCGGATGCTCGCGGGGCGGCCGTGGCAGCCGTGCGGCTCCGGCTTCACCGGGCCGGGACCGGTGACTCCGCCGCCGCCGTAGCGGGTGGCGTCGGTGTTGAGGACCTCGTGCCAGGCGGGGACGTCGTCCGGGACGCCGAGGCGGTAGCCGGGGCGCACCACCGGCGCGAAGTTCGACACCGAGAGCAGCGGGGCGCCGTCCGCGTCGTAGCGCAGGAACGCGAGGACGTCGTCCTCGGCCGCGTCCCCCACGACCCAGGCGAAACCGGCGGGGTGGGTGTCCCGCTGCCACAGCGCCGGGGTGTCCCGGTACACGGTGTTCAGATCGCGCACCAGGTCCAGCACGCCCCGGTGGTCGGCCGCCGCCCCGTACTGCGGATCGAGCAGCCACCAGTCGGGGCCGCGCTCCTCGGACCACTCGGCGCCCTGCGCGAACTCCTGTCCCATGAACAGCAGTTGCTTGCCGGGGTGGGCCCACATGAAGCCCAGGTACGCCCGTTCGTTCGCGCGCTGCTGCCACCAGTCGCCCGGCATCTTGGACACCAGCGACTTCTTGCCGTGCACCACCTCGTCGTGGGAGATCGGCAGCACGTAGTTCTCGCTGTAGGCGTACACCATCGAGAAGGTCATCTCGTGGTGGTGGTACTTGCGGTGCACCGGGTCGTGGCTCATGTACCCCAGCGAGTCGTGCATCCAGCCCATGTTCCACTTCAGCCCGAAACCGAGCCCGCCGAAGCCGCTCGGCCCCTTGTGGTGGGTGGCCCGCGTGACCCCGTCCCAGGCCGTGGACTCCTCGGCGACGGTCACCACGCCCGGCACCCGCCGGTACACGGTGGCGTTCATCTCCTGGAGGAACGCCACCGCGTCCAGGTTCTCCCGGCCGCCGTGCTCGTTCGGCGTCCACCGGCCCGGCTCGCGCGAGTAGTCCAGGTACAGCATCGAGGCGACCGCGTCGACGCGCAGCCCGTCGATGTGGAACTCCTCGCACCAGTACACCGCGTTGGCGACCAGGAAGTTGCGCACCTCCCGGCGTCCGAAGTCGAACTCGAGCGTGCCCCAGTCCGGGTGCGCGGCCCTGAGCGGATCGGAGTGCTCGTACAGCGGGCGCCCGTCGAACTCGGCCAGCGCCCAGTCGTCGCGCGGGAAGTGCGCTGGCACCCAGTCCATCAGGACGCCGATCCCGGCCTGGTGCAGCCGGTCCACCAGGTACTTGAAGTCGTCCGGCTCGCCGAGCCGGGCCGTGGGCGCGTAGAAGCCGGTGACCTGGTAGCCCCAGGAGCCGCCGAAGGGGTGCTCGGCGACCGGCATCAGCTCGACGTGCGTGAATCCGAGGTCCTTGACATAGGCCGGGAGCTGATCGGCGAGCTGACGGTAGGTCAGTCCCGGCCGCCAGGACGGCAGGTGCACCTCGTACACCGACAGGGGAGCCTCGTGCGCGGGCACGTCGGCGCGTCGGGCCAGCCACTCGTCGTCGCCCCAGGTGTAGTCCGAGGCGTGCACGACGGAGGAGGTCGCCGGCGGGACCTCCGTGCGGCGGGCCAGCGGGTCGGCGCGGAAGGTGCGCGAGCCGTCGGGCCGGGTGATCTCGAACTTGTACAGCTCGCCCGCGCCGATGCCGGGCAGGAACACCTCCCACACACCGGTGGCGCCGAGCGAGCGCATCGGGTGTCCGGCGCCGTCCCAGAAGTTGAATCCGCCGGCCACCCGGACGCCGCGCGCGTTCGGCGCCCACACGGCGAAGCGGGTGCCGGGCACCCCCTGGTGGGTCGTCGGGTGCGCGCCGAGCGCCTGCCAGAGCTGTTCGTGCCGGCCCTCGCCGATCAGGTGCAGGTCCAGGTCGCCGAGCGTGGGCAGGAAGCGGTACGGGTCCTCGGTCTCCAGGGACGTCCCCCCGTAGGCCACGAGCAGCCGGTAGGCGGGGACCTCGGCGAGGGGCAGCAGGCCCGAGAAGAAGCCGTCGCCGTCGTGGCGCAGCTCGGCCCGCAGCTCACCGGCGAGTACGGTCACGGCCAGCGCGTGCGGACGGAACACCCGGACGGCGATCCCGCCGGGCACCGGGTGCGCGCCGAGCACGGAGTGCGGGTCGTGGTGCGTGCCGGCCAGCAGCCGCTCCCGGTCCTCGAAGCCGAGCCCGGCCGCCACGGGCGCCTCCCGGAGGGCGGTGCCCTGCTCCGTCGCGGTCGTCCCCGCCGGGGACTTCCCCGCGGGCGCCTTCGCGGCCACCGCCTTCGCCGCGCCCGCGCTCTTCTTCGCGGGCGCCTTCTTCGCGGTGGCCGTCTTCGCCGCGGCCTTCCCGCCCCCGGCCGTCTTTGCCGCGGTCCCGTCGGCCGCGGTCTTCTTCGCGGGCGCCTTCTTCGCCACGGGTTTCCTCGCCGCCGCCTTCTTCCTGGCGGCATTCCCGGACACCGTTGTCCCGGTGCCGGCGGACTCAGGGGCCGCCTCGTTCACCGCTTTCCTCGGGGCGCTCTCCTCCTCGGCCGTCTTCTTCGGATCCGGACCGCTGGACGGGGGGCGGGGGGTCACGGGAGGAGCCTCCTAGGCGAAGTGGGATCGGGAAGCGTCGGGAGCGGCCAGGCGCCGCACGGCGGACAGCGGTACGGGGAGCCAGTCGGGGCGGTGCCGGGCCTCGTAGACGGCCTCGTAGACGGCCTTGTCCGTCTCGTAGGCCCGCAGCAGCACCGGATCCGTGCGCGGATCGGCACCGGCGACCTCCGCGTACCCGGTGCAGTACGCGGCCCGGCAGGTCTCGGCCCAGCCCGGCGCCGGGGCGGTCGCCGAGTGCTCGGCGTAGTCGAAGGAGCGCAGCATCCCCGCGATGTCCCGCACCGCCGGCTGCGGCATCCGCCGCTCGGCCAGGGGTTTCGAGGGCTCCCCCTCGAAGTCGATCAGCGACCACTGCCCCGAGGGCGAGCGCAGGCACTGCCCGAGGTGCAGGTCGCCGTGGACGCGCTGGGCGGTCCAGGTGCGGCCCTCGTCGGCCAGGTCGGCCAGAGCCGTGAAGGCCGTGCGCAGCCCGGGCGCGTACGGCAGCAGGGCCGGCACCGCGTGCACCGCCTCCTCCAGCCGCGCGGTCATGCCGTCGATCAGCGGACGCATCCGGCTGTGACCCAGCGTGACCGTGGGCAGGGCGCGGGCCAGCGCGGTGTGCACCTCGGCCGTGGCCCGGCCGAGCGCCCGCGCCTCGGCGGCGAAGTCCTCGCCCTTGGCCAGTTCGCGCAGCGCCAGCTCCCACCCGTCGGCCGCGCCCTGCACGAAGGGCTGGAGCACGCCCAGCACCCAGCTCTGCCCGGCGAGGTCCGCCACCATCCACCCGGCCGGCGCCGGGACCCGGGGGCAGCCCTCGCGGGCCAGCGCCAACGGCAGTTCCAGATCGGGGTTGACCCCGGGCACGATCCGGCGCAGCACCTTCAGGATGAACGTATCTCCGAAGACGACCGACGAGTTCGACTGCTCGGCGGTCATCAGGCGCGGCACGAGCCCGGTGCGGATCTCCTGGCGCGGGTCGTGCTCGAAGCGGAGCCCGCCGACGCGGGCCCGGGAGCGCAGCGCCTCCAGGAGCACCTCGGCGGGCCGGGTGTCGTACAGGGCGTCGTAGACGGCGCGTCCGGCGAGCGGGCCCTCGGTGACGTGTCCGATCAGCGCGGGCGCCAGCCGGGGCGGCAGCGCCTCGCGCACGCCTATCAGGAGCTGGTAGCAGTCGCCGGGCCGCTCGGGGGAGCGCAGGGCGTGCACGAGCGGCTGATGGGCGCGCACCAGCAGGTGGTGGAGGCCGAGACGGGCATCGGCCGGCAGCAGCTCGGTGGCCGCGACCAGCGAGAACCCGGTGACCGGACGCCCCTTGCCCGCGAACCAGCGCTGCCGCGGCAGCCACTCCCGCAGCAGCGGGTCGAGGGAGGCGAGGAGACCGGGCGGGCTGGGGACGGTGCGTATGACGGCTTCCGACATGGCGTCGCGTCCTTTCCCCGGGTCGTCGGGGTGTTACTGATGCGTGCCCCGGGCGGGACGGTGGAAACCGCCCCGCCCGGGGCCTGGGCCTAAGCGGCGTCCTCGCGGAGCCGGAACCAGTAGAAGCCGTGCCCCGCCAGCGTGAGCAGGTACGGCAGCTCCCCGACCGCCGGGAAGCGGACCCCGCCGAACAGCTCGACCGGGTGGCGCCCCGCGAACTCGCGCAGGTCCAGCTCGGTGGGCTGGGCGAAGCGGGAGAAGTTGTGGACGCACAGCACCAGGTCGTCCTCGTACTCCCGCAGGAAGGCCAGCACGGCGGGGTTGGTGGAGGGCAGTTCGGTGTACGAGCCCAGGCCGAACGCCACGTTCTGCTTGCGGATCTCGATCATGCGGCGGGTCCAGTGCAGCAGCGAGGACGGCGAGGCCATGGACGCCTCGACGTTCGTCACCTGGTAGCCGTAGACCGGGTCCATGATGGTCGGCAGATACAGTCGGCCCGGGTCCGACGACGAGAAGCCGGCGTTGCGGTCCGGGGTCCACTGCATCGGCGTGCGCACCGCGTCGCGGTCGCCGAGCCAGATGTTGTCGCCCATGCCGATCTCGTCGCCGTAGTAGAGGATCGGCGAGCCGGGCAGGGACAGCAGCAGGGCGGTGAACAGCTCGATCTGGTTGCGGTCGTTGTCGAGGAGCGGGGCCAGGCGCCGCCGGATGCCGATGTTGGCGCGCATCCGCGGGTCCTTCGCGTACTCGGCCCACATGTAGTCGCGTTCCTCGTCGGTGACCATCTCCAGGGTCAGCTCGTCGTGGTTGCGCAGGAAGATGCCCCACTGGCAGCCCGACGGGATCGCCGGGGTCTTGGCGAGGATCTCCGAGACCGGGTAGCGCGACTCCCTGCGGACCGCCATGAAGATGCGCGGCATCACCGGGAAGTGGAACGCCATGTGGCACTCGTCGCCGCCGCTCGGGTAGTCGCCGAAGTAGTCGACGACGTCCTCCGGCCACTGGTTGGCCTCGGCCAGCAGCACCGTGTCCGGGTACTGCGCGTCGATCTCCTTGCGCACCCGCTTCAGGAAGGCGTGCGTGGCGGGCAGGTTCTCGCAGTTGGTGCCCTCCTGCTGGTACAGGTACGGCACCGCGTCCAGCCGGAACCCGTCGATCCCGAGGTCCAGCCAGAACTTCAGCGCGGCCAGCATCTCCTCCTGCACGGCCGGGTTCTCGTAGTTGAGGTCCGGCTGGTGGGAGAAGAAGCGGTGCCAGTAGTACTGCTTGCGGACCGGGTCGTACGTCCAGTTCGACGCCTCCGTGTCCACGAAGATGATCCGCGCGTCCTGGAACTGCTTGTCGTCGTCCGCCCAGACGTAGTAGTCCCCGTAGGGCCCGTCGGGGTTCTTGCGGGACTCCTGGAACCACGGGTGCTGGTCGCTGGTGTGGTTCATGACGAAGTCGATGATCACGCGCATGCCGCGTTGGTGGGCGGAGTCCACGAACTCGACGAAGTCGGCCAGGTCGCCGAACTCGGGGAGCACGGCGGTGTAGTCGGAGACGTCGTAACCGCCGTCCTTGAGCGGTGACTTGAAGAAGGGCGGCAGCCAGAGGCAGTCGACGCCCAGCCATTGCAGGTAGTCCAGTTTGGCGGTGAGGCCCTTGAGGTCACCGACGCCGTCGCCGTTGCTGTCCTGGAAGGAGCGGACGAGGACCTCGTAGAAGACGGCTCGTTTGAACCAGTCCGGGTCGCGGTCCTTGGCCGGGGTGTCCTCGAAGGTGTCCGGTACGGGCTCGTTGACGATCATGTGGTGGGGGACCCTCCGATCTGCGGGGTGGACGGTCGCAGAACCGTGCAGACGTGCGCGGGCGTACGGCCCGGCTCCAGGCGCACATAGTTGGCCCTGCCCCAGTGATAGGTCTCGCCGGTGAGCTCGTCGCGCACCGGCACCGACTCGTGCCATTCCAGGCCGAGTTGCGGCATGTCCAACGAGACCGTGGCCTCCTGGGTGTGGTGGGGGTCGAGGTTGGCGACCACCAGAACCGTGTTCGATCCGTGCCGCTTCGAGTACACGATCACCTCGTCCTTGTCGGCGTGGTGGAAGTGCAGACCGCGGAGCCGGCGCAGGGCCGGGCTCTTCCGCCGGACGGTGTTGAGGGTGGTGATGAGGGGGGCGATGGTGCGGCCCTCGCGTTCGGCGGCGGCCCAGTCGCGGGGTTTGAGCTGGTACTTCTCGCTGTCGAGGTATTCCTCGGAGCCTTCGCGCAGGG
>NZ_JBIRZD010000017.1:0-191982 GCF_044390505.1 Streptomyces sp. NPDC018947
GCCTCCCTGCCCTACGCGTCGTCCCTGTGCGGCGCCTGCTACGAGGTCTGCCCCGTCGCCATCGACATCCCCGAAGTCCTCGTACACCTGCGGGAACGGGTCGTCCAGGGCGGGCCGGCCGTCCGGGAGGGCAACCGGGTCGTCCTCAGACCGGCGAAGGGCCATGCCGCCGAGCGGGCGGCGATGCGGGCGGCGCGGTGGGCGTTCACGCACCCGGGGGCGCTGCGGACCGGGCAGCGCGCGGCGTCGCGGACCCGCCGTCTGCATCCGCGCACCCTGCCGGGCCCTGGCCGGGCGTGGAGCGGCAGCCGGGATCTGCCCGAGGTGCCCGCCGAACCGTTCCGGGACTGGTGGCGGCGCACGCGTGGTGGAGAGGACGGGAGCAAGTGAGCAGCAGGGAACGCATCCTGGGACGGGTACGGCGCGCCCTCGCGGACGTGCCGCGCGACGACAGCCCGTACGAACGGGCGGTCGTCCGGGACTACGCGCTTCGGCACGGGGACCGGACGCCCGCGGAGACGGTGGACCTGCTCGCCGAGAACCTGGCGGACTACCGGGCTGTCGTGCACCGGGCGACCTTCGGCGAACTGCCGCCGCTCATCGCGCGGTTGCTCGCGGAGCACGGCTCGCGGCAGGTGCTCGTGCCGTCGGGGCTGCCGGCTGAGTGGATGTCGGCCGCCGACGTGACCCGTGTCGGCGACCGGGCCGAGAGCACCCCGTACGAACTCGACCGGGTGGAGAGCGTGGTCACGGGCTGCGCCGTCGCCATCGCCGAGACCGGCACCCTCGTCCTGGACGGTTCGCCCGACCAGGGCCGCCGCCGTATCACGCTCGTCCCGGACCACCACATCTGCGTCGTCCGGGTCCCCGGCCAGGTGGCCGCCTCCGTCCCCCAGGCCCTCGGACGCCTGGATCCGGCACGCCCGTTGACGTGGATCTCCGGTCCGTCGGCGACCAGCGACATCGAACTGGACCGGGTCGAGGGGGTGCACGGCCCGCGCACCCTGGAGGTGGTGCTGCTGACCGGGTGAGCGCGCCGTCGGCCCGGCCGGTCACCCGGTCCTGAGGACGACGGCGGGCAGCGTGTCCTCCAGGATCTCCCGGCGGGGCAGCGACAGTTCGAACAGACCCTCCAGGACCTCCAGTGACGTGCGGTGCGCCGTGCGCCGGTCCAGGCCGTCGCCGGGCAGCCCCGCGGCCTTCAGCACCGCCTCGACCCGGGGCGCGACCGCCGGGTCCCCGGTGACCTCGCCGTCGCCCCAGGAGCGGTCCAGGTAGAGGTTGAACACACACATCGGACGGCCGTCGTGCGTGTACGCGAAGCGGGGCGGCACCGGCTTGCCGTTCTCCTCCTCGTACTCGAGGTGGAAGATGTGGGCGCCGCCTCGCGACAGGGGCGGCTGGTCGCCGAACACCCCGTACCAGCCGCCGTACTTGACGGCGAAGGACCACTCTCCGACCTCCCCGTGCCGCAGGGCGAGGCCGTCGCGCGCCTCCCCGTAGAAGCCCTCCAGCACGTCGTGGAGCTGGGTGCCGGTCAGTTCCCCGAGGGAGTGCGCGCCGCGCCGGGGTCCTCGCGCGGTCCGGGTGATCCGCGCGACCAGTTCCTCCGAGGCGAGTTCGCGCGACATCACCACGCTGTAGCCGCCGTGGGCGAGGG
The DNA here is from genome assembly GCF_044390505.1 of Streptomyces sp. NPDC018947. NCBI lineage: Bacteria > Bacillati > Actinomycetota > Actinomycetes > Kitasatosporales > Streptomycetaceae > Streptomyces > Streptomyces sp. NPDC018947. The sequence goes on from NZ_JBIRZD010000017.1 coordinate 1,661, forward strand.
ACGCGGGTGCCGAGAGCCAGGCTATTCCGTCGGTCATGGCGGTCATCGTGTCGTACGACGTGCCCGGATGTCACCGAGGTCACCCCCGAACCGGGCTCCGCGCCCCGTGTGCGGGGCGGGCCGGCTCCGTGGCGTCGGGGGAGTCAGCGCACGGGACGCACGCCGCGCGGAGGGTGAGGACGATGTCCGGCACCGGCGTACGAAACGGCCATGGCCCCGGCCCCGTCCCGAGGCGCCGCGGCCGGCCGCGTCACCGGGCGCGGGGACGGACTTCCGCGCTGTGGGTTCGGGCAGCGGCGGCGGGCGGGGCGACGCCCGGACAGGCGCGCGCCGTGGTCGGTACCGAGGCCGTGCTCCGCCACGGGGCCGGTGTGGGCACGGCAGCCGCGCCCGCGGGCATCGTGCCGTTCACCGTCGTGGGCAGGTGCTGCCGGACCAGGTCCCGGCACCCCTGCACACGGGTCGCCATGACGGCGCGTGGTCGCGGGCGGTCGTGCCGGCCGTGTGACGCGGCGACGGGCACAGGTGCCGGGCGGCGGTCCGCCGGGCGTCCCCGGCACCGCTTCCGCGTACGGCGGCGGCACCGCGCGCGGCTCGGAAGCGCGGGCGCCGCCGCCGTGTCCCCGCTCAGCCGGACTTGGCGTACTCCTGGGCCATGCCGCCCGCGAAGTCGTACAGCACGCACTGCTCGTCGCTCACGACCCAGGCGTCGTGCCCGGGCGAGCAGACGAACACGTCACCGGGGCCCACCTCGCGCTCGGCGCCGTCGTCCATGCGGACGCGCATGCGGCCCTTCACGACGTAGCCGTTGTGGTGGATCTGGCAGCTCTCCGTGCCCGCGATGGGGCCGACGGACTCCGACCAGCGCCAGCCCGGTTCGAAGGTGGCCACCGCGAAGTCGAGCCCCTCCAGGTGCACGGCCTCGATGTGCCCGCGCGGGAAATCGCGCCGCTCGTCCGGCTTGTCGAGCGTCTTGACGTCCAGCATGACGCTCCTCCTTTCCCTGGCCCACCACTCCATCGTCCGCCTGACAAGTCGGGACCGCCATCCGGGGGACGGCCGGGGTCAGCCGCCGGTGCCGCACAGCCGCGCGAACCGTTCGGCGTCCACATTGCCGCCGGACAGGATCGCGCCGATCCGGCCGCTCAGCGGGCCGGCCCGGCCGGTGAGCAGGGCGGCCAGCGGGGTGGCACCGCTCGGCTCCAGCACGATCCTCAGCCGCTCGAACGCGAACCGCATCGCCTCCCGGATCTCGTCGTCGGAGACCAGCACGATCCCGTCGACCAGCCGCCGGTTGAGGGAGAACGTCAGCTCGCCCGGTGTGTGCAGGGCCTGGCCGTCGGCGATGGTGCGCGGCACGGGGACGGAGACCCGGCGGCCCGCCTCCAGGGAACGCTTGGTGTCGTCCCCGGCCTCCGGTTCGACGCCGATGACGCGGGTGCCGGCGTGCAGACCCTTGACCGCGATGGCGCTTCCGGCGATCAGCCCGCCGCCGCCGACCGGGGCGATCAGGGTGTCCGGTCCGCCCGTCTCCTCGACGAGTTCGAGGGCGGCGGTGCCCTGCCCGGCGATGACGTGGGGGTGCTCGTAGGGCGGGATCAGGGTGAGGCCGCGTTCGGCGGCCAGGGCCTCGGCGAGGGCGACGCGGTCGCCGGTGTAGCGGTCGTAGGTGACGATCTCGGCGCCGTAGCCGGCCGCGGCGGCGCGCTTGGACGGCGGGGCGTCCTCCGGCATCACGATCACGGCGGTGGTGCCCAGCTCCCGGGCGGCGAGGGCGACGGCCTGGGCGTGGTTGCCGGACGAGTAGGCGGCGATGCCCCGGGACAGTTCCTCGCGGCTGAGCCGGGAGGCCGCGTTGTAGGCGCCGCGGAACTTGAAGGCGCCCACGCGCTGGAAGTTCTCGCACTTGAGGAAGACCTCGGCGCCGGCGAGGGCGTCCAGGGTGCGCGAGCGCAGCACGGGGGTGCGGTGCGCGACACCGTCGAGGCGGGCGGCGGCGGAACGGACGTCGTCGAGGGTGACTGGTGGGGTGGTGGTCGTCACGCGTGTCCTCCAGCGGGCTCGGTTGCCGGGCGGCCTCGGTGCGGGCCTGCGAGAAGTGTGCAGTGCCCCGCGTTTGACATCCCCTCCTCCCCTCTCCATGCTTCTACTAATGAATTAATGAAAGCATGGAAGGTGACGTGGTCGAGTACCGGATCGATCGACAGAGCGGCATCCCGGCCTACGTGCAGATCGTGCGGCAGACCGAGCAGGCGCTCCGGATGGGCGTGCTGCGGGTCGGGGACAAGCTCCCCACGGCCCGGGAGGTCGTCGCCGCCACCGCGATCAACCCCAACACCGTCTTCCGGGCCTACCGGGACCTGGAGCAGGCCGGCCTGGTCAAGTCCCGGCGCGGGCTCGGGACCTTCGTGACGCGGTCGCTGGCGCGGCCCGGCGCGGAGGACGACTCGCCGCTGCGCGCCGAACTGACCGAGTGGGTCGCACGGGCCCGGTCGGCGGGGCTGGACCGCGACGACGTGCTGGCACTGGTCACGGCGGCCCTGGACGGGCACGAACACACGCACGAGCACGAGCAGGAACAGCGACACGAGCACGACCCGGACGACCGGGGACGGAAACAGGAGGACGCATGACCGGGCCCGACGAGCCCGCCGCGCTGAGCGCCAGGAACCTCGGCCACCGCTACCGGGCCCGCGGCGGCTGGGCCCTGCGGGACTGCGCGTTCACGGTGCCCCGCGGCCGCATCACCGCCCTGGTCGGGCGCAACGGCGCGGGCAAGAGCACGCTGCTGCACCTGGCCGGGGGGCTGCTGCGCCCCACCCTGGGCGCGATCCGGGTGCTGGACACCGTCCCGGACACGGCCGGGGCGCGCGCCCGGGTCGCGCTGGTCACCCAGGACAAGCCGCTCTACCCCCGCTTCACCGTGGCCGACACGCTGCTCATGGGCGGCAGGCTCAACTCCGTGTGGGACCACGCGGTGGCCGAGCGGGTCGTGCGCGAGGGCGGCATCGCGCCGACGGCGCGCGTGGGCGAGCTGTCGCCCGGTCAGCGCACCCGCGTGGCCCTCGCGCTGGCCCTCGGCAAGCGGCCCGAACTGCTGCTGCTGGACGAGCCGCTCGCCGACCTCGACCCCGTGGTGCGCGGCGAGATCATGGCGGCGCTGATGTCCGAGGCGGCCGAGCGCGAGGTGAGCATCGTGCTGTCCTCGCACGTCCTGCCCGACCTGGAGCAGACCTGCGACTGGGTGGTGCTGCTGCGCGGCGGACGGGTCGCGCTCAGCGAGGACGCCGACGCGCTGCACGAGGAACACGCCCTGGTGACCGGGCACGTCGACGAGGAGCCCGCGCTGGAGGGGCACACCGTGGTGCACCGCCGGACGCACGGGCGTCAGCTCACCGCGCTGGTCCGCAGGCGGGGCCCGGTCGGCGGTGCCTGGCACGTCGAGCGGCCCACCCTGGAGGAGATCCTGCTGGGCCACCTGCGCGCGAGCGCCGAGAGCCCGGCCGGCGACACGGAGGAGGCGGCGTGAACGGCTCGTTGTGGCTGGCCTGGCGCCAGCAGCGGGCACTGGTCGTGTGCGGGGCCGCCGTCCTGGTGGCCGCCGCCTTGCTGGCCGCGTACTTCCGCTCGGGCATGCTCGACGACCTGCGCAGCGGGATGTTCGACCACTGCGGCCCCGGACCGCTGTACTGCACCGGGCCGGAGGACGGCCTCCCCCGGTTCCTGGACATCGAGCCGCTCAAGCTCCTCGGGGCGCTGAACATCGCCCTGCCCGTGCTGATCGGCATGTTCTGGGGCGCGCCGCTGCTGGGCCGGGACCGGGAACTGGGCACGCACCGGCTGGTGCTGTCGCAGGGGGTGAGCCGGGCGCAGTGGTTCGTCACCCGGTTCGCGCTGGCCGCGGTGTGCACCGTGGCGCTCTCCGGCGCGCTCGCGCTGCTGTTCCGCTGGTGGTGGGAGCCGGCCGCCAACCGCGGCTACGGCCTGTTCTGGTACGAGGCCACCGCCCTGACCGGCTCCGGTCCGAGCGCGGTCGCCGCCGCGCTGTTCGGCCTGGCCGCGGGCACCCTGGCCGGACTGCTGGCCCGCCGGGTGCTGTCCGCGATGGCGTGGACGCTGCTGATCACGTCGGCGGTGGCGGTCCTGGTGCAGTGGACGCACCGCGCCCGGCTGCTGGTGCCGCCCGAGCGGTACGTCAGCCAGGGGTGGCGGCCCAAACCGCCCATGGGCGACAAGTGGTCCACCGGTCACTACGGCCTGATCACCGCCTCGGGGCGCCGGGAGGACGTACTGAACTGCCCCTACCCCTCCGGAGGGGAGCTGCGGTCCTGCATGGCGGAGCACGGTTACGCCGCCCGCTACTACGAAGCCAATCCGGCCGGTGACTACTGGGTGTTCCAGTGGATCGACACGGCTCTGCTCGGCACACTGGCCCTGGCACTCACCGTCGCCGTGGTCCTGCTGCTGCGCCGCCGGGTCTGACCCCCCGTCGGCGCCCCTTCCCCCGTTCCCTCTCCCCCGTTTCCTCGCACGGAGGTCGATCCGTCATGCCCAAGGACGCCAAGTCCCCGAAGAAACTGCGCAGCAACCGCGCCGCGCTCACCCACAAGGTGGGCTACGCGCTGCGCCACCCCGAGCGCGTCGCGCCCTACGTCCGCCGGGCCGGCCGGGACGCCTGGCTGCGGCTGAAGCACCCCGACCACGTCGGCTACTACCGGGCGGTGATGGCCTCGGACACCCGCCGCAACCCCGAGGCCGCGGTGGGCAGCCGAACGCACGACCGCTGGCTGGCGCTCGGGCAGATGCAGTTCGACTACCTGGTCGAGCACGGGCTGCGTCCCGGGCACCGCATGCTCGACATCGGCTGCGGCAACCTGCGCGGCGGCTGGCGCTTCATCGACCACCTCGACACCGGCGACTACTACGGCATCGACATCTCGCCGGACATCCTCATCGCCGCCAAGAAGACGCTGACCGAGCGGGGGCTCCAGGCCAAGCTGCCCCATCTGACCATCACCGGCAACCTGACGCTGGACTTCCTGCCCGACGACCACTTCGACGTCGTCCACGCGCACAGCGTCTTCTCCCACTCTCCGCTCAGCGTCATCGAGGAGTGCCTCGCGCACGTCGGGCGGGTGCTGACGGACACCGGGTTCTTCGACTTCACCTTCGACCGCACGGAGGGTGCCGAACACCAGGTGCTCCGCGAGGACTTCTACTACCGCACCGAGACCCTCCTCGCGCTCGCCCGCCGGCACGGACTGCACGCGCGGTTCATGGAGGACTGGGAGAAGCGGCCGCACGGCCAGTCGAAGATCCGCGTCAGCCGCTCGCCGCTGCCCGCCTAGGCGGACGCTCCCACGGCCGTGGGCCGGGCCGCACGGTCCCGCCTACGGCCGCGGATTCGTGCGCCGCCACGCCGGACGGGCGTCCGCGCCCCGGCGGCCCGCCACGGCGGAGCAGCGGGGGCAGACCCTGCGTACGGCGTCGGCCGCGCCGCCGGACTCGGGCAGCACGTCGGCCCAGGCGACGGCCGGGAAGCGGGCGAGCCGCGAGCGGTGGAGGGAGAGCCCGCAGACGGTCTGGTTCGTGCCCTGCTCCCAGGCGTGCACCTCGCCGGCCGGCAGCCGGCGGTTGTCCTCCTCGTCCCACCAGCTCCCGGAGGCCGCCACCTCGTAGCGCCGTGTCCTGGCCATCGGCTCCGCCCGCCGCCTTCCCGATGCCGCGTCGCGTTCGTCCCCGCTCCGGGTGCCCGGGGCGGCGGCCGGTCACACCCGCGTACCGCCTCCTGTGTGATCACTCCCGCACGTCCCGGCCGTTTCGGGCGTTCCGTCTGCATAGCATGCGGGGTCCGCGCATCGCGGGCCGGCGTCACCGCGCGACGGGGCCCGGGCGTGGACCGCGCGCATCGGTGCCTCCGCGCGCGAGTCCCCGTACCGGCGTGCGGGGGGCGACCGCCCGGGCCCCCCGCCCGTGCCGTACCCGCCCCCGGACCGCCCGCCCCGTACGAGAGGACCACCAGATGGCGCCCACGGGCCGTCACCGCGCTCTGGCCGAGCACGCCTTCTCCCCGCACGACGCCGTGATGGGCGCCGCCGCCCGGCACCCGGGCCGCCGGCGCTTCCTCACGGTCACCGCGGCCGCAGCCGCGCTCGCCTTCTCCACCAACCTGCCGGCCCGCGGCGCGGTCGCCGCCCCCGAACGCGGCGCCCGTATCCGCAAGGACCCGTTCACCCTCGGCGTCGCCTCCGGAGACCCCCTGCCCGACTCCGTGCTGCTGTGGACCCGGCTGGCGCCCGAACCGTTCGCGGAGGACGGCGGGATGGGCACCGAACGGGTCACGGTCGAGTGGGAGATGGCCCTGGACGAGCACTTCGCGGCCGTCGTGTCCCGCGGCACCGCCGACGCCCACGCCGAGTACGCGCACAGCGTCCACGCCGACGTCAGGGGCCTCACCCCGGACACCGTGTACCACTACCGCTTCCGGGCCGGGGCGTGGATCAGCCCGACGGGCCGCACCCGCACCGCTCCCTCGGCGCGTAGCGGCACGTCCTCCCTGAGACTGGCCGCCGTCGCCTGCCAGGCCTACCAGGACGGCTACTACACGGTCCTGCGGCACGTCGCCGAGGACGACGTCGACGTGGTCTTCCACCTCGGCGACTACCTGTACGAGTACGCCGTCGACCCGGCGGGCGGGGAGCGGCGTTACCCCTCCGGCACGCTGCCCGGCGTGTTCAACCGGGAGACGATGACCCTCGCCGACTACCGGCTGCGCTACTCCCTCTACAAGAGCGACGAGGACCTCCGGGCCGCGCACGCCGCGCACCCCTTCGTCGTCACCTGGGACGACCACGAGACGGAGAACAACTACGCGGGCGCCGTCCCGGAGAACGACGTGCCGCCGGACGAGTTCCTGCTGCGCCGGGCCGCCGCCTTCCGCGCGTACTGGGAGAACCAGCCGCTGCGGGCCGCCCAGCTCCCCAAGGGCCCCGACGCCCGGCTCTACCGCCGGCTGCACTGGGGCACGCTCGCCCAGTTCGACGTGCTGGACACCCGGCAGTACCGCTCCGACCAGGCCTACGACGACCGTCCGCAGGCCCCCGGGCCCGAGTCCGACGATCCGTCGCGCACGCTCACCGGCGCCGCGCAGGAGAGGTGGCTGATCGACGGCTGGCGGAACTCGACGGCGCTGTGGAACGTCACGCCGCAACAGGTCTGCTTCTCGCAGCGCAGGTTCGACGTGACCGCGGACGCCGCCGTGTCCATGGACGCCTGGGACGGCTACCGCGCCTCCCGTGACCGGGTGATCGCCGGTGCCAAGTCGGCCGGGATCGACAACTGGCTGGTCCTGACCGGCGACGTCCACGTGGCCTACGCCTTCGACATCAAGGACGACTTCGACGACCCGCGGTCCGCCACCCTGGGCACGGAGGTCACCTGCACCTCGGTGGCCAGCGGCCGGGACGGCGCGGAGCGGCCCGCCACCTGGGACACCTACATGCGGGCCAATCCGCATCTGAGGTTCTACGACGGCAGGCGCGGCTACGTCCGGGTCGAACTCGGCCGCCGGGCGGCCCGTCTGGACTTCCGGACGGTCTCCGCGATCTCCACGCCCGGCGCTCCCGTCACCACGGCCGCGTCCTTCGTGACCGAGGCGGGCGTCCCGGGCCTGAAGCCCGCCTGATCCGCCGCCGGCCGGGGCGGGCGCGTACTGCACTTGCCGCCCGCCACGTCCCCCATCGCGCGAAAACGCCCCCGTGTGCCGCATCGCCGCGGGTCTTTGCGGCAAGGCCTGTGGCTCCGCGCGGTCGCACCGTCCCCACGGTCGCCCACTGTTCCGCGCTCTCGCACCGCCCTCGAAGGAGGCACATCGCATGGTCGGCAGACATGCCGCGCGCAGCCGCCGCGCCGCCCTGACCGCGCTCGGCGCCCTCGTCCTGACCTCACTGAACGCGGCCGCGTCGGCCGCCCCGCCGACCGTGCCGGGACCGCTGCCCGGCACCGCGCGGACGCCGGACGCCGCCCGGCCGCCGGCGCAGATGCTGCGCGCGATGGAACGCGACCTCGGACTGACGCCGCAGCAGGCGTCGGACCGGCTGGTCGAGGAGGCCGAGGCGGGCACCCGCGCCGGCCTGCTGCGCAACACGCTGGGCGACCGGTTCGCCGGGGCCTGGGTGAGCGGCGCGACCTCCGCCGAACTGACCGTCGCCACGACCGACGCCGCGGACACCGCCGCCATCGAGGCGCAGGGCGCGAGGGCGGCGGTCGTCACGAAGACGCTGGCCGAGCTGACCGCGGTCAAGCAGAAGCTGGACGCCGCCGCCGTCCGCACCGGGACCGGGAGGACGCCGGTCTGGTTCGTCGACGTGAAGACCAACCGGGTCGTCCTCCGGGCCACCGACGAGGCGGCCGCGGCGGACTTCGTGAAGGCGGCCGGAGTGGAGAGCGGGACCGTGGACGTCCGGGTCGTCGCCGAACGGCCGCGGGTGCTGAAGGACCTCGTCGGCGGCGACGCCTACTACATCGACGCCCAGGCCCGCTGCTCCATCGGCTTCTCCGTCACCAAGGGCGGGCAGCAGGGCTTCGCCACGGCCGGTCACTGCGGCGGCCCCGGGGCCACGACGACCGGCTCCGACCAGAGCGACCAGGGCACCGTGCAGGCCTCCACCTTCCCCGGCAAGGACATGGCGTGGGTGGGCGTCAACGCCGACTGGACCGCCACGCCCGACGTCACCGCACAGGACGGGCAGAAGATCCAGGTCACCGGCTCGGTGGAGGCGCTCGTCGGCGCGTCGGTGTGCCGTTCCGGTTCCACCACCGGCTGGCACTGCGGCACGGTACGGCAGCACGACACGAGCGTCAGCTACGCCGAGGGCACCGTCGACGGGCTGACCGAGACCACGGTGTGCGCCGAACCCGGCGACTCCGGCGGCCCGTTCGTCTCGGGCACCCAGGCGCAGGGCACCACGTCGGGCGGCACCGGTGACTGCACCGGCGGAGGCACCACGTACTACCAGCCGGTCAACCCGGTGCTGAGCGCCTTCGGCCTCACCCTGACGACCACGGCCTCCGAAGCCCTGACGCCCGGGCCGCAGGACAACGCGGCGGCGGACGCCTGGAGGGCGGGCCGGGTCTACGAGACCGGCGCCACGGTCTCCTACGCCGGGCAGCGCTACCGGTGCCTGCAGAACCACCAGGCGCAGGGCGCCAGGTCGCCGCAGAACACGCCGGCCCTCTGGCAGCGGGTCTGACGGCCGCCCGACCCACGGCCGCCCGTGAGGGTGCCGCCGGACGGCGTCGGGGGATCAGCGGCCTCCGCGGCTCCCCCGCGTCCGCCGCAGGCGCCAGACGTGGTCCTCGCGGAAGCCCTCGGCTCCGTCCGGCGAGGCGCTCGCACGGCGGACGGTCTCCTTGGTCTCCACAGTCCACTCACCGGCCGGGAGGGCGAGTTCGGCGAGGACCGACTCCAAGGTGGGGAAGACCGCGTCGAAGGGCGGCTCGGTCTGCCACGAGGGCCAGCCGGCGTGCAGGACGAGGAGCAGGGTGCCGCCGTCCGCGACGGCGCCCGCCGCCGCGCGCAGGACCACCGGCTGGTCGAGCGGCACCGGGGACTGGAGGTAGTGGGCGCTCACCAGGTCGAAGGAGCCCTCGGGGAAGGAGCGCCCCAGCTCGTGGCGTTCCCAGGTGACACGGTCGCCGACCCCGGCCTCGGCGGCGTGCGCGGCGGCCCGTTCGAGCGCGGTGGCGGAGATGTCCACGCCGGTGACCCGCCAGCCGCGGGCGGCCAGCCACACGGCGTCCGCGCCCTCGCCGCATCCCAGGTCCAACGCGGTCCCGGGCGTGAGGTGGCCGGCCTCACGGACGAGCAGTTCGTTGGGGCGGCCGCTCCAGACGCGGCCGGTGTCGCGGTAGCGGGCCTCCCAGAAGCCGGCGGCCGAGGCCGGTGCGGACGTGTCGCTCATGGGTGCCTCCCGAGGGGCGGACGGGGTCGTCTGCTCGGCGGGGCGCGCCCGATGCGCGGCCCCTCCAGGGTGCAGGCTGCACCGGCCCGGTCCCCGACGGCGAGCGACCTTGCCGAAACGGCAAACGCCTCGGCGTCAGCGCAGGGCGGCGGAGCCGGAGTCGGAGGCGTCGCCGCGCACCCACACGTTGCGCGCGAAGGGGATGTCGATGCCCGCCTCGTCCAGGGCGTCCTTGACCCGGCGGCGCAGTTCGCGGGTGACGCCCCACTGCTGGAGGGGCACGGTCCTGACCGCGACGCGCACCACGACCCCGTCGGGGTCCAGGGACTGCACGCCCCACACCGCGACGTCCTCCAGCAGCAGGTCCGTGAAGTCCGGGTCCTCGCGCAGCTTGCGGCCGGCGTCCTCCAGGACGCGGTAGACGGTGTCGAGGTTCGCGTCGTAGGTCACGGCGATGTCCAGGACGGCACGCGCCCACTCCTGGCTGTCGTTGCGGACCCGCATGATCTCGCCGTTGCGGATGTGCCACAGACCGCCGTTGAGGTCGCGCACGTGCGTCAGGCGCAGTCCGACGTGCTCCACCTCGCCGACGGCCTCCCCCAGGTCGACCGAGTCGCCGACGCCGTACTGGTCCTCGATCATGATGAGCAGGCCGGAGAGGTAGTCGGCCACCAGGCTCTGGGCGCCGAACCCGATCGCCAGGCCGACCACTCCGGCACTGGCCAGCAGCGGGCCGAGCGCGATGCCGACCTGGTCGAGGACCATCGCCACGCCGACCATGAACAGCACGATGGTCACGGCGCTGCTGAGCACCGAGCCGATGGTGCGGGCCCGTTGCTCGCGACGCTGCCTCGCACGGGACCGGTCCCGGTGCAGTACGGCCGGCCCCCGGCGCGGCCTGCTCCGCTCGGCCTCGCCCGCCGACGGTTCCAGCACGCGCTGCACGACCCGTGTGATGGCCCGCTTCGCGACGGCCCTCACCACCAGCAGGACCACGACGATGAGCGCGATGCGCAACGGAACCCCGACGAGGGCGGTGGTGTGGTCGCCCGCCCAGTCCGTCCACGAGGCCGCCAGAAGGGGGTCCGTGGGCGGGCCGGCGGGTGTCGTCGCGTGCGTCATCGCCTCAAGTGCTCCGTTCCTCGGCGCGTACGTCTCAGCCGTCGGGCCCGCCTACCCACGGGTCACCCGAACATGACACGAGAGCACGACGCGTCCGGATCATCCATTTCCCTCCCGTTTCGCGGCAACGGTCCGAAGGTCGCGCCATCTTCACGGAACCCGGACTCATCCCCGGACCGGCTCCGGGCATCCGGAAAGGCAGTCGCCCACTGCGAAGGGGACCATCGTCGTGGTTACCGTTGCCGTCCTGCTGCTGCCCGGACTCGGGCTGCTGCTCTTCTCCATGACATGGCTGGAGGACCGGCTCTTCAGGGACACGGAGCCCGCCCGGCACGCCCGGCGCCGCCATCTGCGGCTGATCCCCGGCGGCAGAGCCGGAGCGGGCCGCGGCACGGCGCCTGCCGGCCGGTCCTCGGCCTCAGCGGACCGGGACGCCGCCTGACTCCGGTACCCCCCGCGGGGCCCGGACCCGGGCGGCGCGCCTCTCGGGCCGCCAGGTGGACACCAGGGCGGCGGCGAGCAGCAGCTCGGCGATGTCACCGGCGTAGTACATGATCTCCGCGCCCTGTCTGACCTGGTCGACGGGCGCGTGGATGCGGACGAGGAATCCGCCGTACATCGCCTGGGCGATCAGGGCGTGGGCGGCGACGGCGATGCCGAGGTACACCAGCCGGGCCGGGACGCCGGGCCGCGCGGGCGCCGGGTCGGGGCCGGCGACGGCGTGCGCGAAGAGGCATCCGGACACCAGGAAGTGGGCGTTCATCAGCCAGTGACCGGCCGGATGGGCCATGGCCGTGTCGTAGAGCGGGGTGAAGTACAGCAGGCCGAGGGTCCCCGTGCTCAGGGCGAGCGCCGTGGCGGGGTGGGTGACCAGGCGTGCGGGACGGCTGTGCAGCAGCCCGGTCACCCGGCGGGCGTGCGCCGGCGGCAGGGTGCGCAGCAGCAGGGTGACCGGCGCCCCGAGGACCAGCAGCAGGGGCGCGTACATGCCGATGAGCATGTGCTGGGCCATGTGTCCCCGGAAGTCGGTGTGCGCGGCCGGCCCGATCGGGGGCAGCAGGGCGACGGCGAGCACCGCCAGTCCGCCGAGGAACGACGCCTGCCACCGGCCGTACCGGCTCCGGGCGGGGTTGCGGCGCCGGGCCCGGCGCACGGCGAGCAGGTAGCAGACGGCCGCGGCCAGGAGCGTCAGCACCAGCAGCGCGACGAGCGGTGCCGTCCCGGCGCCCGGCGCGGTGTCGCCGGCCGGGCCGTGGTGGTGCGGGGAGTGCGCGCCGTCCGCCGGGCCCATCAGGCGCGGCCCCCGGCCGCATCGGGGTCGAAGGGCCGGCTCCCGCGCCGCAGCAGGTGGCCGGCGGCCAGGAGCAGCACGCCGAGCACGAGGAACCCGGCGTCCCACCACGCCTGGTGGGGGCCGCCGTGGACGTGGTGAATGCCCAGGACCTGGTGATCGAGCAGGCCCTCGACCAGGTTGAACAGGCCCCAGCCGCTGAGGACCCAGCCCCACAGCACCCTCGACCGCCACACCGCGCGCCGGCCGTGGGTGACCCGGGCGTGGAGCAGGGCGAGGCCCAGCAGGACGGAGATCCAGCACACCGTGTGGAAGACGCCGTCCCACACGGTGTTCATCTCCAGACCGGAGACGGTGCCCGGGTCGTAGTACGTGACCCCGATGCGGTCGTGATCGGTGCTGGTGAGCATGTGGTGCCACTGCAGGAGCTGGTGGAGCAGGATGCCGTCGACGAAGCCGCCGAGCCCGACCCCGAGGAGGATGCCGGGCAGCCGGATGCTGTGCGGTCGCGTCGTGGCCGCGCGGGTCTCGCCCGTCGTGGTGGCCATGCCCGGTCTCCGTTCCGTCTGGGGTGCGCGCGGACCTTCCGGGACACGGTTTCCCCGCCCGACGGGTCCATGTCACGGTCCGGCGGGAACCGGCCCGCGTTTTCCACCGCTCGGGTGACGGGCCGGGTACGCCCGCGTCGTAGGGTGAGGCTGCGAGCGGGCCGGTCACCCGCGGCGGTGCGGGCCGGGCCGAGGAGAGACCGAGGAGAGCCATGGACACCGGGCAGCACGACGACGCCGACGCGGACTTCACCGCCTTCTGGCAGGAGCGCCGGGTGTGCTTCCTGTCGACGCCGCGTGCCGACGGCACCCCGCACCTGGTCCCGGTCGGTGTGACGTACGACCACACCACCCGCACGGCACGCGTCATCACGAGCCGGGACACGGCGAAGGTGCGCAACGTCCGGCGGGCCGGCCGGGCCGCCGTCGCCGTGAGCCAGGTGGACGGCCGGCGCTGGTCCACGCTGGAGGGCGTGGCGACCGTACGGGACGACGCCGAAGCGGTCCGGGACGCGGAGGCCCGGTACGCGGCCCGCTACCGGCAGCCGCGGGCGAACCCGGCCCGGGTCGTCATCGAGATCGAGGTGCGGCGCTGGCTGGGCACGGTCCGCCCCCGCCCGGACGCGCCGGGGGCGGGTGACGGCCCGGCCGGGTGAGCCGCCCCTCCCCCGCCCGGCGCTCCCGTTCGCGGCGCCGTCTCACACGCCGCCGGTCCGTTCGTGCGCGGGGCGGGAGCCGGACGCGCCGGGCTCCCGGTCCGGTGCCCGGTGGCCGAGGCGCCCCGGCCACCACGCCACCGCGCCGATGTCGCGGGCCAGGGCCGGCACGAGCAGCGAGCGCACGACCAGCGTGTCCAGCAGGACGCCGAAGGCGACGATGAAGGCGATCTGCACGAGGAAGGCCAGCGGGATCACGCCGAGGGCGGCGAAGGTGGCGGCGAGCACCACACCGGCCGAGGTGATCACGCCGCCCGTGGCGGTCAGGCCGCGCAGGATGCCCTGCCGCACCCCGTGGCGCAGCGACTCCTGCCGCACCCGGGACATGAGGAAGATGTTGTAGTCCACGCCGAGGGCGACCAGGAACACGAAGCCGTACAGCGGGACGGAGGCGTCCGTGCCGCTGAAGCCGAACACGTGGCGGAAGACCAGGGCGGAGACGCCGAGGGTGGCCAGGAAGTTCAGCGCCACGGTCGCGACCAGCAGCACCGGCATCAGCAGCGAGCGCAGCAGGCCGATCAGGATGACCAGGATGATGGCGAGGACCACGGGCACGATGAGCGTCCGGTCGTGCTCGGCGGTGCGCTGGGTGTCGTACTGCTGGGCGGTGTAGCCGCCGACGAGGGCGTCCGCGCCCGGCACGGCGTGCACCGAGGTCCGCAGGCGCGCCACCGTCTCCTTGGCCGCGTCGCTGTCCGCCGGCGCCCGCAGGGTCGCGTCGATGCGTACGCGTCCGTCGACCACCTTCGGGGGGCCGCCGCCGGGGCGGCCCGACGCGGTCACCGCGTCGGCGGAGGCGACGCCGCTCGTGCCGCGGGCCGCCGCGAGGACGGGAGCCGCCCGGTCCGCGTCGGCGATGATCACGGCGGGGTTTCCGGAGCCGCCCGGGAAGTGCCGGGCCAGGGTTTCCTGGGCGGCGACCGACGGGGCGTCGTTGACGAAGATCTCGTCCAGCGGCACGCCCTTCGACTCGAGGGTGGGCCAGAAGGCGGCGCAGGCGAGCAGCGCGGCGAGGCAGACCGCCCAGACGCGGCGCGGCGCCCGGTCCACCAGTGCGGCGACGCGGTGCCACAGCGGGTGGCCGCCCTCCGGGTCGTCGGCCTTGACGGGCTTGGCCGGCCAGTAGGCGGCCCGGCCGAGCAGGACCAGCACGGCGGGCAGGAAGGTGAGGGTGGAGAGGACGGCGCAGACGATGCCGATGGCACCGACGGGTCCGAGCGCGCGGTTGTTGGTCAGGTCGCTGAGCAGCAGGGCCAGCAGGCCGAGGGCGACGGTCGCCGCGCTGGCCACGATGGCGCCCCACGAGGCGCGCAGCGCGGCGCGCACGGCGGCGAAGCGGTCCGGGTGCCGGGCCAGTTCCTCGCGGAAGCGGGCGGTGAGCAGCAGCGCGTAGTCGGTCGCGGCGCCGATGACGAGGATGGAGAGGATGCCCTGGACCTGCCCGTCGACGCGCACGACGCCGCGGTCGGCGAGGGCGTAGACGATCGCGCAGGCCAGCCCCAGCGCGAAGACCGCGCCGAGGATGATGACGAGGGGCAGCAGGACGCTGCGGTAGACGAGCAGCAGGATCACGAGCACCGTGACCAGGGCGACGCCGAGGAGCAGCCCGTCGATGCCGGAGAAGGCGTCGGAGAGGTCGGCCTGGGAGGCCGCCGGTCCCGCCAGTTGCGCCCGGGTGCCCGGGACCTGGCCGGCGGCGTCGCGGATGTGCCCGAGGACCTCGGGCAGGCGTTCGCCGAGGCCGGCCTCGACCTGGACGACGGCCTGGAGGGCCCGGCCGTCCTCGGAGGGGAACGCGGGCGTGGCGGGGCCGACGATCCCGGAGTCGCCCTCCAGGCCCGCGACGAGACGGGTGGCCTGCGCGCGGTGGCCGGTGACGCCGTCGCCGCCGTCCGCGGTCCACACGATGATCACCGGCAGTGTCTCGTCCTGCCGGAACGCCTTCTGGGCGTCGATGACGCGGGTGGACTCGGCGCTGCGGGGCAGGAAGGCGGCCTGGTCGTTGGTGGCGACCTCGCCCAGTTTCCCGGCGTACGGGCCGAGCGCCCCGCCGATGCCGAGCCAGACCAGGAGCAGGACGAGGGGGACGAGCCACCGGGCGCGTCGGGAGGCGGGGGACATGGGTCTCCAGGTCTTCCGTTGGTGCGGGCGTCGGCCGTTCCCGGGGGCACCGGCCGGCAAGGTGACTCGATCATAAACAATCTCAATCATCGAGTTATCTCGCGCCGCCGCCGTCGCGGCAGGAACAGAAGTGCCCGCGATCCGTCCGCCGATGCGGACGGATCGTCCAACCGGGCGAGCGGGTCAGCGGGCCAGCGGGTCAGCAGGTCAGCAGGTCAGCGGGTCAGCGGGGGTCGGACGGGCGCGCGAGCCGCAGTTCCTCGTTCATGGCCGCCATGAACCGCACGACGACCGCCAGCTCGTCCGCGTCGAACCGGTCCCGGGTCGCGGCGGCCGCCTCCGCCAGCGGCCGGAACCAGGTCCGCGCCGCCGCCCGGGCACCGGACACGTAGTGCAGATGGACCACCCGGCGGTCGGCGCTCTCCCGGACCCTGCGGACGTGCCCGGCGCGCTCCAGCCGGTCCACGCATGCGGTCACCGCTCCCGAGGTCAGTCCCAGGTGCTCGCGCAGCCGTCCGGGTGTCATCGGTTCCGCGGCGTCCAGGATCGCCGCGAGCGCCTGGACGTCGGTGGCGTGCAGCCCGTGGGTCGCGGCGAAGCCGTGCACGAGGCGGTTGATCTCACCGTTCATGCGCCGCAGTTCGGCGGCGAGGGCATGGAGGTCCCCGGTCTCGGCACCGGATCCGGTCCCCCGTTCGTGCGCGCGCCGTCCGCGCTGGTTCGCTGTCGCCACGCGATCAGCGTATAGAAGGGTCACATCCGGCCACGTCGCGCCATGGGGCGCGGACCTGCGGGAAGGGTCACCGTGCCGGCCGCACCACGGGAGACGGAGCCCCATGCGCGAGGGAAGCGAAGGACACGAAGGACCTGGCAACACGCACGGTGACGGCGCGCCGGGGACCCGGTGCCTGGTCACCGGCGCCACGGGGTACATCGGCGGCCGGCTCGTGCCGGAACTGCTCGCCGCCGGCCACCGGGTGCGGTGCCTGGCCCGCTCCCCACAGAAGCTGCGCGACCACCCGTGGGCACAGGACGTGGAGGTGGCGCGGGGGGACGTCACGGACGCGGACTCGGTGGCCCGGGCGATGGAGGGCGTCGACGTCGCCTACTACCTGGTGCACGCGCTCGGCAGCGGCCGGGACTTCGAGGAGACCGACCGGCGGGCCGCCCGCGTCTTCGCCGACCGGGCGCGGGAGGCGGGCGTCCGGCGCATCGTGTACCTCGGCGGACTCACCCCGCCGGGCGTACCGGAGCGGGAGTTGTCGCCGCACCTGCGCTCCCGCACGGAGGTCGGCCGGATCCTCCTGGACTCCGGCGTGCCCACGGCCGTCCTGCGGGCCGCCGTGATCATCGGATCGGGCTCGGCCTCCTTCGAGATGCTGCGCTACCTCACGGAGCGGCTGCCGGTGATGGTGACGCCGAGCTGGGTCCACACCCGCATCCAGCCGGTCGCCGTCCGGGACGTGCTGCGCGCCCTGGCCGGCAGCGCGCACCTGCCGGACGACGTCAACCGGACCTTCGACATCGGCGGCCCGGACGTCCTGACCTACCGGGACATGATGGTGCGCTACGCCGAGGTGGCCGAGCTGCCGCGGCGGCTGATCCTGCCGGTGCCGATGCTCACCCCGGGCCTGTCCAGCCACTGGGTGGGCCTGGTCACCCCCGTGCCGGCGTCCATCGCGCGTCCGCTCACCGAATCCCTGCGCCACGAGGTGGTGTGCCGGGAGAACGACATCGAGCGGTACGTTCCGCCGCCGCCCGGGTATCCCCTCGGTTTCGACGACGCCCTCCGGCTGGCGCTGCGGCGGGTGCGGGAGGCGCGCGTCACCACCCGCTGGTCGTCCGCGTCCGTCCCCGGTGCGCCCAGCGACCCGCTGCCCACCGACCCCGACTGGGCGGGCGGCAGCCTGTACACCGACCACCGCACGCTGAGCGTCGACGCCCCGCGCGAGGCGCTGTGGCGGGTGATCGAGGGCATCGGCGGCGACAACGGCTGGTACTCGTTCCCGCTCGCCTGGGCGGTACGCGGCTGGCTGGACCGGCTGGTCGGCGGGGTGGGCCTGCGCCGCGGCCGGCGCGACGCCGCCCGGCTCCGGGCGGGCGACTCCCTGGACTTCTGGCGGGTGGAGGAGATCGTCCCCGGCCGGCTGCTGCGGCTGCGCGCCGAGATGCGGCTGCCGGGCCTGGCCTGGCTGGAGATGTACGCCGAGACCGACGGTCACGGCCGGACGCGGTACCGGCAGCGGGCCCTGTTCCATCCGCACGGGCTGGCGGGCCACGCCTACTGGTGGAGCGTGTGGCCGTTCCACTCGGTGGTGTTCGGCGGCATGGCCCGCAACATCGCCCGCGCGGCCGCCCGCAACCCCCTTCCCGGGCCGCCCCGCCGGACGCCGGCCACCTGAGGCACCCACTTCTCGGCGAAGGAGCACCATGACCGTCCCGGTCGTCCTGTTCACCTCCGACCTGCGCGTGCACGACCATCCGCCGCTGCGCGCCGCCCTCGGCCGGGGCGGCGAGGTGGTGCCGCTGTTCGTCCGCGACCGGGCCGTGGACGCCGCCGGGTTCGCGGCGCCCAACCGGCTGGCCTTCCTCGCCGACTGCCTCGCGGACCTGGACGAGCGGCTGCGCGAGCGGGGCGGACGGCTGGTCGTGCGGTCCGGGGACGTGGTCGAGGAGGTCTGCGCGGTGGTCCGCGAGACGGGGGCCCGCGACGTCCACATGGCCGCCGACGTGAGCGCGTACGCCCACCGCCGGGAGGAACGGCTGCGCGACGCCCTGGAGGCCGAGGGCTGCCGGCTGAACGTGCACGACACGGTGTCCACCGTGCTGGCCCCCGGCGCCGTCACCCCCGCGGGCTCCGACCACTACGCGGTCTTCACGCCGTACCTGCGGCGCTGGGCGGAGCAACGCCCGCGGGACGTCCTGGCGGCCCCGCGCCGGATCCGCGTCCCGGACTGCGTCGGGTCGCGGCCGCTGCCGTCGCGCCCGGAAGCCGCGCACCTGTCCCCCGCCCTGCCCGCGGGCGGCGAGAGCGCGGCGCGCCGGCGGATGACGGCCTGGCTGCGCGGCCCCGTCGACGGCTACGCCGACCACCACGACGACCTGCCCGGCGACGCCACCTCACGCCTCTCCCCCGACCTGCACTTCGGTGCCCTCTCCCCCGTCGAACTCGTCCACCGCGCGCGCCGCGCCGGCGGGCCCGGCGCCGAGGCGTTCGTACGGCAACTGGCCTGGCGCGACTTCCACCGCCAGGTCCTGGCCGCCCGTCCGCGGGCCGCCGCCCGCGACTACCGCACCCGCGACGACCACTGGCGCACCGGCGCCGAGGCACGGCGGGACGTCCGGGCGTGGAAGGAGGGCCGCACCGGTTACCCGATCGTCGACGCGGCCATGCGCCAGCTCCGCCACGAGGGGTGGATGCACAACCGCGGCCGCCTGCTGACCGCGTCCTTCCTGACCAAGACGCTCTACGTGGACTGGCGGGTGGGCGCCCGGCACTTCCTGGAGCTGCTCGTGGACGGGGACGTGGCCAACAACCAGCTCAACTGGCAGTGGACGGCGGGCACCGGTACCGACACCCGCCCCCACCGTGTCCTCAACCCGGTCGTCCAGGCCAGGCGGTTCGACCCCGACGGCGCCTATGTGCGCCGCTGGGTGCCCGAGCTGGCCGGGATCGACGGGCCGGCCGTGCACGAACCCTGGAAGCTGGACGGCCCGGCGCGTGCCGCCTGCGCGGCGTACCCCGACCCGGTCGTGGACCTCGCCGAGGGACTGGCGCGTTTCCGGCGGGCGCGCGGGCGCGAGTGAGCGAACGGCCCTCTGTGCCCGGGCGATCGGCGGCCGGGGGTCAGGGGCTGTCGGGGCGCGCCGTGTGGTCCGGGTGGTCGCGGGTGCGGCGTGCCTCCTTCATCTCCGCCTCGTACAAGTGGTCCCGGCCTTCGGCGAGTCGCTCCACCGCCTCGTGCGCCAGGTCCCTGAACGCCCGGTAGTACGTCCGGTCGTACGCCTCGACGATCTGGAACGTCCAGTGGCCCGGGATGACGTTGCGCCCGAGGATCTCCGTCTCGACGCGCCGCGCCCACTCCGGGTGTCCCGCCCTGCGCAGCAGTTCCACCGCGCGGTCCAGTTCCAGGTCGGCGGTGCCGGTGAGCTGGTGGAAGTCGAACAGGCTCCCCCGGGCGCGCTCGGTCGTCTCCAGCGCCTTGGACAGGGAGCCGAGGGCCTCCACCGTCTCGTCGCCGACGCCCTCGGGACGCCGGTGCGGATCCGTCATGGGAAGGTCCCTCCGCCGCGGTGTCGCGGGCCGCCCCGTCGGCGGGCCGTCGCCCTCTCCTCGACCGCTCACTTCTTCTTGAGGGCGGACGGCTTGTGCACCGCGGACTTGCCGGACGTGTCGCTGCGCACCTCGTACTGCGGGTCGTCCGGTGAGGCGGCCACCGTGCGGCCCGCGGCCTCGGTGCGTTCGGTGATCTTCTTCTCCACCGTGCCCTCGGTCTCACTGCCGTGACTGCTCCAGGCGACCTTGTCGCCCTTCTTCGGTCCCTTGCCCCCGCCGCGGTGCTTCGCCATCCCGGTGCTCCCTCCGTGCGCTCTCACGCTGCCCGTCCAGCGTGGACCGCGTGCCGCCGCTCCACCACTCGGGCGTGCCCGGACGGGAGGGCGTCCGGGCACGCGCCGACTCAGGCGCCGGTGTAGGCCGCGAGGTGCTCGCCGGTGAGGGTGGAGCGGGCGGCGACGAGGTCGGCGGGGGTGCCCTCGAAGACGACGCGGCCTCCGTCGTGGCCCGCGCCGGGGCCGAGGTCGATGATCCAGTCGGCGTGGGCCATGACCGCCTGGTGGTGCTCGACGACGATCACGGACTTGCCGGAGTCCACGAGCCGGTCGAGCAGACCGAGCAGTTGCTCGACGTCGGCGAGGTGGAGGCCGGTGGTCGGCTCGTCGAGCACGTACACGCCGCCCTTGTCGGACATGTGGGTGGCAAGCTTCAGCCGCTGCCGTTCACCGCCGGACAGCGTGGTGAGCGGCTGGCCGAGGGTGAGGTAGCCGAGGCCCACGTCGGCGAGCCGGCCGAGGATGCGGTGCGCGGCCGGTGTGCGGGCCTCGCCGGTGCCGAAGAACTCCTCGGCCTCGCTCACCGGCATGGCCAGCACCTCGCTGATGTCCCGGCCGCCGAGCCGGTACTCCAGCACCGACGCCTGGAACCGCTTGCCCTCGCAGTCCTCGCAGGTGGTGGCCACGCCGGCCATCATCGCCAGGTCGGTGTAGACGACGCCGGCGCCGTTGCAGGTGGGGCAGGCGCCCTCGGAGTTGGCGCTGAACAGGGCCGGCTTGACCCCGTTGGCCTTGGCGAACGCCTTGCGGATCGGGTCCAGCAGCCCGGTGTACGTCGCCGGGTTGCTCCGCCGCGAGCCCTTGATGGGGCTCTGGTCGACGGACACGACGTCCGCTTTGGCGGGGAGCGACCCGTGGATCAGCGAGCTCTTGCCGGAGCCGGCCACGCCGGTGACCACGCAGAGCACACCGAGCGGGATGTCGACGTCCACGTCCCGCAGGTTGTGCGTGGTCGCGCCGCGGATCTCCAGGGCGCCGGCGGGCTTGCGGACCGACTCCTTGAGTCCTGCCCGGTCGTCCAGGTGGCGGCCGGTGATCGTGCCGCTGGTCCGCAGTCCCTCGACGGTGCCCTCGAAGCAGACGGTGCCGCCCGCGGTGCCGGCGCCGGGGCCGAGGTCCACCACGTGGTCGGCGATGGCGATCGTCTCGGGCTTGTGCTCCACGACCAGCACGGTGTTGCCCTTGTCGCGCAGGCGCAGCAGCAGGTCGTTCATCCGCTGGATGTCGTGCGGGTGCAGACCGATGGTGGGCTCGTCGAAGACGTAGGTGACGTCCGTGAGCGAGGAGCCGAGGTGGCGGATCATCTTGACGCGCTGTGCCTCGCCGCCCGACAGGGTGCCCGCCGGCCGGTCCAGGGAGAGGTAACCGAGGCCGATCTCCACGAAGGAGTCGAGGGTGTCGCGCAGCGCGGTGAGCAGCGGCGCGACCGACGGCTCGTCGAGGCCGCGGACCCATGCGGCCAGGTCGCGGATCTCCATGGCGCAGGCGTCGGCGATGCTGACCTTCCCGATCCGCGAGTTGCGGGCGCCCTCGCTGAGCCGGGTGCCGTCGCACTCGGGGCAGGTGGTGAAGGTGACGGCCCGCTCCACGAAGGCCCGGATGTGCGGCTGCATCGCCTCCTTGTCCTTGGACAGGAACGTCTTCTGGATCTTGGGGATCAGGCCCTCGTAGGTGAGGTTGACGCCGTTGACCTTCACCTTGACCGGCTCGCCGTGGAGGAAGGCGTGCAGTTCCTTCTCGGTGTAGTCGCGGATCGGCTTGTCCGGGTCGACGAAGCCGGACTGGGCGTAGACCTGCACGGTCCACTGGCTGTCCGACTTCCAGCCGGGGATGGTGAACGCGCCCTCGCTCAGCGACTTGGAGTCGTCGTAGAGCTGGGTGAGGTCGATGTCGGAGACCGTCCCCCGGCCCTCGCAGCGGGTGCACATCCCGCCGGTGCGCTCGTAGGTGGCCTTCACGGCCTTCTTGTTGCCGCGCTCGACGGTGATCGCGCCGCTCGCCCGGACCGAGGCGGTGTTGAAGGAGTACGCGCTGGGCGGGCCGATGTGCGGCTCGCCGAGCCGGCTGAACAGGATGCGCAGCATCGCGTTGGCGTCGGTGGCCGTGCCGACGGTGGAGCGGGGGTCGCCGCCCATGCGCTGCTGGTCGACGCTGATCGCGGTGGTCAGGCCGTCGAGGACGTCGACCTCGGGCCGGGCCAGGTTCGGCATGAAGCCCTGGACGAAGGCGCTGTAGGTCTCGTTGATCAGCCGTTGCGACTCGGCGGCGATCGTGTCGAACACCAGTGAGCTCTTGCCCGATCCGGAGACCCCGGTGAACACCGTCAGCCGGCGCTTGGGGATCTCGATGCTGACGTCCTTGAGGTTGTTCTCCCGGGCGCCGTGCACGCGGATCATGTCGTGACTGTCGGCGGCGTGCGGCGCAGGCGGGCTGGTCATGGTCCGCGTGGCCTTGCTCATCGTGACTCCATCTGTCGGGCGGGGCCGCCTGGACGGCCCTTCGTCGCCATCGCTCGTCTCTGTGTGCGAGCAGTATGTCCCCTGGCCGCGGGCCGCCGGTGCCGAACGGCCCAGTATGGGAGACTCGTCGGATGGGACGGCTGGAGCTCGATGACCTGGTCCGGTTGCGGCGGGCACGGGACCGGATGGACCGCGACTACGCCGAGCCGCTGGACGTTCCGGCGCTGGCGCGGGAGGCGCTGATGTCGGCGGGGCACTTCTCCCGCAGTTTCCGCGCCGCGTACGGCGAGACGCCGTACAGCTATCTGATGACCCGCCGGATCGAGCGGGCCAAGGCGCTGCTGCGGCGCGGCGATCTGACGGTGACCGAGGTCTGCTTCGAGGTGGGGTGTACGTCGCTGGGGTCGTTCAGTTCGCGGTTCACGGAGCTGGTCGGCGAGAGTCCGAGCGCCTACCGGGCCCGCGACCACGGCACGGGCGCCGCGATCCCGGCCTGCATCGCCAAGATCCACACCAGGCCGGTCAGGAACAGGGAACCGGTCAGGAACGAAGAAGCGGACGCCGCCGCCCGCCCGTAGCGTGAGCGGCATGGACATCAAGCTTTCCCAGTGTTTCATCGCCGTCGACGACCACGACAAGGCGATCGCCTTCTACCGCGACGTGCTCGGTCTCGAGGTGCGCAACGACGTCGGGTTCGAGAACATGCGCTGGGTGACCGTCGGGTCGCCCGCGCAGCCGGACGTGAACATCGTTCTGGAGCCGCCCGCCGCCGATCCGAACGTCTCACCGGCCGACAAGCGGGCCATGGCGGAACTGATGGCGAAGGGGCTGCTGCGCGGCGTCATCTTCGCGACGGACGACTGCGACGGCACCTTCGAGCGCGTCAGCGCGGCGGGCGGAGAGGTGCTGCAGGAGCCGATGGACCAGCCGTACGGCGTCCGCGACTGCGCGTTCCGCGACCCCGCGGGCAACATGCTCCGCTTCACCCAGCCGCTCAAGTGAGTCCGGGCGGGCCGGGCCGCACCGCGCGCCCGGCCCGCAGGTCGGCAGGACGAGCAGGACGAGCAGCCGGCCGCAGATCGTGCCGGCCTCCGGCCCTCGGCGCGCCTCCGCCGTCCCCGGCGGCCGAGCGGCAACGCGGAGGCCCCGCCGCCCGGTCCGGCCATGGCGACCGGGCGCCCGCCGCGCGCCGGTCAGGTCGAGGGCGTCGGCCAGTGCGCGTGCCCGGACGTGTCCACCGTGCTACGAACGGGCAGGCCCCGGCGCAGCCGCGGCGGCGCACCCCGGGGAGGGGACACCCGCCGCCGGGGAGGCGCACCGGCTCTTTCCCGCGACCGGATGCCTCGACGCCGGGCAGGGCGTAATGTCCGCGTATGGGTGATGTTCGGTACGGCCGGCGCGGCGCGGCCCTGCCGGAGCCGGCGGAAGGCGGCGGACACGGACGCGTCCGCACGGCCGGGACCGATCGCGCCCCGGGGCGTCCGCCCGCCCGACACGGCCGAGGCGTCACGGAACCGCCGGAGCCGGCACCGGGCCACGACGAGCGCGAGCGCGCCCCGAACCGGCCGGCCCGGCAGCCCGCGCGGAACGGCGGGTGCGTCTCGGGCCCCGCCGGGCCGACGGCGGGCGGGGGTCCGCGCGGCCGCGCCCGGACGACCGGGGCGAGGGTGCCGGCGGACGGGGGTGGCAGGGCGGTGCGGCCGTGAGGTCCGTGGGGCATGTGATCGACGCCGCCATGGCCGCCGTGGTGCGGGAGACCGGCGCGTTGGGGGGCATGCTGTACGTGCTGCTGCCGGGCGGGAAGGCGTTGTGGCTGGAGCTGATCGCGGGGGTGCCGGAGGAGATGGCGACTCCGTGGCGGCGGGTGGCGCTGACCGACCCCATGCCGGTGGCGGACGCCGTGCGGGAGCGGCGCGTTGTCCGTGTGGGCGGGCAGGAGGACATGGCACGCCAGTACCCGCGCCCGGCGCTCGTCCTGCCGTACGACTTCTCGCTGGTGGCCGCCCCGGTGGCCTCGGACAGCACACTGCGGGGCGGCCTGGTGCTGCTGTGGCCCGGGGGCCGGACCCCGCCGGGCCCGGCCGAATGCGAGGCGGTCGAGCAGGGCTGCCGACGGCTCGGCGACCTGCTCCAGCAGGCGGCCGACCGCGCCGAACCGGTGCTGCCCGCCGGACGTCCGCGGACGCTGCCGCCGCCGCCCCGGCGCCCCCTGTCCCCCGGCGAGGCCGAGACGGTCTCGGCGTTCGTCGACCGGCTGCCCGGCGGCTCCTGCGCCCTGGACCTGGACGGCCGCATCACCTTCATCACCCCGGCCGCCGCCGAGCTGGTCGGGCGGGACCCGGCCGACCTGGTGGGCTCCCTGCCCTGGGAGGCGCTGCCGTGGATGGACGTGCCCCAGGTCGAGGACCGCTACCGGGCCGCGCTGGTCAGCCGCCGGCCGCAGGCGTTCACCGTGGTGCGGCCCCCGGACGTGTGGCTGTCCTTCGAGCTGTATCCGGACTCCACCGGCATCAGCGTCCGCATCGGCAGGAGCGATCCCGCCGAGGAGGTTCCCCCGGCGCCGTCCGTCCCGACCGCGGGCCCGAGCCGCGCCACCGTGCTCTACAACCTGATGCACATGGCCGCGACCCTGACCGAGGCGGTCGGCGTCCAGGACGTGGTCGAGCAGGCCGCGGACCAGTTGCTGCCCGCGCTCGGCGCACAGGCCCTGGCCGTGATGGCGGCGGAGGACGGGCGGTTGAGGATCCTGGGCCACCGGGGCTACCCGGCGGAACTGATGGACCGTTACGACGCCCTCCCCCTCAGCTCGGAGATCCCGGGCAGCGAGGTCCTGGCCACGGGCGAACCGGCGTTCTTCACGAGCTTCGCCGACCTCGCGCGCGACTATCCCGCCACGGTGCACGAGGACGGGATGGCCTCCTGGGCGATCCTGCCGCTGATCGCGTCGGGCCGCCCCATCGGCTCCCTGCTGCTCGCCTACGACCGGCCGCGCACGTTCCCGCCCGGGGAGCGGGCCGTGCTCACCTCGCTGGCGGGCCTGATCGGGCAGGCCCTGGACCGCGCCCGCCTCTACGACAGCAAGGACCACCTCGCCCACCGCCTGCAGTCCGCCCTGCTGCCGCACACGCTGCCCCGGATCCCGGGGCTGAGGGTCGCCGCCCGCTATCTGCCGGCCGCCCGGGGGCTGGGCATCGGCGGGGACTTCTACGACCTCATCCGCCTCGACGCGCACACGGCGGGCGCCGCCATCGGTGACGTCCAGGGACACAACGTGGACGCCGCGGCGCTCATGGGCCAGGTCCGCACCGCCGTCCACGCGCACGCCGCCGTGGGCTCCTCCCCCGGCGACGTCCTGGCACGCACCAACCGTCTGCTCACCGACCTCGACCCGGGCCTGTTCACGAGTTGCGTCTACGTCCGCATCGACCTCGGCACCCGCCGCGCCCGGCTGGCCACCGCCGGGCACCCGCCGCCGCTGCTGCGCCACGCCGACGGACGCACCGAACTCGTGCGGGTGCCGCCCGGCCTGCTGCTGGGCATCGACCCGGACAGCGTCTACCCGGCCCTGGAGGTGCCGCTGCCGCCGGGCTGCGTCCTCGCGCTCTACACCGACGGGCTCGTCGAGGCCCCCGGCGTGGACCTCGACGACGCGACCGCGGCGCTCGCCGGGCTCCTCGAACACGCGGACCCGGACGACCTGGACGGCATGGCCGACACCCTCATCCGGCACGCGCCCAGCCCGACCGACGACATCGCCCTGCTGCTCATCGGCCCCGGCGCCTGACCGCCGCGGTCCGTCACCCGGCCGGCCGCCGCCCGGAACGCCCGCATCATGCCGTTAGCATGTTCGAACTCACGACGATCGTGTGATCGTCGGCTCTTCACCGGAAGACCATGCCCAACCGCACGATGAACGCCCCATTCAGACGACTCCCCACGGACGAGCCGCACAGGTGAAAACAACTCGCACACGAATAACCCCGCGGCCGGACCGCTCTCCCGTGTCCGCCGCGTGGCGCCGGCCGCGGGCGGTGCTGTGGGCCGCCGCGGGGGTGGTGACCCTCGGGTTCCTCGTCGCGCTGGAATGCGCGGCGCGCCACTACGGCCTGCCGGGTCCGATCACCACGCAGGCCCGCGAGGTGGTCTTCGCCCCCGACTCGGGGCCGCTGCTGTACGCCGGCATGGCCCTGACGATGGTGGTGCTCACCTGGCGGCAGCGGCTGCTCGCGGCCGGTGCCGCCGTCGGCATCGACGTCGTCTTCTGGCTGGTGCGCTGGGCGGTCGGCGCCGACATGAACTTCGGCAACGGCGCGCTCTGGGTGGTCCTCGGCTGCGCGGTCGTCGCCGTCACGCGCCGCAGCGGCCCCGAACGCGCGCTGCTGCTGAAGGGCAGCGGGCTCGGTCTGCTGCTGGTCGCCGGGCACAAGACGGGTGACACCTGGCTGCTCATCACCTCGAAGACCCGGCCGACGGTGCTCGACGCGTACGTGGCCACCGCCGACCACGCGCTGGGCGACCCGTCGTGGCTGGTCGGCAGGCTCGTCCGGGCCACCGAACCGGTCGGCGACCACGTCCTCCACCTGGTCTACGGCCAACTCCCGCTCGCGGCGGCCCTGGTGGGGCTCTATCAGTTGCGTCGCGTGGCGGTGGAGCGCCGTTTCCCGCGCCATCACCTGGTGCGCACGTTCCTGGTGATCGGGCTGCTCGGACCGGCCGTCTACATGATCTTCCCGGTGGTCGGGCCGGTCTACGCGTACGGCGCCGACGGCGGCGCCTGGGCGGCGGGCGCCCTGTGGCCCGACACGGTGCCGTCGATCGGCGCCCCGCACCCGATGCCGTTCGACGGGATCACCCCGCGCAACTGCATGCCCAGCCTGCACACGGCGTGGGCCACCACGCTGTTCGTCCACTCCCGCAAGGGTTCACGCGCGATGCGCTGGGCGGGCACCTTCTGGCTGGTCGCCACGCTCACCGCGACGCTGGGCTTCGGCTACCACTACGGCGCCGACCTCGTCGCCGGCGTGGTGTTCGCGCTCACGGTGGAGGCGGCGATGCGCGGGCAGGCCCGCGGCTGGGACCGCTCGGCCACCCGGCTCGTCGTCCACGGCACGGTGGTCTTCGTCCTGATGCTGGTGTCCTATCTCCGGCTGCCGAGCCGGATGGCCGAACTCCCGTGGCTGGCCGGGCCGCTGCTCGTCCTGGCGATGGCCTCGGTGGTCCACCACTATGTCCGGACCACCGGGCGGTGGGACCCGAAGGCCGTGCCGTCGCCGACGCCGGAGACGGGGCCGGAACCGGGACCTGGACCGGCGCCCACGGAACCGCGGCCCGAACTGGTCTGATTTCAAGGCGCCTCCACGGGCGTCGGCCCGCCCGGCGGGCGCACCGTGGAGGGTTAGGCCGCCCGGGTCAGCTCCGCGCGGCCGAAGAGGATCGCGTACCCGGTGGGGAGCTGGGCGAGGATGCGGTCGAGCAGGCCGGGCCCGGCCAGTCGGGCGACGACGCCGAGGACGGAGCCGACGTCCCAGCGGGTGGTGGCCAGGGTGCCGCCGGTGCGCGAGGCCAGGTCCCTGACGAACGCCCAGCCGGTCGGGGAGTCGTTCCCGGGGACCTGCGCGGCGAAGATCCGCGCGGCCTCGTAGGGCAGGCGGGCGGCGAGTTCGACGCGTTCCTCGCCGGTGATGCGACGGCCCAGCGCGGCCAGGACGGCGGAGACGACTTCCTCGGCCCGCTCACGGGTGGGGTAGGCGCCGTTGTAGCGGACCTGCTCCAGCATCTGGCCGAACGACATGACCGGGGCGTCGTCGATCATCGCCGGAGCCGTCTTGGACTGCATCGGTGCGTGACACCTTTCTCGCTCATGACGGACGTTCACCGTCCGACGGGTTGGGCCGGTACCGGGGGGGCGGACCGTGAGGGGGAGTCCGGTCCGCCGCCCCGCTGCTCGCGACGAGGCGCTGCCTCAGCCGGAGATCTCCTTGCGCTCCGTGGTGCCGGTGGTGATGGAGATCTTCCGCGGCTTGGCGCGCTCGGCGATCGGGATGCGCAGGGTGAGGACACCCGCGTCGTAGTCGGCGGCGATGTGCTCGGTGTCGAGGGTGTCGGCCAGCATCACCTGGCGGGAGAAGACGCCGAGCGGGCGCTCCGACAGTTCCATCTGCACGTCGTCGGCCCTGGTGACGGGCCGGCGTTCGGCCCTGACCGTCAGCATGTTGCGCTCGACGTCGATGTCGATCGCCTCCGGGTCCACGCCGGGCAGGTCCAGGGCGATCACATAGGCGTCGCCCTCGCGGTAGGCGTCCATGGGCATGGCCGACGGGCGGGACCAGGTGCCGGACGTGCTGCCCAGAAGCTGCTGGGTCAGCCGGTCGAACTCACGGAAGGGATCAGTGCGCATCAGCATCGTGAGACACCTCCACTTCGGGCAGTTCCGCTCATGCGCTGCTTCTTGTTCTTCTTGTAGCATGTCATCGAAACGATGACAAGTTCTCCTGTCACCCTCCGGGTGACACCGTCGAGCGGAGTGAGCATGTCTCCAGACCAGCGAAGGGAGGGCTCCGGGCCCGCATCCTTCTTCGCCGCCATGGCGGCGCTCGCGTCGATCGAGGACGCCGTGCGCGGCGCCGGGAACCCTCGGCCCGGCGATCCGCCGTCCTCCGAGGTCAGCTCCGACCAGGTACTGGCCGCGCTGCTGCTCCTGCGGGAGATGCGCGACGAGCTCGCGACCTGGGAGACGGACCTGATCGAGACGGCCCGGGAGGCCGGCGCGAGCTGGGCCGACCTGGCCCGCCCGCTCGGCGTCTCCAGCCGGCAGGCCGCCGAACGCCGCTATCTGCGCCTGCGCCCGGGAGCCCCCGGCACCACCGGCGAGCAGCGTGTGCGGGCCACCCGCGACCGCCGGGCCGCCGACCGCGCCGTCGCCGCGTGGGCCCGCGAGAACGCCGCCGATCTGCGCCGGCTCGCCGGGCAGATCAGTGCCGTGGCCGCGCTCCCCTCCGACGCCCGTACGTCCCTCACCGACGCGCTCGGCAACGACGACGCGGCCGTCCTCGTCAGTCCGCTGACGGACACCCGCGACCACCTGACGGCGGACCACTCGGACCTGGCCGACCGCGTCGACACCCTGATCCGCCGCACCGACCGGCTCCGCCGCACCACGAACGACGGCGACCGGCCCCCCGCGGAGTGAGGGACCGGTCGCCGGTACTCGGGCGTCGAGCCGGGGCGTGCGGCGGCGCCGCACCGTCCTACTGGCCCATGACGTACTTGACCGTCGGACCGGTGGTCCAGCCGCCGTCCACCGCCAGCTCCGCACCGGTGACGTACGAGGCGGCGTCGGAGAGCAGGAAGACCACGGCGCCGGCGATCTCGTCGGCCTCGCCGACCCGGCCCATCGGGGTGTTGGGGTACTTGCCCGGGCCCCGCTCGATGCCCACGGCCGCGGTCATCGGGGTGTACGTCATGCCCGGGTGCACGGAGTTGACGCGGATCCCGGCCGTGCCGAGCTCCACCGCGCCGATCTTCGTGAGCCCGCGGACGCCCCACTTGGAGGCGCCGTAGCCGGCCGTCAGGGCCAGGCCCATGAGGCCCGCGGCGGAGGAGATGTTGACGATGGATCCGCCGCCGGCCTCCTTCATCGCGGGGACGGCGGTCCTCATGCCGATGAAGACGCCGGTCAGGTTGATGTCGAGGACCTTGCGGAAGTGCTCGACGGACTCGTTCTCCAGGAGCGTGCCGGTGGAGATGCCGGCGTTGTTCACCAGGCCGTGCAGCCCGCCGAACTCGGCCACGGCGTGGGCGACGGCCGCCGCCCAGTCGTCCTCGGAGGTCACGTCGTGGTGGAGGAAGCGGGCCCGGTCGCCGAGGGCCGCGGCCGTGGCCTCGCCGTCCTCGTCGAGCACGTCGGTGATCACCACGTTCGCTCCGGCCGCGACCGCCTGCCGGGCCGCCTCGGCGCCGAGGCCGCGGGCGCCGCCGGTGATGAGCACGGTCTTGCCGGTGAGGTCGTTCATGAGAGGTCCTGCCTTTCGGGCCGGTGACGGCCGTCGGGGGCCGGCAGCGGAGCCCGCTCGGGGTCGCTTCGCGGCCGGTGGGGGTGGATTCCGGGCTGTTCGGGGTCGTTCAGCCGGTCGGGGGGCCGGGGAGGTCGGGCCGCGGGGCCCGGAGCAGTGCCGTGGTGGTGGCGACCAGGTCGGCGAGGAACAGCTCCTCGCCGATCAGGGGCTCGGTGCCGTCCAGGTACTGCCGGGCACGGTCGGCCATGGCGGCGCCCACCACGGTGAGGGCCAGATCGAGGCGTTCCAGGCGCACCGGCTCGGGCAGTCCGTCGGCGGCCAGGCATGCCTCGGTCCGCTCGATCAGGCGCCAGTACGCCGTGCCGGCGAGGGTGGGGTGGGGTTCGCGGGCGCGGACGCCGCTCTCGTGGCTGAGCTGCGTGGAGATCCGCAGACACCGCCGCCCGCGGTCGGTGCGCAGTTCACCTGCCTCCGTCGCGACCAGGACGCCGATCAGCGCGTCCACCTCGTCCGGCGCGGTCTCCAGCAGCGGCGCGAGCACCCGCTCGGTGCGCCGTTGACGGTCGGCCATGACCGCGTCCAGGAGCCCGGCGCGGGAGCCGAAGTGGTACTGCACGGCCGACGGATTGCCCTGGCCCGCGAGGGCGACGACGTCCCGCAACTGCGCTCCGTGGACGCCCTGCTCGGCGAAGAGCTGCTCCGCCGCCCGGATCAGCTTCTCCCGGGTCTCGGCTCCGGATGTTCTCGCCATGCCCTCATATTAATGCTCGACATTAGAAACCGGAAGCGGCCCCCGAGGCGCTCGGTCGCCGCGGCCGGGCTCGCAGCCGGTCCGGCTCCGGGTACCCCGCACCGTGCGCGGGGCGGCCGTGACCGGTGGGTGCCGACGCTTCCCGAGGGCGTCACGGCCGCCGGGCGCGTGCCCGAGTCCACTCCGCTTGCGGGGGCGCCGGTGACGCGTTTCGGTGGGAACACCCCCTCGCCGCACCCTGGAGCTGTCATGTCGATGTCGTCCTTCGGTTTCGGCTCGCCCGACCCGTTCAGTGAACTCTTCAACCGGTTCTTCGGCATGTCGCCCACGTCCTCCCCGCCGGCGGTGCAGCGGGTGCCGATCGGGCGGCTGCTGACCGAGTCGTCGCGGGAACTCCTCAACCTGGCGGCGCGCCGTGCGCTGGAGGACGGGACGTCCGACCTCGACACCGAGCACCTGCTGTGGGCGGCCGCGCAGGTCGACCCCGCGCGGGGGCTTCTCGCGCAGGCCGGCGCGGATCCCGACGCGCTCGCCTCCCAGATCGCCGCGGTGCTGCCGCGCGAGTCGGGCGAGCCGTCCTCCGAGCCCGGTCTCACCCCGGCCGCCAAGCGCACCCTCGCCACCGCGTACGCCCGCTCGCAGGCGGCCGGCGTGTCCTACATCGGGCCGGAGCACATCCTCGGCGCGCTGCTGGACGGCGCCGACACGGGGGCCGCGCGGCTGCTGAAGGCCGAGGGCGAGGACGTGAAGAAGCTGGCCGGTCTCGCGGAGCGGGCGGCCCGCGCCGAGGGGCGGCCCGCCGAGCCGAGGCAGCCCGCGACGACGCTGGACGAGTTCGGGCGGGACCTGACCGAGGAGGCGAAGGCGGGGAAGCTCGACCCCGTCGTCGGACGCGCCGAGGAGATCGAGGAGACCGTCGAGATCCTGTCGCGGCGGTCCAAGAACAACCCCGTGCTCATCGGTGAGCCCGGCGTCGGCAAGACGGCGATCGTGGAGGGGCTGGCGCAGCGCATCGTGGCCGGCGAGGTGCCGGACACGCTGAAGGACAAGCGGGTCGTCGCCCTGGACCTGTCCGGGATGGTGGCGGGCGCGCAGTACCGGGGCCAGTTCGAGGAGCGGTTGAAGAAGGTCATCGAGGACGTGCAGCAGGCGCGCGGCGAGATCATCCTGTTCATCGACGAGTTGCACACCGTGGTGGGCGCCGGCGCCACGGGCGAGGGGTCGATGGACGCGGGCAACATGCTCAAGCCCGCCCTCGCACGAGGGGAGTTGCACGTGGTGGGCGCGACGACCATCGACGAGTACCGCAAGTACGTCGAGAAGGACGCGGCGTTGGAGCGCCGGTTCCAGCCGGTGATGGTGCCCGAGCCGACGGTCGAGGAGACGGTGCAGATCCTGGAGGGGCTGCGGGACGCGTACGAGGCCCACCACCAGGTGCGGTTCGCGGACGGCGCGCTGGCGGCCGCGGCGGAACTGTCGGACCGCTACGTCTCCGACCGGTTCCTGCCGGACAAGGCGATCGACGTGATGGACCAGGCAGGCGCGCGGGTGCGGCTGCGCAGCGCCGGACGTTCCACCGAGGTGGTCGCCCTGGAGGACCGTATCGCCGAGCTGCGTCGCGAGCAGGACCAGGCCGTGGCCGCGCAGGAATACGAGCGGGCCGCGGAGCTGAAGGGGCTCATCGCCGAGGCGGAGGGCGAGTTGGCGGGCATCGAGGAACGCCGCGAGGGCGTCGTGTCCGTCACCGCCGACGACATCGCGGACGTGATCTCCCGGCGCACCGGCATCCCGGTGTCCCAGCTCACCGCCGACGAGAAGGAGCGGCTCCTCAGGCTGGAGGAGGAGATGCACGAGCGCATCGTCGGCCAGGACGAGGCGGTCACGGCCGTCTCCCGGGCCGTGCGGCGCAACCGGGCCGGCATGGGCGACCCGAACCGTCCCGTGGGCTCCTTCCTCTTCCTCGGCCCCACCGGCGTGGGCAAGACGGAGCTGGCCAAGACCCTCGCCGAGCTGCTGTTCGGCGAGGAGGACCGCATGGTCCGGTTCGACATGAGCGAGTTCCAGGAGAAGCACACCGTCGCCCGCCTCGTCGGCGCCCCTCCCGGATACGTCGGATACGAGGAGGCGGGCCAGCTCACCGAGAAGGTCCGCCGGCAGCCGTACAGCGTCGTCCTGTTCGACGAGGTGGAGAAGGCGCACCCGGACGTCTTCAACACGCTGCTGCAGATCCTCGACGACGGCCGCCTCACCGACGGCCGGGGGCGCACCGTCGACTTCCGGCACTGTGTCGTCATCATGACGTCCAACATCGGAGCCCGTCGCATCCTCGACCACAAGGGCGACGTGTCCGAGCTCAGGGACGAGCTGATGGGGGACCTGCGGAGCAGGTTCCTGCCGGAGTTCCTCAACCGCATCGACGACATCATCGTCTTCCACGGCCTCACCGAGGACGACCTCGGCGAGATCGTCGACCACCTGCTGCGCCAGAGCGAGCGCCGGGTGCACGCGCAGGGCCTGAAGCTGGAGGTCACCGAGGCCGCCAAGAAACTGCTGATCGCCCACGGGCACCAACCGGAGTTCGGCGCCCGCCCGTTGCGCCGCACCATTCAGGCCGAGCTGGACAACCGCATCGCCGACCTGCTGCTCGGCGGGGAGGCGGACCCCGGTGACACCATCGTCGCCGACGTCCGCGACGACTCCCTCCACTGCACCGTCGACAGGCGGACCTGACCGGGGCCGGTGCGCTTCACCCCTTGTGCCTCCCGGTGCGGTCGTTCAGCCACTCGGCGAGGACGGCCGCCTCGCTGTGGTCCGCGTCCTTGGTGGCGGTCAGCAGCGTGACCTTGCCGTGGGAGGCCAGGGCGCACAACTCCCGGACGGCGTCCTCGTGCTCGGGATCGTCCAGTTCGGCCACGTAGCGGCGGCGGAACTCGGCGAAGCGTCCGGGGTCGTGGTGGTACCAGTGGCGCAGACCGGTCGAGGGCGCCACGCCCTTCAGCCACGTGTCCAGGTGGGCGCGTTCCTTGCTCACACCGCGCGGCCACAGGCGGTCCACGAGCACCCGCCTGCCGTCCTGCGACGACGGCTCCTCGTAGATCCTGCGGTAGGTGATCTGCACGGCCACGGCGGATCCTCCCGTCGGGGGCTGTCGGCCGGGGCGCGGCTACGCCCCGCCCAGGGACACGACGACGGCGCTCTCGCGTCCTTCGGGGGTGTCGTACTCGACCGTGTCCCCGGGCCGGTGGCCGGTCAGGGCGCTCCCGAGAGGGCTGTCGGCCGTGACCGGTTCCCGGTCCGGGGCCTCGGCGCGCTCGCCGACGCGCAGGGTCTCCCGCGTGCCGTCGCCGTGGCGCACGGTGACCGAACTGCCCACGCCCACCACGTCGGCCGGGGGCGGACCGGCGTCCGCGGCACCGGTGAGGCGCGTGGTGATGTCCGCGATGCGGGAGTCCGACCGCCGGAGCACGTCGGCGCGTTGCCGTTCCTCGGCCGCGTCGGCGCGGTCGCCGACCTCCGCGTCGGAGTCCGCCGGCGTCGCCGCGACCTTCTCCCGTTCCGCTCGCAGGTCGGCGCGTTCCTGTTCCAGGGCGCGTCGGGCATCGGCGGTGCGGGGCTCGGATTCGCCGGACATTCCTGGTCCTCTTGCCGGAGGCGGCGTGACACGGTCTTCGTGCCATTTTAGAGGGGTTCGCGGGCGAATTCGCCTCGAGTCACCCTGCCCCGGCGCCCCAGGTGCCCGGCACCTCCCCCGTCGCCGGCCGGGGGTCAGTCGTGCGGCGCCTGTCCGCTGACCCGGTGGTCCGCGTGACTGAGGGCTTCCATCACCAGCCGCCGCAGGTGCCCGTCGCGGAGGCTGTAGTACACGTACCTGCCCTCCCGCCGCGTGTCGACCAGCCCGGCGAGCCGGAGCTTGGCCAGGTGCTGACTGACCGCCGTGCGGGAGGCCGTGCACCGCTCGGCGAGCGAACCGACGTCCGACTCCCCGTGGGCGAGCAGCCAGAGCAGATGCAGCCGGGTCACGTCGGAGAGCAGGGCGAACACCTCGGTCGCCTCCGCGAGGCGCGCGCTGTCCGGCGGGCGCAGATGCGCACCGGGCGCAGTAGGCAGGGGTTCGCGAGCAGGCATGGACACAGCCTAAGGGCCCGAGGGCGCCGTGAGCGCCGACGGCCGCCCACTGCCCCGTCCTCGTCAGGTGCGCAGATGCGCACATGTGGCTATGGTGGTGGTCCCTGGTGCTCACACCGCCGGCCGAGGGGGTTCCCGCATGCTCGCCGTCCTGCGCGACCGCACGTACCGCCGCCTTTTCACCGCACAGGTCGTCGCCCTGAGCGGCACCGGCCTGGCGACGGTCGCGCTCGGCCTGCTGGCGTACGACCTCGCGGGGGCGGACGCCGGACAGGTGCTCGGCACCGCCCTGGCCATCAAGATGGTGGCCTACGTGGCGATCGCCCCGGCCGTCGGCGCGATCGCCGGCCGGCTGCCGCGGCGGACCCTGATGGTCGGCGCGGACCTGACGCGGGCCGGGGTCGCGGTGATGCTGCCGTTCGTGGACCAGGTGTGGCAGGTGTACGTCCTGATCTTCCTGCTCCAGTCGGCGTCGGCGGTGTTCACGCCCACCTTCCAGGCGGTCGTCCCCGACGTGCTGCCGGCCGAGCGGGACTACACCCGGGCGCTGTCGCTCTCCCGCCTCGCCTACGACCTGGAGAGCCTGTTCAGCCCGGCGCTCGCCGCCGCGCTGCTCTCCCTGGTCACGTACGACTGGCTGTTCCTGGGCACGGTGGCCGGCTTCCTGGCCTCGGCGGCGCTGGTGGTCGCGGCGGTCCTGCCCAAGCCGGCCGCCGCCGGGCCGGACAGCGGGAGCGCCCGCGCCGGGGCCACGGCGGGCAGCCGGCTCTTCTTCCGTGTCCCCCGGCTGCGCGCCCTGCTCGCCCTGGACCTCGCGGTCGCGGCGGCGGGCGCGACGGTGACCGTCAACAGCGTCGTGTACGTCCGCGATCTGCTGGGCCGCGGTGCCACCGACCTCTCGCTCGCCCTCGGTGCCTACGGCGGTGGCTCGATGGCCGCCGCCCTGGTACTGCCCCGGCTGCTGGACCGGGTCCGCGACCGCACGGTGATGCTGTGCGGCGCCCTGCTGCTCACGCCGGTCTTCGCCGGGCTCGGCGTCCTCACCTCGGCCCCCGGCGGCGACTGGCGCTGGCCCGCGCTGCTGCTGGCCTGGGCCGCCTTCGGCGCCGCCTGCTCGGCGGTGCTCACGCCGGCCGGCAGGCTGGTCCGGTCCGCCGTCCCGGCGGGCGGGCGTACGTCGGCGTTCGCGGCGCAGTTCTCGCTGTCGCACGCCTGCTGGCTGCTGACGTATCCGCTGGCGGGCTGGCTCGGCGCGGCAGCCGGGCTGCGTTCGGCGGTCGTCGTGCTCGGTCTCGTCGCGCTGGCCGCCGGGCTGCTGGCGGTCCGGCTGTGGCCGTCGCGGGAGCGGGACCGGGCGGCGCCGGTGGAGCACGAGCACGTCGACCTGGACGAGGGTCACCCCCACCTCGCGGACGCCGTACGGGTGCCCGGGGGTTGGCGGCACAGCCACCGGGATGCGGCCGACGGGCTCCACGCGCACTGCTGAGGCCCGCCCCCGGGTGCGCGGTCCGCCGGTCAGGCCACCCACGCGATCAGGGCGTAGCGTTCGTCGTCGACGGCGCGGCCCCACAGCCGGGCGTCGTGGCTGAGGTCCTCCACCCGCAGGCCGGCCACCAGGGGCCGGACGGCGGTGGCGAGTTCGTCCGCGGCGACGCCGCGGTGCCACGGCAGGGTCCCGCCGCCCGCCACGTACGGCTGCCCGCTCTGCCCGGCCTCGCGCCACCGGCCCTCGACCAGGATCAGCGTGCCGCCCGCCCGGAGCCGCCCGGTCCATTCCCGCAGCGCGGCCCCGGGATCGGGCAGGGTCCACACGAGGTGCCGGGACAGCACGACGTCGAACCGGGCGTCGCCGGTGGGCGGAGCGGCGGCGTCGCCCACCAGGAACCGGCCCGCCAGCCCGGCGGAGGCCAGCTTGGCGCGGGCCCGCCCGACCATCCGCGGCGCGAGGTCCACCCCGGTGACCCGGTGCCCCGCGCGGGCCATCAGGCGCGAGAGCGAGCCCGTCCCGCAGCCCGCGTCGAGGACGTCGGCGGCGGTGCCGGGCAGCCAGGAGGCCAGGCGCTCGGCCCACGCCTCCCGGGTGGCTTCGTCGCGCAGCCCGTGGTCCGGCTCGGCGTCGAATTCGTCGGCGGCGGCGTCCCAGTACGCCCTGATCGCGGCGGAGTTCGTCATGGGGCGGATCCTGCCACCGGGCACTGACAACGCCCCGCCCTCCGGCCCGGGCGGGGACGCGGAGGGCGGGCCGCGAGGCTCCGCCCGTCACGCGTACCGGCCCTGCGGCGAGGTGACCGGCAGGCGGCGCACGCCGGTGTCGAGCGGGTTCGGCGGGGGCTCATTCGCGTCTTCGCGCCGTGGGGACCGGGGGATCCGCGCCGTCGGCCGGGGGTGGGGCCGTCCGCGCCAGTTCGCGTTCCAGTTCGTCCAGGGCCCGGCGGGCCGCCTCGATGCGCAGGGCCAGCACGGGGCCGTCCGGCCCGTCAGGAGGCCGCCGCTCCTCGCGCGACGGGGACGCGTCCATCTCGCGGGCCTCGTCGAGGGAGGTGAGGACGACACCGATGAGGACGTTGACGAGGACGAAGGATGCCAGCAGTACGTAGGAGCCGTAGTAGAGGAGGCTCCAGCGGGAGATGTCCAGGCCCGCGTGGACGGCGTCGCCGATGCCGTCCAGGGTCATCAGCAGGAAGAGGGTGAGCACGGCACGGCCGATGGATCCGTAGTGCCCGGGGTCCTGGGCACCGAAGAAGACCCAGCCGACCATCGCGTACACGTACAGCAGCAGGGCGCCGACGAGCAGGAAGCTGAGCGTGCCGGGCAGGCTGCGGGCCACCGCCAGGAGCACGACGCGCAGTTGCGGCAGGAAGCGGGCGGTCCGCAGGACGCGGGCCAGGCGCAGCAGGCGCAGGACGGTCGTGTTCTCCCGCACGGCGGGCAGGAAGGCGCACAGGACCACGGCCAGGTCGAAGAGGTTCCAGGGGTCCTTGAAGAACCCCCCGGGGCGGTCGGCGTGCGCGCCGATCCGCAGCAGGATCTCCACGGTGAACGCCGCCAGGCAGGCGTGTTCGGCAAGACGTAACCAGTGGTGCCAGTCGGCGACGAGTCCGGAGTAGGTCTCGACGCCGAGCAGCGCGGCGTTGACGAGGATCAGGACGAAGACGGTGACCGCGAACCAGCGGGCCCGGACGATGGCGCCGCACCGCTCGGCCAGGACGGTGCGGGAGGTGGGGATCTGTCTGTGCGGCATCCTGCTGCCTTGTCTCCTTCACATGGCACGACGGTCGGCCCGGCCCCCGCGTGGGTGAGGGCGCCGGCGGGCCGATGCGGTGAACGATCATGCTCCGGAGGCTTTTCTACAGCACTGTAGATCGCGGCGCGGACCGGTATGACGTCAGGGCCGGGGTGTGCCGTCCCACCGCCAGGTGACCCGTCGGGGATGTCCCGGCAGTTCCGCCCGTCCGGTGGCCCACAACAGGGTGGGCCACGGGTCGGCGGAGTCCGGTGCGCCGGGGAACAGCCGGGCGAGCACCCGTGCGCACAGGTCGGCGGGAGGGGCCCAGGTGAGTCCGAGCCCGTCGGCCAGGTCGTGCGTGTGCACGAGGGTCTCGACGATCCCCATCGCTGCGAAGCCCTCGGGGTCCGAGGCGCCGAAGACGTGGTGGGCGCGGGTCCCCGGGGGCTTCGTGCGCACCATGGCGACCAGCATCGCGCCGCACGCCTCCAGGACCTGGAGCAGGCCGGCGGGCCCGGCCGCGCGGTCGGCGTGGACGGCGTTCGCGGGACCACCGGCCCGGCGGCTCTCCCACACGAAGGGCACCTCGCCGTCGGCGGGCGGTGTGCTCGGGCCCAGTTGGGCGGCGTAGGCGAAGAGGTCGTCGGCGAGGTGCTCGACGGTCTCCCAGCAGTCCCACTCCAGCGAACCGGCCCTGGCCTCCCACGCGGCCGGGGGCGCCTCGTGGAGAAGCGTCACCGCGAGGCGTACGGCGAGGTCGAGGTCGTCCGGGGTGACGGGGTGCCGGGTGGGGCCGTTCTCGGGTGTTCGGGGCATGGCAGGACGGTAACCCCGGGCCGGGTCACCGGAAGAGGGCGAGGAGTCCGTTCATCCGGATCGCGAGGAATGCCAGGGCGGCCACCAGGCATCCCGCCCCGGCGAGGAAGCCGCCGACGGTGCCTCCCTCGCCGCCCGTCCCCTCGCCGGACGGCACCGTGTCCCAGTCGACGTGGCGCCCGACGGCCGCGGAGCAGGCCGTGCGCACCGCCGACAGTTGCCCGGCGGCGAACGCCGTGCCGGCGAGCGACTCCGGGCCCCGCCAGGCGAGGGCCCGCATACGCCGGGGCCCCGTGCGGTATCTCGCCTCGAAGGCGGAGGTCTCGGCCGGGTCCCGGTCCTGTTCGAGGTACATCCAGCGGCCCGCCTCCGCGGGCTCCCCGTACAGGCGGTACACCTCCGCCAGGCGCCGACGCAGCGCCAGGTCGTCGGGAAAGGACGACACCAGCCCGCGCAGACGCTGACGCGCGACGGGGACCCGGCCGGCGGCCAGGTCCGCGTCGACACGGGCGAGGGTGTCTCTCAGAGGCATGACCGCATGATCGTC
The DNA here is from genome assembly GCF_044390505.1 of Streptomyces sp. NPDC018947. NCBI lineage: Bacteria > Bacillati > Actinomycetota > Actinomycetes > Kitasatosporales > Streptomycetaceae > Streptomyces > Streptomyces sp. NPDC018947. The sequence goes on from NZ_JBIRZD010000017.1 coordinate 41,971, forward strand.
TCCCGTCACGACCGCTGTCGACCGCTTTCCGTCCCGCTCGACGCGCTCGCGCTCCGACGGCGGCGGCCCGCAAGGAGCCCCTACTCCTTCACCCCCACCGCGCCGACGGCGTGGCCCTGTTCGCGGGTGACGGCCTCGGACTCGGGGTCCGGGCGCCAGTCGGCCGACCTGACCAGACCCGGTTCGACCAGCCGCAGCCCCCGCAGGAAGCTCCCGATCCGCTCGGGCGCGCGCAGGTGGTACGTGTTGACGGACTGCGCGTTGTACGCCTCGACGGCCACCTTGAGCCGGTCGCTGGTGGCCGTGCCGTCGCTGAGGGCCACGTAGCTGCCCCGGGGAAGGGCGTCGACCAGCTCGGCCACGATGCGCTCGGGCCCCTCCTCGTCCGAGACCTGGCCCATGATGTTGAGCAGCATCAGCCCGACGGGCCGGTCGAAGTCCAGCGTGTGAGCCGCCTGATCGAGGATCTTGCGCGGATCGCGCACATCGGCGTCGAGGTAGGCGCACCTGCCCTCCGGCGTACTGTGCAGCAGCGCGTCGGCGTGGGCGAGGACGATGGGGTCGTTGTCCACGTAGACGACCCGGCTCTCGGGCGCGATGCGCTGGGCGACCTCGTGGGTGTTGTTGGCGGTGGGCAGCCCGGTGCCGACGTCGAGGAACTGGCGGATCCCGGCGTCGCGCGCCAGGAAACGCACCACCCGCTCCAGGAAGCGCCGTTGCACACGGGCGATGGCCGCGAACTCGGGGAAGTTCTCGAGGATCAGGTCGCCGGCCCGGCTGTCCACCAGGTAGTGGTTCTTTCCGCCGAGCAGGTAGTCCCACACACGCGCCGAGTGGGGACGATCGGTCTGCAGCCTGCTGCTCCAGTCGTCTCGGTCAGTCATGATCGCAGCATGACACATGGTGACGGTCGAGGTCCTCAACTCCCCTGCTCATGAGTGCGGTTGGCCCCCACCTGCCTTCCGCTCGTCCTCCGCCGCTGTCACGCGTGTCCGCCCGGCGCGTACCGCGGGGCAGCCCCGAGTCATCACAATTTCTTCATTTCTTCTTCATCGAATGATCACCACACGTATGCTCCTGGGGACCATTCGCACCACTGAGGGGGGACCTCATGCGCATACCCCGTACCCTGACCGCCGCCGCGGCCACCGCCGCCGTCACCGCGCTCGGCCTCGCCGGGGCCGCTCCGGTCCAGGCCGCCGAGTACTCCTCGGCCCTGAAGATCAAGGGCATCCAGTACGACGCGCCCGGCCGTGACTCCAACAAGTGCTCGGGCGGCAACACCCACAACGAGTACCTGACGATCAAGAACTACTCGCGCGGCAACGTCAATCTCAAGGGCTACGTCGTCAAGGACGCCGCGGGCAACACCTACACCTTCAGGAGCAACCACGTCCTCGAGCCCGGCGACCAGGTCAGCCTGCGCGGCGGCCGGGGTACCGACAGCGACGCCAAGAACGTCGCCTACCGGCAGAACTGCAACTTCCTGTGGAACAACGACAAGGACACCGTCTACCTGTACAAGCCGGGCGGCGCCCGCGCCGACGTCCACGCGTACACCAAGAAGGCCGACGACCGCGACGGCAACGGCTACATCACCTACCACGGCTGACCGCCGCTCGCCCCGTAGGCCCCGGCGCCGGAGCACCGGCGCCGGCTGTCAGGGCGGTGACTGGGGCGGGAGCTGATCGGGCGGGGCGGCCCCGTCGGCCTTGGCCGCGTCGGCCAGCGCCTCCGCGGCGGCTTCCGCCGCCTGCGCCGTGTCGCTCGCGGCCTGGGCGGCCATGTCGTCGTCCGTCGGCTTCTCCCGGGTGGCCGCCGACGGAGGCAGCACCTCGCCGAAGGCCCGGGACACACCCTGGAGCGCGGAGGTGATCTCGCTGGGGATGACCCAGAAGTTGTTGCCCTCACCCTGCGCGAGCTGGGGCAGTGCCTGGAGGTACTGGTAGGCGAGGAGCTTGGGGTCGGGGTCGTTGCGGTGGACCGCCTGGAACACCTCGTCGATGGCCCGGGACTGACCCTCGGCCTGGAGGATGGCCGCGGTCCGGTTGCCCTCGGCGCGCAGGACGGCGGCCTGCTTGTCGCCCTCGGCGGTGAGGATCTGCGACTGTCGCTGGCCCTCCGCGCCGAGGATCGCCGCGCGCTTGTCCCGTTCGGCGCGCATCTGCTTCTGCATCGCGTCCTTGATGGACTGCGGGGGGTCGATGGCCTTGATCTCCACCCGGTTCACGCGCAGCCCCCACTTGCCGGTGGCCTCGTCCAGTACGCCGCGGAGCTGGCTGTTGATGGTGTCCCGGGACGTGAGCGTCTTCTCCAGGTCCATCGAGCCCACCACGTTGCGCAACGTGGTGACGGTGAGCTGTTCGACGGCCTGGAGGAAGCTGGCGATCTCGTAGAAGGCCGCTCGCGGATCGGTGACCTGGAAGTACAGGACCGTGTCGATCTCGACGACGAGGTTGTCCTCGGTGATGACCGGCTGCGGCTTGAAGGAGACGACCTGTTCCCGCAGGTCGATCAGCGGACGCACCCGGTCGATGAAGGGGATGACCAGGCTGAGCCCGGGGGTCAGCGTGCGGTGGTAGCGGCCGAGCCGCTCGACGTTGCGAGCGCGCGCCTGGGGCACGATGCGCACCGCCCGCATCACGGTGAAGATCGCGATGAGCGCGACGATCACGCCGGCGATGATGGACGCGGACATTTCCATGACTTCAGTCCCGTGGGTAGACGAAGGCGGTGGTGCCGCTGATCCGTATGACGTCGACGGTCGACCCGGGGGCGATCACCAGCGTCTCGTCATAGGCGCGGGCCGTCCACTCCTCACCGTCGATACGGACCCTGCCGCCCATGCCCGTCACCTCCGAGGTGACGTAGGCGGACTTGCCCACCAGCGCGTCGATGCCGAACCGTGCCGCCTGGGGCTGCCGCATCATGTGGCGCAGCGCGACCGGGCGCACGAACAGGACCGTGATCGTGGCGACCACGGCGTACACCAAGAACTGCCAGGGCACCGTCAACCCGGCGGCGGCGCATCCGGACGTGACCAGCGCGGCCGCGCTCAGCATGCCGAGCGCGGCGGTGAGCGTGAAGATCTCCGCCACCGCCAGAACGGCCGCGACGATCAGCCAGACGAGCCATGGATCCATGGCGCACCTCTTCTCGCCGGTGCGGCCACCGAGGGCGCGTCACGCCGTGCGGCTCTTCGGCCCACCGGACACTCTGCGGCACTTTGTTCGCAATTTTACCCAGGTGCCCCGCGTCGTTCGCATCACTCGACGGGCGCGGTGCCGGCGCCCCGCCCCGCCCCTCAGCCGTTGGCCCGAGGGGGACGGGAGTGGACGTACAGCTCCCGGCGGTCGCCGATCTCCACCTGCGGAGGGAGGGGCAGCTCGTAGCGCACCGGGCGCCGGTGGTCGGCGAGCTGCCGGGCGGGGTTGTAGACGCTGTTGAACTTCCACAGCATCCGCGCGAAGTTGGTCTGCCCGCGCAGCAGGTTCCGGCCCAGGACCCGACCCGCGCCGAGCGCCGTGCGCAGCCCCAGGTGCTTGCGGTTGATCACCGACTGGGTCCGCACCAGCTCCCGGTAGAACTCCTCCAGCGGCAGCCGGGTCGGCACCACGGCGTGCTGGATGTCGAAGAGCCGGTAGTCCCGGGTGGTCAGCCGCCGCGCCTCGGTGTGCCAGATCTCCGTACCCGGGTAGGGCGTCATCACGGTCAGGTGCACGATCTCCGGCACGGACAGGGCGAACTCCCTCACCAGCCGGAATCTGGCGGAGTCCCAGTCGGGGTCGACGATGAGGTTGATCGCCACCATGATGCCCAGCTTGCGGGCCGTCTCCAGGGCGTGGAAGTTCTCGTCGGGGCTGATCCGCTTGCGGAACTGGTCCAGGCCCTCCTCGTCGAGTGCCTCCATGCCGAGGAACATGTAGTTCAGACCCAGTCGCGCCCAGCGTTCGAAGACCTCGGTGTTGCGCAGCAGGACGTCGGCGCGGGTCTCCAGGTAGTAGCGCTTGCGGATGCGCCTGCGCTCCAGTTCGGCGGCGATGCCGTCGCCGTGCTCGGGCCGGATGAACGCCACGTCGTCGACGACGAACACGTTGGGTTCCCGGATGCTCGCCAGCTCGTCCGCGACCGCCTCCGGGGACGCCTTGCGGTAGTTGCGGCCGTAGAAGGTCCACGCCGAGCAGAACGAGCAGTCCCACGGGCAGCCCCGGGTGAACTCGATGGACGCGCACGGATCGAGTTCCCCGATGAAGTACCGGTTGCGGCGCCGCATGAGGTCCCGGGCGGGGCGGGGCGTGTCGATGCCGTGCATCAGCGTGGGCGCCGGGCCGCGGCCGTGCGGGGTGACGACGCCGGGCACGCCCTCGACCCCGCCGTCGCGTACGGCCTCCAGCAGGGGTCCGACGGCGGGTTCCCCCTCGCCCTTCACCACGGCGTCGACGGCCCCCCGCGCCTGCTCCAGCACGTCGTCGGCGACGAAGGACACGCTGTGCCCGCCGAAGAACACGAAGCAGTCCGGCAGGGCGGCCTTCACCCGTGCGGCGATCTCGATGGCCTCGGGGATGTTGGCCAGGTAGTTGAGGGAGATGCCGAGTGCCTGGGGACGGAATCCGGCGATCTCCTTGTCCAGGTCGCGGTGCGAGAGCACCTGGAGGTCGACCGCGCGGACCTCGTGGCCCAGCTCGCGCGCCGCGCCGGCCACACGTTCGAGCCCGAGCGGCTCCAGCCGGAGAAAGATCTCCGAGTACATCAGAGCGCTGGGGTGGACGAGCAGCAGACGCATGGGTCACCTCAGGTACGCGTGGCCGGCCACCTCGGGTGCCGACCGGAGTTCACTGGGGTAACCGATCACCGTCGTCGCGAAACGCCGGAGGGCTCCGATGCGTACGAACGGCACACCCCGTCACCCGGCCGAGGGTCCGCCACAAGAGCCCGCCGGCGACGACGGCGAGGACGACGGCGCGCGAGCCGACGACGAGGGGGAACGCGCCTGGGACGGGACATGCCGCAAGGCTTCCGGTCGAGCCGCTTGGGCCGTCGGGCACATCCCCCACCCGCCCCCGAGGTCCCCTCCAGGTTTCCCCTGTCAGAGGCTCCCGACGGCGGTGAGCAGCCGGCCGATGGCCTCGTCCACCGTGGAGCGGGGGCAGCCCAGGTTGACCCGCATGTATCCGTGGCCCTCGATGCCGAACTTCTGTCCCTTGTCCAGCCACAGCCGGGCCTTGGTGAGCATGAACGTGTTCAGCGACTCGGCGTCCATCCCGAGGCCCCGGCAGTCCATCCACGCCAGGTACAGGGAGTCGGCGGGCAGGACGCGCACCTTGGACGTGGCGGAGTTGACCGTCCGCGCGAAGTGGGCGTGGTTGGCCCGCAGGTAGGTGAGCAGGTCCTCCAGCCACGGCTCACCGTGCGTGTAGGCGGCTTCGGCGGCGACCATGCCCAGCACGTTGACCAGCGGCATCATGTTGCGCTCGTACTGGCGGGCCAGTTCGGCGCGCAGCCGCGGGTCGGGGACGAAGACGTTGGCGCTCTGCAGGCCGGGGAGGTTGAACGTCTTGCTGGGGGCGGTGCAGGTGATGCTGTTGCGCGCGAACCGCTCGCCGAGCGAGGCGAACGGGATGTGCTTCCTGCCCGGGTCGAGGACGAGGTCCTGGTGGATCTCGTCGGAGACGACCAGGACGCCGTGGCGGGCGCAGATCTCGCCCATGGTCCGCAGTTCGTCCTCGGTCCACACGTTTCCGGTGGGGTTGTGGGGGTGGCTGAGGATGAACAGCTTGGTGTCGGGGCGGATGGCGGCCTCGAAGGTCCGGGCGTCGAACCGGTAGCCGTCGTCGGTCCTCCGCAGGGGCGCGTACGCGAGGTGGCGGCCGTTGCGCAGGACGTCGTCGTGGAAGTGGGCGTAGACCGGCGGCTGGATCAGGACCGAGTCGCCCGGCGCGGAGAACGCCTGCACGACCGTCTTGAGCGTGGTGATGACGCCGGGGGTCTGCATCACCCACTCGCGCGGCACCTCCCAGCCGAACCGCTTGGCCTGCCAGCCGGTCACGGCGTCCGTATAGCTGTCCGTCGCCCCGCCGGGATAACCGAAGACGCCGTGGTCCACGGCCTCGTGGAGCGCGTCGATGACGACCTGGGGTGCCTTGAAGTCGGTGTCGGCGACCCACATGGGCAGCGGGTCGGCGGCGGCCTCCTCCGGGCTCAGGAGCTGATGGGCGCAGGCCCACTTCATGGAGTTGCTGTTCCTGCGGTCGACGACGGTGTCGAATACCGGTCCGCCGGTGCGGGCCGGGACGGCCGGTCGTATCCGGTCACGGGAGGTGGGGTCGGTTGCCATGGCTGGATGCTAGCCACGACACCGCGCAAAGTGTTCGTGAGTTTTGCCCACCCCGGGGCTGCCAGGGCTAATATTTCGCGCATGGACGCCATGGATCGCAAGATTGTTGCCCTCCTCCAGGCCGAAGGCCGGATCACGCTCACCGATCTGGCCGAGCGGGTCCGGCTCAGCGTCTCCCGGTGCCAGCGACGCGTCCGTGACCTGGAGGCGGCCGGTGTCATCCGGGGATACCGTGCCGTCGTCGACGCGGCGGCCATGGGATACGGATTCGAGGTGCTGGCGTTCGCCACCCTCGGCCGGCCCGACGCGATCACCGACTTCGACGCGGCGCTCGCGGACATCCCCGAGATCGTCGAGGCGCAGCGGCTGTTCGGCGAACCCGACTACCTGATCCGCGTCGTCACCGCCGACCTGCCGTCCTACCAGCACCTCTACGAGACCGTGCTCATCCACCTGCCGGGCGTGCGCAGCCTCAACTCGACCATCGTGATGAAGCAGGCGGTGCGGCCCCGGCCCCTGCCCGCGCGGGCGCCGCGTCACGTCGCGCCGCCCGCCTCCCCCGCCTGAGGACGACGGGCGGCGCGCCGGCCCCGGGTCCGCCGGTGATCCGCCGCGCGGTGAGAAAGTCGCGGCTCCCGTAAACCTTCCCCCTCCTGCCGCAACCAACAAGCACCACGCCGCGCAGGCGTACGTGTTGACGATCAGGAGGAACCTCGTGACGACAGCGCCCCACTCACCACCCCGCCCCGGACCCGCGGAGGGCGGCCGCCGCAACTCCCGGCGGACCCTGCTCGCCCTGGGCGCGGCCGCCGTCCTGATCGCGGGCGCGGGAGCAGCGTCCGCCGACACCGATCACACATGGCACAGGGCCATCTCCACACCGGACGCGCCGGCCGCCATCGGGCCCTACTCGCAGGGCATCTCGGCCGGGAACCTCGTCTTCGTGTCCGGACAGCTCCCGATCGACCCCGCGACCGGGCAGATTCCGGCGGACGCCTCCGTCGAGGAGCAGACGCGCCGGGCCCTGCGCAGCGTCCAGGCGGTCCTCGAGGCCGACCGGCTGTCGCTGGACCACGTCGTGAACACCACGGTCTATCTGGCCGACCTGGACGACTTCGCCCGCTTCAACGCCGCGTACGCCGAGTTCTTCGGCTCCTCCGCCCCGCCCGCCCGGGCCACCGTCGAAGTGGCGCGACTGCCGCGCGACGCCAAGGTCGAGATCTCCGCAATCGCCGTCCGCTGAGCGATCACCGAAAAGAGAATGACATGTCCCTGACCAAACTGAACTCCCGTGCGGGCGCCGGGGTCTCACGGCGCGGATTCGTCGGCCTGCTGGGCGCGGGTGCCGCCTCCGTCGGCATCGGGTCGGTCGGCGTCTCACCTGCCGCGGCCGCCGGCGGCGCGACGTCCGCCGCTCTTCCGCCCGCTTCCTCGCCGGAGTTCTGGAAGGCCGTGGAGCGGCTGTTCGTGCTGGACGAGAAGGTCCTGTTCATGAACGTCGGCACCGTCGGCTCGCCCCCGCGCGAGGTGCTCGACACCCTCGACCGGGTCCACCGCGAGGTGGCCGTCAAGGCGACCTCCTCCTACAGCGACTTCGCCGACGTGCGGGCCGTGGCGGCGCAGGGATACGGGTGCGATCCCGACGAGGTCGTCATCACGCACAACACCAGCGACGGCATGTCGAAGATCCTGGCCGGGCTCGCCCTGAAGGAGGGCGACGAGATCCTCACCACCAACCACGAGCACTCCGGCGGGAACGTGCCGATCGCGCTGGCCCGGGACCGCCACGGGGTCGTGATCAAGCGGGTGGCCCTCCCGGTCGGCAACGGGCAACGGGCCGAGGACTACGTCGAGTTGTTCCGCCGGGCCATCACCCCGCGGACCAAGGTGCTGATGTTCTCCGCGCCCACCTACAAGACGGGCACGATGCTGCCCGTCGCGATGCTGGCCAAGCTCGCCCAGGACCACGGCCTGATCAGCGTCGTCGACGGCGCCCACATACCGGGCATGATGGCGTACGACTTCCACGAACTCGGCGTGGACTTCCTCGCCGGCTCCGCGGCGAAGTGGCAGTGCGGGCCGGGCGGTACCGGCGTGCTCTACATCCGCAACAAGGTGCTCCCCCGCTACAACCCCAACCCGCTGCCCGAGTTCTGGCCCGTGGTCTCCAGCTCGTACCCGGCGGAGGGCGGAGTGCCGCCGCGCACGTCGGGAGCGACGGCGAGCTACGACATCGCCGCGATGCTCCAGAGCGTCGGCAACAGCAGCCTGGCGATCATGAGCGGTGTCCGCAACGTCTGCGAGATCTGGGACCGTATCGGACGCGACAGGATCCAGGAACGCGTCCTCCAGCTCTCCGCGTACACCAAGGACCTGATCGCCGAGCGCTGGGGCGTCGGCTCCCTCTACTCGCCGAAGGACGACCCCCGGCTGGTCTGCGGGCTCACCTCCCTCGCGCCGTTCCGCGACCCGCGCGACGTCCACGACGCGGCGAAGACCGCCAAGCTCGTCGCACGGCTCAAGGACGAGTACGGCATCGTGATCCGCACCAGCGACTTCCCGGTCGTCGGATCCGCCAGACCGCACCAGGCGGTCCGCATCTCCACGCACCTCTTCCACCAGGAGGAGGACGTGGAGCGTGTGGTCGAAGCACTGTGGCGGCTCTCCGGCGACATGAGCTGACCCTGCGTACGCCGAGGGGCCGCGGATCGACTCCGCGGCCCCTCGGCGTCGTCGCGTCCCGCGCCCGGCGGCCCGCGCCGCGGCCTCAGGGCTGGACGACCACGTCGATGCGTTCGTGACGCGGGGCCGGGTCCGGCTCGCTGAGGGAGTTCAGCGCCCACAGCCCCACCACGTCGGCGACGGCCACGATCAGCACGGCCAGCACCAGCATGACCAGCCGCCGCCTGCGGTCCCGGCGCTGCCACTCCTCTCGCGCCCGGGCATAGGTGTCCGGTGACGGCACCACCGTCGAGGCGAGCGAGTCGAGGGTGTCGCGCAGCCGGGTCTCGGGGTCGTCGACACTCATCGATGCGTTCCCATGGCACGCGAGAGGGCGTGCATGCCACGGGAGATGTGCGACTTGACCGCGCCGGGGCTGATCCCCATGGCGTCGGCTATCTCCCGTTCCTTGAGGTCCATCCAGTACCGCAGCACCAGAGCCTCCCTCTGCCGTGTCGGCAAGTTCTTCAGTGCGTCGACGACCTGCCGCTGGTCCTCGTGCAGCATCGCGGTCGACTCGGCGGAGGCGATGGTCTCGAGCTGCACGTCCGCATGGCGACGCGAGACCTGCAGACGCCGTATCCGCATCCGGACGAGATTGCACACCACGGAACGAAGGTACGCGGCCGCGGACTCCGGCGCACGAAGTCGGTACCAGCGGCTGTGCAGCACGCAGAACGCCTCCGCCACGACGTCCTCGGCGTCCTGGTCGGCTCCCAGCAGCACGGCCAGCCGCACCAGTTGGGCGTGGTGGCCGTCGAAGAGCCGGATCATCGCGGTTTCGCGTTCCACGTCGCGCAGGTCCACGCCGGGTTCGGTGCCGGCCGGGAGCGAAGGGCCGTCCGCGGCGCCCGGGGGGCCGGGGATCCGGTCCCCGAGCGTCGTCGTGCGGCCGTCGGTGCGGCGCCAGGGCTTGTCCGTCTCCCTCACTTGGCCACCCCGTTCCGGCGCACCGCGCCGCCGGCCGGTCCGAGCAGCCCCGACAGTCCGCGGGGCACGCCGACGCGGTCCAGCAGCGGGCTCGTCACCGCCACCACCGAGAGGTTGACGGCGAGGCCGACGACGCCCGCGTACACCTGGACGTCCAGCGGGCCGTACGAGAGCCGCACGAGGGAGGAGAAGCCTCCCCGGCTCACCAGCGCGGTGCCGACCAGCATGCCCAGCAGCCAGCCCGAGAGCAGGGAGACGCGGTGCGGGGTGCGGTGCAGGAGCCCCAGCACGATCGAGGGCAGGATCTGGAGGACCCACACCGCCCCCAGCAGATGCAGGTTGATGGCGGCCTGGTCGCGCACCCCCAGCGCGAACGCCAGCGCCCCGACCTTGACGACCAACGACATCAGCCGGGCCGTCCGGGTCACCTGCGCACCGGTGGCCGTGGGGTTCACGAACTCCAGGTAGACGTTCCGGGCGAAGAGGGTCGCCGCGCCGATGGACATCACGGCGGCCGGCACCAGCGCCGCCACCACGACGGCGCCCAGGATCAGCCCGGCCGCCCACCCAGGTGCGAGTTCGCGGACGAGCAGCGGGATCGCCAGTTCGCTGCGCCCCTGCGGGGGGTTCACTCCCGCCGCGAGGGCCGCGATGCCGAAGAGGGCGAACAGGCCGAGCATCGCCGTCCACCCGAAGAGGGCGACGGACGTCCTGCGCAGCACGTCGCCGGAGCGGGCGGAGAACGCGACCTGGAGGACGTGCGGGAAGGCGAACAGCGCCAGGGCCGAGCCCACGAAGAGCGAGACGTACGCCGGTGTCAGCGAGGGGTCCGGTACGAGCGCGGCGGCGCCCTCCTGGGCCGAGAAGGCCGCCTCGGCGCGGGCGAAGAGCTCGGCCGGCGACCCGAGTCCGGTCAGGACGAGTCCGGCGACGGCGACGGTCGCGCCGATGACGAGCGCCGCCTTGACGACCGAGACCAGGGTGGGGGCTCTCAGTCCGTAACGGTAGGTGGAGACGGCGAGCACGGCGAACACCGCGGTGAGGGCCAGGTCGCCCATGAGCCCGTCCTGCCGCATCCCCAGCACGCTGAGCACGGCGCGCAGGCCGAGCAGTTGGAGCGCGATGTACGGCATCAGGGCGAAGATGCCGGTCAGCGAGACGGCGAGGGCGAGGAGCGGCGACCCGTAGCGCACCCGCACGAAGTCGGCGACGGTGACGTGCCCGTGGGCCCGCGCCGTCGCCGCCAGCCGCGGCAGCAGGACGAAGCCGATCGCACAGATGATCACCGTGTAGGGCAGGGCGTAGAACCCGATGCCGCCGGAGGTGAAGACGGCGGCCGGCACGGCGGTGAAGGTGTACGCCGTGTACACGGTGCCGCCGAGCAGGCACCAGAGAAGACCGCTGCCCTGCCCACGGCCGGCCAGGGCCCAGTCCTCGAGTTCCGTCCCGGCCCCGGTTCCTCCCGGAGCCGGGCGGGCACCCCGCAAGGCGATCGCCGACCCGACGAGGACGACGATCGAACAAGTGATGACAGCGCCAGGGCTGTTCATGGCTCCTCCACGCTCGAAGTGACGCGATGTCAGTCCGGAGCGCGGCCGGTCCCGTTCCCCGGGAGCGACGCCCTGTGCCGCCGGGAAGAGAACTCGGCCGAGTCGCGGTAAACCCTCTCGGGTCACCGAGCAACTACCGGACGCGAACCCCGTGCCAGGAGGCCGTCGTCAGGCCGGAAGCCATCAGCGTCGAGCGAGATCGACCCTGACCGCTGAGGAGTGAACCACTGATTCCAGCCAATGAACAGCCCATCGACGCAGAGCGGTACACGGCCGCGGCGAAGGGCATCACCTGCCCGAACGCCGCCGCGGATGTCCGTGGATCACGACGCTGAGCTGGCTGAGAAGCACCCTGGCGCCCCGCTGCCGGCGGCACCGGGAGCAACGCCGGCCCGGCCCGGCACCGCCCGCCCGTGGGCGAGGCAGGGCAACTGCCCGCCGACGGGACCCCCTTACTGAGATGCGCCCGCATCCCCGACCACTTGGAGCCACCGTGTCCGTCAACGGCGCCCGCAGCACGCGGCCACCCCTGAAATCGATCCTCATATGGACGGGCGTCGCCCTGGTCGGCGCCGCCGCGTGGGGCGTGGTCGCCCTGTCCCGGGGGGAGGACGTCTCCGCGATCTGGCTGGTCGCTGCGGCCCTCGGCTCGTACGCGATCGCCTATCGCTTCTACTCGCGTTTCATCGCCCGCCGTGTCCTCGAACTCGACGACACGAGAGCGACGCCGGCCGAACGCCTCGACGACGGCATCGACTTCCAGCCCACCGACCGGCGCATCCTGTTCGGGCACCACTTCGCCGCCATCGCGGGAGCCGGCCCGCTCGTCGGACCCGTCATGGCCGCGCAGATGGGTTATCTCCCGGGCACCCTCTGGATCGTCGTCGGAGTGATCTTCGCCGGAGCGGTCCAGGACATGGTCGTGCTGTTCGTCTCGATGCGACGGGACGGCAAGAGTCTCGGGCAGATGGCGCGCGACGAGATCGGCAGGGTCGGCGGCGTGGCCGCGCTGATCGCCGTCCTCGCCATCATGGTCATCATCCTCGCGGTACTCGCCCTCGTCGTCGTCAACGCCCTGGCGCAGTCCCCGTGGGGCACGTTCTCGGTGACCATGACGATCCCCATCGCCCTGTTCATGGGCTTCTACATGCGCTACCTGCGGCCGGGCCGGGTCCTCGAGACCAGCCTCATCGGCGTCGCCCTCCTGCTGCTGGCGATCGTCGGCGGCGGCTGGGTCGAGAACTCCTCGCTCGCCGGCACGTTCACCTGGGCGCCGACGACGCTGGTCTTCTGCCTGATCGGATACGGCTTCGTCGCCTCGGTCCTGCCCGTGTGGATGCTGCTGGCGCCCCGCGACTACCTGTCCACCTTCATGAAGATCGGCACGATCGTGCTGCTCGCCGTCGGCGTGGTGTTCAGCGCACCGCTGCTGAAGAACGACGCCGTGAGCCAGTTCGCCTCCTCGGGCACCGGACCGGTCTTCGCCGGGGCGCTGTTCCCGTTCCTGTTCATCACCATCGCCTGCGGCGCGCTGTCCGGCTTCCACGCCCTCGTGGCCTCCGGCACCACCCCCAAGCTCATCCAGAAGGAGTCGCAGGTACGGCTCATCGGCTACGGCGCGATGCTCATGGAGTCGTTCGTCGCCGTGATGGCGCTCATCGCGGCCTCCGTCCTCGACCCCGGCCTGTACTACGCCATGAACGCACCGGCGGGCCTGCTCGGCACCACGGTGGACAGCGCCTCCCAGGCGGTGGCGAACCTCGGCTTCACCATCAGCCCGGAGGACCTGGCGGCGGCGGCCAAGTCCGTGGAGGAACAGACCCTGATCGCCCGCACCGGCGGCGCGCCCACCCTGGCCCTCGGCATGTCGGAGATCTTCTCGGGGATCTTCGGTGGCGCCGCCATGAAGGCGTTCTGGTACCACTTCGCCATCATGTTCGAGGCGTTGTTCATCCTGACCACCGTGGACGCCGGCACCCGGGTCGGCCGCTTCATGCTCCAGGACATGCTCGGCAACGTCTGGAAGCCCATCGGCCGGGTCTCCTGGAAGCCGGGCATCTGGATCACCAGCGCCGTCATGGTCGCCATGTGGGGCTACTTCCTGTACGTCGGCGCCACCGACCCGCTCGGCGGGATCAACCAGCTCTTCCCGCTGTTCGGCATCGCCAACCAACTGCTGGCGGCCATCGCGCTGGCCCTGTGCACCACGCTGCTCATCAAGGCCGGCAAGCTGCGCTGGGCCTGGGTCACGGGCGTCCCGCTGGTGTGGGACCTGGCGGTCACGTTCATCGCCGGCTGGCAGAAGATCTTCGCCGACGACCCGAAGATCGGCTTCTTCGCGCAGCGCTCGCTGTACGCGGACGCGCTCGACGAGGGGAAGATCCTCGCCCCGGCCAAGTCGCTTCAGGACATGGAGACGGTGGTGCTCAACTCGACGGTGGACGGCGTCGTCATGGCCGCCTTCCTCGTCATGGTGGTACTCGTGGTCGGGCACGCCGCCGTGATCTGCGTCCGCGCCGTACGGTCCCGGGAGCCGCTGCCCACGACGGAGGCGCCCCACGTCGAATCCGCCATCACCGTCCCGGCGTCCCGCTCCGGAGCCCTCGCCGACGCGTCCGCCGAGCCGGCGGGCAGGCCGTGAGCCGGATCGCGCTTCCCGGCCCGCTGACCCGGCTGCTGGGGGGACTCGCCTGGTATCTGCGGGAGATCTCGGGCACGGCGGACTACGAACGCCACTGCCGGCGGCACAGGGAGCGGCATCCCGGCGAACCGGTGCCCACCCGGCGGGCGTACGAACGCCACCGGACGCGTCACCGCGAGGCCAACCCGCAGAGCCGCTGCTGCTGATCGCCCCACTCCGCCGGGGCGCGAGCGGCGCGGCCGCGTGCCCCGGCGGCGCACTCCCCCACCCATACACGCCGGCTATGACGGCATCACGGAAGGGCCCCTACCGGGGCACGGCTTCCTCACCTACCTTCGCTGGAGCCCCGTGCCCGTCCCCGCCCGACTCGACAGCCAGGAAGCCAGGCGCCCCCGTGTCCCGCCCCGAAGCCCCGCCCCGAACGAAAGGAGTGTGAGCGTCCGCGGTCCGGGCGACAGTGGTCCGGGAGTTCCGCCGGGCCCCTCAGCCTTCGCCGCCCGCCGTCCCTCCGCCAGGTCCCCTACCGCCCGCTCCAGCCGCGTACGCCGGTCTTTGGCGTCGCGGCCCGGAGCAGCGGGAGCATCGCGAGGTAACGCGCGGTCCGGTCGAGCGCGTAGGCGCGGTCCCAGCGGCCGTCCTCCCGGGCCCGTCGGACCTCGGCGAGACCGGGCTCCCGCATCCGGCCCGCCGCCGGCGCCGCGACCTTCTCGACGTTCACGCGCGACCACAGGCTCTCGGCCGCCGTGGCCCGTACTTCTGCAGGTGGTACCGCTCGTCCAGGCCCCGCCGCTGCCCGGAGATGCAGCCCCAGCACAGCCCCACGTCGACCAGTTCGCCGTCCGTGACCGACGCGATCCCCGACGCCTTCTTCGCGACCTCGACCCACACGCCCTCGCGTCGGCCGTGGTGCTCGGCCGGCCACTCCTCGAAGGGGGCCGCATCCGGGAACACGACGACTTCCACCCCGTTGAACTCCTCCGTACCGGCCAGCCGGCCGGGCCGCGTGCCGGTGCTCCTGGACCCACAGGGCCGTAAAGCACTTGTGGCCATCGGCCCGTTGCCCGTAGGGATGGGGCCGTGATCAGAAAC
Organism: Streptomyces sp. NPDC018947; assembly: GCF_044390505.1. Classification (NCBI taxonomy): domain Bacteria; kingdom Bacillati; phylum Actinomycetota; class Actinomycetes; order Kitasatosporales; family Streptomycetaceae; genus Streptomyces; species Streptomyces sp. NPDC018947. Next base: position 57,236 of record NZ_JBIRZD010000017.1, read on the forward strand.
GGCAAGGTGCTGCTTCGAGCGCGGCGCGAGAGCGATGTGGACGTTCTCCACCGAGAGCTGTACGAGGACGTCGCCACCCGAGTCCGTGGTGACAGCCGTCCGTGGCGGCCGTTGCCGGCGGGGGACCGATCGCCCTTCGCCGTGCCTCCGCCCGATGACGAGACCCCCTGCTTCACCGTGGAGGACGTGGCCTCGCACGACGTGGCGGGCGAGGCGATCGTGTGGGGCACGGACCTCCACAACCGCTCCGCCCACCTCGGCCTGGCGCTGCGCCCGGGGTTCCGCGGTCGTGGACTGGCCACCGACACGGTGGCCGCCCTGTGCACCTACGGCTTCGCCGTCCGGGGTCTCCACAGGCTCCAGGTGGAGACCCTCGCGGACAACACACCGATGCTCCGGGCCGCGCGACGGGCGGGGTTCACCGTCGAGGGCACGCTGCGCCGTAGCTCATGGGTCTGGGGCGCATGGGCCGACGAGGTGATCCTCGGCCTCCTCGCGGAGGACTGGGCCCGCGACGGTGACAGCATCCTCCGCTGAGTCGCGCGGCCCCGGGTTCTGGAGGCGATCAACCCGCGTTCCCGTCCGTGGGCCTCCGGGATCGTCGACGGAGCTTGCCAAATGCGCGGTGGCGTTCCTAGCTTCGGGTCATGAGTCCCGAGACCTCCACGCCCCGCCGCACCGTGACGGCCGCCGTCGTCCAGGCGTCCGCCCCGCTGTTCGACACGCCGACCGCGCTGGCCCGCGCCGAGGAACTGATCCGCGAGGCCGCCGGCCGGGGCGCCGAGGTCGTCGTCCTCCCCGAGGCGTTCCTCGGCGGCTACCCCAAGGGGCTGGACTTCGACGTGACGGTCGGCAGCCGCACCCCGGCCGGCCGTGACCTGTTCCGCCGCTACCACGCGGCGGCCGTCGAGGTCCCCGGGCCGGAGGTCGAGGCTCTGGCCGCGCTCACCCGCGAGCTGGGCTGCCACGCCGTGGTCGGCGCGGTCGAACGCCGGGGCGGCACGCTGTACTGCGTCGCGCTCTTCTTCGGACCCGGCGGCTACCTGGGCCTGCACCGCAAGCTGATGCCCACGGCCGCCGAACGCTACGTGTGGGGACAGGGAGACGGCTCCACCCTCCCCGTGGTCGACACCGGCCAGGGCGACGAGCCCGACACGGTCCTGATCGGCGGTGGCTCCGTCATCGTCTCCCCGCTCGGCGAGGTCCTGGCCGGGCCGCTCCGCGACGGCGAGGGCATCCTGACCGCCGAACTCGACCTGGACGACCTGGCCCGGGCCCGTTTCGACCTCGACGTCACGGGCCACTACGCCCGCCCCGACGTCTTCACCCTCCACGTCGACGCATCGGCCCGCACCGCCGTCACCACGAGCTGACGGGACGGCGGATCTCGGCGCCGGTTCCCGCGTACGCGGACGGCCACCCCGGCCGAGCCCCGTTCACGGCGCGGTCTTCACTCGTACGCGCTGATCGACGGCCTGACCGATCCCGGATGGCGTCCTCCTGCGCCGAACGGGCACGGGCCGAACTCACCGGCCTGCCGGGCGGCGACCGACTGGCGGAACTGGCCTCGTCGGCGGCCGACCGTCAGTGCTGAGCCCGTGAGGGACGTCCACGCGTACGGAGCCGCTCTCCCAGGAGTGGCGGTGGTACGCCTTGTTGGCGATGCGCCAGCCGTCGTCGGCGCGGACCAGCAGGAAGACGTCGGTGAACGTGTCCGCGCCGTGCGAGAGCGTCATGGTGGCGGTCGCGACGGTGCCGTGGACGTCGACGGCGTCGATGCGCCGGGTGCGGGCCGGTTCGTCCGGGGCGGGCCGGCCCGGGAAGAGGGCGCAGTACTCGTCCAGGCGCCAGGAGACGAACGTGCCGTCCCTGATCCCTTCGACATGGGCGGTGGGAAGGAACGCCTCGCGGAAGTGGGCGGGGTCGCCGGTGGCGTGTCCGCGGACGTAGGCGCGGAGCGGTTCGAGCACGGCGTCCTCCACGGCGGGGACCGTGGCGGCGACGGCGATGCCGGCCTGCGCGTCGGCGGAGGTGCCGGTCAGGCCCGTCGCGCCGCGCAAGGGGGCGTCCGAAGCGCCGGGCGGCGGAGTTACGTCCTTGGCCGGAGCGGCGATGCTGGACTGCGCCGTAGGGGCGGGAGGTTCGCCGAGGAGGAAGCCTCGCTTGCGGGCCACGAGCCCTCCGAGCTGCCCGAGTTCGAGGATGTCCAGCGTCTGGGCGCGGGGCAGGCCGAGGGCGTCGGCCTGCCTCAGGGAGTCGCGCAGCGCGAGGACGGCTCCGGCGAGGCTGTTGTCGGCGATCAGCTTGAGCGCGGCGGCGGTGGAGGCGTCGTCGACGCGTCGCACGGTGCCCAGCGTTTCCAGTACCGGCCGGGCCGCGTCCAGCGTGTGGTGGCCGGCGGCGGCGAGGATCCGCAGGGTGCCCGCCTCGGCTGCCGCAACGGAGCCGAGCACGGGCGCGTGGACGTAGGAGGGGCCGAGTCGCCGGGCCAGTGCCGAGGCTTCGGCGGGAGCGACGGTGCTGGTGTTGACGACGACGGTGTCCGCGCGCAGCGACGCGCGCACGTCGTCGAGGACCTGCCGGCAGGCCGGGCCGTCGAACAGGGCCAGGAGTACGAGGTCGGCCCGTGCCACCGCCTCGTTCGGGTCTCCGGTCGTCCTGACGGTGGCCGACGCGCGCCCTGAGCGCGTCCAGCCGACGACCTCCCGGTCCTGGGCGGCCAGTCGCGTCGCGATCGCTTCGCCCATGCGCCCCAGACCGAGGACGGCGATCCTTTGCAGTGTGGTCATGCGCGCCACGATGGTGAACGCCGAGGGGTGCCACAAGCGCAGAGTTCGCATGGCCGCCCTGCGCTGCTCGCATATCCGCTGGTCATACTGCTGCCATGGATCTGACCGTATGGCGAACCTTCGTGACGGTGTGCCGGCTCGGGTCGCTGTCGTCGGCGGCGGCCGAGCTCCACCACACGCAGTCGGCCGTCTCCCGGCAGATCGCCGGGCTGGAGCGGCAGCTCGGCGTGACCCTGGTGGAGCGCCACGCGCGCGGGGTGCGTCCGACGCCGGCCGGTGAGGTGTTCCGGCGCCATGCCCTGGCGACGCTCGACGAGGCGGACCGCGCCGTCCGCGCCGTGCGAGACGTTCGTGACGGGGTGGGGGATCGGCCCCTGGCCATCGGCGCGACGCCCTCTCTCGCCGCGGGGATCGTCCCCGAGGCCGTCCGAGGGGTCCTGGAGCGGGCCGGATCCATCCGGTGGAGCCTGCTTCCGGCGCTGAGCGCACACCTGCACAACCGGGTGCTCGCCGGCGATCTCGACATCGCCGTCGTCACCGACGCCCCGCCGGGGCTGACCGTCGACCCCCGGGTCGACCGGCGGTTCCTCGGGCTGGACCACATGGTCGTCGTCCTGCCCGTCGGCCATCCGCTGGCCGGGCCCGGGCCGGTGCACGTCCGGGCGCTGGCCGACCAGATGTGGGTCGAGGACAACGAGGGCTCGGCGGCGCTGCTGCGCCGGCACGCCGACCGCGCCGGAGTCAGCGCCCGCATCGACCTCACCGCGGCCGATCTGCCCGGCAAGCTCGCCCTGGTCGCCACCGGTCACGCCATCGCGTTGATCCCCGGAGTGCTGACGTGCGCGCTGCGGGCCGATGTCACCACGGTCGCCCTCGTGGACCCCCCGGCCCGGGGCGTCTACACGATCGCACCGCGCCGCGACGCCCACCCCTGGACGGCACTCCTCCACGACCGGCTCGCCTCCGCGTTCGCCGGCCAACCGCCTCCCACGGGACGGTGAAGCCGCACCACTCCGCATCCGTCCGGGCGGGCTTTCCCGGGGGAAATGAACGGAGTGAGTACTCACTCATTGACGGAGTGAGTACTCACTCCGTAGGCTCGTCGTCATGACAGCATCCGAGGAAAACCGGACCACCCGTCGCCGCGCCCCCGGCATGTCGCCGGAGCAGCGCCGCGCGATGATCATCCAGACCGCGATCCCGCTGATCGCCGAGTACGGTGCCGCGGTGACGACGGCGAAGATCGCCCGGGCCGCGGGCATCGGCGAGGGCACGATCTTCCGCGTCTTCGCCGACAAGGACGAGCTGCTCCAGGCCTGCGTCGCCGAGGCACTCTCCCCGGAGCACGCGGTGCGCGAGCTCGACGCGATCGACGTGTCCCAGCCGCTGCCCACCCGGCTCGCGGAGGCGGCGGAGGCGCTCCAGGCGCACATGTCCCGGATGGGCGCGATCATCGGCTCGCTGGGACATCGCGGTGGCAAGCACCCCGGCACGGTGCGCGGCGCGGGGCGCGACGAGTCGACGGCCCGTATCCGCGCGGCCCTCGTGGAGCTGCTGGAGCCCGACAGGGCCGCCCTGCGTCTGCCGCCGGAGCGGATCGCGGCCCTCTTCTTCGGGCTGCTCTTCATCCAGCCGCGTACGGACGACGAGCCCGACCTGACCGCTCAGGAGCTGGTGGAGGTCTTCCTGCACGGGGCGCTGTCGGGCGGCGCCGGGTGAGCACCCGCAGACGGCGCCCGGCGGTCACGGTCCTCGCCGTCCTGGTCCCCGTGCTGGTGTGGCTGGTCGCGGACCCGCTGCTGGGGCACCGGCTGCGGATCGTCGACGGCGAGCAGACGTTGGACATCGGCGCCGTGCCCGTGGCGGTCGTCGCGCTGGTCGCGTCACTCTCCGGCTGGGGGCTGCTGGCCGCCCTGGAGCGGCTCGCGGCGCCGCGCGCCCGCGCCGTCCGGACCGCGGTGGCCGGCGCCCTGCTGGTCGTGTCCTTCCTGCCGTTGACCGGGGAAGGCATGGACGGCGGCACCCGGGCCGCCCTCGCGCTGATGCACCTGGCGGTGGCGGGGGTGCTGATCCCGGGGCTGGGCGGCAGGCCCCCCGGGGCGGGAGCCGGTGCCGCCCCGGGCTGAGCGCCGGCATCGGATACGCCGCGCACCGCCGGGAAGGACGGAGCCCGGTGCTACGGCCTGACCCCGCCGAAGGCCCGCCGGCCGAAGTGGGTCAGCCCGTGCCGCACGCGCAGCTCCTCGAGTCCTCGCAGCGCGGGCGCGCCGTAGAAGGTGCGCAGCAGCTCCTCGTCGAAGGTGTGGGCGCCGTAGAGATACGGCCGGCCTCCGGCCTCCGCGCAGACCTCCAGGAGCTGCCGCTGCACCTGCCTGGTCCGGGAGACCGCGCCCGTGTCGGATCCGGCCGCCGAGGCGAACACGCCGATCCCGTACTGGACGGGCGCGTCCAGTACGGGTGCGAAGGCGAACGGGATCGCGGGCTCGGGACGCCGTACCACCAGGAAGTACAGGCTGATCAGCGTCTCGGTCAGCGGGGGCTCGGACATCAGGCCCTCCAGCACCGCCGCGAACCTCTCCAGCCCGGCCTCGTCCAGTACGTAGTCGGCCCACAGGTTGGCGTGGGTCTCCCCGTGGAGCAGCGGGGACAGGTGCTGCTCCACCTCCTGGTGCAGCAGCGACGCGTAGTCGGGTACGGGGTGCGCCTGTTCCGGAACCTCGGCGGCGTCGGCCGTCCAGGACACCTGCGAGTACCAGGAGGTCCGGTCGTACATGCCGAAGTACCCGCCGACCCCGGGCTCCCGGGCGACGCCCGGCAGGTACTTCACGAGGTCGTGGAGGCCGCCGTGCTCGATCCGGGAGACCGGGACGGCGGCCTCGCGCGCGACGGTCCGCAGCACCGCCGTCCTGATGAACCCCGCCTGCCCCGCACCGCCGAGGGCGAAGCGGAACAGTTCGGAGTTCTCGTGGCCGGAACACCGGTGCGTGCGGCCCGCTCCGTCGACGATCTCGATCTCCCGCACCTGGTCGATCTGGAGACCGGACCGTATCGACCCGAGGCCGAAGCCTCCGACGGACAGCGTTCCCCCGACCGTGAGGCGGAGATAGCTGGGGAGCACGGGGTTGGCACGGCCGCGCTCGTTGAGCCAGCTCTCCAGCTCCAGCCAGGTGATGCCGCTGGGAACCTCCACCAGATGGTCCTCGCCCGTGAACCGCGGCGTGGCACCGTCACGGAAGTTGTCCAGTACGGTCCCGCGGGTGAGCGTCTGGGTGTTGCACGAGCGGCCCGCGCCGCGCACGGTCATGTCCTGACCGGCGGCGGCAGCCTCCCGCATGATCTCCTCGATGGTCCCGTCCTCTCCTTCCCGGACCACCTTCTCGGGGGACATGGAGCGGGACCGCCCGAAGTCGCTGCTGAATTCGCGCATCGTGTGACACCTTCCCCGTGACTGCCGTGGCTGAGTCTCGTGCGGGCGTTACGGCCGGATCCCGCCGAAGGCCCGGCGGTTGAAGTGGGTCAGCGCGTGCCGCACGCGCAGTTCCTCCAGGCGCTCGAGTGCCGGGGCGCCGTAGAAGCGTTCCAGCAGGCCGGCGTCGAAGTCGTGCGTGCCGTAGAGATACGGGCGCCCCCTGGCTTCCGCACAGGCCTCCAGCAGCTCCCGCAGCACGCGCCTGGTCTCGGAGATCCCGCGTGCGTCCGACCTCTCGGCCGCGGTGAAGATGCCGATCAGATACTGGACCGGGGCGTCCACCACCGGGGCGAGCGGGAAGCGGGTGGCCCGGTGGGGCCGCCGTATGACCAGGAAGTACAGGGCGACGAGCGTGTCGGACAGCGGATGCTCACCGACCCGGTCCTCCACCGTCCTCACGAACGCGCGGAACCCGGCCTCGTCGAAGACGTGGTCCACCCACATGTTGGCGTGGGAGTCCTCTTCCAGCAGGTGGTGGAGCTGCTTCTCCGTCTCCCGGTGGCTGAACAGCATGTAGTCGGGAACCGACAGCGTCTCCCCCAGGCCCTCGGGCTCGGGGGCGTCGGGGCCGAGCGACACGTACGAGTACCAGGAGTCCCGCTCGTACATGCCGAAGTAGCTGGACACCGCCGGATCCTGGGCGCCGTTCATCATGAAGTCCACGAGATCGCCGAGGCCACCGTGCTGGATCCTGGCCGCCCGGGTGACGGGCTGGTACGGAACCGTCCGCAGCACCACGCTCCTGATGAACCCCACCTGGCCCAGCCCGCCCAGGGCGAAGCTGAACAGCTCGGAGTTCTCCCGGCGGGAACAGCTCAGCGACTGCCCACGTCCGTCGACGAGTTCGAGTTCGACGACTTGATCGCTCTGCAGTCCGCACCGGACGGACGCGAGGCCGAATCCTCCCACGGAGAGGTTGCCCCCGACCGTCATGCCGAGATAACTGGGAAGGACCGGATTGGAGCGGCCGTGCCGGTTCAGCCATTTCTCCAGTTCGAGCCAGGTGATGCCGCTCGGGGTCCGGACGAGGTGCTCTTCCCCGGTGAACTCCGGCGAGCTGTCCGGGCGGTAGTTGTCGAGCACGATTCCGGGAGACAGCGTCTGGGTGTTGCACGAGCGGCCGGCTCCGCGCACCGCCATTTCCTGTCCGGCCGCGGCCGCCTTTCTCATGATGTCCTCGACGCCTCCGTCGTCACCGTCCCGGACCACTTTCTCCGGGGAAATGACAGCAGTGCGCCCGAAGTCCCGGCTGAATTCCTTCACCTGGCTCCACCCTTTTCACGCCGTCGGTTTTCCGACTCGGCCTGTGACTGTGCGGCAGTAGGAGGTCGCGCCTGTCAGAAGTGGGCACCGGGCCGGGGCCGGCTCCGGCGGACGCCCGCGGGAAACCGACCGTCGCGGGCACGACATGGCGTGACGCCGGGCCGTGGCGAGCGGTCGTGGCCGTCACCGTAGACCACGACGAGGACCGTGCGCAGCAGGTCGGAGGAACGGAGTGAGGCAACCTGACATTCTCTTGCCCGTTCCATTCCCGACCGTTGCGCGACAGGGTCCGGCTTCCTACCGTGGGTCCACAGCTCGCACGGTCGTCTGCGCGAACCACCGGGGAAGGGAGCATCGGTGAACGTCTTCTTCAGGCGTGCACTGAAGGCCGGACCACCGGCGGATCAAGCCGGTCCCGGCGCGCCCCGATTGATGGATAACTAGGACGGACCGCCACGCGTCCGCTCGAATGCGAGCGGGCTGGTCCTCCGCATTCCCGCTCCTCGTACTCCTCAGGAATTCCCCTCGGCGCTCCAGCCCGGCGATGACGTCCTCGGGCTGCCGCGACTCAAGGGGTTTCGAGATCACGAACGCCGGCCTTTCCCCTTTCACGGGCGAGCCGGGACTTGCGTGTGCGCCGATCGACAGGACCGTGGCCGAAGGCAGCGCGAAGGGGGTAGGCCGATGCTCGGGCGCAAGGCAGACGTGTCGGGGATCAGGCAGGACTTCATCTCCGACTACGACGGACTCGCCGACCAGTGGTGGGATCCGCGCGGGGCGCTCGCACCGCTGGGCTGGATCGCGCGTGCCCGCGCCGACTTCGTCCCCGCCGCGGGCCACGAGCGGGCCCGGCTCCTCGACATCGCCTGCGGCGGCGGGCTGTTCGGTCCGCACGCGGTCGCCAAGGGGTATCGCGCGGTCGGCGTCGACCTGTCGGAGCTGTCGCTGCGCGAAGCCCTCCGGCACGGCTTCGACGAGGTCGTGCGGGCCGACGTCACCGGCCTGCCCTTCGACGACGCGTCGTTCGACGTGGTCACCGCGGGACAGTGCCTGGAACACGTCCCGGACCCGTACACGGTGGTGGCGGAGGCATGCCGGGTGCTGCGCCCCAAAGGCACGCTCGTCGTCGACACCATCGCCGACACCGGGGTGGCCCGGTTCGTCTCCATCACGCTGGCCGAGAACGTCCCGATCGCCGGCCGCCCGCCGCGCGGCACCCACGATCACCGTCTCTTCGTCAACCGGGACCGGCTGGCCCGGGCCGCGCGGGAACACGGCGTGGAGCTGCGCCTCGTCGGCCTGCGTCCGCGCATGCGCGACATGGCCCGCTACGCGGTCGGGCGGCTCGACGAGGTCCGCATGGTGCGCACACGGTCCACCTCGGTCCTCTACCTGGGTGCGGGGACCAAGAAGTGACTGTTCACCAGGAACCCTTGCGCGCGGCCGTGCACAACTGGGTGATCGGTGCACGGCTCAAGACACTGCCGGTCACCTACGCGCCACTGGCCGTGGGTCTCGCCCTCGCCCACACCTCCGGCGCCGTCGAGTGGTGGAGCGCGGCCCTGACCGTCGTCTTCGTACTCGGTTTCGTCCTCGGCACGAACTTCTTCAACGACTACAGCGACGGAATCCGCGGGGTGGACGACCATCGCCAAGGGCCCACCCGGATGGTCGGCTCGGGACGGGCCGCACCGCGGCAGGTCTTCCGTCACGGAGCGGTCCTGTACGGCATCGGCGCCCTGGCCGGCGCGATGCTGGCCGTGACGGTCTCCTGGTGGCTCCTCCCGGTGACCCTGCTGGTCGGACTCGGCGGCTGGTTCTACACCGGAGGTTCGCGGCCCTACGGCTACCGCGGCCTCGGCGAGATCAGCATCTTCCTCTACCACGGCGTCGTGTTCGTCTGCACGCCCGTCTACGTCCAGACCGGCGGTGTCCCCGGCTCGGCCCTGGCCGCCTCCGTCCCCGTCGGCCTGCTCGCGTGCGCGCTGCTGACCACCAACAACCTGCGGGACCTGCCCACCGACGCCGCCGCCGGGAAGATCACCCTCGCGGTGCGGCTGGGTGCCGGACGGACGCGCCGGCTCTACGTGTTCTGCGTGGCCGGCGCCTTCGTGTCCGCGCTGCTCATGGCCTTCAGCCGTCCCTGGGTCCTGCTCGTCCTCGGCGCCGTGCCGTTCGCCGTCTTCCCGCTGCGCAGGGTGGTCGGCAAAGCGGGCGGCCGCGAACTGATCCCGGCACTGGAGCACACCTGCCTGCTGCTCCTCGTGTTCGGGAGCCTTCAGGCGACCGGTCTGATCCTGTGAAGCGGAGGAGTGGCGCGATGAAGCCGGACCACGAGGTGCTGGTGATCGGTGCGGGGTTCTCCGGCATAGGGACCGCCATCGGTCTCCGGCGGGCCGGCATCGACGACTTCGTGATGCTGGAGGAGCGGGACGACGTCGGAGGCAGTTGGCACGCCAACCGGTACCCGGGCATCGCCGTGGACATCTCGGCGTTCTCCTACTCCTTCGCCTCCGACCCCTTCCCGTCGTGGTCCCGGTTGTTCCCGCCGGGAGAGGAGCTGAAGGCGTACGCGGACCACTGCGTCGACAAGTACGGCCTCCGGCCGCATCTGCGCTTCGACTCCACCGTCGTCCGCATGAGGTACGACGAGTCGGCGCACCTGTGGGAGGTGTTCCTGGACGACGGGACCTCCCTGTCGGCCCGCTTCGTGGTCTGTGCCACCGGGTGGCTCACCAAGCCCAGGAAGCCGGCCATCTCGGGCCTCGACCGGTTCAAGGGCGACATCGTGCACACGGCGGAGTGGGATCCGTCGCTGGAAGTGGACGGCCGGCGCGTGGCGGTGATCGGTACCGGCGCCTCGGGTGTGCAGGTGGTGCCGGAGATCGCGCCGCGGGTGGAGCACCTCCACGTCTACCAGCGCACGCCCATCTGGCTCCTGCCCAAGCCCGACCTCGCCGTTCCGCGGGCCGTCCGCCGGATGTTCGCGACGGCTCCGTGGACGCAGCGGACGGTCCGGCTGCTCACCGACGTGGCGACCGAGGTCAGCTTCGTCGTCGCCATGGTCCACTACCGCCGCTTCCCGTTCCTGGTGAGGGCCGGCGAGGCCGCGTCCCGGCTCTACCTGCGCCGTCAGGTCAAGGGAGACCCCGAGCTGATGCGCAGGCTCACGCCCTCCTACCGCGTGGGGTGCAAGCGGCCGTCCCTGGCCAAGGGGTACTGGCGTACCTTCACCCGGGAGAACGTCGACCTCGTCACCGAGCCCATCGCGGAGATCACCGAGACGGGCATCCGCACCGCGGACGGCGAGACGCGGGACGTCGACGTGCTGATCCTGGCCACCGGCTTCCACGTCCTGGACAACCTGCCCCCGTTCCCGACGCACGGCAAGGGCGGGCGGGACCTCAGGGAGTTCTGGCGGACGGAGCGCTTCCAGGCGTACGAGGGGACGTCCGTCAAGGGATACCCGAACCTGTGGTTCATCGTCGGCCCGTACTCCTTCACCGGGGGTTCGTGGTTCGGGATGATCGACTACCAGGTGACCCACGTCCTGCGCGTGATCGGCGAAGCGCGGCGGCGGCGCGCCACGGAAGCGGTCGTCCGCGCCGAGAAGCACGACGCGTCGTTCCGCAGGACGCTGCGGCGGCAGGAGAACACCGTGTTCCTCGACCCCAGTTGCCGGGGGTCGAACACCTACTACCTCGACGACCACGGGGACGCTCCGGCCGTCCGCCCGGCCTTCACCTTCGAGGCGGCGTGGCGCGCCAGGCACTTCGACCTGGACGACTACCGGTACGGACGATGATCCCGCGACCTGCCGACCACTCGACGATCACTGCTGGGGGGACCGAGGCGATGCGTTTTCGTGAGGTACGGGGCCGGGACCGCTCCCTGTGCGTGCTGTACGGGGTGTCCGCGCTCATCGGCGTCGCCGTGATGGGCACGCTGGCCGTGATGTTCGTCGTGGAGAACGCGGACGCGGGTCCGGGCGGGGTCGTCACCGCCTTCCTCCGGGACGCGACCTCCAATCCGGCCTCCCGGTTCATCTACGCCGATCTGGTGCTGACCTGGGCGGCTCTCGGCGCCTACATGATCGTCGAGGGGCGCCGGTTCGGGATCCGGCACGTGTGGGCGTACATCGTCGGCGCCCCGCTCCTGGCCCTGATCGCCAGCTACGGCCTGTTCATGCTGGTACGCCAGCTCAAGATCGCCGCAGGCCGCGACACGGACGACCTGCCTGCTCACGGCCGGGCCGGGCGCCGGTCGGCGACCGGGGCGCCGGGCCGCTGACCACCTCGGCCGCCGGGTCCCCGGGGCCGTCTCCCGGCTCACCGGCCGCCGGAACGTCGCGGGGGCCGGCGCACCCGGAAGCTCACCGGCGCGGACGGTGCCGGGATCACCGCTGCGCGTACGCCGTCATGGTCCGCCGCTCCCTCCCGCCGTACTGCGGGAACGTCGCCGCGTGATTCCGCCCCACGTTCCCGACCCGAGGGTTTCGGCCGCTCAAAGAGAAAGTATTTGTACGGCACAGCAATTCTTCGGTCCGAGTCGAACTTTCACCACGGAAATCCCAAAGAATTCCCAAGAGTTCGCTCACCACGTCGAGCCATCGGCATACCGATACGCCCCCTCACGTTGGTGATCAGCGACTATTCCCATGCGCACCCGTGCGGTCACCGACTGTCATGTGCACTGGTCGGCCATGGTGGGCGTAGGGTTCAACAAGTTGTTGATCGGGCGTCACCGCCCTTGTGTCCGACGGATGTTGGCTCATTTCCACGTGTCCCCATCAGGGAGAAGGCATGCCTACTGCAGGCGGGGTGGCGCGGCCCGGACGCCGGGCCGGCGCCGACGCGGGGCGGATACCTCTGCGAGGCATCGCGCAGGTCGCCCTCAGCGCCAGCCCTTTGACCGGTCTGCTGTTCACCGCGGCGCTTTTCACGGACGACTGGCGGATCGGTCTTTACGGCCTGCTCGGCGCGGCGGCGTCCACCGCGGCCGCGTCCGTGCTGGGCGCCGACCGGGACGGCCTGGCCAAGGGACTGGAAGGCTACTGCGGTTGTCTGACCGCCATCTCCGTCGTCGTCCGGTTCGGCGCCTCATGGCGCACCGCGCTGCTCGCCGTCCTCGCCGGAGCGGTCTGCGCGGTGCTGAGCGCGGCGGCCGGCCGTCTGCTGGGCCGGATCGGCCTGCCCCCGCTGACGGCCCCGTTCTGCCTGGTCGCCGGGGTGCTGGAGATCGCCCTTCCGGCCACCCGTCCCGCAGCCGCGCCGCCGGCCGGAGGCGACGGGATCACCCGCCTGTCGGCCTCCGAACTCGGCGACGCCTTCTGCAACAACATCGGTCAGGTCTTCTTCCTGGACACGTGGTACGCGGGACTGATCCTGCTCCTCGGGCTGCTCGTCGCCTCCCGGACCGCCGCCGCCGCGGCGGCCTGCGGCAGCGTGGCCGCGATCGTGACCGCCTGCGCCATGGGCCTGCCCGCCGACCGGATCAGCGCCGGTCTGTACGGCTACAACGGGGTGCTCGTCGCCATCGCGCTGGCGGCGACCTTCCTGGCCCTCACTCCGTGGACCGCGGGTTACGCCGCGCTCGCCGTCCTCGCCTCCGTCCCCTTCACGGCCGCCTGGCAGGCCTTCGCCCAGCCGTCCGGCGGCTCCCCCTTCACCTGGCCGTTCGTCGTGACGACCTGGCTCTTCCTGGCGGCCGTTCCAGCCCTGGACCGGCCGGGCATCTCGTTCGAGAAAGCGAAGTGACCCATGAACCTCGCACCGCGCGAAATCGACAAGCTCCATGTCTACGTGGTGGCCGACCTGGCCCGGCGCCGCCGGGCCCGGGGCACCAAGCTCAACTACAGCGAAGCGGCCGCGCTGATCACAGAGGCCGTCCTGGAGGCCGCCCGCGACGGTCACACCGTCGCCGAGTGCATGGAGCTGGGCCGCCAGGTCGTCTCGGCCGACGACGTCATGCCCGGCGTGCGCGAGATGCTCACCGTCCTCCAGGTCGAGACGGCGTTCGTGGACGGGACGAAGCTCGTCACCTGCCACGACCCCATCAGCGCCTGAAACGCCGCCGGAAACGAGGAGACAACAATGTCGGGTGGAGCCCACTACCTCTACGGGGACGACCCCGTGGAGATCAACGCCGGCCGGGCCAAGGTGAGTCTCACCGTCGCCAACACCGGTGACCGTGCCGTTCAGATCGGCTCCCACTACCACTTCTTCGAGGTCAACCGCGCGCTGCGGTTCGACCGCGAGGCCGCGTACGGCATGCACCTGGACATCCCGTCCGGCACCGCCGTGCGCTTCGAGCCCGGAGACACCCGCGAGGTGGAGCTGGTCGCCTTCGGCGGAACCCGACGGCTCGTCGGTTTCGCCGGGCTCGTCAACGGCGGTCTGAACGCCGGCGACACCCGCCGCGCCGCGCTCCGCCGCGCCGAACACCTGGGATTCGCCCACAGCGGCGCAGCCGCCGCCACCGAGAACGAGGGGACCGACCACTGATGGCGATCATCCCGCGCAAGCAGTACACGGACCTGTTCGGCCCCACCGTGGGCGACCGGTTCCACCTGGCCGACACCAACCTGGTGGTCGAGGTCGAGTACGACCACAACGCCGGTTCCTACGGGGACGAAGCCGTCTACGGCGGCGGCAAGGCCATCCGCGACGGCATGGCCCAGGACCCCGCCGCGCTCAACCGCGAGGGCGCGCTGGACCTGGTCATCACCAACGTGGTGGTCCTCGACCCCGTACTGGGCGTCGTCAAGGGCGACATAGGCGTCCGCGACGGACTGATCGTCGGGGTCGGCAAGGCCGGCAACCCGCACGCGCAGAACGGTGTGGACCCCAAGCTGGTCATCGGCCCCGGCACCGAGGTCGTCTCCGGCGAGCACCTGATCGCCACCGCCGGCGGTGTGGACACCCACATCCACTTCATCTCGCCGCAGCAGGCCCAGGAGGGCCTGTCCAACGGCATCACCACCTTCTTCGGCGGCGGAACCGGCCCCACCGACGGCAGCAACGGCACCACCTGCACCCCCGGCCCGTGGAACATCCACCGCATGCTGGAGGCCGTCGAGGAACTGCCGGTCAACGTGGGTCTGCTCGGCAAGGGCAACGGCAGCCTGCCCGAGGCGCTGCGCGAGCAGGTCGAGGCGGGCGTGTCCGGCCTGAAGGTGCACGAGGACTGGGGTGCCACCCCCGCCGCCATCGACAACGCGCTGAGCGTCGCCGACGAGCACGACGTGCAGCTCGCCATCCACACCGACACCCTCAACGAGGGCGGCTTCTTCGAGGACACCCTGTCCGCGATCGACGGCCGCACCATCCACACCTTCCACACCGAGGGCGCGGGCGGCGGCCACGCCCCCGACATCATGCGGGTCGCGGGCGAGCCGAACGTGCTGCCCTCCTCCACCAACCCCACCCTGCCGTACACCATCAACTCGGTGGACGAGCTGCTGGACATGGTGATGGTCTGCCACCACTTGTCCCGCGACATCCCCGAGGACGTGTCGTTCGCCGACAGCCGGGTGCGCGCCGAGACCATCGCGGCCGAGACGGTGATGCACGACCTCGGCGTGATCAGCATCTTCTCCTCCGACTCCCAGGCCATGGGCCGGGTCGGCGAGTCCTTCGCCCGTGCCTTCCAGACGGCGCACCACTGCAAGGAGGTACGCGGTCCGCTGGCCGAGGACAGCTCCCGCAACGACAACGCGCGGGTGCTGCGCTACCTGGCCAAGCTCACCATCAACCCGGCGATCGCGGTGGGGGCCTCCGATGTGATCGGCTCGCTGGAGCCCGGCAAGCTCGCCGACATCGTGCTCTGGCCGATCCACTCGTTCGCCGCCAAGCCCAAGCTGATCATCAAGGGCGGCATGGTGAACTGGGCCCTGATGGGCGACCCCAACGCGTCCCTGCCGACGCCCCAGCCGGTGTACTACCGGCCGATGTTCGGCTCCTACGGCCGCGCGCGGACGCGTACCTCGGTCACCTTCATGTCCCAGGCGTCCATCGCCGCCGGCGTCCCCGGCGAGCTGGGCCTGCAGCGGCGGATCGAGCCCGTGCGGCGCTGCCGGACCGTCGGCAAGCGGCACATGGTCCGCAACGACGCGCTGCCGCGGATCGAGGTGGACCCGGAGACCTACAAGGTGACCGTGGACGGCGAGCCCGCCACCATCGAGCCGGCCGAGCGGCTCCCGCTCAACCAGCTCTTCTACATCGTCTGACCCACCCCGCGACGGTCCGCAGGGCACCCGCGTGTCCTGCGGCCCTCCACGGCCGGACCCCCACGCAGGGCCGTCCGGCAGGAACGGAGACCCGGCATGGACGAACCGATGCCGATCCCGGCGCTGCTGACCGGGCTCCAGCTCACCGACTCGGCCTTTCCCAGCGGCTACTACACCCTCTCCCACGGGCTGGAGGGTTTCCAGCAGGCCCGTGCCGTCACCCCGCGCAGCCTGCCCGCGCTCCTGCACGATCTGCTCCGGCACAGCGCGGGGCCGTCGGACGCCACCGCCCTCGCCCTCGCCCACCGCGCGGTCACGGCGGACGACTGGGACCGGGTGGTGGCCGTGGAGCGACGCCTGCACGCCACCAAGCTCGGCCGCGAGGCCCGGCAGGCCTGCGTCCGCACCGGCCGGCAGTTGCTCGACCTGGCCGGCGAGGTCTATGCGACGCCCCGGATCGAGAGGTACCGCACGCTCTACCTCGACGGCGCCGTGCGCGGCTGCCAGCCGGTCGTCGCCGGCGTCGTCCACGCCGGCAACGGCCTCACGACCCGGCAGGCGGTCACCTGCGAGCTGTTCGCCTTCGCGGCCAGCTTCGTGGGCGCCGCCCTGCGACTGCGGCTCACCGACCACCGCCGCGCCCAGGTCGTCCTGCACGGCGCCGCCCCGGTGATCGAGGAGGCCGTGCAGGCGGCCCTCGACCGGGAACTTGCCGACCTCGGCGGATGCGTTCCCCTGGCCGACGTCATGGCCGGGCGTCACGAACGCGCCGAGGCCCGCCTGTTCGCCAGCTGAACCCGGCCGGCCCCCTCCCGCCACCAGACACACACCACTCCGGACAAGGATCACCATGCACGACCCCACACAGGTCCGAGGCTCCCACCACCACGGCCACGACGATTTCGTACGGCGCCCCAAGGACGGCGTGCTGCGCGTCGGCGTCGCCGGACCGGTCGGCTCCGGCAAGACCGCGCTGATCGAGGCGCTCGTCCCCGTGCTGATCGGGCGCGGCCGGACCCCCGCAGTGATCACCAACGACATCTACACCTCCGAGGACGCCGCCCACGTGCGGCGCACCCTGGACGGGATCCTCGCCGCGGACCGTATCGTCGGCGTGGAGACCGGAGCGTGCCCGCACACCGCGGTCCGCGACGACCCGACGATGAACCAGGCCGCGGCCGACGAGATCCTGGAGCGCTTCCCCGAGGTGGACACGCTGCTGTTCGAGAGCGGCGGCGACAACCTGACGCTCACCTTCAGTCCGGCCCTGGTCGACCTGTTCCTGTTCGTGCTGGACACCGCCGAGGGCGACAAGATGCCCCGCAAGCGGGGGCCGGGCATCACCGAGTGCGAACTGCTCGTCATCAACAAGATCGACATCGCGCAGTACGTGCGGTGCGACCTCGCCCGGATGGAGTCCGACGCCCACGAGGTACGGCAGGGGCGGCCGGTGGTGCTCACCAACTCCCTGACCGGGGAGGGCCTGGACGCCATCGCCGACTTCGTGCTGGCCGACGAGGCCGCGCGGCCGGCCGGCCGGGAGACGGCCTCCGCATGACCGAGGCGCCCGCGCGGCTGGACCCCGCACACTACGAACCCCGGCGGGTACCGGCCCGGATGCTCGGCCTGACCGGCACTCCGGACACCCTGGCCGCCGGGCGCCCGGGCAAGGTCGGCCTGCTGGAACTGCGCTACGCTCGCGTCGGCGACCGCACCGAGCTCGTCGACCGCTACCAGAAGTCGCCGCTGCAGATCATGCGGCCGCTGTACGTGGACCCGCTGCGGCCGGACCTGCCGGTGACGTATCTGATGTCCACCGGCGGCGGCATCGTGCAGGCCGACCGCAACCGCCTCGACATCGACTGCGGGCCCGGCACCGCCGTGCACCTGACGACACAGGCCGCCACCAAGCTGCACCGGGCGGAGTTCGACCACGCCACCCAGGTCGTCAACCTCACTGTGGGGGCCGACGCCTACGTCGAGTACCTGCCCGACCCGCTGATCCCCTACCGGGACGCGCGCTTCTACCAGCAGACCTGCGTGACCGCCGACCCCACGGCCACCGTGCTGCTGGGCGAGACGATCGCGGCCGGCCGGCTGGCGCGCGGTGAACGGCACTCCTACCGCCTGCTGTACAGCGACCTGGAGATCAGCCGCCCCGGCGGCGAGTCGGTGGTGGTGGACACCGTCCGGCTGGATCCCCGTGAGCCGGGCTCGGTGACCGGTCCGGCGGTCTTCGGCGGCCACGACCTGATGGCCACGCTCTACGCGGTGACCCCGCTCGCTCCCGCCCCGGAGGTCGCCGACACGCTGTACGAGGCCCTGCTGACCACGGGCCTGGACTTCGGCGTGAGCGTCCTGCCCGACGACTGCGGAGCCTGGACGCGGATCATGGGCAGCGAACCGCCTGCGGTGGCCCGCGCGATGCGCACGGCCTGGGATGCGGTACGCCGCCTGCTCATCGGTGTGCCCGCCCCCGACCTGCGCAAGACCTGACGGTCCGCTTCCCCCCGGCCGACGCCCCGGCCCCTGCCGGCGCGCTCGGCCGGGGCCCGCGCGCCTCGCGGTGACGGTGCTGGTCACCCCGGACGGCGCCACGGGCGGGGAGGCCGCCCGCACGGGCGCTGGGGCCACGCCGGTGGGCGAGGCCGCGCCGGGTGCGGGACAGGCGCCGGACGTCCCGCCCGAGATCACCGCCACCGCGCCATCGGCCTCGGCGGCCGCTGCACGGTGCGCCGCGGACGCCGATTTCCCTCAGGGCTAAGATTTCAGCACCGAACACATGCCGCGAAGGGAAGACATGGCTCAGGGGAGGGCGGCGAAGCGGCCGGACGCCGTGGCGGGGATCGTCGGGGACTGGGCGCGGGAGCGGCCCGAACTGGACACCTCTCCGCTGGAGGTACTCGCCCGGCTGCACCGGTCCTATCTGCAGTACCAGTCGCGGATGGCCTCACGGCTCGACGAGCACGGGTTGTCCGTGGCCGGGTTCGACGTGCTCACCGCACTGCGCCGGGCCGGAGCCCCGTACCGGCTGACCGCGGGGCAGCTCGCGGACTCCGGGCTGGTCTCCTCGGCGGGCGTGACCCTGCGTCTCGACCGGCTCGAGAAGGACGGCCTGCTCGTGCGCGAACGCGACGCCGGTGACCGGCGTGTGGTGTACTCGCGGCTCACCGAGGCCGGGCTGGCCAAGGTGGACGAGGTGTTCGCCGAGCACCTGGAGAACGAACGCCGGATGCTCGGCGGGCTCTCACCCGCCGAGCGTCGTCAACTGAGCCGTCTGCTGTCCAGGCTGGAGCGTTCGATCGTGGAGTCCGACGACGCCCCGGCCGGGCGGACGGACCGCACCGGGACGGGCTGAGCGCCGCCCGCGGCACGCTCACCCGGCGGCGGTCACCGCCTCCGCCGTCGACTGCCTCCTGGCCTGGGCCTGGTAGAGGCGGCGCAGGCGGACCACGCCCAGGTCGTGCTGGTAGAGGTTTTCGTGCTGGTCGGCGTCCGCGGGCATGCTTTCGAGGATGGCGCGGTCCTGTTCCAGAACCTCCCAGTGGCGGGCCTCGATGAGGGTCTTGTAGAGGAACCGCCAGGTGTCGCGCCGCCAGTCGCTCACCTTCCGGTAGCGCCAGAAGAAGACGCCCGTGCGTCCGGCGTCCACCGGGCAGGCCATGCCGACGATGCCGAACGGGCCGCCGGGTCCCGCCGACGGCGGGTAGGGGATGGACAGGTCCACCCAGTCCACGCCGGTGTGGCACAGCTCGACCCAGTCGAAGTTGACGCCGCGCTGGTCGGTCTTCTCGAAGAAGTAGCCGCGCTCGGTCTCCCGGATGCGGAACTTGGCGGACGTGTCGCCGGCGAACATGGTGTGCGACTCGGAGTGCAGGAACGCGCCGTGCATCGGGTCGAGCAGGTTCTCCATGGCGAAGCGCCAGGGGACGTTCCACTCGGCGTAGCAGAGGAAGGCCGAGATCTCCGGGTCGGCCAGCGGGCCGGGGAGGGTGAGCTCCACCGGGTCGGGGTGCTCCTCGTCGCCGAAGTAGGCGAGGATCGCGCCGCCGGCCTCGCGGACGGGCAGGGAGGCGACGAGGGTCTTGCCCTCCAGGTTGCAGCCGGGCAGGCCGGGGACCGAGGTGACCGTCCCGGTGCCGTCGACCTCGACGCCGTGGTACCAGCAGGCGACCCGGTCGCCGAGGTGCTTGCCGAGGGACAGGGGCGCCCCGCGGTGGGGGCAGCGGTCGGCGAGCATGGAGAGGGCGCCGTCCGGCTTGCGGAAGAGCAGCCAGTTCTCGCCGAGGGCGGTCACCCTGCGCATGCCGCCGGGCTCGACGAAGCGGGACGGGACGACGGGGTGCCACTGGTTGCGCAGGCCGTGCGCGTAGATGTGGTCGGCGGTGTCGCGGGTCGAGAGGGTCATGTCAGGCTCCCAGGCGGTGCATCTCGGCGCGGAAGGACTCCTCGGTCCAGGGCTCGCCCGTGGGCGTGCGCAACTGGCGCGAGTTGAGGCCGTCGATCACGTCGGACAGCTCGTGACCGTCCTTGGTGAAGATGTCCTCGAGGGTGCGCGCGAGCTTGGTCTCGTACGGGGTGGGCTCGTGGTCGCGGGTCTGGTGGGGTTCCAGGAAGGGCCAGGTCGCGGGCATCGGGTTCTCCGTGAGGGGTCAGAGGTTCAGGACGAGGCGGTCCGAGGCGCAGCGCGAGACGCAGATCATCATCGTCTCGCCGGTGGCGCGTTCGGCGTCGCTGAGCAGGAAGTCGCGGTGGTCGGGGGTGCCGCCCAGGACGCGGGTCTCGCAGGAGCCGCAGATGCCGTCGCGGCAGGAGGAGGCGACGCTCAGCCCGGCGTTCTCGGCGGCCTCCAGGATGGAGGTGCCGGGGCCGACGTTCAGGGTCACCCCGGAGGTCCGGCACTCGACCTCGAAGGCGCTGTCGTCGCCGTCGTCGCGTGCCACGGCCGGCGCCGCGAAGCGCTCGGTGCGCAGTTGCCCTTGCGGCACCGCCTCCTCGACGGCCTTCAGCAGCGGCTCGGGACCGCAGCAGTACACCAGCGTGCCGGCCGGCAGGTCCGCGAGGATGCCGGCCACGTCGATGTGGCCCTGTTCGTCCTGGGGTACGAGGGTCACCTCGCCGCCCCCGAGCGCGGCGAGTTCGCCGCCGAACGCCATCGAGGCGCGCGTACGGCCGCCGTGGACCAGTCGGTACGGGATGCCGTCCCGCTCGGCGCGGCGGGCCATCGGCAGGATCGGTGTGATGCCGATGCCGCCGGCGACGAAGACGTAGGAGGCGGCCGGTTCGAGGGCGAAGTGGTTGCGCGGCCCGGCCACGCGCACCGTCTGGCCGGGCCGCACCTTGGTGTGCACGTGGCGGGAACCGCCGCGTGAGGACGGCTCGTCGAGGATGCCGAGCCGGTAGACCCCCGTGTCCTGCGGGTCGCCGCACAGGCTGTACTGGCGGATGTGGCCGCCCGTGCGCAGGTCCAGGTGCGCGCCCGGCGTCCAGGCGGGCAGCGGCTTGCCGTCCGGGTGGACGAGTTCGACGGAGAGGACTCCGTCCGCCTCCCAGGTCATGCGGTGGACGAGGAGGTCCAGTTCCTGCTCTTCGGTGGTGCTCATGTCGGCGGGCCTCCCTACCGGGTGGGGATCTTGACGGGCGGGGTGAACGGGTTCTTCATGGGGCCGAGCGCGGCCAGGTCGACCTCGACGAGGGTGGGCCCGTCGGAGGCGAGGGCCACGTCGACGACCTTCGCGGCCTCGCTCGCGTCGCCGATCCGCGCGTACGGGAGGGAGCAGGCGGCGGCGAGCCGAGCGAAGTCGGGGGTGAACAGGTCCACACCGGAGCGGCGTTCGGTGTAGGTGGCCTGCATGTTGCGCAGCACTCCGTAACCGCCGTCGTTGAAGACGATCAGGGTCAGCCGGGGCCGCTCCTGGGCGAGGGTGAGCAGTTCGCCCAGGTGGACGGCGAGCCCGCCGTCCCCGGCGATGACCACGGTGGGTTCGCCGGGGCGGGCGAGGGCGGCGCCGATGCCCATGGCGAGGCCCTGGCCGATGCCGCCGCCGCGCGGGAAGACGTTGGCCCGCGGATCGTGGATCGGCAGCAGGCGGTTGCCCCAGGCCGACGAGGGGATGGTCACGTCCCGGGCGACGACGGCGCCGCGTGGCAGGGCGGCGGCGAGGGCGTCGCAGATCGCCGCCTGGGGGCCGATGGCGTCGTGGAGGGTGGCCCGCACCCGCCCGCGTACCTGCCGCACCCGGGCCGTCCAGTCCGCGTCGGCCGGTGTTGCCGCCTCGGTGAGCCGGGGCAGGACCGCCCTCGCGTCGCCGTGGAGGGCGTGCCGGGCCGGGTGGACGCGGCCGAGAGCGGCGGCGTCGACGTCGATCTGGATGTGTGCCTCGGGGAGCGGGAGCCCGTAGTCGGCGGTCTCGTTGGAGCGGAAGTGGGTGCCGACGGTGACGAGGACGTCCGCGTCCGCGAGCAGGGACCGCGCGGGCGCGGTGGTGGCGAAGTTGCCGATGACCTGGTCGTGGTCCTCGGGGACGGAGCCCCGGCCGGAGTTGGAGGTGAGCAGGCCGGCGCCGGTCGCCTCCAGCAGGGCGAGGAGCTGGTCGCGGGCGGTGGCCGCGCCGCCGCCGGCCCAGATCAGCGGGCGGCGCGCGGAGGCCAGCAGGTCGCGTGCCGCCGTCAGTGCGGAGGCGTCCGGCACCGGGACTTCCCGGGCGGGCGGGCCGTCGCCGTCGTCCTCCTGGGCCGCGTACTGCAGGTCGATCGGCCACTCCACGCTCGCGGGCCCGCCCGGCGCGGTGAGCGCGGCGGCGGACGCCTCGCGCAGGACGCGGCCCGCGTCCTGGGCGGAGGTGACGGTCGCGGCGTACTTCGACACCGCGGTGAGCATGCCGAGCTGGTCCTTGGTCTCGTGGATGAAGCCGCGCCCGCTGCCGAGGTACGCGGACTCGACCTGCCCGGTGATGTGCAGCACCGCCGTCCCCGAGGACAACGCCTCGATCAGGGACCCCGCGGCGTTGCCGGCGCCGGTGCCGGTGGAGGTGAGCGCGCAGCCGATCGAGCCGCGGGCCCGGCCGTGGGCGTCGGCGGCGTTGACGGCGCTCGCCTCGTGCCGCACCGGAACGAACCGCAGGTGCGGGTCTGCCTCGACGGCCTCCACCAGCGGGAGGTTGTGCACGGACACGATGCCGAACACCGTGTCGACGCCGAGGGACTTGAGGTGGGCGGCCAGGAGTCCGCCCCCGTGGTCG
The DNA here is from genome assembly GCF_044390505.1 of Streptomyces sp. NPDC018947. NCBI lineage: Bacteria > Bacillati > Actinomycetota > Actinomycetes > Kitasatosporales > Streptomycetaceae > Streptomyces > Streptomyces sp. NPDC018947. The sequence continues at coordinate 80,225 of NZ_JBIRZD010000017.1, forward strand.
TAACGCATACGAACTCCTCACAGGATGCCGCGGCCGACTCCGCCGCAGACATCGATGCTGGTTCCGGTGATGTAGGAGGCGCGCGGCGAGAGCAGCGAGACGATCGCGTAGGCGACTTCCTCGGCGCGGCCGAGCCGCCCCAGCGCGATGCCCCGGTCGGCGGCGATCTCCGCCTGCCACTGCTCGTACGTGAGCCCGCTGTCCGCCGCGGCGTGGCGGCGGGTCCACTGGCCGGTGTCGACCAGGCCCAGGCAGACCGAGTTGACGCGGATGCCCTCGGGGGCGAGTTCGCGGGCCAGGGAGGCGGAGAGGTTGAGGATGCCGGCGCGGGCGGCGCTGGTCGTGATCAGCCGGGTCTCCGGCTGCTTGGCGAGGACGGCGTTGACGTTGACGATCGCGGCGGCGTCGGAGGCGCGGAGGTGGGGGCGGGCGGCGGTGAGGGGGTTGAGGACGCCCGCGAACTTCAGTTCCAGCTCGTCGCGCCAGTCGTCCGCGGTCGTCTCGTCGAGTGTCTTCATGCGGGACTGGCCGGCGTTGTTGACGAGGCCGTCGAGGCGTCCGCCGAGGTGGGCGGCGGCGTGCTCGGTGAAGTCCCGTACGGCGTCGGCGTCCCGGACGTCGCAGACGCCGGTGTACAGCCGGTCCGGGCCGGCGCCGAGACCGGAGGCGGCCTTGTCGAGCCGGTCGGCGTCGCGCCCGCAGGCCGCGACCCGGGCGCCTTCCGCGAGCAGGGCGCGGACGGTGGCCAGGCCGACGCCGGAGCTGCCGCCGGTGACCAGGACGGTGCGGTCGGCGAGGCCGAGATCCATGGTTACTCCTTGCGGGTGGTCGTGCTGACGGTGGTGCGCAGGGGCGGGGGGCCAGGGTGCGGGCGGGGGTTCAGTGCATGGTGAAGCCGCCGTTGACGGCGATCACCTGCCCGGTCAGGTAGCGGGACTCCTCGTCCAGCAGGTGGGCGACGAGCCCCACCAGGTCGTCGGGCCGCTGCGGCCGCGGGATCGCCCGGTTGGCCGCGTACAGGGCGTGCCGCTCGGCCGGGACGGTCTCGGTCGCCTCGACCTCCGTCAGGCCCGGTGCCACCGCGTTGACGGTGATGCCCCGCTCCCCCAGCTCGCGGGCCATCGCCCGGGTCAGGGCGATGACCGCGCCCTTGGAGGCGATGTAGTGGGCGAGGCGCGGGGAGCCGTAGAGCGCCGCGTCCGAGGCGATGTTGACGATCCGCGCCGGTCCGGGCATCAGCGGCAGCAGGTGCTTGGCGACGAGCCAGGGGCCGCGCGCGTTGACGGCCATCAGCCGGTCCCAGGTGGCGACGTCGATGTCCTGGAACTCCCGGCCGCCCACGCCGTTGGCGAGGGCGGCGTTGTTGACCAGCCCGTACACGGGGCCGCCGGGGGCGAGGCGGGCGGCCAGCGCCTCCACGGAGGCCGGGTCGGCGACGTCCAGCGGCAGGAACCGGGCCTCGCCGCCCGCGTCGCGGATCGCCGCGGCCGTGCCAGAGCCCCACTCCTCGTTCAGCTCGGCGACGACGACCCGGTACCCGTCCGCCGCCGCCCGGCGGGCCATGGCCTCCCCCAGGCCACGGCCCGCGCCGGTCACGACGACCGTGCGACGCCCGGTCGCCGGGTCAGTCACGGGTGACGCCGTACAGCGGGGAGTACTCGGGGTACGTCGGCACCTGCGGCTTGCGGGTGCCGATGATCACGCAGAACAGCGCGTCCGTGTCGCCCTCGTTCTTCAGCGAGCGGGTCACGCCGGCCGGCACCACGATCATGTCGCGGTAGCCGAGGGTGCGGTACTCGGTCTCGTCGGGGCCGCGGTGGATGCCGACGCGGACCTCGCCCTCCAGGACGAAGAAGGCCTCTTCCACGTCGTGGTGGGTGTGGGCGGGGCCCTCGGCGCCGGGCGGCAGCAGCATGTTGGAGAACGTGAAGCCGCCGGAGGGGATGATGCGGCCGTCGTCCTCGTGGTTTCCCGTGGCTCCGGATCCGACGTAGCGGATCTGCGCCCGCCTGTACTGCGGGCCCGCCTTCTCCTGGAAGGACAGGGTGCCCCAGTCCGGTTCGCGGGACGCCTTGGAGGCGATCAGGGAGTCGGTGTACTTGGCGAGGTCCCCGCCGTTGTCGTACTCGGTGGTGGTCAGCGGCATGGTGGTCAGCCCTTCCTGGTGCGGGTGCTGGTGACGATGTGGAGGTGCGAGAGCAGCCAGGCGTTGAAGCGCTCGGGCTGTTCCTGGTTGGCCAGGTGACCGGCGTCCTTGACGATCACGTAGGCGGTCCGGTGCAGACCGCCGGCCAGGACCTGTGAGGCGTCGGGGCCGGTGATCCGGTCCTTCTCCCCGCACAGGACGAGGGTGGGCGCGGTGACGTGGGCGAGTTCGCCGCGCAGGTCGGTGCGGGCCATCGACTCGGCCGCCTGCCGGTAGCCGGGCGGCCGGACCGCGCCGGCCATGGTGTCGACGACGCGTCGAACCAGGTCGGGCGGCGCGTCCTCGGACAGGAGACGGGGGCCGCGCCGCTCCGCGAAGGCGCGCGGGCCGAGGCTCTCCAGCTCGGGGACCCGGGCGCGCATCGCGGCGGCCTTCTCCGGGTCGGTGCCGGAGCCGGGTGTGGAGGCGGCGACGGTGAGGGAGGCGACGAGGCCGGGGTGCCGGGTGGCGAGCCGCAGCGCGATCACGCCGCCCCAGGAGACGCCGACGACGTGGGCCTCGGTGCCACGGGCGCGGATGACGCCGGCGGCGGTGTCCGCGTAGTCGTCGAGGGTCAGGTCCCCTTCGGGGTCGGCCGACCCGGCGTACCCGGGCGCGTCCCAGGCCACCATCCGGTGGGCGCCCGCGAGCGCCTCGGTCTGCGGGGCGAAGGCGGCCGACGAGGAGCCTATGCCGTGCAGGCAGAGCACCAGCGGACCTTCGCGGCCGGCCTCCTCCAGGTGCAGCCCGGCGAGGTCGTGGGCGGTCACAGGATCTGCCCCCGGCGTCCGGCCAGGGCCGCGAGCGAGCGCAGCACGGCGTGGGGGACGACCCCGCTGGTGGCCGGGTTGGCCGCGTCGGGTACGTGGCGCATCTCGAAGCGGTACGAGCCGTGCGGCCCGCTCGCCTCGATCACGTGCGAGGTGTGCGAGGCCGCGGGGTCGGCGACGACGCGTACCCGTACGGCGTCGAGGTCGCCGACCGCGAGTGCCACCGAGGCGGCGACGTTCGTGGACCTGGGGAACTTGACCGGCACGTCACGCGCGGTGCCGCGCATGATCTCCACGGGCGTGGTCGTGGAGCGCAGCCGGGCGAGCGTCTCCTCGTCCATCCAGGGCTGTTCCAGGGTGGACGGCAGCTTGGTGGTGGTCAGCGTGACCTCGCCGAGCGGTCCCATGGCGCGCACGGCCTGCAGCAGGTCGAGCCCGCCGACCGCGCCGCCGGTGAAGTACACCCGGCCGGGCCCGGCCGCCAGGAGCCGCTTCGACAGCTCCTCGTCGGTGAGTGCTCCGGTGGACGCCACGAGCAGGTCCGTGCCGGACGCGAGGATCGCCTCGCCCCATTCCCGTACGACGCCCTGTCCCGCGGCCTCGACGATCAGGTCGCAGCAGGCGAGGGCCTGCTCGACGGTGAGCTGCGGGGCGGGGACGGCGTCGCCGAGCGGCCGGTTGTCGACGATGCCCGCCAGTTCGGCGCCGGGCACCTCGCCCGCGGCGAGCGCGCCGCCGACGGTGCGGCCGATGGCGCCCCAGCCGATGAGTCCGACCTTGCGCGTCGGCCCGTTCATGCCGCCGCTCCTTCGGTGCGGGCGGAGGTGCCCGCGGGGGCGTCCACGGGCGCGACGACGGGTCTGCCGTCCGGCGTGCCCGTCATGTGGGCGCGGATGCGCCGCGACGGCGGGCCCGCGGTCCCCCACAGGTCCGACAGCTCGGGGGTGCGCCGCCACACCTTGCAGATCCAGGTCTCCTCGACGACCTGCGCGACCTCGCTCGTGTACTCGCACACCAGACCGGTGGGGTCGGTGAAGTAGGAGAAGGTGTTGTTGCCGGGGCCGTGCCGGCCGGGTCCCCACTCGGGGGTGATCCCGTGGTGCCGGAGCCGGCCGAGGCCCCGCATGAAGTGGTCGATCGAGGTCATCTCGTAGGCCACGTGGTTGAGGGAGACCCACGGTGCCTGGTTGAAGGCGACGCAGTGGTGGTCGGAGCCGCAGCGCAGGAACGCCATCTGATGCTCGGACCAGTCCGAGACGCGCATGCCGAGCACGTCGCGGTAGAAGGCGACGGAGGCGTCGATGTCGGGAGTGTTGAGGACGGCGTGGGTGACGCCCACCGGCAGGGGCACGTCCCGGCTGCGCCCGGTGACCGCCCAGGTGTCGGCGGACAGTTCGACGAGCCGCCCGTCGAGGTCGTGGAAGCGCAGCCCGTAGCCGCCGCCCACCTGGTCGAGGGGGCCGGGTTCGGTGGCGAGCGCGATGCCGCGGGCCCGGAGCCGGCGTGCGGCCTCGTCGACCTCGGCGGGGGTGCCGAGCGCGAAGACGAGACGGCCCAGGCCGATCGTCTCCGAGCGGGTCAGGTGCAGGGCGTGGTGCTCCTCGCCGGTGCCGCGCAGCCAGCTCGCGCTGTGCTCGGCCTCGACGACCCGCAGGCCCCACACCTCCTCGTAGAAGTCGACGGCCTCGGAGAAGTTCGGGGTGAGCAGCTCGACGGAGCGCAGGGCGCGCAGCCGGCCGATCGGGGGGTGGTTCATAGCGGAATCTCCCAAGGGGTGGGTCAGTTGGCCCAGGGCAGGGGCGTGGTGTCGGTGCCCCAGTACAGGGACTTCTGCCGCTGGTAGGCGCGGATCAGGTCGCGGCCCTTCTCGGTGCCGAGCCCGGAGTCCTTCATCCCGGCGAAGGGGGTGGAGACGGAGAACTGCTTGTAGGTGTTGATCCAGACGGTCCCGGCCTCGATCCGCCGGCCGAGCCGCCAGGCGGCCCGCGCGTCGCGGGTCCAGATGCCGCAGGCCAGCCCGTAGACGGAGTCGTTGGCCTGGGCGACCAGGTCGTCCTCGTCCTCGTAGGGCAGCGCGACGAGTACCGGCCCGAAGACCTCCTCCTGGCAGACGCGGGCCGAGTTCGGCAGGGAGTCGATGACGGTCGGCAGGTAGTAGGCGCCCTTCGCGTACCGCTCGCCCTCGGGCGCGGATCCGCCGCACAGCACCCGGCCGCCCTCCTGACGGGCCAGGTCGACCGCCGCCGCGACGGCGTCGCGGTGCGCGTGGTGCACGAGCGGCGCGACCTGGGTGTCGGGGGACGTGCCCGGGCCGACCCGCAGTCGGCGGACCCGCTCGACCAGTTCGCCGACGAAGGAGTCGTAGCGCGAGGCGTGGACGAAGAGACGTGAACCGGCGATGCAGGACTGGCCGCTGGAGGAGAAGATCCCGTACATCACACCCGCGAGGGCCATTTCGGTGTCCGCGTCCTCGCGCACGATCGTCGGTGACTTCCCGCCCAGTTCGAGCGAGGCGGGGACGAGTTTGCCGGCGGCGGCGCGGGCGATGGCGCGCCCGGTGGCGGTGCCGCCCGTGAAGCCGATCCGGCCGACGAGCGGATGCTTCACGATCGCGTCGCCCACGATGCGGCCCTTGCCCGGCAGGACGGCGAGCAGCGCGGCCGGCAGCCGTTCCCCGGTGAGGACCCGGTGGACGAGGCGTCCGAGGGCGAGGGAGACGAGCGGGGTCCACTCGGCGGGCTTGAGCAGGACCGCGTTGCCGCCGGCCAGGGCGGGGGCGACCTTCTGGGCGTCGGAGGCGATCGGCGAGTTCCAGGGGTTGATCGCCCCGACGACGCCGATCGGTTCGTAGGTGCTCATCGTGACGTAGGGGCCGCGCGAGGGTGTGAGCGCGTCCTCGGCCGTCTCCAGGGCGGCGGCCGTGTACCGGAAGGTGCCTGCGGCGCTCAGCGCGAGGGCGCGGGTCTCACCGAGGGTCTTGCCGGTGTCGGCGGTCTGCAGGGCGGACAGCGCGTCGGCGTTCTCCTCGATCAGGTCGCCGATCCGGTACAGGACCCTGGCCCTGCGATGGGGCGGGAGGTCCCGCCACTCGGGTGCGGCGGCGGCCGCGGCGGCGGCGTGCGCGGCCTCGTCCACGTCGTCCGCCGAGGCGGCGTGGACGGTGGTGATGACGCTGCCGTCGGCGGGGTCCACCGTCCGGACGGGCAGCCCGCCGCCGCGTCGCCAGTGCCCGGCGATGAGGATCTCGTCGGCTGGGATGCGCGGCATGGGGGCCTCCGGGAAAGGACGGTGGGAGAACTCGCGGACAGGACTGGGGCGTTGCCCCGAACCGCGGTGTCTAGGCACTGGGAATCTAAGGGCTTAACTAATTGGGCCGCAAGGGACCCCGGGCGGTGAATTTTTCGCGAGGTCAGGAGTAAGGCTTGCCTAACCGTGGCGGACTACCGGTAGAACTTAAGCCCTGAGACATTCAGCGCCTACACAACTGGGGTCGGCGGCACCGTCCGTGCAGCCCGCCCGTCCCGCCCCGCCGCACCTCTCCAGCCCCTCATCGCCGCCCGGCATGCGGTTGCTCCGCCGTGCCGCACGGCCCGAACCCTCCCGTGCGGGCTCGCGTGTTTCTCACCGTACGGGCACCGGAGACCACACATGACGATCGACGCAGCCCGTGCTGCCACCGGCGGAAAGGGCGACTCCGCCGGCCTCGCGGCCGCCATCGGCGCCCGCTTCGAACGACTGCCCCTGTGCCGCTGGCAGGTGATGGTCCGGCTCGTCGTCGGCGCCGTCACCTTCTTCGAGGCGTTCGACCAGCTCCTGATCGCCTACGCGCTTCCGGATCTGCGCGGCGAGTGGGGTCTCGGCACGACCCGGATCACCGCCCTGATGACCGTCGGCTCGATCGGCATGCTGATCGGCGCGCTGGCCTCGGGCCGGCTCGCGGACCGGATCGGCCGGGTGAAGGTCATCGCCGGCTGCATCGCGCTGTCCGGCCTCTGCAACCTGGCCCTGACGCTCTGCACCTCCCCCGAGCCGTTCATGGCGATCCGCTTCGTCCAGGGCATGGCCATCGGAGGTGAGGTGCCGATCGCGGCCACCTTCATCGCGGAGATCACCCGCGCCCACCGGCGCGGTCGCTTCGTCCTCCTGTACGAACTGGTCTTCCCGGCCGGCCTGACCGCCGGCGCGCTGCTCGCCGCCTGGCTGGTGCCGCTGCTCGGCTGGCGCTGGGTGTTCGGCCTCGCGGCCGTCCCCGGCCTGCTGTGCCTCGCCCTCGCCCGCTGGGTGCCGGAATCACCGCGGTGGCTCGCCGACCACGGCCGGCACGACGAGGCCCTGGCGACGATGGCGTCGATCGAGGAGAAGGTCGAGCGGATCACCGGCGCCCCCCTGCCCGCCCCCGCCCCGGCCCGCCCCGCCGGCCCGCCACCGGGCAGGGGCGGCCTGCGCGAACTGCTCCACGGGAAGTACGGCAGGCGCACACTGGTCGTCGGACTCCTGTGGTTCACGGGCTACTTCGCGAACTACGGCATCACCTCGTGGCTGCCGACCATCTACAAGGACCACTTCGGCCTCGACCTGTCCACGGCGCTCCTCTACTCGACCGTGACGAGCTGCGCGGGCCTGGCCGGCTGCCTGGTCGTCGCCCTCACCGTCGACCGGGTCGGCCGCCGCAACACGGTGATCTGGTGCATGGCGGCGGCGGCGCTCAGCCTGCTGCTCCTCGGCCTGCTCGCCGGCGACTCGGCGACGGGTGTGCTGGCCTGGACGTCCTTGGCCTCCGTCTTCCTCTTCGGCTCCAACATCTGCCTCTACCTGTACACGCCGGAACTCTTCCCCACCCGGATCCGGGCACTGGGCTCCAGCGTGGGCGGCGCGATGAACCGCCTGGGCGTCATCCTCGGCCCGATCGTGGTGGGCGCCCTCTACGCGGGAGGCGCCATCGGCACGGTGTTCGTCGCCCTGGCGGCCGTGGCCCTGGCCGGCTCGCTGACGGCGGCGGCCTGGGCGGAGGAGACGAGCGGCCGCCCCCTGGAGGAGGTCGCACCGTAGGGTCACCGGGCTCCACGACCACGAGCACGACGACCGCGCCCCCGTCCCGCGGGGAGGGGCGCGCAGGGCACCGGGTGCCGTCCCGCCGGACCGCGCGGGGCGGCACCCGCCTGCGGGGCGAGGGCGGCCAGGCGATCAGGCCGGGCTCAGCAGAGTGGGACTCCGGGCAGTTTCGCGTCCGGGTGGTCGATGTAGATGTTGGTGATGAAGCCGTTCTGGTCGAGGAGCTTGCTCCACCAGTTGTTGGTGTAGCCCTCGGCCGTGACGGTGTCGCCCTGCTTCTGGCACACGACGCGCACGGTGGTCGGACCGGAGAGGGTCGTGACGACGGGGGCGCTCAGGCGGGCGTCGGAACGGACGTTCACCCCGGCCCCCCAGGTGCTGAACACGGTGCCTGCACCGCCGCAGCCGTTGTCACTGGTCAGGTAGGCCTGGTGGTAGCTGCCGGGGTACGGGAGCCCGGCGCCGTTGATGACGATGTTCTGTCCCACCCCGTTGAGCAACTGCTCGTAGTGGATGTGCGCCCCCGAGGAGTTGCCCGTGCTGCCGGTGGTGCCGATCTGCTGGCCCTGGGCCACCGAGGTGCCGCTCGGCACGGAGAACGCCGCCAGGTGGAAGTAGTAGGTCGCCCAGCCGCCGCCGTGGTCGATGACGATGTAGTTCCCGGCGCCGTCGGCCTGCCAGTGACGGGTTGCCCGGCCCGCGGCCGACGCGAGCACCGGCGTGCCGGCCGTGGAGCCGCCGTCGGCCCGCACGAAGTCCAGCGCGCGCCGCACCTCGGCCGAGTGGTGGCTGTACGTCCATCGCTGGCCGCAGGGGTAGGGCGCCTTGAAGACGGGGGCGGCCGTCGCACCGGCTTCCCGGGCGTGCGCCGGGGCGGCCGACAGTCCTGCGAACGCCGTCAGGGCCGCGACGGCCAGGACCGCGAGACGTCTGAGGAACCTCACGAGTGCTCCTGGGTGGGGGGGTGGGAGCCCGCACGGGACGCCGGGCCGGGTCGGGTGACACGTCGGGAACGTAACGGCCGATCGTGTCCCTGACAAGCGCCCGTCGCATCCTCGACCGGAAGCGGACGTCCGCTCGCTCTCGGGGACGCGGGCCGCGGTGCCCCGGATCTCGGGGCCGCTGCCGGACGGGATCGCGCTCCCGCCCTCCGTGCCTGACCGGTTCGCGGGCGGGGGCTGACGTGTGCGGTCCCGTGGCCGGGCGCGGGGCCCGGCCCGCCGGGTGCCACGGAACCTCCGGTCCGCGCCGGGCGGGATCCCGATGACGGCCGTCTCGCGGTACCCGCCGGCGCCGTGCGGTTTCGCCGGCGGCGATACCGGCTCCCGTGTGCGGCCGGGGACCTACCGTGGCGCGCATGGACTCCTCACTGACCGGCACGGCCGCCGGTGTACCGTTCACCGCTCTTCCACCGGCCGGCAACGGTTCCGCGCCGCTGATCGTCACCTGGCACATGCTGGACGCGCCGAGGTCGGACGCCGCATTCGCCGCCGCTCTACCGATGAACGGCCTGCCCGCGTGGCGGGTGCACCTGGGCATGCCGATGTGCGGGGCGCGCATGGTCGGCGGCAGCACGACGGCCGTCATGGAGCTGGCGCGCGAGGACCCCCTGATGTCCTACCTGCACCCGTTCGTCCGACAGGCGACCGAGGAGTTCCCGGCCGCGCTGGCGTCGGTGCGTGAGCAACTGCCGGTCGGCGACGGCCCGATCGGGGTGCTCGGCGGTTCGCTGGGCGGGGCCGTGGCGCTGCGGGTCCTCGCGGACACCGGGATTCCGGTCTTCGCGGCCGCCGTCGTGAACGCCGCCGTCCGGATGCGGTCCGTTGTCGGCCTGTTCCCGGGGGACTACCCGTACGACGCGGAATCCGAGGAGGTCGTCGACCGTCTGGACTTCGTCGCCAGGGCGAGCGCCATCGCCGGTCGTGCGCCACTGCTGGTCGTCAGCGGCGAGTCGGATCACCCGGCGCTGCGTGCCGACGCCCTGGATCTCGTCGACGCGCTGGGGGAACGGTCCGCACTGCTGTCGATCCCCGGGTTGGGGCATCCGCTCGCCGAGGAGCCCGGCATCGACCCGGCGCCGCAGCTCCCACTGGCCCGCGAGGTCGACGCCGGCCTGACCACCTGGTTCCGGCGCCACCTGCCGGACGCGGGCCGGACACCGTCCCGGGCGACGTGACCAGGGACGGGACACCTGTCCCTGACGGTCATGACGACCGCCATCGGCGGCTTCCTCCGGTGGGAACGCCTGGCTGAAACGGTCCGAGCGGGCGACGCGAGGCGGACCTTCGGGCCGCTGCGGCCGAGGTGGGTGTACTGCATGTCGTAGTCCCCTCTCGTGCGGCGGATGCGGGGGCCGCTCGAGTACCTGCGCCGCGCCGGGTGCGGGTCAGGACCCGACCGCCACCCGGTCGACCGCCTCGCCGCCGGCGACCCCACCGTGAGGACGGCGCAGGAGACCCCGTGACGGCGCCGACCGGCGCCGGGGAGGGCGGCGCGTCCACCGTCCTCCTCGCGCCGACCGCCCTCTCAGTCGCCCGGCCGGTACCTGCGCTCGATGTGACCCGTCAGCTCGTCGGGATGGAAGTAGACCCGCCGCAGGTCACCGCTCGCGTAGCGCTCGACCTGGTCGGCGAAGTGCGGCGAGTCGGGGTGACCGCTGACGCCGCCCGCCGTCACCGCCCAGGCGCGCACTCGGGGCCCGAACTCCACCACCGCCACGAAGCTGTTGCCGCTGGTGCCGTAGTACCGCTTCGTCCCCGGGTAGCTCTTGGCCCCGAACGAGGCCAGCGAGCCCCAGCGCGACGAGGCGAAGGGGACGGGGACGCTCGGCTTGTCGTCGCTGAACTCCTGGACGATGGCGCCGTCGTTGCGCTGGTAGCGGTTGATGTCGCCCCAGGGCACCTCCTGGCTGCCGAAGTCGCGCACCAGGCGGGCCACCGCCGTGTCCAGGGCGTCGAGGCGCTGGGTGTCGGTGGCGCGCTCGGCCATGTAGTCCCAGCCGGACAGCCCGGCGTCCGCCGCCGCCCGGGTCGTCATCGCCCACAGGTCCTCGCCCCAGAAGACGGCCACCGACATGGCGGTCGACTCGGCGGACCACCGGGTGTCCCAGTCGCGCAGCAGGGCGATCGGGGCGGACAGCCGCCTCCTGCGCGCGCTGCTTCGGGGCAGGGCCTCCCAGGCGGCGACGAGTCCGGGGATCAGCCGGGCGAAGGCGGTGAGGTACGGGTCGAAGGCGGCGTCGATCAAGGTCTGGGGCGTGAAGTCCTTGCGCGCGGTCAGCACCCGGATCGCCTGCGGTCCGCGCGGGTTCTCGCCGAACCGGTCGAAGTAGCGCGGGTAGTCGGCCGCGTCGGGGCTGTCGTCCCCCGCCGCGGTCCAGGGCCAGTTGTTGGTGTTGAACGCCCAGCCGTTCCTCGGGTTCACGGCCTGGGGCATGCTCGCCAGGCTGTGCAGGCCGTTCCAGTCGGTCGCCGTGTCACTGCCGTCGACGGTCTTCAGGTAGTCGAAGCGGTCGTCGCGCTTCGGCATGAACTGCGGCATCAGGAAGGCGATGTCGCCCTTGGAGTCGGCGAAGAGAGTGTTGTTGGAGCTGTTCGCCTTGAGCTCCGCGACGCCGATGTACTCGTCGTAGTCCCGCGTCTTGGTGCGCAGGTAGCTCTGCTTCAGCGCGTCGACGGGCTTGTTCATGAGCGCGCACGCGATCCACTTGCCGTCCTCCTCGCGGACGATCGGGCCGTGGTGGGTGGCGTAGGTGGTGAACCGGCGCTCCTCCTGGCCGCCGTCCTCGGTGCGTACCGAGAGGGTGACCTGCTTCGTCGTCACGGGGCGCAGTTCGTCGCCGTACCGGTAGGAGTGCTCGCCGTCGTCGCCGGTCACGATCGTCTCGGCGAAGTTGTCGATGTTGTCGACGCCGCTGGAGGTGTGCATCCATCCGGTGTCGGCGTTGAAGCCCTGGTAGATGAAGAACTGGCCCCAGGTGGCCGCTCCGTAGACGTCGAGCCCCTGCTTGCTCGTCACATGCTGTTCGGCGCGGAAGAAGAAGCTGGTGTGCGGGTTGATGAGGAGCAGCGCATGGCCGTCGCGGGTGTGGCTCGGTGCGATCGCCATGCCGTTCGAGCCGGTGGGTTCCCGGAACGTCAGACCGCGCTCCTCGTCGGTCATCGGCAGGCTCCGCCCGCGGTAGAAGGCCTCGAGCTGGCTGAGCGGGACGGACTCGATGTCGCCGCCGATGCTGCCCTCGGAGAAGCTCAGCGGCATCCAGGGTTCGAAACGGTGGATGACCCGGGGACGTACCTCGGGATGGGTGGCGAGGTAGTAGTTCAGCCCGTCCGCCCACGCCTGCGTCAGCGCCCGCAACCAGGCCGGGCAGCGCGCGTGCGCCTTCTTCAGCTCCTCGTGGTCGAGGTAGAGCCGCTGGCGCAGGTCCTTCCATATCGCGCTCTCGCCCTCGGCCTCGGCGAGGCGGCCGAGAGCGACCAGGTAGTTGGTCTCCACCCGGTTGAAGTCGTCCTCGGCCTGGGCGTACATCATGCCGAAGACGGCGTCGGCGTCGCTCTCGCCCAGCACGTGCGCGACGCCCCAGTCGTCCCGGGTGATCGTCACGCGTGCCACGTGTCTGCGCCAACGGGCGGCGGTGGGCGCGGAGTCCGCGGCGACCGCGGTCGCGGCCGGCAGGGCCGTCGCGGCGGCGGCGAGCCCGGCCGCCGTGCCGAGGACGCGGCGTCGGCTCACCCCGGTGAACTGCGCGTGCTGCATGAGCTGCCCCACCTTCCTACGAGCCTCAACGGTCCGTGTGGAGGAGGACGGCGACTTGAGGCACCGCGTGTCCGGCGGCCGTCACGCCGTGGCGTCGGCCGACCTCACGGCACCGCCCCTCCCGCGCACACGGCATCACCGAGCAGGCGACATGGAGAGGTGTCACCGCCCGGTGATCAGTTACAGGGACAGTCCTATCCGGGTGACCGCTCACTGACAAGACCTCGCCGGTCACCCGAGGCGCCTCGCGCCCGACAGGTCACACGCGGCTCCGCGCCGCCCGCCCGGACCTCACCCGGCCCCCGGCCGAAGACGAGCACCTCGCACGGCTTCGGCAGGCGGCCGGGGCCTGAAGCAACGCGCGCCTCGTCGCCCTGTCCTGGACACCGGCTCGCCGCTGTCCGGAGGGCGAACGAGCCACAGGGGCGGTGTGATCGGGGGGTGCGAAGGCGCATGCCGTGACAGACGGTCCCGTGCCGAAGTGCGTCCGAGTGGGTCATTTCAGGCATGCTTCAGACGTTCCCGCAGGTCAGCGCATCCTTCCCCGCGGCTTCAACGGCGCCGCCGGCAGCACCGGCGCGGGCAGCGGGTCCCCGTCGTACCCCTTGACCTCGCCGAACCGTGTTCCTTCCATCCAGTCGCGGCGGGCCTGGGCGATCTCCTCCTGGGAGCGTCCGATCCAGTTCCAGAACATGATCAGCTCCTCCTCGAAGGGCTCGCCGCCGAGGAGCATCAGGCCCGCGTCCGTGTCGGCGCGCAGCGGGAGGTCGTGGCGGCCGCAGCCGAGGTAGAGCATCGAGCCCGGCAGCAGGGGGACGCCGTCGACGTGGGCCTCCCCGGACATGGCCAGGACGGCGTACTCGAAGTCGGGCTCCAGCGGGAGGCGTACGTCCGCCCCGCGGGTGAGGGAGAGGTCGGCGCCGACGAGGGGGGTGTACGTCGTGCCGGGCGAGGCCGTGCCGTCGAGTGCGCCGAGGAGCACGGTGGCCGTCAGGCCGGGGGCCGTGACCCGGGGCAGCTCGGCGTGGAACTCGAAGCGCGGGTCGGTGTGGCGGTGGGTGTCGGGGAGGGCGACCCAGAGCTGCGCGCCGTGCAGGTAGCGGGCGTGCGAGCGCGGGCTCTCCTCGGAGTGGCTGATCGCCCGGCCGGACGTCATCAGGCCCAGTTGACGCGGGCGGATGGTCTGGAGGCTGCCGGTGGAGTCCCGGTGCAGCACCTCGCCCTCGTGGAGCCAGCTCACCGTCTGCAGGCCCATGTGCGGATGCGGCGGAACCTGCATGCCGGGCTCGTCCGCGATGTCGTCGGGACCGTAGTGGTCGACGAAGCACCACGCCCCGACCATGCGCCGGCCCAGGTTGGGCAGGAGTCTGCGGACCTCGGTGGACTCACCGAGCTTGACCCGGCGCGGGCTGAGGAGTTCTCGTACGGGCTCCGCCACCACGAAGCCGCGGCCGCCGCACACGGAGGGGACCGCCTCGCGGTCGAGATTGCTCATGCCGCAAACCTAGCCCCGCACCGCCGACGGCGTCAGTCCCTCGCCGCCCCGTCACCCTCGCGCACAGACATGCGGAGTACCGCCGGTGGCGGGGCACGGAGCCGCGCCGGCGACTGGTGGAATTTTCAACGAAGCTCCCTGGTTGCAGCGTCCGAAGGAGGTCACCAGTGGACACGACGTACTACGACCACGGAACGCATGCGGAGCGCTGGGAGCGCGCGCGGATGTTCTTCGACGCCAAGGACTACGCCGCCGCCGCGCGCGTCCTGGACGGGCTGGTCGAGGAGGTGCCCGAGCAGACCGGGCCGCGGCTGCTGCTGGCGCGTTCCTACTACCACTCGGCCCAGCTCCGGCGTGCGGAGGCCGAGCTGCGGGTGATCGTCGAGCGCGATCCGGTCGAGCACTACGCCCGGCTGATGCTGGGCCGCACCCTCGAACGGCAGGGGCGTCAGGAGGAGGCGGACACGCACCTGCGGATCGCCTCCGCGCTCGCCGGCGATTTCCCGGAGGACATCTGAGCGGAGAGTGCCCGGCGGCCCTCCGCACCGGTGCCGCGAGGTGAGTGACGTGCCCGGCTCCTCCGAGGGGAGCCGGGCACCGTCGTTCACCGGGTCGCCGTGGCATCCTGGCCCGATGGGAACTCCGAGTGGGCGCACGCCTCTTGCCGAGCGGGTCGAGGAACTGCTCGGCACGGGCGGCCCGTTGCCGATCGTCGCCGCCGGGGACCCGGTGCTGCGGCGCGTCGCCGAGCCGTTCGACGGGCAGTTGGAGCCCGCGCTGCTCGCCCGGTTCGTGGAGGCACTGCGCGTCACCATGCGCGCGGCGCCGGGGGTCGGCCTGGCCGCGCCGCAGGTCGGGGTGGGGCTGAGGATCGCGGTGATCGAGGATCCGGCACCCGTCCCGGACGAGGTGCGCTCGGCGCGCGGGCGGGTGCCGCAGCCGTTCCGGGTGCTGGTGAATCCGCGCTACGAGGCGGTCGGTGACCGCCGGGCCGCGTTCTACGAGGGCTGTCTGAGTGTGCCGGGCTGGCAGGCGGTGGTGGCGCGGCACGCCGAGGTGCGGCTGACCGCCCGGGACGAGCACGGGCGCGCGGTGGACGAGGTGTTCTCGGGCTGGCCGGCCCGGATCGTGCAGCACGAGACGGACCACCTCGACGGCACCCTGTATCTGGACCGGGCCGAGCTGCGCTCCTTCGCGGGCGCGCGGGCGATGGCCGAGCTGTGGGCCCAGCCGACTCCGGACCGGGCGGCGGCGGCCCTGGGATTCGACCTGCCCTGAGCTGCCCGCCGGCTCAAGCGGGCCGACCGCGTCAGCGGGGCCGGCCGCGTCGCCATGGGCCGGCCGCTCGTCCGGCACGCCCCGGGTCTCGGCCGCCCCGGTCCCGGCCGCCCCGGCCCCTCGCCTGCCGCGCCCGGCGAACCCGCCGTGATCACCCGACCGCCCCGGCCGACCGGTCTCCCCTGACGCCGCGGACGACGACCGGCCGCACGCACCACCGGTCCCGCGACGCCCGCCGGGCCCGCGCGCCCTGCCCCGCTCACCGCGGGCACGGCGGGACGCACCCGCCCCCTGTCCCGCGACACCCGCGGCCCCGCGCGCCGTGCCCCGCTCCAGGCGCCGGACGGCGGGACGCACGCGCCCCAGAACCCCGCCACCGCCGCCTGCTCCCCGGGCCCGTCGCCGGCTCCGTACCAGCGGCCTCAGTTGTCCCGGTAGGCCTCCAGCAACCGCAGCCACACCTCGCTGATCGTCGGGTAGGACGGCACCGCGTGCCAGAGCCGGGCGACCGGGACCCGGCCCGCGACGGCGATCGTCGCGGAGTGGATGAGTTCGCCGACGCCGGGGCCGACGAAGGTGACGCCGCGGACGGTCTCGTCCTCCAGGTCGACGACCATGCGGGCGCGGCCCTTGTAGCCGTCGCGGTACAGACCCGCGCCGGCCACGGTCGACAGGTCGACGTCGACGGCGCGGACGCGGTGGCCGGCCTCTTCCGCCTCGGCCAGCGAGAGACCGACGGCGGCCGCCTCCGGGTCGGTGAAGACCACCTGGGGCACGGCGGCGTGGTCGGCGGTCGCGGCGTGCGCGCCCCACGGACCGGAATCCAGGGCGGGCTCGCCGGAGGCGCGCGCGGCGATGGCGGCGCCCGCGACGCGGGCCTGGTACTTGCCCTGGTGGGTGAGCAGGGCGCGGTGGTTGACGTCGCCGACGGCGTACAGCCAGTCGTGTCCGTCGACGCGCAGGCTGTCGTCGACCGGGAGCCAGGACCCCGGCTCCAGGCCGACGGTCTCCAGGCCGATGTCGTCGGTGCGCGGGGCGCGGCCGGTGGCGAAGAGGATCTCGTCGGCCTCGACGCGGTCGCCGGTGCCGGTGACGGCGACGACGGTGCCGTTCTCGCGGGCGACGGACTCCACGGAGGTGCCGGTGCGGACGTCGGCGCCGGCCTCGGTGAGCGCCTCGGCGACGAGTTCGCCGGCGAACGGTTCCATGCGGGCGAGGAGCCCCTTGCCGCGGACGAGCATCGTCACCCGGGCGCCGAGGGCCTGCCAGGCGGTCGCCATCTCGACGGCGACGACTCCGCCGCCGACCACGATCAGCCGGCCCGGCACGCTCTGGGCGCTCGTCGCCTCACGGCTGGTCCAGGGGCGTACGTCGGCGAGTCCCGGCAGGTCCGGCAGCGCGGCCCGGGACCCGGTGCAGACGGCGACGGCGTTCCGGGCGGTCAGGACGTGGCGGGTGCCGTCGGGGGCGGTCACCTCCACCGTGCGCGGGCCGGTGAGGCGCCCCCGGCCGCGGTACAGGTCGGCGCCGATGCCCTCGACCCACCGGACCTGGCCGTCGTCCTTCCAGTGGGAGGTGTAGTCGTCGCGGTGGGCGAGGACCGCGGCGGCGTCGAGGGGGCCCTCGGCCGCCCGGCTCAGGCCCGGCGTACGGCGGGCGTCCGCGCGGGCGATGACCGGACGCAGCAGGGCCTTGCTGGGCATGCACGCCCAGTACGAGCATTCGCCGCCGACCAGTTCGCTCTCCACGATCGCGGTGGACAGTCCCGCCGCCCGGGTGCGGTCGGCGACGTTCTCGCCGACGGGGCCCGCGCCGATCACCACGACGTCGTACGCGTTGGATTCCGTTTCCGTCATGGGGCCAGTGTGGTGGGTGGTGTGCGGCGTGGCCACATGGGTACGTGCGCGGAATAGCCGCCCGCTCGGCCGTGTTGTGCGGACGGCTTGACGCCGACACCAGGAAGAGGGAACACGTCATGAGCAGCACCGTGGAGCTCACCAAGGAGAACTTCGACCAGATGGTCACGGACAACGAGTTCGTCCTGATCGACTTCTGGGCGTCCTGGTGCGGGCCGTGCCGTCAGTTCGCCCCGGTCTACGAGAAGGCCGCGGAGGAGAACCCCGACCTGGTGTTCGGCAAGGTGGACACCGAGGCGCAGCCGGAACTGGCGCAGGCGTTCGGCATCCAGTCGATTCCGACGCTGATGATCGTCCGTGACCAGGTGGCCGTGTTCGCGCAGCCGGGCGCGCTGCCGGAGGCCGCGCTGACGGACGTCATCGGCCAGGCGCGCAATCTGGACATGGACGAGGTCCGCAAGGCCGTCGCCGCGCAGCAGGCCCAGGCGGGCCAGGACGGGCAGCCCGGGCAGGACGGCCAGTAGGGTCCGGCTGCCCGTCAGCTCGACTCGCGGTGCACCACCCTCGCGCCGAGCACCGTGTGCAGTTCCGGTGCGGCGCCGGGGTCGTGCACCGCGCGGTCGACCAGGGCCGCCAGTTCGCGGCCGGAGGGCAGTTCGAGGTGGACGGTGCTGAGCCGTGGCCGCAGCAGCCGGCCGATCATGAGGTCGTCGGCGCCGACCACGGCCGTGGCCCCGGGGATGTCCACGCCCGCGTCCTGCAGGGCCCGCATCAGCAGCATCGCGTACTCGTCGTTGTACGCGAACACCGCGTCGAGGCCGAGGGCGGGCCAGCGGGCGGCGAGCCGGGCGGCGTCCCGCTCCTCGTAGGCGAGCGGCAGTTCGGTGACGGTGGCGCCGGTGCCGTCGAGGGCACGGCGCAGGCCCCGCAGGCGGGGCGTCGAGAAGACCTCCAGGCCGGCTTCCGCCGGGACGACGACGCCGATCCGGCGGCGCCCGCGGTCGTACAGGTGGCGTCCCGCGCAGTGGCCGACCGCCTCGTGGTCCATGAGCAGGGCGTGCGCGCCTTCGACGGGCTCGGGCGAGAGCGTGACCACGGCCCGGGCGCCGGAGCGTTTGAGCAGTTCCACCCCGCGCGGGCCGAGACCGGAGCCGGGCACGAGGACGGCCACGGGCCGCAGTTCGGCCCAGGCGCGGGCGGCCTCGTCGTCGTGCGCGGCCGCGGTGCCGTACTGCACGACGGTGTAGTCGAGCCGCCCGAGCGAGGACTGGAGGTCGGTGATGAACCGGCTGTAGAGCCGGCCGACGGGGAAGGCCGGGGCGGGCATCAGTACCGTGCGGCTGTGTCCGGCGCGCAGCGAACGGGCCGCCGCGTGGGGGACGTAGCCGAGTTCGCGGGCGGCCTCCTGGACGCGGCGGCGGGTGGGTTCGCTGATCCGGACGGCGCCGGTGTTGTTGAGGACGTAGGAGACGGTCGCGCGCGAGACGCCGGCCAGGCGGGCCACATCGGCACTCGTGGGGACGGAGTGCGGTGCCAGGGACGCGGGGGCGGGCGTTTTCGGTATCTGCACCATGACGTACGGCATCTTGGCAGAGGCCCGGGTGCCCTGCGCGGGCGGGGGACGGTCGTCCGGATGGGACCAAATCCCGCCGCCGCGCGGTCAGTTGACCTGCTCCGTGCGCGTCACCCGGGCCACCAGGTCCAGCCAGCCCGCCTCCAGCCGCGCCACGGGCACCCCGCACTGTTCGGTGAGGTGGTGGATGAGGGCCGCGTCGAGGTAGGCCATCAGCGTGTGGGAGAGCAGCTCGCTGTCCGCGTCCGGGGCCGCCTGGCGCAGCAGCAGGGCCACGTGGCCGCGCAGGAAGCGGCGCGGGGCGGAGGTGTGGCGGCGTTCCGCGCTCGGCTCGGCGGCCAGTTGCAGGGCCAATTCGTCGACGCTGCGGCGCAGCATCGCTTGGCCGAAGGCCCGCAGCCGCTCCACCGGCGGGGCGCCGGGGCCGAGGGGCGGCGGCCCGGCGAGGAGGGCGGCCTGGAACTGCTTCTCCGAGTGGTCGAGCAGCGCCATCAGCAGACCGGTGCGGTCGCCGAAGCGCCGGAAGACCGTGCCCTTGCCCACCGAGGCCGCCGCGGCCACCGCCTCCATGGTGAGGCCGGCCGCGCCGTGCTCGGCGACCAGCCGCGCCGCGGCCTCCAGCAGTCGGGCCCGGTTGCGCGCGGCGTCGGCGCGCAGGCAGGGCCCGTCGAGGTCGGCTCCCGTGCCGAGCTGGAGCAACTCGGGTGAGCCGTCGGTCTCCTGGGCCGGGGGAAGGGGCGGCGGGGCGGCGGACATGAAAACAGCGTAAAGCATCGGGAACAAAACTGGACCGCGGTCCGCTTAGGATGTTAGAAATTAAACGGACCTCGGTCCGGATCGTCGGCGGTGTCCCGGCATCGGCCGTTTCAGCAGCCCTGTATCAGCAGTGGGAGTACTCATGTCTGTCCGCATCCTTGCGCTCGTCGGCAGCCTTCGCGCCGGTTCGCACAACCGCCAGCTCGCCGAGGCGGCCGCCAAGTTCGCACCGGAGGGTGCCGAGGTGCAGCTTTACGAGGGCCTCGCCGACGTGCCGTTCTACAACGAGGACATCGACGTCGAGGGCAGCGTCCCCGCCGCCGCCGTGAAGCTGCGCGAGGCCGCGCAGGCCGCCGACGCGTTCCTCTTCTTCTCCCCCGAGTACAACGGCACGATCCCGGCGGTGCTGAAGAACGCCATCGACTGGCTGTCCCGCCCCTTCGGCGCCGGCGCCCTCAGCGGCAAGCCCGCCGCCGTGGTCGGCACCGCCTTCGGCCAGTACGGCGGCGTGTGGGCGCAGGACGACACCCGCAAGGCCGTGGGCATCGCCGGCGGCAAGGTGCTCGAGGACGTCAAGCTGTCCATCCCGGGCTCCCTCACGCGCTTCGCCGAGACCCACCCGGCGGACGACACCGAGGTCGCCGAGCAGCTCACCGAGGTCGTCGCCCGCCTGCACGGCCACGCCGGTGAGGTCGCCGCCGCCTGACCCGCCGCGAGGTGACGCACAGGACCGGAACTCACCGGGTTCCGGTCCTGACGTGTGTCCGGGCCGGCCCCGCACTCCCCCGCACGGACCGCCGGGCCCCTCAGCCCACCGCCTCCGACGCCAGTGCGCGCAGTTCCTCCAGGGCCGCCGCGAGAGCCGGGCGACGGTGGCCGCCGCTGCGCGTGCAGGTGAGCAGCGTGCGGTGGGGCCGCTCCGCGCACGGCACCCGGACGATCGGCAGGTCCGGCGCCGGCCCGGCGAGCCGCGGGATCAGCGCGACGCCGAGCCCGTGGGCGACGAGGTGGGCGGTGACGTTCCAGTCCAGGGCGTGGTGGACCACGTCGGGGGTGAACCCGGCGGCGCCGCAGGCCGCCGTCACGTGCGGGCGGCAGGGGCTCTCGGGCACCGGCGCGATCCACGGCTCGTGGGCCGCCTCCCCCAGGCCGGCGACGTCCCGGCCGGCCAGGGGATGGCCCTCGGGCACGACCAGGTCGAAGGGGTCGTCCAGCAGCGGCCGCTGGTCGAACCGCGCGTCCGCCGCCGGCGGGTTGTCCGGCGTCGCCTCCACCACGGCCAGATCGCTCTCCCCCTCGAAGAGCAGGTCGAAGCTCTCGCGCACCCCGGCCTCCCGGATCCGGACGGACAGCCGCGGATGCCGCTCCGCCAGCCGCACGGCCAGCGGCGCGAGCAGCACCGAGACGGCCGCCGGGAACCCCGTCACCCGCAGCGGCCCCGCGGGCACCCCCTCCCCGGCGCGCAGCTCCAGCTCCGCCTCCTCCCAGCGGGCCCGGATGGCGTCGGCGTGGGAGAGCAGGATCTCGGCGGCCGGGGTGAGCCGCACCCCGCGGCCCTGCGGCTCCAGCAGCTCGACGCCCAGGTCGCGGGCGAGCTGCCGGATCTGCTGGGAGGCGGCGGACGGGGTGAAGTGCAGGGCGTGGGCCGCCGCGGTGACCGTGCCGTAGTGGGCGACCGCCCGCAGGACGTGCAGCCTGCGCAGGTCAATCATGAAGCCCACGCTTCACAATCGGGTCCGGGAAGTCAACCTGGACGTGAACGGAGGCGAGGCCGCACTCTGTCCGTGTCGGCCGCTCCCGGCCGGCACTCCGTCACCTCCCGGCGCGCCGGCCCCCTCCGGCGGGCACCGCCCGTTTGACGTACCACTCCCCCACCGGCGTACCACTGTCCTTGCGGCGCGTCACTCCACCCGTCCTCGTCCGACGCGTCACCGAATCCCGAAGGAGCCGCCATGCCCAGCACGACCGGGGCCGTCTGCCCGCACTGCGGGTGGCCCGACGGTGCCGAGCCCTTCCAGGTGGTGTCCACGCACGCCACCGCGGCGGGCGGCACGGTGTGGACCCGGTGCGCCTGCGGTTCGCTGCAGGCCCGGGTCGTCGACGACCGCGGGACGCGCGTCGTCTCCCGCGGCACCCCCTCGCCCGCCCAACCGCGCCCCGCGGGCCCCTGACGGGCCGGGCCGACGGGGAAGGCGCAGGTGGGGGCGGCCGTGGCGGAGCCCGGCACCGTTGACATCCGCCGTCCGGGCGCCGTAGAAATCAGCGGACAAGGCCCAAAGGGCGCACCGCCCGCGGGTGTCCGGCTCGGCGGCAGGAGACATCAGCGTGCAGCGGCTTCCCCTCGCCGGGGTCACGGTGGTCAGCCTCGAACAGGCCGCGGCGGCGCCCTACGCCACCCGGCAGCTCGCCGATCTCGGCGCCCGGGTGATCAAGGTGGAGAGGCCGGGCGAGGGCGACTTCGCCCGCCGCTACGACACCACCGTGCACGGCAACTCCAGTTACTTCGTGTGGCTGAACCGCTCGAAGGAGTCCCTCACCCTCGACCTGAAGGACCCGAGGGGCCTGGAGATCCTGCACCGGCTCCTCGACGGCGCCGACGTGTTCGTGCAGAACCTCGCACCGGGTGCCGTCGGACGCCTGGGCCTGGACGCCGCGACCCTCGCCGAGCGCCACCCCCGGCTCATCCCCTGCACGGTGTCCGGCTACGGCACCAGCGGACCGTGGGCCGACCGCAAGGCCTACGACCTGCTGGTCCAGTGCCAGACGGGGCTGGTGTCGCTCACCGGGACCCCCGAGGAGAGCGCCCGCGTCGGCATCTCCGTGGCCGACATCGCCGCCGGGATGTACGCCTACAGCGGGATCCTCACCGCCCTCTACACCCGCGCCACCACCGGCCGGGCGCATCCGGTGGAGGTCTCCCTGTTCGAGGCCCTGGCGGAGTGGATGGGCCAGCCCGCCTACTACACCGAGTACGGCGGCAGCCAGCCCCCGCGCCTGGGCACCCGGCACGCCACCATCGCGCCCTACGGCGCCTTCCGGGCCGCGGACGGCAAGGAGGTGCTGTTCTCCGTCCAGAACGAGCGCGAGTGGGCCGCCCTGTGCGCAGGCTTCCTCGGACGGCCCGAGCTGACGGACGACCCCCGGTTTGCCACCGGCTCCGACCGCGTCGCCCACCGGGAGGAACTGGACGCCGTGGTCGCCGCCCGCATCGCCCGCTCGGACAGCGGCGAGGTCCTCAAGGAGCTGCAGGACCTCGGCATCGCCTGCGCCGGGGTCAACGACGTCGCCGCGTTCCTGGACCACCCGGTGCTGGAGGCCCGTGACCGCTGGCGCCCGGTGACCGTGCCCGGCGGCGCCACGGTACGGGCCCTGCTGCCGCCCGCCGACCTCGCCGGGCTGTCGGCGCGCATGGACCCCGTACCGGCGGTCGGCGAGCACACCGACGCGATCCTCACGGAGCTGGGCCGCTCCCGGGCCGACATCGCGGCGCTGCGCGCGGACGCCGTGATCTGACGGACCCGGCCCGCCGCTCGCACCGGCACAGGGGGAACCGGGGGCGGTACGGGAGCAACGGGGTGTTTCCGCAGGGCGGCGCAGGCAACCCGGCATCCTGCGGACGAGGGCCGTCCGCGTGCCGGGCCCGGCTGGCCGGCCGACTCCGACGCAACAGGAGCCCCCGGATGACAACTGCCCCCTACTCCCCGCGCTCCGCCCGGCCGGGCCCACGCATCGGCGTGCTCGGCTCCTACGGAGGGTTCAACACCGGCGACGAGGCGATCCTGACGTGTGTGCTGAGCTGTCTGCGCGCGCAGCGGCCCGACGCGCACCTCGTCGTGCTCAGCCGGGACGCCGAACACACCCGCGCCCATCACCCGGACGCCGACGAGGTGGTGCCGTGGGAGGGCGTCAGCCGCAACCACGTCCTGGACGTGCTGCCGGGCCTGGACCTGCTGGTGCTCGGCGGCGGCGGCATCCTCTACAACGGGGAGGCGCGCCGCTACCTGCGGGTCGTGCGCGCGGCGCAGACCCGGGGCGTGCCCACCTTCGCCTACGCCGTGGGGGCGGGGCCGCTGACCGACGCCGAGGACCGGGAGGCCGTGCGCACCGTCCTGGCCGACATGGACGACGTGGTCGTGCGGGACGAGGAGTCCCGGCTCGTCCTGGAGGAGGTCGGCCTGGAACGCGAGGTCACCGTCACGGCCGACCCGGCACTGCTGCTGGAGCCGGAGCCCTTCACCGAGGCGATGATGCGCGACGAGGGCATCCGCACCGGTGTCCGGCTGGTGGGGATGTCCGTGCGGGAGCCGGGCCGGGCCGCCGAGAAGCTCGACGAGGGCGACTACCACGCGCTGCTCGCCGACGTGGCGGACTTCCTCGTGCGGCGGCTGGACGCGCACGTGGTGTTCCTGCCGATGGAGCGGCACGACGTACGGCACGCGCACGCCGTGCTGTCCCACATGACCGCGCCGGACAAGGGGCGGATCCTGCACGGCGACTACAGCCCCGGGCAGGTCCTGGGCTTCATGCGCCATCTGGACCTGGCCGTCGGCATGCGGCTGCACTTCGTGATCTTCGCGGCGCTCTCCGGGGTGCCGGTGCTGCCGCTGCCGTACTCCGGCAAGGTCTTCGACTTCGCGCGCCGGCTCGGCGCCCCGGCCCTGGTGGGCGTGGCCCGGGAGCAGGCGGGTCTGCTGCTGGCGGAGGTGGACCGGCTGTGGGACGAGTATCCGCGGCGCCGTGACGACCTGGCGGCTCGGATACGGGAGCTGTCGGCGGCGGCGCGGGAGACCTGTGTGCGCTGCGGCTCGCTGCTCGACGAGGTCGACGGCGGGCGGGCGGAGCAGACGGCTCACTACCACCGGCCGGCCGTCGCGGAGCCGCGCCCGCTGCACGCCTGACGCCCGCGGCCCCCGCCGCCCGCAGGCCCGACCGCCCGAGGAGTGCGATGCCGATCCTGGAAGAGCCCCGCGAGCAGCGCACGGTCACCCTGCCCCCGCGCCCCGCCCGGCACGGGGGCCGCTGCGACGTCCTGGTGGTCGGCGGCGGCCCGGCCGGGTTCGCGGCGGCCGTGGGCGCGGCGGACGCCGGGGCCGACGTGGTGCTGGTCGAGCGGTACGGGTTCCTCGGCGGCAACGCGACCGTGGCCCTGGTGATGCCGCTGATGTCGTTCCACAACGAGCACAAGCAGGCCGCGTTCACCGAGGCCGGGGACACCTCGCGGCTGCTGCCGACCGACCACGGCGAGGGCGAGCCGGTGGTCGCGGGCGTGCTGTGGCAGTTGCTCGACCGGCTCATGGGCCGCGGGGGCTGCCTGCCGCCGTCCCCGAAAACCGGGTACACGGTCCCCTTCGACCCGGAGCTGTTCAAGCTGGCGCTGCTGGAGATGATGGACGAGTCGGGGGTGCGGATGCTGTTCCACTCCTTCGCGTCCGGCGCGCTGCCGCTGGAGGACGGCTCCGGCTGGCGGGTGGTGTTCGAGACGAAGTCCGGGCCGGTGGTGATCGACGCCGGGGTGGTCGTGGACGCGACCGGCGACGGGGACGTGGCGACCGCCTGTGGGGCGGCGTACGAGATCGGGCGTCCCGAGGACGGGCTCGTGCAGCCGATGACGCTGATGTTCCGCGTCGCCGACTTCGCGCGGCCCGACTTCGCGGAGTACGTGCGCGCGCACCCCGACCAGTGGCGCGGCGTGCACGGCCTGTGGGACCTGATCGAGGAGGCCAGGGCGGCCGGTGAGCTGAGGCTGCCGCGCGAGGACATCCTGTTCTTCGCCACCCCGCACCCCCGGGAGGTCGCCGTCAACAGCACCCGCGTGAACCGGGTGCTCGGCACCAGCGTGTGGGACCTGACCCGCGCCGAGTACACCGCGCGGCGCCAGCTCTCCCAGATCGACCGCTTCCTGCGCACCCGCGTGCCCGGCTTCGAGGAGTCGTACGTGATGCAGAGCGGCACCCAGGTCGGGGTGCGGGAGAGCCGGCGTGTCCTCGGCGACTACCAGCTCACCGGTCACGACATCCTGGCCGCGCGGACCTTCCGGGACGTGGTGGCGCACGGCGCCTACCCGGTCGACATCCACAACCCGCGCGGTACCGGAACCGTCCTGAAGCGGGTGCCGCGCGGCAGCTTCTACGACATCCCGCTGCGCTCCCTGATCCCTCGCGGCACCGAGCGGCTGCTGGTGGCCGGGCGCTGCATCTCCGGTACGCACGTCGCGCACTCGTCGTACCGGGTGATGCCCATCGCCATGGCGACCGGGCACGCGGCCGGTGTGTGCGCCGCGCTGACCGTGCGGCACGGCCGGGGGCCGCGCGGGCTGCCGTACCGGATGGTGCAGCACGAGCTGCTGCGGCAGGGGGCCCGGCTGCGGATGCCCGAGGACGCCGGCTGAGCGGGGCGGACGGCCGGGTCAGCCCGCCCAGTCGAGCAGGCGCTCCCGCTTCTCGGGGGCGCGGAGGTCGGCGAGGGACTCCTTCTCGAGCTGGCGGACGCGTTCGCGGGTGAGGCCCACGTGCTGGGCGACCTGCTGAAGGGTGCGGGGCCGGCCGTCGTGCAGTCCGTAGCGCAGGCTGAGGATCAGGGCCTCGCGCGGGGCCAGGGTGCCGACGGCCTCCCGCAGTTCCTCCGCGAGGGCCCGGAACTCGGCGACCTCCGGGGCGCGCAGCACCTCGGTGTCGGGGATCAGGTCGCCGACGACCGTCTCCCCGGTCTCGTCGACCGGCGTGTCGAGGCTGACGGCGTCCCGTCCGACGCGGCGCAGCCAGACGACCTTCTCGGAGTCGACGCCGCTCTCGGCGGCCACCTCCTCGACGGTCGGCTCGCGGTCGAGGGCGGCGCGCAGCTTGCGCTCGACCTTGGCGAGCTTCTGGAGCTGCTCCACGACGTGCACCGGCAGCCGCACCGTGCGCGCGTGGGTGGCGAGGCCCCGTTCGATGGCCTGGCGGATCCACCAGGTGGCGTAGGTGGAGAACTTGAAGCCCTTGGTGTGGTCGAACTTCTCGACGGCCCGGATCAGTCCGAGGTTGCCCTCCTGGATGACGTCCAGCAGGGGCAGTCCCCGGTGGGCGTGCCGCTTGGCCATGGAGACGACGAGCCTGAGGTTGGCCCGCACCATGTGGTCCTTGGCCGCCAGTCCGTCGTGGACCGCGGCCTCCAGGGCGCGGCGCCGCTCGGGTTCCGGGCCGGGCTCGCCGGTGTCGGCCGCCTCCAGTTCCTCCCCGGCCCGGACGCCGGCCTCGATGCGCTGGGCCAGCCGTACCTCCTCCTCGGCGGTCAGCAGCGGGGTGGCGCCGATCTGGGCCAGGTACTGGCCGAGGAGGTCGGGTTCCTCGTCGGGTTCGGGGATGCGGCTGCGCAGCCGGGCGGTGCGGGTGGCTGCGCGGCGGTCGTCGGTGCGTGCCTGGGGGCACATGTCGCTTCCTCCGTTCCGTCCCCGGGGTCAGTGACCGGGGGCGGCCGTGCTGATGTCCGCCAGGGCGGAGCGCGGGTCCTCGGTGGCGGCGAGGTCGCCGAGGCTGATGACGCCGACGGGGACGCCGCCGTGCTCGACGACGGGGAGCCGGCGGACGGCGTGGCGCCGCATCAGCTCGACGGCGCGGTCGGTGGTGTCGTCGGGGGCGAGGGTCACGACGGGCGGCGGGGTGCAGACGGAGCCGACCGTGGTCTCGTCCGGGTCGCGGCCCTCGGCGATGCCGCGGATCACGATGTCGCGGTCGGTGAGCAGGCCGAACAGGTCGCAGTCGTAGGTCACGAGGACGTCGCCGACGTTCTCCTCGCGCATCAGCCGGGCGGCCCGCGTCACCGTGGTCATGGGTTCGACGGCCACCGCGGCGGGGGTCATCACGTCGCGGACGCGTTGTGTCATGGTCGCGCCTCCCTGGGGGTCGGTACGGTGCCCGTGTGCGGGCCGCGTAGCCCGTACCCGGGCCGGTAAACCGTCCTGCGGCGGCGGACCCGGCACGATGTGTCCGGCGCTTCCGGCCAGGCCGCGTCGGCCCGGAACACGGCCGTCGCGCGCCGCCGCTCCACGTACGGCCGGGTACCCGGCGCGGTACGGCCGACACGCCGCCGGGGCGGGTGTCAGCGGCCAGGGTCCGGCGGCGTGCCGGTCGTGCCGCGGGCCCGGCCGAGCGCGGCCAGCCAGTCGTCGACGGGCCCGAAGGTGAGCAATCCGCTGCCCGCACCGGCGAGTTCACCGGCCGCGGGCAGCAGCCTGCGGTACGCCCGGTCCTGGGCGGCCCGGTCGCCGAGGGCGAGGGCGAGGGCGGCTTCGGCGCAGCACAGCGCCTCGTGGAAGAGGTCGGGCGGCGGCTCGGACAGGGCCCGCAGGGCCGACCGGGCCTCGGTGTCGCGGCCCTCGTCCAGCAGGGCGAACGGTTCGGCCCAGGGGCGGTAGGGCCCCCAGTCCACCCGCGGGTCCACGTCCGCGGGCCGTCCGTGGGCCAGGCGCAGGCCGAGCAGGGCGAGGGGCAACAGCCCGCGTTCCAGACCCGGCATTCCGGCGCCGTCGAGGCGTGCGGCGGCGGCCCGGTAGGCGGCCTCGGCCCGGTCGTACGGGGCACCGCCGGCGGCCTGCCGCAGAGCCCGGTACCAGGTGGTGAAGACGCCGACGAGGGGCCGTTCGTACCGTGCGGCCAGGCGGTCCACGGCGTCGGCGTGCGCGTCGGCGGCGGTGAGGTCGCCGAGCGCGGCGCGTGCCTGGACGCGGATCAGGTGGCCGAGCACCTCGTGGCTGTCCAGGCCGTGCCGGGCGGCGAGGGCGACGAGTTCGGCGCCGATCGCGTCGCGGCGGGGGGCGAGGCCGGCCCGGGTGCAGGACTGCAGGAAGGTGCCGTTGAGGGCGAACGCCAGCAGCGCGGGGTCGTCCAGGCGGCGGGCGATCCGCTCGGCCTCGGCGGCGGCCTCGGGTCCGCGCGGGGAGCGGACGCCGCGCGACTCCAGGGCCACGGTGGCGAGCAGCCGGCAGCGGGCCGGGGCCGCGGAGGGATCGTCCGGCAGCGCGGCGAGGGTGCGCTCGGCGGCCGTGACGATGCGCCGGGCCGCCTCGGGGTCGTCGGCACGGGTCCAGAGCGCGGGGACGTCGTAGGCGCCGATGACCCGGGCCGCGAGCCGCGCGTCGCCGGTCTCCTCGGCCGCGGCGACCACCGCCGTACGGTGCTCCCGGGCCGCCTCCAGGCCGCCGCCGCCGGTGACCGCGAGGTCGCGCAGCAGGCCGACGGTCGATTCCAGGCGGGCCCGGGCCCCGGTGGCGACGGCGCGGTCGTACGCCTCGGTCGCCCGGGACCACAGGCGGGCCGCCGCGTCCACGGGCTCGGCGGGCGGATCGAGGGCCGGATCCTGGGCGAGGACGGCGGCCTCCAGCTCGCGCAGCCGGGGTCCGGGGTCGATGCCCAGCTCTCCGGCCAGCAGGGTGCGGGCCCGGCGCAGCACGGCGAGGGCGTCGGCCTGGCGCCCCGTGCGGTAGAGGGCGAGGGCGAGCAGGCGCCAGGCCTCCTCGCGCCAGGGGTGCTCGGCGAGGTGGGCGTCCAGGTCGGGGACCGCGTCGGCCGCCCGGCCGAGGCCGAGGAGGAGTTCCGCCCGCCGCTCGACGGCGCGCAGGCGCAGTTCGGTCAGCCGGGCGCGCTCGCCCCGGGCCCACGCCTCGTCGCCGAAGTCGGCGTAGGCGGGGCCGCGCCACTCCTCCAGGGCCGCGCCGAGCCGGGCCGGTGCCTGGGCGGGCGGGAGCCGGTCGGCGTGGGCGACGGCCTCCTCGAAGCGCCAGGCGTCGACCGCGCCGGGGGCGGCGCGCAGCGCGTAGCCGGGGCCGTCGGTGATCAGCAGGCGGGCCGGTGCGCGGGGCGGCCGGCCCGGTTCGAGGGCCCGGCGCAGGTCGCCGACGAAGGTGCGTACGGTTCCCACGGCGCGGGCGGGCGGTACGTCCCACAGGTCGTCGACCAGGCGTGCGACCGGCACCACCCGCCGCCGGGCCGCGATCAGGCGGGCCAGCAGGGCCCGGTGCCGGGGGCCGCGCAGGTCGAGCGCCTCGCCGTCGCGTGCGGCGACGACGGTTCCGAGCACCCCGAAGGTGACCGCTTCCATGTTCCGTCCGCCCCGCTCCGCCGTGGTCCGAGATCACCACGGTACGCGCGCTGGTCGGTGGGCGGCGGTCGCGCGCTGATCGGTTGCTGATCCGCGCCCGGCAGTCTCGAAGGCGTCCGGGTCCCGCGGCCGCGGGGCGCCGGAAGAACACCCGCACCTGGAAGGCACCGACCAGTCATGGCACCGATCACCCCCACGATTCCCGGCTTCCGTCACGAACGCGTCCCCGTCGCCGACGGCGTCGCGCTGCACGTGGCCGTCGGCGGCTCCGGCAGCCCGCTCGTGCTGCTGCACGGATTCCCGCAGACCCATCTGATGTGGCGGCACGTCGCCGCCGACCTCGCCGCCGAACACACGGTCGTCTGCCCCGACCTGCGCGGCTACGGCGCCAGCGACAAACCCGCCGACCCGGACGGCACCGCGTACGCCAAGCGCACGATGGCCGCCGACGTCGTCGCGCTGGCCCGTGCCCTCGGGCACGAGCGGTTCGCGCTGGCCGGGCACGACCGGGGTGCCCTGGTCGCGGTCCGCGCCGGGCTCGACCACCCGGAGGCGGTGACGCACCTGGCCGCGCTGGACGTGCTGCCGACCCCGGACATGTGGGACGTGCTGCACGGCACGACGGCCGCCGTGGGGTTCCACCTGTATCTGATGGCGCAGCCGCCGGGGCTGCCGGAGACGCTGATCGGCGCCGCGCCGGACGTGTTCTTCGGCCACTTCCTCGACATCTGGACGCGGGACCCCGGCGCCCTTCCCCCCGAGGTCCGCGCCGCGTATCTGAAGGCGTCGCGCGAGGCGGTGCCGTCCATCGTGGCGGACTACCGGGCCTCGGCCGGCATCGACGTCGAGCACGACCGGGCCGACCGGGAGCGCGGCAACCGGCTGCGGATGCCGGTCATGGTGCTCCAGCAGGACTGGGGGGCGGCCCTCGGGTACGACGCGCAGGCGCTGTGGCGGGCCTGGGCCCCCGAGCTGCGGCACGTCACCGTGGGGTGCGGCCACTTCATGGCGGAGGAGGCGCCCGGGGAGGTCGCCGGGGCCCTGCGGGAGCTGCTGACACGGTAGGAACACGACACAACGGATGGTTGTACCCGGGCGCCGGGCGGTTGTTTGATCGGCGGGCCCGGCGCTCGGTTGGATGTCCGGCGTGGCAGGCGGCAGGTCGCTGGGGCGACCGTTTCGGTGGTTGTGGTCGGCGTACACGGTCAGCGCGTTCGGCACGTTCCTCGCCTTCGACGCGTTCCCGCTGATCGCGGTGATCGTGCTGGACGCGGGACCGGCGCAGGTGGCGGCGCTCTCCGCGGCGGGGCTCGCGGTCGGCGCGGCGGTGGCGGTGCCGCTGGGGCCGTGGGTGGAGTTCCGGCGCAAGAGGCCGGTGATGGTCGCGACGGACCTGCTCCGGTGCGCGGCGCTGCTGAGCGTGCCCGCCGCGTACGCGCTCGGCGTGCTGGACTTCGCACAACTCCTGGTGGTGTCGGTCCTCGTGGGGGCGGCCGACATCACCTTCAACGCCGCCGCCGGCGCGTATCTGAAGACGCTGGTGCCTGCCGAGGACCTGCTGACCGCCAACGGCCGCTTCGAGGCGACGCGGTGGACGGCGACCATGGCCGGGCCCCCGGTCGGCGGGGCGGCGGTGGGGCTCCTCGGCCCGGTGGCCACGGTGACCGCCGACGCGGTGAGCTATCTGCTGTCGGCGCTGGGGATCCGCGCGATCGGCGGCCGGGAACCGCGGCCCGTGCGCCCGGACCCGGCGCCGCGGGCACGGGCGGGCGACCTGTGGGACGGGTGGCGGTTCATCCTGGCCGTCCCCGATCTGCGCCTGCTGTTCCTCAACACGGTGCTCGTCAACGGCCTGATCATGGCGGTCTCCCCGCTGCTCGCCGTCCTCATGCTGGGCCGTCTCGGGTTCGCGCCCTGGGAGTACGGGCTCGCGTTCGCGGTGCCGTGCCTGGGCGGGCTGATCGGCTCCCGGCTGGCCCGGCGGCTGGTGGCCCGCTACGGGCAGCAGCGGGTGCTGGTCACCGCCGGGACGCTCCGGGCGTGCTGGTCGGCCGGGCTGGCCTTCGTCGCTCCGGGCCCCGCCGGTCTGGTGCTGGTGATGGCCGTCGAGTTCGGGCTGATCACCTGTGCCGGCGTGTTCAACCCGGTGTACGTCACCCGGCGGCTCGACAGGACGCCGTCCGACCGGGTGGCCCGCACGCTGTCGGCGTGGTCGGTCAGCGGCAAGCTGACGACCGCGGCGCTGACCGGGCTGTGGGGTCTGCTGGCCGGCCTGGTCGGGCTGCGTACGGCGATCGCGCTGGCCGGCGTACTGCTGCTGGCGACGCCGCTGCTGCTGCCCCGCGCGGAGGCGGCCGAGCCGGCCGGCGCGCCGCTGAGGCGTCCTGCGTGACACCGGTCAAGGGCGACGACGGGGTGGTGCCCCAGGAGGGCGTCAACGCTCCTGCCGTGACCTGCACGCGATGCCGCGCCGGGGGCGGTCGGGCGGCGGGGCCCGCCGTGCCGTCCGTTCCCGCCCGCCGGCCACCGGGCGCAAGCCGTGGAGCGCGGGGCGCGGCCCGGTGCCCCGCTGACGGACGGAGCACGAGGGCCGGGCGCGCTTTGTGAACTCCGTGATTCCGGAATGCCGGAACGACCGGCCGTTCCTTGACGGGTTCGAACGCGTGCTGCCACGATCGGCGGTATGAAGAAGCGACCGGACCTCACGCGACGACGCCACGTCGATCTCGCGCGTGTCTCCAGCGCCTTCTGTCCCCGCGTTTCCTGACGCTCCCTCGGGGCTCCTCTCTCGGCAACGGCGCCACGCACCGCGGCCACTGCCGCCCACGGCGCGTCCGCCCGTCCCCGCGCCTGCCCGCCGCGCTGCCGCGTCGTCCGCTCCGCTCCGCTCCGTCCCGGGACGCGTGACGGGTCCCGGCCCTCACGCCCGCACGGGTGCGGCCGGCCCGGCGTCGGCACGCACCGACGCGGCGACCGGGTCCCCGTCGCCCCCACCCGTACCACCCCGCCCGACCCGAACGTCTCCCCGGGGGCGGGGCGTTCCGCACCCTCCTCGGAAGAGGTCCCTCATGGCCACCGTCCTGTCCGTCTCCGGCAGCCCCTCCGCCACGTCCCGCACCAGCCTCCTGCTGCGCCACCTCGACGAGCGGCTCACCGCCCAGGGGCACCGGGTGGTCCCGCTCGACGTCCGCGCCGTCCCCGCCGAGGCGCTGCTGGGCGCCGACTTCACGCACCCGGCGATCGTCGAGGCCACCGAACTGTTCGCGGCCGCGGACGGCGTGATCGTCGGCACCCCCGTCTACAAGGCCGCCTACTCCGGCGTGCTGAAGGCCCTGCTCGACCTGCTCCCCCAGTACGCGCTCACCGGCAAGGCCGTGCTGCCGCT
Source organism: Streptomyces sp. NPDC018947 (assembly GCF_044390505.1). Lineage (NCBI taxonomy): Bacteria > Bacillati > Actinomycetota > Actinomycetes > Kitasatosporales > Streptomycetaceae > Streptomyces > Streptomyces sp. NPDC018947. The sequence goes on from NZ_JBIRZD010000017.1 coordinate 113,404, forward strand.
CGCCACCGGCGGCAGCGTCGCCCATGTGCTGGCCATCGACTACGCGCTGCGGCCGGTGCTCACCGCCATGGGCGCCCGGCACGTCGTGCAGGGCTGGTTCACCCTCGACAAGGACATCACCCGGCGCCCGGACGGCTCCCTCACCGTCGCCCCGGCCGCCGCGGAGGCCCTCGCCCACGTCGTCGACCAGTTCTCGGCGGCTCTCGGGCCCGTCCCGCTGCTCGCCGCGGCGAGCTGAGCGCCGAGGCCCCGCGCCGCAACGGGTGGGAGATCCGCTCCACCCCGTGGGCCCGCAGGGGCCCGGTGCGCGGCGGCGCGGGCACCGCCCTGGGCGGCAGCCACCGTGGAGGTCGCCGGGCGGATCGAGGACGCGGCTCCCCCGGGCATCGGGGAGTTCGTCCACGAGTGGTACGGATTCGGGCGAGGACGTCCCGCTCCGGCCGGGCGAGCCGAGCCCCGGCCGGGCGGGTCCGCGGCCGGGCCCTCAGCCCCCTGCCTGGTCGCTGTCCTTCATCGCGCCCCAGCCGTGCCAGCGCTCGACCTCGATCCACGCGCTGACCCGGGCCCGGACCCGGTCCGGGTAGGGCTTGCCGGTGTACTGCGCCGAGAGCCGGTCGATGTCGGCCAGGCCCTCGTCGTCGCGGGTCTCGGTGACCCGGCCGATGAGGGTGACGTGGGTGTACCAGTCGTCGCCGTCGAGGACGGTGAGGGTCACTCGGGGGTCGCGGCGCAGGTGCCTGAGGCGTACGCGGCCCTCGTCGAGGCTGATCAGGACACGGCCGTCGTCCTCCCACAGGTACCAGGTGGGCGTGGAGACGGGTGCGCCGTCCCGACGCAGGGTGGCCATCACGCACGGGTTGGGCCGACGCAGCAGGTCGACGGCCTCGGGCGGCAGCGGGGGCTTGGACACGGTGGCTCCTTCGCTCGGGGATCCTTCGGGGCTGTGGCGGCTCGCGGCCGCCCGCGTTCTTCCAGTACCCCGGCTCCGCTCAGTCGGACGGCTTCTCGTCGAAGCTGGCGAAGTAGGCGGCGGCCATGTCCTCGTCGCCGTGCCCCTGTGCGGCGGCGCGCTCCAGGCGCCGGGCGCTCGCGGCGGCGACGTCGAGGCGGACGCCGCCGCGCTCGCCGGCCTCGACGATCAGGCGGGCGTCCTTCGCTGCGGTGGTCACGGCGAACTGGGGCGGCGTCAGGTCGCCTTCGCGGATCATCGCGGACTTGGCGCGCAGGTACCCCATGTCGAGGGGGCCGCCGGCGATGGCGTCGAAGAAGTGGTCGGGGTCCACGCCGAGCGCCCCGGCGAGCGCCAGGACCTCGCCGGCCGCGTTGGTGGCGGCGATGACCCAACTGTTGGCCACGAGCTTGAGCCGGGTGGCGCTCGCGGCGGCGCCGTCCTCGCCGGTCCACACCGTGCGGGAGCCGATCGCGTCGAACACCGGCCGCACGGCGTCCCGCGCGTCGGCCGGGCCGGCGGCGAGCACGAGCAACCGGCCCGCCTCCGCGGGCTGCCGGGTGCCGAGGACCGGGGCGTCGAAGAAGACGAGGCCGTGCTCGTGGGCGAAGGCGGCGAGGTCGGCGACGCCGTCGAGTCCGGCGGTGGTCGACTGCACCCAGGCGGCGCCGGCGCGCAGGCCGGGGGCGGCGCGGCGCATGACGTCCAGGGCGGCCGGGCCGTCGTACAGCATGGTGAGCACAACGTCGGCGTCCCGCACCGCCTCCTCGGGGCTGTCGGCGATCCGGACGCCGTCGGCGGCCAGCGGCTCGGCCTTGTCCCGGCTGCGGTTCCAGGCGTGGACGGTGAGTCCGGCGCGGGCGAGGTTGCGGGCCATCGCGGCGCCCATGATGCCGGTGCCCAGGACGCTCACGGTGAGCTGGTCGGTCATGACGGCGGCTTCCTGTTCTCGTGGTCGGGCGGGGTGTGGATCATCAGCCTGCCACCCGGCCGGGATCCGCGCCGACCGGCCCCGCGGACGCGTCCCGTACGGTACGGCCGTGAACGCCTTTACCCGAAGCACCGAAGACGACGCGCACCTGCCCGGCAGCCGGGGCCCCTTCGCGACCACGGAGGCGGACCCGCGGAACGTGGGCCGGGTGCGCACCGAGTACTCCCCGGCCTGCGACGGGGACCCCGATCCGGGCGAGATCGTCTGGACGTGGGTGCCGTACGAGGAGAACGACGGGCGCGGCAAGGACCGGCCCGTGCTCGTCGTCGCCCGGGAGGCGGCGGGCACGCTGCTGGCCGTGCGGCTCTCCAGCAAGCCGCACCGGGGCGACAGGGACTGGGTGCCCATCGGCAGCGGGCCGTGGGACCGGTCGGGCCGGGACTCCTGGGTGGACGTGGACCGGGTGCTGCGGCTGCACGAGGCCGGGATGCGGCGCGAGGCGTGCGCCCTGGACCGGATGCGGTTCGGCCTCGTACGGCACCGGCTGCGGGAGCGCTACGGCTGGAGCTGAGGTCCGCTGCCGACGGCGTCCGGGAAGGCCCGCTCGAAGGCCGGCCTGACCGTGCCGCCCGGGGTGCGGTCCAGGATGCCGAACGTCACCCGTTCGAACGCCGGGGCGAACCGTCCGCCGGGTCCGAGCAGTGCCCGGAAGGCGCCCGCGACCTGGGCCGGGTCGTTGCGGAACACTCCGCAGCCCCAGGCGCCGAGCACCAGGCGCCGGTAGCCGTGGGCCGCGGCCGTCTCCAGCACCCGTTCGGCGCGCACGGCGAGCGCGGCGCCCAGCTCGCCCGTGCGCTGTGGTGCGGTGCGCGCCACCACGCCCGCGTTCGGCGCGGCCGCGGTGAGGAACCCGGCCGTGTACGGCCGCTCCAGCAGCACCCCGCGGTCGTCGCGGAAGACCGGCACGGCGGGTGAGTGGATGACGCGGTCCGTGTAGAACGGGTCGCGGTGGGCCCGGTGGTGGTCGTAGAAGGCACGGGCCCGCAGCAGGCAGGTGTACAGGGCGGAAGCCCGGCACAGGGCCTCCTCCTGGGCCTGTGCGCCGTTCAGGTACCCGCCGCCGGGGTTGCGGGCGGAGGCGAAGTTCAGCACGGCGACCTCGCCACCGAGGCGGCGCGCGGCCTCCAGGCTGCTCTCGCCGGTGACCTCGACGACCGTGGCCGCCGGGGGCGCCCGTCGCACCTCGACCGGCTCCGGTCCGTACACGCGCGTGCCCTCGCGGGCCGCCTCCACCGCCGCCGCCAGCGGCACCTCGCGTCCGCCGGGCGTGCGGTAGGCCCCCGCCTCGACGATCTGCTCGGTGCGCCGTGCGACGGCCCGCAGGCGCGCGCTCACGGCGCCACCCCCGTGGACGCCGTGACCGCGCGCCGGGCGGCCTCCCCCGTCGTGCTCATGCCAGAATCCTGGATCATGCCGCCGAGGCGGCGCAACGGGATTTCCCGGCCCGGGAAACGACGGGAAAAACCCCGGGAAACGGTCGGACCGTGCGCATTTCCGCGCCGTTATGTCCCGAGATGCGCCCTTGTGCCGAGCCGTGCGAGGGTCTTGGGTGGGACGAGTGTGCCGGCCCGGACCACCACGAACGAGGCCGGCGACATGGTGGAATCTCAGGAGGATCCCGACATGTCCGATGCGGTAGGTGGCTGCATACGGCCACGCACCACCGTCACGGAGGCCGAGGTCGAGGCGCTGGTCCACGGCATCTGCTTCAAGACCGGTCCGCCGGTCCGCCTCGGCGTCGAGGTGGAGTGGCTGATCCACGAGCTGCGCGAGCCGCGGCTCCCGGTGACGTCCGACAGACTCGAAGCGGTCTACGCCACGCTGCGGACCGTTCCCCTGCACTCCGCGCTGACCGTCGAACCCGGCGGCCAGCTCGAACTGAGTTCGCTCCCCGCCGCCTCCCTGATGGAGTGCGTCGACGCCGTGGGCACCGATCTGGACGCCGTCCGCGCCGTCCTGCGCGAGGCCGGCCTCGCCCTCGTCGGCCTCGGCCACGACCCGTGGAGGTCCCCGCACCGCTTCCTGCGCCAGCCCCGTTACGACGCCATGGAGGCGTGCCTGGACCGCACCGGTCCCGCGGGCCGCTTCATGATGTGCGCGTCCGCCTCCGTACAGGTGTGCGTGGACGCCGGGCACGAGGAGCCCGGCCCGCTCGGCCATGTGCGCCGCTGGTGGCTGGCCCACCAGCTCGGCGCGGTCCTGCTGGCCGCGTTCGCCAACTCGCCGCTGGCCGGCGGCCGGCCCACCGGCTGGCGGTCCACCCGGCAGCTCCGGTGGACGCAGATCGGCGCCGGACGGGCGGGCGGCCCCCCGCTGGACGCCGAACCGCGCCGCGCCTGGGCCCGGCACGTGCTGGACGCACCGGTGATGTGCGTACGCCGGGACGGCGGCCCCTGGGACGTGCCGGACGGCCTGACGTTCCGGGAGTGGGCCCGCACCCGCGCGCCGAGGGCGCCGACGAGGGAGGACCTCGACTACCACCTCACCACGCTGTTCCCGCCGGTCAGGCCGCGCGGCCACCTGGAACTGCGCATGATCGACGCGCAGCCGGGGGACGACGGCTGGATCGTGCCGCTGGCCGTGACGGCGGCGCTGTTCGACGACCCCGAGGCCTCCGAGACCGCCTACCGGGCCGTGAAGCCCCTCGCGGAGCGCACCCTCGGCCTGCCGGCACCCCACAATCCGCTCTACCGCGACGCGGCCCGCGACGCCCTCACCGATCCGGAGCTGCGCGAGGCGGCCGTCGCCTGCTTCACGGCGGCGCTCGGCGCGCTGCCCCGCATCGGCGCCTCCACCGAGGTGACGGACGCCGTCGCGGCGTACCTGGACCGCCATGTCGCCCGGGGCCGCTGCCCGGCCGACGACCTGCTGGACGCGCACGACGGCGCGGGCCGCGGCCCGCACGGGAGGGAGTTCCGCCCATGACCGACTCCGCCACGGACCCCGCCGGCGGCCGGGCGCCCGGCCCGGCCGGCGAGCCCTTCGCCGACGCGGAGGCGCTGCGCGAGCGAGCGATGACCACGCTCGTCACGGCCCGCGAGCGCACCACGCTGCTGACGAGCTGCGTGGAAGGGCCCGACCTGACCGCGCAGCACTCCCCGCTGATGTCCCCGCTGGTGTGGGACCTCGCGCACATCGGCAACCAGGAGGAGCAGTGGCTGCTGCGGGCCGTCGCCGGGCAGGAGGCGATACGGCCCGAGATCGACAGCCTCTACGACGCCTTCGAGCATCCGCGCGCCGAACGCCCGAGCCTGCCGCTGCTGCCGCCCGACGAGGCCCGCCGGTACGCGGCCGACGTGCGCGGCCGCGCCCTGGACGTGCTGGAGAGCGCCGCCTTCCACGGGACGCGGCTGACGGAGGCGGGCTTCGCCTTCGGGATGATCGCCCAGCACGAGCAGCAGCACGACGAGACCATGCTCATCACCCACCAGCTCCGCAGGGGCCCGCGGGTTCTGACGGCCCCGGACCCCGACCCGGTGCCCCTGTTCACCGGGCCGGCCGAGGTCCTGGTGCCCGGCGGTCCGTTCACGATGGGCACCTCGGCCGAGCCGTGGGCCCTGGACAACGAACGGCCCGCGCACCGGCGGGAGGTGGCCGCCTTCCACATCGACACCACGCCGGTCACCAACGGCGCCTACCAGGCGTTCATCGAGGACGGCGGCTACGACGACCCCCGCTGGTGGGCCCCCGAGGGCTGGGAGTACGTCCGCCGCCACGCGATCACCGCCCCGCTGTTCTGGCGCCGGGACGGCGGGCAGTGGCTGCGGCGCCGCTTCGGCGTCACCGAGGTGGTGCCGCCCGACGAGCCGGTGGTGCACGTGTGCTGGTACGAGGCCGACGCGTGGGCCCGCTGGGCCGGCCGGCGGCTGCCCACCGAGGCCGAATGGGAGAAGGCGGCCCGGTACGACCCGGCCGGCGACCGCTCCATGCGCTATCCGTGGGGCGACGCCGACCCCGGCCCGGAGCACGCCAACCTGGGCCAGCGGCACCTGCGCCCGGCGCCCGCGGGCAGCTATCCGGCCGGCGAGTCGCCGCTCGGGGTACGGCAGTTGATCGGCGACGTCTGGGAGTGGACGTCCAGCGACTTCGCCCCGTACCCCGGTTTCCGGGCGTTCCCGTACCGGGAGTACTCGGAGGTGTTCTTCGGGCCCGACCACAAGGTGCTGCGCGGCGGTTCGTTCGCCGTGGCCCCGGTGGCCTGCCGGGGCACGTTCCGCAACTGGGACTATCCCGTCCGGCGGCAGATCTTCTCCGGCTTCCGCACCGCCCGCTCGGCGGAGGGTGCCTGATGTGCCGCCACCTGGCCTACGTGGGGCCCCCCGAACCGCTCGGCCGGCTGCTGGTGGAGCCGCCGCACGCCCTGTACCGCCAGTCCTGGGCGCCACGGCGTCAGCGGTACGGCACGGTCAACGCCGACGGGTTCGGCGTCGGCTGGTACGCCGAGGGCGACCCGGTCCCGGCGCGCTACCGCCGGGCCGGGCCGATCTGGGCGGACCAGTCCTTCGCCGACCTGGCCCGCGTGGTGCGCACCCGGGCGCTGCTGGCCGCCGTACGGGACGCGACCCTGGCGGGCGCCGACGCGGAGGCCGCGGCGGCGCCGTTCGCGTCGGGTCCCTGGCTGTTCAGCCACAACGGCGCCGTACGGGACTGGCCCGGCTCGCTGGCCCGGGTGGCCGCGGGCCTTCCGGCCGGGGAGCTGCTGTCGCTGGAGGCGCGCAACGACTCGGCGCTCGTGTGGGCGCTGGTCCTGCACCGGCTGCGCGCCGGGGCCACGGACGTGCCGGGCGCCGGCGCGCGGGCCTTGGCCGGCACGGTGCTGGAGGTCGCCGCCGCCTCCCCCGGCTCCCGCCTCAACCTGCTGCTCACGGACGGCGCCGCCGTCGCCGCCACCGCCTGGGGCGACACCCTGTGGTACCTGACCCGCCCGGGCGGCGGCACGGTCGTCGCCTCCGAGCCGTACGACGACGACCCGGGCTGGCAGGAGGTGCCCGACCGCACCCTGCTGGCGGCGAGCGGCACGGACGTGCTGCTCACCCCGCTCGCGGACCCGCGCGAGAACGCCCTGGTACCCGCGGCCGCGGCCGCTTCCGCATCGCCGAAGGAGCCCCGCACGTGAGCCCGTTCCACCTCACCCGCACGCTGCCCGAGGACGCGACGGGCGCCGCCCTGCGCGCCGACGTCCTGACGGGCCTGACGAGCACGCCCAAGACGCTGCCGCCCAAGTGGTTCTACGACGCGCGGGGCAGCGAGCTGTTCGAGGAGATCACCGCCCTGCCCGAGTACTACCCCACCCGGGCGGAGCGCGAGATCCTCCTCGGCCGGGCCGGCGAGATCGCCGCCGCGACCGGCGCCCGGACCCTGGTCGAACTGGGCTCGGGCTCCTCGGAGAAGACCCGGCACCTGCTCGACGAGCTGACCGGGCTGGACGCGTACGTGCCGGTCGACGTCAGCGAGAGCGCGCTCACGCAGGCCGGGCGGGCGATCACCGCCGAGCGGCCTGGGCTGCGGGTGCACGCGCTGATCGCCGACTTCACCTCCGGGCTCGTCCTCCCCGGCACACCAGGACCCCGGCTGGTGGCGTTCCTCGGCGGCACGATCGGCAACCTGCTCCCCGCCGAACGCGCCGCTTTCCTCGCCTCCGTCCGCGCGCTGCTCTCCCCCGGCGACGCGCTCCTGCTGGGCACCGACCTGGTCAAGGACGAGGAGGTGCTGGTGCGGGCGTACGACGACGCGGCGGGGGTGACGGCCGCGTTCGACAAGAACGTCCTGTCCGTCGTCAACCGGGAACTGGGCGCCGACTTCGTGCCCGCGGCCTTCGACCACGTCGCCGTGTGGGACGCGGAGCGCGAGTGGATCGAGATGCGGCTGCGTTCGCGCACGGCGCAGACGGTGAAGATCCAGGCGCTCGACCTCGCCGTGCACTTCGCCGCCGGGGAGGAGCTGCGCACCGAGGTGTCCGCGAAGTTCCGCGAGGAGGGCGTACGGACCGAACTGTCCGCGGCCGGCCTGGAACTGACCCACTGGTGGACCGACGCCGAGGGGCGTTTCGCGCTGTCGCTGAGCGTGGTGCGCTGACGCCCCGGGCCCCGGTCCACCGCCCGGGTGTCAGCGGGCGTCGGGGTCCAGGAGTTCGGTGATGCGGTCGGAGGCCCGGCGGGCCTCCGGCCGCGCCTCGGCACCCTTGAGGACGGCCGTCATGTACGCCTTGATCGGGTTGTCCGCCTCGACGGCGCCCCAGCGGGGCGTTCCCGGGGTCGCCCGGCCCTGGGCGGCACCGGCGGCCATCGCCTCGACTCCTTCCCCGCCGGCGACGTCCGCGGCCAGCGACTTCTTGTTGGGGACGTAGTTCATGGTGCGGGCCAGGTCGGTGTTCCACTTGGCGCCCGTGAGGGCCTCGACGACCGCGACGGCGCCGTCGCGGTCGTCGGTGTTCTGCGGGACGACGAGGTCGGAGCCGCCGGTGAACACCGCGCCCGGCTTGTCGGCGCTCTTGCCGGGGACGGGGAAGAAGCCCAGCTTGTCCTTGAGGGCGGGGTTCTCGCGCAGGATGGTCTGGGCGAGCCCCGGCACCGCGATGATCTGCGCGACCTCGCCCTTGGCGAACACACCGGCCTGCGGCGGGTGTTCCTCGTCCGCGTCGACCGGGCCCTCGCCCAGGGCCTGGAGTTCGCGGTAGAAGTCCATGCCGCGCAGGGCGGCCGCGCTGTCCAGCGTGCCCTTCCAGGCGCCGTTCTCCTTGGCCAGCTCGCCGCCCTCGTCCCAGATGAACCCGGAGAGCGTGTACCAGTCCTGCCCGGCCAGGTAGATGCCCTGCGCGGAGCCCCGGTCGAGCTTCTCGGTGGCGGTGAGCCACTCCTCGCGGGTCCGCGGCGGCTCGGTGACGCCGGCCTGCTCGAACAGGTCCTTGCGGTAGATGACGACGCGGTTGGCGGCGTACCAGGGGATGCCGAACTGCTGGGACAGGTACTCCCCGGGTTCGGCGAGGCCGGGGAGCCAGTCGCGGATGCCCCAGTCCCGCATCGCCTCCAGGGTCAGGTCCTCCAGCCGGCCGCCCTCGGCGTACTGCGGGACCTGGGTGTTGCCGACCTCGATGACGTCGGGCTGCTCCCCGCCGCCCTCGGACTTCAGCGCGGTCTGCACCTTCTCCCCGATGCCGGTCCACTCCTGGATGCGGATGTCGAGGTCCAGGTCGGGGTGCTCGCGCTCGAAGTCCTCGGTGAATCGCTGGAGGAAGTCGTCGGAGGCGCTGCCCTTCATCAGCCACACGGTGACGGTGCGTCGTCCGCCCCCGGCGTCCGAGGACACCAGGCCGCAGCCGCTGAGCAGGGATGCGGAGACACAGACAAGGGCGAGGAGGCGACGTCTCACGAGGGGGTCCTTCTGATCGAGCAGCAGTCGGCGGGGACCCGGGGGGTCCTGCGCACCTGAAGGGGAACCCGGCGTGGGGGGACGAGCGGAGGGCTCGTACGGGTGTAGGGCATTTTGGTATGGACCAATACGAAGGTCAAGGGGTTGATCCGCGTCCCTGACCGACGGAGAGGCGGACACCCCGGCGCGGGGGCCGACGCCTCGCGCTCCGCCGCCGCGTGGGGCACGGTGGAGTGACGCGCGGCACACGCGACACCACCGTCACCCCGCGGAAGGGAGCACCCGCATGTCGAACCACACCTACCGGGTCACCGAGATCGTCGGCACCTCGCCCGACGGCGTCGACCAGGCCGTCCGCAACGGCATCGAGCGCGCCTCGCAGACGCTGCGCAACCTCGACTGGTTCGAGGTCACCCAGGTGCGCGGCCAGATCGAGGAGGGCCGGGTGGCGCACTGGCAGGTCGGCCTGAAGGTCGGCTTCCGGCTGGAGGGCTCCGACTGACGCACCGGCCCCGGGAGGCACCGGAACCCCCGAGACGCCCGCGACGCCGCTGAGGGTCTCCTCAGGTACGCCCCTCCCGCTCCTGGGCGTCCTCGAGTTCGGCCGACGCCGCGGCCCAGTCCGCGCGGACGACGGTGAACCCGGCCCGCTCGGCGTCGTCGCACACCAGCGCGTCGTCGTCCACGAGGAAGCGCACGTCCCGGGTACGGGCGAGCCGGCCCAGGATCTCCAGCTTGGTGCGCCGGGCGGGACGGCGGTCACCGTTGCCCCGCATGTACAGGCGCCCCTCGGGGAGCCGTTGCGCGGCCAGCCAGTCGAGGGTGTCGCGGCGGCAGCGCTCGGGCCGTCCGGTCAGATAGACGATCTCGCACTCCCCGGCGCTCTCGCGCACCAGCTCCACGCCCCGCGGCAGCGGCGGATCGTCGGGCGCGGCGGCGAAGAAGCCGTCCCAGTCGCGCGGCCGGCGCTCCAGGAAGTGCTGCCGGTGCGCGGTCCCTGCGAGGGTGTTGTCCAGATCGAACACGGCCAGCGGGGGCCTGCTGCTGTCGGTCACGCCCCCACCCTAGAGCCCGTCCGCGCGGTCGCGGCACGGGCCCGGGCACGCCCCCCGGCCTCAATTGTTAATGGGATCCATTTTCATGTAGCGTCCCCACGGTCACCGACCGAAGGGGAAGCCCATGGCCGTTCCGAAGCGGAAGATGTCCCGCAGCAACACCCGCCACCGCCGCGCCCACTGGAAGGCGGCGACGCCGGTCCTCGTGCCGGTCACCGTCGACGGCGTCCGGCATCTCGTACCCCAGCACCTGGTGCGGGCCTACGAGCGCGGGCTGCTGCGCCCCGGGGGCTGACCGGCCCTCCCGGTTCCGGGAATCCTCACGCCGCACAGGTGTTGAACCCCGTGTGAGCTCCCTGATCGCGACGACCCGCTTCTCCGTGCTCGACCGCTCCCGCATCCGCGAGGGCCGCACCGGCGCCGAGGCGCTGCGCGACACCGTGGCCCTGGCCCGGGAGGCGGAACGGCTCGGCTACCACCGGTTCTGGGTGGCCGAGCACCACGGGGTGCCCGGCGTGGCCGGCTCCGCGCCGACCGTGCTGGCCGCCGCCGTGGCGGGGGCCACCCGCCGCATCCGGGTCGGCACCGGGGGCGTGATGCTGCCCAACCACCGCCCCCTGGTCGTCGCCGAGCAGTTCGGCGTGCTGGAGTCGCTCTTCCCGGGCCGGATCGACATGGGGCTCGGCCGGTCGGTGGGGTTCACCGACGGCGTGCGCAGGGCGCTCGGCCGGGACAAGGACGACGCCGAGGACTTCGACGCGCAACTGGCGGAACTGCTCGGCTGGTTCCGGGGCACCTCCCCCACCGGCGTCCACGCCCGGCCCGCCGAGGGGCTGACCGTCCCTCCGTTCGTGCTGGCCATGGGCGAGGGAGCGGCCGTCGCCGCCCGGGCGGGCCTGCCGCTGGTCATCGGCGACCTGCGGGACCGCGACCGGATGCGCCGGGCCGTCGACCGCTACCGCACCGACTTCCGCCCCTCCGAGTGGGCCCGGGAGCCGTACGTCGTCGTCTCGGGCACCGTCGCCGTGGCCGCCACCCCGGAAGCGGCCCGGCGCATCCTGCTCCCCGAGGCCTGGTCCATGGCCCGGGCCCGCACCCGCGGCTCCTTCCCCCCTCTGCCGCCGGCCGAGGACGTCGAGGCCCGCACGATGACCGCCAAGGAGCGCGAGCTGTACGAGGCGGGACTGACCGGCCACATCGCGGGCACCGGGGAACAGGTCGCCGGCGAACTGGAGTCGCTCCTCGAGGAGACGGGCGCCCAGGAGGTGCTCGTGACCACCAGCACGTACGACCGCGAGGCCCTGCTGGACTCCTACCGGCGGCTCGCCCGCGTCACCGGCCGGGGGACGTCGGGCGTCGCGGCGTAGAATCGCAGGGTTTGTCCCGCCGGGCCGGGCCGTCGGTCCGTCCGGCCGAGCCCGCCCGAAGACGTACGGAGTTCCCCGCGATGCACAGCCCCCACGACCCGTACGTCCGTGTCCGCGGCGCACGTGAGCACAACCTCAAGGGCGTGGACGTCGACGTCCCTCGGGACGTGGTGGCCGTGTTCACCGGCGTCTCGGGCTCCGGCAAGTCGTCGCTCGCCTTCGGGACCGTCTACGCGGAGGCACAGCGCCGGTACTTCGAGTCGGTCGCGCCCTACGCCCGCCGGCTGATCCAGCAGGTCGGCGCCCCGAAGGTCGGCGAGATCACCGGGCTGCCGCCGGCCGTGTCGCTCCAGCAGCGCCGGGCGGCGCCGACGTCGCGTTCGTCGGTGGGCACGGTCACCAACCTCTCCAACTCCCTGCGGATGCTGTTCTCCCGCGCGGGCGACTACCCGCCGGGCGCCGCGCGGCTCGACTCGGACGCCTTCTCGCCCAACACGGCGGCCGGGGCGTGCCCCGAGTGCCACGGGCTGGGCCGGGTGCACCGTACGACCGAGGAACTGCTCGTCCCCGACCCATCGCTGTCGGTCCGCGAGGGCGCCGTCGCGGCGTGGCCCGGGGCCTGGCAGGGCAAGAACCTGCGGGACGTCCTGGACGCGCTCGGGTACGACGTGGACCGGCCGTGGCGCGAACTGCCCGCCGAGCAGCGCGAGTGGATCCTGTTCACGGAAGAGCAGCCGGTGGTCACCGTGCACCCCGTGCGCGAGGCCGGACGGATCCAGCGGCCCTACCAGGGCACGTACATGAGCGCCCGGCGATATGTGATGAAGACGTTCTCGGAGTCGAAGAGCGCGACGCTTCGGGCCAAGGCGGAACGCTTCCTCACCAGCGCGCCCTGTCCCGTGTGCGGCGGCGGCCGGCTGCGGCCCGAGGCGCTGGCGGTGACCGTGGGCGGCCTGAACATCGCGCGGACGACGGCGCTGCCCCTGAGCGAACTGGTCTCGCGGCTGCCCGACGGCGACGAGACGGCCCGGGTGCTCACCGCCGACCTGACCTCGCGCATCGCGCCCGTGATCGAGCTGGGCCTCGGCTATCTGAGCCTCGACCGCCCGGCGCCCTCCCTGTCGGCGGGCGAGCTGCAGCGGCTGCGCCTGGCCACGCAGCTCCGCTCCGGGCTGTTCGGGGTCGTCCACGTCCTCGACGAGCCGTCCGCGGGACTGCACCCGGCGGACACCGAGGCCCTGCTGACGGTACTGGAGCGGCTGAAGTCGGCGGGCAACTCGGTGTTCGTCGTCGAGCACCACCTGGGCGTGATGCGCGGCGCCGACTGGATCGTGGACGTCGGCCCGCGGGCGGGCGAGCACGGCGGGCGCGTGCTCTACAGCGGCCCGGTGGCCGAACTGGCCGGGGTCGAGGAGTCGGCGACGGCCCGGTACCTCTTCGACCGCTCCCCCGCCCCGGCCCGCGAGGCGCGCAAGCCCCGGGGCACCCTGACGGTCGGTCCGGTCACCCGGCACAACCTGCGCGGGGTGAGTGCCGCGTTCCCGCTGGGCGTGCTCACGGCGGTGACGGGCGTGTCGGGGTCCGGGAAGTCCACGCTCATCGGCGAGATCACCGACGAGCTGCCGGGTGTGGGCCGCCTCGTCTCGGTCGACCAGAAGCCCATCGGCCGCACCCCGCGGTCCAACCTGGCCACGTACACCGGCCTGTTCGACGTCGTGCGGAAGGTGTTCGCGGACACCGACGCGGCACGCGAACGGGGGTACGGCGTCGGCCGGTTCTCCTTCAACGTGGCCGGCGGGCGCTGCGAGACCTGCCAGGGCGAGGGGTTCGTCAGCGTCGAGCTGCTGTTCCTGCCGAGCACCTACGCGCCCTGCCCCGACTGCGGCGGCGCGCGCTACAACCCCGAGACGCTCGAAGTCGCCCACCGGGGGCGGAACATCGCCGAGGTGCTGGGCCTGACGGTGGAGGACGCGGCGGAGTTCTTCACGGACACTCCGGCCGTGGCGCGCAGCCTGGCCGCGCTGCTGGACGTGGGGCTCGGCTACCTGCGGCTCGGCCAGCCGGCGACGGAGCTGTCCGGCGGTGAGGCCCAGCGGATCAAGCTGGCGAGCGAACTGCAGCGGGGCCGCCGCGGCCACACCCTGTACCTCCTGGACGAACCGACGACCGGTCTGCACCCGGCCGATGTGGAGGTGCTGATGCGGCAGCTGCACGGCCTGGTCGACGCCGGGCACACGGTGGTCGTCGTGGAGCACGACATGGCCGTGGTGGCGGGCGCAGACTGGGTGATCGACCTGGGGCCGGGCGGCGGCGACGCGGGCGGGCGGATCGTCGCGGCGGGCCCTCCGGCCGAGGTGGCGCGGGCGGCGGGCAGCGCCACGGCGCCGTATCTGGCCGAGGCGCTGGAGGGCGGGACGCGCCGGTGACGGCGGTTCACCGGCGCGTGCCCCCGCCCCGGCAGCGGCTCGCGGTCACTGGCGTCCGCGCCGCCCCCGCCGCGTGTCGTCGTCGGCTGCGCTCTCCGTCTCGGCCTCGATGCGCTCCTTGCGCACCCGGCCGCGCACGGTCTCGTTCTCGATGTGCTCCTCCGTGGTCAGCCTGACGCGTTCGACCGGCACCGTCTCGGTCTCCACCACGGCGCGTTCCTCGTGCAGGGTGACCTCGTGCTCGGCCTCGCTGATCTCGGGTCCGGAGAGCGCCTGGTCGCGGTTGGCGTCCGTGATCGGCTCGCGCTCCACGCGCACCTCCTCGTGGCGCACCGGGACGGTCTGCTCGACCTCCTCGGTGACCACGTACTTGCGCAGCCTGGCCCGGCCGACCTCGTGCCGCTCGACGCCGACGCGCATGCGCTCCTCGGAGCGGGTCATGGCGTCGTCGGCGCGCATGCCGCGGCGGTCCGGGGCGCCCGTGCGGCCGGGGGTACCGGCGGTGCCCGCCGTCCCCGCCTCGCCGGTCCCGCCCGCGGCGCCCGCCGCGCCGGCCCGGCTCCTGGTGCCCGCCGCTCCCGCCGCGTCGGAGCGGCCCACCGTCCCGGCGGCCCCCGCGGCACCGGCGGCGTCCGCCGTGCCCGGGCCCTGCGGCCCGCGGTCGTCTCCGGCCCGCTCGGCCTCGGACAGCACGCTGTCCCAGTTGATGCCGTAGTAGTCGTAGAGCCGGTGTTCCTCGGTCTCCGACAGATGGCCGCCCGCGTCGACGTCGACATTGGGCGCGCCCTTGACCTGGTCCTTGCGGTACGGGACCTCGATGTGGTCGCGCACCACCGAGGCGTCCCGGATGGGCACGAACGACTCGGTGGAGCCGAAGAGGCCCGTCCTGACGCTCACCCACTCGGGCCGCCCGGTCGCGTCGTCGAAGAAGACGTGCTTGGCGTCGCCGATCTTGTTGCCTTCCCCGTCGTAGACCGGATGGTCGAGGAGGTCGGCGATCTCTTCACGGGTGATCATCGGGCATCACCCCTCCTTCCGGAGTGCGTGCTGTCCGACTGTCCGCCACAGCCGCCTGAAAACGACACATACGCCACAAAAGCAACATACTTTTCGATGGTGCTTTCCCCGGGTGACCGTGCGGGCCGGCCCTCACCCGGCGGGCGCCCGGGACGCAAAGCGAGACGGGGCCGGGATGAGCACCGTCCCCGGCCCCGCCCGTCCGCACCCTCCGGCGAACGTTCCCTGTTGAGCCGGGCCCACGGGGACCCGGCGGAGTTCTACCGCTTCGACACCTTCCGCGTCGCCCGCAGCCACTCCTTGTTCATGCTGGTGATGGAGAACAGGGGGATGCCCTTCGGGCAGGCCGTCGCGCACTCGCCGGCGAGCGTGCAGCCGCCGAAGCCCTCCTCGTCCATCTGCGCCACCATGTCCAGCACCCGCGTCTCCCGCTCGGGCGCGCCCTGCGGCAGGACGTTGAGGTGGTTGATCTTGGCGGAGGTGAACAGCATCGCCGCGCCGTTCGGGCACGCGGCGACGCAGGCGCCGCAGCCGATGCACTCGGCGTGCTCGAAGGCGAAGTCGGCGTCCGGCTTCGGCACCGGTGTGGCGTGCGCCTCCGGCGCGGCGCCGGTGGGGGCGGTGATGTAACCGCCGGCCTGGATGATGCGGTCGAAGGCCGAACGGTCGACGACCAGGTCCTTCACGACCGGGAAGGCGGCGGCCCGCCACGGCTCTACGTCGATGGTGTCGCCGTCCTGGAAGGACCGCATGTGGAGCTGACAGGTCGTGGTGCGCTCGGGGCCGTGGGCGTCGCCGTTGATGACCAGCGAGCAGGCGCCGCAGATGCCCTCGCGGCAGTCGTGGTCGAAGGCGACCGGGTCCTCGCCCTTGAGGATGAGTTCCTCGTTGAGGGTGTCGAGCATCTCCAGGAACGACATGTCCTGCGAGATCCCGTCCACCTCGTACGTGGACATGGCGCCTTCGGCGTCGGCGTTCTTCTGGCGCCAGACGCGCAGGGTGAGCTTCATGCGTAGCTCCGCTGGGTGGGGTGGACGTACTCGAAGACCAGGTCTTCCTTGTGCAGGGCCGGGGCCTCGCCCGTGCCGGTGAACTCCCAGGCGGCGGCGTAGGAGAACTCGTCGTCCTTGCGGGCGGCCTCCCCGTCCGGGGTCTGGGACTCCTCGCGGAAGTGGCCGCCGCAGGACTCCGTGCGGTGCAGCGCGTCGAGGCACATCAGCTCGGCGAGCTCCAGGTAGTCGACGATGCGGTTGGCCTTCTCCAGCGACTGGTTGAGCTCCTCGCCGGTGCCCGGGACCTTGATGCGGCGCCAGAACTCCTCGCGGATCCGCGGGATGCGCTCCAGCGCCTTGCGCAGGCCGGTGTCCGTGCGGGCCATGCCGCAGAACTCCCACATCAGTTCGCCGAGTTCGCGGTGGAAGGAGTCGGGGGTGCGGTCGCCGTCCACGGACAGGAGCAGGTTCAGCCGGTCCTCGGTCTCGGCCAGCACCTCCTGCACCACCGGGTGGCCGGCGTCGACCTCTTCCTTGTGCGGGTTGCGGGCGAGGTAGTCGTTGATGGTGGCCGGGAGGACGAAGTAGCCGTCAGCCAGGCCCTGCATCAGCGCGGAGGCGCCGAGCCGGTTGGCGCCGTGGTCGGAGAAGTTGGCCTCGCCGATGGCGAACAGGCCGGGGACGGTGGTCTGGAGGTCGTAGTCGACCCACAGGCCACCCATCGTGTAGTGCACGGCCGGGTAGATCCGCATGGGCACCTGGTACGGATCCTCGTCGGTGATCCGCTGGTACATGTCGAAGAGATTGCCGTACTTGGCCTCGACCGCCTTGCGGCCCATGCGCCGGATGGCGTCGGCGAAGTCCAGGTACACGCCCTGTCCGCCGGGGCCGACACCGCGGCCCTCGTCGCAGACGTTCTTCGCGGCGCGCGAGGCGATGTCGCGGGGCACCAGGTTGCCGAAGGACGGGTAGATGCGCTCCAGGTAGTAGTCGCGCTCGTCCTCGGGGATCCTGTTCGGCGGCCGGTCGTCGCCCTTGGCCCTGGGCACCCAGATCCGCCCGTCGTTGCGCAGCGACTCGCTCATCAGCGTCAGCTTGGACTGGTGGTCGCCGGTGCGCGGGATGCAGGTCGGGTGGATCTGCGTGAAGCAGGGGTTGGCGAAGTACGCGCCGCGCCGGTGCGCCCGCCACACGGCGGTGGCGTTGGAGTTCATGGCGTTCGTCGACAGGTAGAAGACGTTGCCGTAGCCGCCGCTGGCCAGGACCACGGCGTCCGCGAAGTACGTGTCGATCCTGCCGGTGATCAGGTCCCGGGCGACGATGCCGCGCGCCCGTCCGTCCACGACGATCAGGTCCAGCATCTCGGTGCGCGGATGCATCTCGACGTTGCCGGCCGCGATCTGCCGGCTGAGCGCCTGGTAGGCGCCGAGCAGCAGCTGCTGGCCCGTCTGGCCGCGGGCGTAGAACGTACGGGAGACCTGGACGCCGCCGAAGGAGCGGGTGTCGAGCAGACCGCCGTACTCGCGGGCGAAGGGCACGCCCTGGGCCACGCACTGGTCGATGATCTCGACGGAGATCTGGGCGAGCCGGTGCACGTTGGACTCGCGGGAGCGGAAGTCGCCGCCCTTGACGGTGTCGTAGAACAGGCGGTGGACGGAGTCGCCGTCGTTGCGGTAGTTCTTCGCGGCGTTGATGCCGCCCTGCGCGGCGATGGAGTGGGCGCGGCGCGGTGAGTCCTGGTAGCAGAACTGGACGACGCGGTAGCCCTGCTCGGCGAGCGTGGCGCCCGCCGAACCGCCCGCGAGGCCGGTGCCGACGACGATGACGGTCTGCTTGCGCCGGTTGGCGGGGTTGACGAGCTTCGCCTCGAAGCGGCGCCTGTCCCAGCGCTCGGCGATCGGTCCGGCGGGGGCCTTGGTGTCGGCGACCGGCTCACCGGTCGTGTAGTCGGCGTAGGAAGTCATGGTCAGCTCACCACTCCGGTCATGACGCCCACGGGTACGGCGACGAAGCCGATCGTGAGCAGCAGCGCGAGGACGTTCGCGACGGTCTTCAGGGCGCGGTCGCGGGTGCGGCTGCCGGCGCCGAGGGTCTGGGCGGCGGACCAGAAGCCGTGCCGGATGTGCAGGCCGAGGGCGAGCACCGCGACGATGTAGACGACGTTGCCGTACCAGGTGGAGAAGGTGTCCACGACGTTCTGGTAGGGCTTGCCCGACTCGAAGCCGCCCGTGTGGACGGTGCCGGTGGTCAGGTCCAGGATGTGCCAGACGATGAACAGGCCGAGGATGATCCCGCCCCAGCGCATCGTGCGGGTCGCGTAGCTCGTCCGCGGCTTCCTGTGGACGTACTTGTCGGGCCGCGCCTTGATGTCGCGGCGGCTGAGCTGGTACGCGGACGTGGCGTGGGCGACGACGGCGACGACCAGCACGACGCGGATCAGCCACAGCGTCCACTCGTAGTGCATGAACGGCTCGCCGACCGTGCGCAGCCAGTGGGCGTAGTGGTTGAACTCGCTCGTCCCGAAGAAGATCTTCAGGTTCCCGATCATGTGGGCGACCAGGTAGAGGAGCATGACGAGGCCGCTGATCGCCATCACTGTCTTCTTGCCGACGGTCGAGTCCCACACGGTGCGCGCCATGGACGGCCGTCGGTCCGTCCGCGTTGCCAGAGCCATGGCACAAGACGCTACGGGCACAAGGGCCGATCGGTCCAAGACATGGCCCACCTCGTTTCCATAGAGGTTTCCTATCGGCGCCGTATGCTCGACGGTATGCAGTTCCAGCAGCTCCAGTACTTCGTGGCGGTCGCCGAGACCCGCCACTTCACCCGCGCCGCCGAGTCGGTGCACGTGGCGCAGCCCTCGCTGTCGCAACAGATCAAGGCACTGGAGCGGGAACTGGGTGCCGACCTGTTCCTGCGGGCGCGCGGCAACATCACGCTCACGGACGCCGGCGAGGCGCTGCTGCCGCTGGCCCGGCGCATCCTGGCCGACGCGGACACCGCCCGGCACGAGGTGCAGGAGCTGGTGCAGTTGCGCGGCGGACGGGTCCGGCTGGGCGCCACCCCGAGTCTGTGCACGGGCCTGCTCCCCGACGTGCTGCGCGCCTTCCACGACCGCTACCCCGGCATCCGGCTGCTGATCGAGGAGGGCGGTTCCCACGACCTGGTGCGGGAGCTGGCGCGCGGCGCGCTCGACCTGGCGCTCGTGGTGCTCCCGCTGCCGACCGCGTCCCCGGCGCTGACCACGGTGGAACTGCTGCGCGAGGACCTGGTCGTGGTGTCGTCGCCCGAGGCGCCCCGGCCGGGCGGCGGGCGGCGGGCCGTGCGCGTCGCCGATCTGGAGGGCGAGCGGCTGGTGATGTTCCGGCACGGCTACGACCTGCGCGAGCTGACCGTGGCCGCGTGCCGCTCCGCCGGGTTCGAGCCGGAGTTCGCCGTGGAGGGCGGCGAGATGGACGCGGTGCTGGGGTTCGCCCGGGCGGGGCTGGGGGTGGCGGTCGTGCCCCGCATGGTGGCCGCGCGGTCCGGGCAGGGCCTCAGGGTCACGCCGCTGGAGCGGCCGGGGCTGTACCGCACGATCGCGCTGGCCCACCGCAGCGACGTGGCTCCACCGCGGGCGGCGCGGGAGTTGCAGCGGATGCTGCTGGAGAGGTGACGGTACCCGTGGGGCGCCGGGGCGGTCCGGCGCCGTCCCGGACCGCGGGTCCGCCGTCCGGTCACGCGCCCGCGCCCCGGAGCCGCGGCGCCCCTGCCGGCGGTGTTCCCCGGGCCGTCGGCAGGGGGGCGCGGGGACTAGGCCGTGGAGTCGACCAGCGCCAGTTCGTGCAGGCGCTCCGGCGGGCCCGGACGGGCGTAGTACCAGCCCTGCGCCGTGTCACAGCCGAGGACGCGCAACTGCTCGGCCTGGGCGGCGGTCTCCACGCCCTCGACGGTGACCGTGAGGTCCAGGCTGTGGGCCAGGGCGACGATCCCCTCGACGATCTTGAGGTCGACCGGGTCCGCCGGGAAGCGCTGCATGCTCTGGGTGAAGGAACGGTCCAGCTTGAGGACGCTCACCGGCAGCCGGCGCAGGTTGGCGAGGTTGGAGTAGCCGGTGCCGAAGTCGTCCAGGGCGATGTCGACGCCCATCTCGGCCAGCCTGCGCAGCGGCTTCAGCAGGTCGTCGTCCGCGCCGATCAGCGCGGACTCCGTCACCTCCAGGCACAGGGCGTCCGGCGCGACGCCGGTGCGCTCCAGGATCTCGATGGTGTCCTGGACGAGTCCGGGGTGGGTGAGCTGGCAGGGCGAGAGATTGACGTTGATGCGCAGCGGACCCGCGGCGGCCGTCCCGCCCTGCCGCTCCCGCCACTCGCGGGCCTGCCGCACGGACTCCTCCAGCACCCAGCGGCCCAGCGGGACGATCAGCCCCGTGTGCTCGGCGAGCGGGATGAACCGGTCCGGGCCGAGCACCCCGTGCTGCGGGTGCAGCCAGCGCACCAGCGCCTCGGCGCCGCGCACGCTGCTGTCGCCGAGGTGCACCAGCGGCTGGTACTCGATGAAGAACTCGCGCCGCTCCAGGGCCGCCGGCAGCGCGGTGGTCAGGCCGTGCCGGGTGATGACGCGGGCGTCCGCCTCCGGGTCGGCGAACTCGAAGCGGTTGCCGCCCGCCGACTTGGCCCGGTACATCGTGATGTCGGCGCTGCGCAGCACTTCCGCCGGGCTGCGCTCGCCGGCCGGGCCCTCGACGATGCCGATGCTGCCGCGCACGGTGAGTTCACGGCCGTCGACGCCGATGGGCGCGAGCAGCGCGTTCATGATGCGTCCGGCGAGCTCGTCCACCTCGTGCCGGGTGTCCGGTCCGGTGGTCAGCGCCACGAACTCGTCGCCGCCGAGCCGGGCGACCATCTCGCCGGGCGCGGTGGCACAGGCCTGGAGCCGGTCGGCGACCTCCACGAGCAGCCGGTCGCCCGCCGCGTGGCCGAGGCTGTCGTTGACGGTCTTGAAGCCGTCGAGGTCCAGGTAGCACAGGCCGAAGCGCTGCCCGGGGCCCGCGCCGAGGGCCTTCTCCAGGCGTTCGAAGAAGAAGCTGCGGTTGGGCAGGCCGGTGAGCGCGTCGTGGGTGGCCTCGTAGCGCAGCCGCAGATTGAGCAGCCGGCGCTCGGTGGTGTCCTCCATCAGCGCGAGCTGGTACTGCGGGCTGCCGTCGGCGTCGCGCAGCAGGGACACGGTCAGATTGGTCCACAGGACGGTGCCGTCGGGCCGGTAGAAGGCCTTCTCGCAGTGGTAGGCCTCCCGCTCGCCGCGCACCAGCTCCTCGTAGAGCCGCCAGGTCTGCGGAGCGTCGTCGGGGTGGGTCCACTCCCTGCAGTTGCGGCCGCGCAGCATCTGGTCGGTCAGTCCGAACATGCGTGTCAGCGCGCCGTTGACCTGCAGCACGTTGCCGTCCAGGTCGGCGATGCCGATGCCTATCGCCGCGCCCTCGAAGACCGCGCGGAAGCGGGCCTCGCTGGCGTGCAGGGCCTCGGCCACCACGCCCTGCGCCCTCAGCGCGGCCTGCGCGACGGCCTCCTGCTCGGCCAGCGTCCGGCGGCGCAGCGCCCCGGCGAACCCGGCGGCCATGGCGTGCTGGAGCCGTGCCGAGCGCGCCCTCAGGTCCTCGGGGTCGCCGTCCTCGCCGCAGTACAGCACCAGGTAGGCGTCGACGCAGTCCAGGGTGCGGGCGAGGGCGTCGGGGTCGGTGCAGTGGACGTCGACCAGCGCGGCACCGACCGCCTTGGCCGCCGCCGCGTCGAGGCTGCGGGCCCGCAGCAGCTCGCTCATCCTGCGGGCCAGCGGCACCAGTTCTTCCTCGAACTCGGCCCGTGTGGAGGACGTCGACGTCACGGGGAACACCGCGCGGCTCCATATGGTGGCGAACCGGCGGAGTCTGTCCTCGTGCCCGTCCGGCTCCGCGATCACGCCGTACGCCCCACGCCCGCGAAGCCCGAGAAGGCGTACGGGTCCTCGTCCTCCGGCGCCGTCTCGGGCCGCCAGCGCGGCATCGGGACCAGTCCGGGCTCCACCATGTCGTACCCCTCGAAGAACCGCGCGATCTCCTCGCGCGAACGCATGATCAGCGGATTGCGGATGTCCCGGTACACGTCGACCGCCCCCCGGGCCCGCTCGGCGGGCAGCGGGACGCCCTCGTAGGAGGCGTGGGTGAGGACGAGCAGGCTGCCGGGCGCGAGCGCGTCCCTCAGCTCGGCCAGCGCCGCGTGCGGGTCGTCCGCGTCCTCCACGAAGTGCAGTACGGCGACGAGGAGAAGGGCGACCGGCCTGTTCAGGTCGATCAGCCGCTCCACCTGGGGGCTGTCGAGGATCTCCCGCGGCTTGAGCAGGTCCGCGGCGACGACGTCCGCGTCCTCGTCGCCCTCCAGCACCGCCTGGCCGTGCGCGACCGCCACCGGATCGTGGTCGACGTACACCACGCGCGAGCCGGGCCGCGCGGCGCGCGCCACCTCGTGGACGTTGCCGAAGGTGGGGATGCCCGAGCCGATGTCCAGGAACTGGTCGATGCCCTCCTCGGCCGCGAAGCGCACGGCACGGCGCATGAACGCCCGGTTCGCCTGCATGATCTTGGGGAGTCCCGGCATGAACTCCATCGCCCTGCGGGCCGCTTCGCGGTCGGCCTCGAAGTTGTGCGAGCCGCCCAGATAGAAGTCGTAGATGCGGGCCACACTCGGCACCGAGATGTCGATGCTCCGTGGGGCCCATGCAGGGCGCTCCATCTTCTCTCCAAGGCTCGGGCGATCCGGTGTTCGAGCTGAGGCTACTGATCGCCCGCCGAAGGGGCGAGCCCGAAGGGACTTCGACCAACCGTTCCCGGTCACTGCCCGCGGCACGTGCCGGGTGCCAAGGCACGCCAAAACGCGCGAAACGGGGCCGCCCGTTCCGCCCGGAGACGGAAGGAGACGGCTCTCGCGGGGAGTTGGGAGAGCCGCTACCTCTTCGGCGTGCCGACCGGTTTCCCGTCCGGGGCGACGGTGTACCAGGTCCCGTCGGCACCCTGGCCGTTGCTGCCCCCGGCCGTCTTGTCGCCCGCGAAGGTGCAGACCCGCCGGCAGCCGACCGTCCGTTGTCCCGTTCCGTCGGGCCGGGTGAAGCTCATCAGGCCCTTGCGGACGACGCCCCGGGTGTCGTCGGCCGCCACGGGAGCGACGACCGGCCACTTCTCGAGGCAGGCCCCGGTGCACGCCGGCACCGGCTCGGGCCACGCCTCGTCCTCCTGGAAGCGGTAGACCGTCATGCCGTTCCGGTCGATGACGATCTCGCCGAGTTCGGGGGCCTCGCGGGTGGAGAGTCCCGGCAGGCCGGCCGCCGACGGTGAGCCGCCGGGTGCCGTCGGCGCGGGTGACCTCGCCGAGCGGCGACTCGTCGACGCCCTCCTCGGCGACGGCGTCGTCGGCGGCCACCGGGGCCAGGTCCCGGCGCAGTCGCCCTCGCGGGCCGGCCTCGGCGGCCGGGGGCTGTCGCCGTCAAGCGGTGGAGGGTGCGCCGTCGGTCACCAGCTCGCCGAGTTCGCCGTCAGCGCCAGTACCGCCGCCGCGCCCGCCGCGAATGAGGCGCTCCGTCCAGGAGGGTCTTCATCGTCTTTTCCCCGGTCGTCGCCGGTGTCGCGGAGCCCTGCCGGCCGCCGCACGGCACAGGCGGATGCGCAAGCGCACCGCACCGCAGTGGGTACGCACGGGCGCGCCGGTGGTCTTCAGCCGGCCGCGGAATTCCCCGCCGGGCCCGTCGGCCTCGTACGCGCGTGCCCGTCCTGGCAGGGAGGGGCCCGCGCCGGTCAAACCGCCGACCGCATCGTTTCCCTCGATCGGGGCAATCGCCCGGTTCTCCCGCGTGGCCGCGCGCGCGAGGCCGGATGATCACGACGTGCATGGACCCGAACCGACCCGATCCCCTTGCCCGGGACGGGTGTTGGCCCTGGTGGCGCTGACGCTCACGCTCGCCGGCACACCGGCCGGCACGGCGCGGGCGGACGCCTGCGCATGGGCCTCGACCGGCCCGGGCGGCACCGAGGCGGTGGCGGTCGCCGGAAGCGACTTCGGGTACGGCTTCCCGCCGTGTCCGCCGCCCACGCCGACTCCTCCGCCCAGCCCCACCCCGACGCCCGAGCCGCCCGAGCCCACTCCCCCGCCATCGCCCTCGCCGAAGCCCCCGTCACCGCCCGCCCCCGAACCGGAGCCGCCGCCTGAGCCACCCGCGCGCCCCGCACCAGAACCCCCGGCACCCGCACCGGCCCCGCCCCCCGCGCCGGAACCTCCGCCACCGAGTCCCCGTGCGGTACCGGTCCGGCCCGCCGCACCCGCGCCCGCGCCCGCCCCGTCGGCCACCCCGGCACCGCGCCCCTCGGTGTCCCCGGTGCGCTACCCGCGGTACCGCACGGCCCGGGTGCAGCAGCGGTCTTCGCGCGGGGCCACCTCCCCCCTCGTCTTCGTCCTGCTCATCACGGTGCCCGCGGTGGTCGCCGTCGCCGCGCTGCGCGCGCGCTGATCCCTGGAGGGTTCCGTTGCCGGAATGGCTTGTTCTCGTCCTCGCGATGGTGGCCGCCTGCGTCGTCGTCATCGTCATCACCTTCGTACGGCACCGCACGGCGTCCGACGACGAGGACATCACCGAGACCCCGGACGTCATCGAGTACATGACGATGTGGATCGGGGTCGTGTACGCCATCGTCCTGGGTCTGGCCATCGCCGGTGTCTGGGAGGCGCGCAGCGCGGCCGAGGACCACGTGCAGGCGGAGGCCGTCGCGCTGCACGAGATCTCGGAGCGCGTCCGGGTCTATCCGCCCGACGTCCGTGACCGCATCCGGGAGGATGTCAACGCCTATGTCGGACACGTCGTGACGACCGAGTGGAAGGCGATGACCGACGAGGGCGAGGTCACCGAGCGCGGCGGCGAACTCCTGGACCGGGTCCGCGCGGACGTCACGGACTACGAGCCCCGGTCGGACTTCGAGGCCCAGGCCTACCAGCCGCTCCTCGACCAGGTGGCCGCGGCGGACCAGGCCCGCGCCGCCCGTGCGGAGTCGACCGGGGCGACGATGCCGGGCGTGGTGTGGTTCGGGCTGATCACGGGGGCCGTCGTCACCATCGGCATGGTCTTCGCCCTGCAGATCCGGCGCACGACGCGCGAGCTGGTCCTGGCCGGGCTGTTCTCCGCGCTGATCGCCTTCCTGCTCTTCCTGATCTGGGACTTCGACGCGCCCTACAGCCGGGGGGTATCGGCGTCCACGGAGCCGTTCCTGAACCTGTTCCCGGGCGTCGGGGGCTGACGGCCGCTGCCGCTCCCGCCGCACTCGCACGGGACCGGCCGGCGGGCGCGCCGACACGCCGTCACCGTCCCCCGGCCGCGGGTCCGTGGTCCCCTGTGCGGCCCACACGGTTGCCCCGTTCGCGCGACTGCGATCGCGTCCGCGGACGGGGCTTCCTAGCGTTTCGGGCATCGAGGTGCATTCCTGGCGCGAGCGGAACAGGTCCGCCGCTGCTCCTCGGGACCCGGAGGATCACCATGCGCGCGATACCCGTCGCCTCGACCGCACTGATCGGCGTCGCCGCCCTCTCCGCCTGCGTGCCGGCCGGTGCGGCCGGCGGCACCGCTCCGTTCGGTTTCAGCGTCCATCCCGCCACCGTCGCGCCGGGCGGCGAGGTCACCCTGCGGGTGGACCGCCACGACGGCGCCTGCCGGGGCCGGGTGACGGTCTCGTCGCCGGTGTTCGACACGGTCGCCATCCCGCGCGGGCAGGCGTCGGCCCAGGCGCGGGTCGGCCGGGACGCGAGGCCGGGCGCGGTCTACCGGGTGGCGTTCACCTGCGACGGGAGGACCGGGACCACCAGGCTGACCATCGCGACAGGCCACGGGCACCACCCCGGAACGGTACCGCCGAAGGGCGTGCACGCCGGCGAGGGCGGCAGCTTCGCCGGTCTGGACGTCAAGGAGATCGGGCTCGGCCTCGCGCTGGTGGCCGGCTCGGTGGGCGCGGCGTACCACTTCTCGCGCCGCCGCTCCGGCGAGGACGCCGCCTGACGGGGCTGACGCGCACAGGGCTTCGCCCCGGGACCCGCTGCGGGGTTCCGGGGCGAAGCCCTGTGCGCGTCGGTCGTGGGGACGGTGAGCCCTGCGCGCGCTGCACGCGGAAGGTGACGCGGGGGGCCTGCGCCGGGCGGTGCCGGCCCGTCGGCCGAGGAGGTGACCGGTGGGTCCGCCCCCCGAAGGCGGAGCCCGTACGGTCTCGGCGGAGGCGGGTCAGATCCGGCGCTCGGCCCGGCGGCGCATCCAGAACAGGCCACCGCCCGCGACGGCCGCGGTCACGAGCCCGCCGCCGATGGCGATGTCGGTCGGCGTGGCACCGCTGGTGCTGCTGCCGCCGAGACCACCCCGGACACCGCCGATGACGGTGAAGGCGGCCGGGCGGGTCAGCGTCCTGCCCGAGCAGTTGACCGTGATGTCGTAGGACCCGGGCCGGGCGTTCTCCCTGATGGTGGCGGTGCCCCGGGAGGTCTCGTTGGCTCCCCTGACCGGCGTCAGGTGGGCCCTGCCGAACGCCTCGGAGGTCATCGTGCCGCCCTGCGGGCAGCCGTCGACCGTGACGGTCATCTGTCCGCCGCGGGCGATGACGCTGGGCAGGGCGACGATGTTGCTCGGGGTGCCGTGGTCCCCGCCCGCGGTGGCCGCGGGGGCGGCCAGTGCGAGAACAGCGACGGCGGCGCCCGCGGCCGCCAGGGCACGAGAGTTGTGCATGTCATCCTCCGCGGAAGACGCCCCGGGACCCGTCCCCGGTCGATCGGCGAGAAAGCGCCTCCCAGAAAGACCCTCAGTTGCCCCGACCCGGGCCGCATGTCGGGAATGGTCCGTCCTGGTGAGGGGGTTTCCGGGCCGGAACCGGGCGAGTCGTTATCACCGCAGGTCACTGACCGTCGGGACATTCCGCCCGGCGTGTCCCGGATGGCTCACCGCAAGGGCGCGCGCCACCCGTTCGCATGTGCCCCGTCGCCGCTCGGATGGGCCGCGCTTAGCGTTCTCGTATGCGCGAACGACATGGCGACGGCCGTGTCGAGAGGGGATGGCGAATGTACGGGTCGGAGGAACGCGCCGAAGAGGAGGAGCGGCGCGGGAAACGCGCTCCCTGGGGCGTGATAGCACTGGTTCTGCTGACCGGGCTCGCGCTCATCCGCAACGGTTCGGGGGAATTCGACGCGGGCCCTCCGCAGCCGGCCTCGGCGGCCGCCTCGGACACCCGCGTCGCCGGGGACCGGAACGCCGTCGCGGGACCCGCCCCGCTGCCGTACGCGGTGCCCGACCGGGTCCGGATCCCCGCCATCCAGGTCGACGCGCCGATCATGCCGGTCGGTCTGGACGCGGACGGCTGGGTCGGCGCGCCGCCGCCGGAGGACCCGAATCTGGCGGGCTGGTTCACCGGCGCGGTCGCTCCCGGGGAGAAGGGCACCGCGGTGGTGGTCGGCCATGTGGACAACCAGCAGGGCCCGGCCGTCTTCTACGGTCTCGGCGCCCTGAAGAAGGGGAACAAGGTCGAGGTCTCGCGGCAGGACGGAAAGACCGCGGTGTTCGAGATCTACGGCGTCGAGGTGTTCGAGAAGGACAATTTTCCCGGCGACCGGGTGTACGGCTCCAAGGGCGGCCCGGAATTGCGGGTCATCACCTGCGGCGGCGGTTTCTCCAAGCAGAACGGGTACGACGGGAACGTCGTCGCGTTCGCCCGCCTGGTCGAGGTCCGCTGAACGGTTCCCGGCCGGGCGGGCGAAGCGTGTGTCACAGCAACTGCCGCCGGGGGACGGTGAGGTGGTACCCGGAGTCCAGGAGCTGCGGCAGATAGGAACGCAGGGCGCGGACGCTCTGCGAGCGGTCGCCCCCGGCGTCGTGCGAGAGCACCACGACGCCGGGAGCGGCGCCGTCCTCCACCCGGCCGACGATGGTGGCGGTGCCGGGGGTGGTCCAGTCCAGGGTGTCGACGGTCCAGGCGAGGGGTTCCATGCCCAGCTCGGCGCCGAGCTGGAAGGCGGCGCGGTTCCACGCCCCGTAGGGCGCGCGGAACCAGCGGGGCGGCTCGCCGTAGGTCTTCTCGATGATCTCGCTGGTGCGTTCCATCTCGGTGCGGATGCGGCGCCGGGTGAGCTTGGTCAGCAGGGGGTGGGACCAGGTGTGGTTGCCGACCACGTGTCCCTCGTCGGCCATGCGGGCCAGCAGGCCCCTGTTGTAGTCCGCCATCTCCCCGCACACGAAGAACGTCGCGCGCACGTCGTACTTCGCCAGCGTGTCCAGGATGTCGGGGGTGTAACGGGGGTCGGGTCCGTCGTCGAAGGTGAGCATCATGAGGCGGCCCCGCCCGGTCATGCGCAGGAACGGCTCGCTGCGCACCGGGGGCCTGCGGGGTGCGGCGCTCGGCGCGTCGTAACCGGCCATGGGCCTCAGGCGGTAGGCGGAGGGCTTGAGCGGGCGGTTCACCTGGGCGCCCGGGGCGGGGGCGGCCGGGGCGGGGGCGGCGGGTCCGGCCGCTCCGTGGTCCCGGCCCACCGCGAGGACGCCCGCGGTGCCTGCCGCCCCGGCCGCCGCGACGCCGGCGATCAGGGCGCGGCGCCGCGTGAGCAACTGATCCTTCTTCATGACTCATCAGTCGCCCGGCCGCGGCCCGACGCCCCTGAACGACACCGGGGCGGCCGTACGGAACCACCCGAGCGGCGCAGTCCGGTCCCCTACAGAGCGGGCGGCACCCGGCGCACGGGCCGGGCACGGCCGGGACCGGGCGGATCAAGGGGTTCCGGTAGCCTCGCGGCGTGACGCAACAGCACTCCCACCGGTTCGAGCGGGGCACGGACGGGCCGAAGGTCATCGTGGTCGGCGTGGACGGGTCCGACTCCTCGTTGCGCGCGGCGGCCTACGCCGGCGGTCTGGCCCGGCGCCAGCGCGCACTGCTCGCCGTGGTGTACGTGCAGCCGGTGCTGACGGCGGGGGTGGCGCTCGGGGCGCCGGTGGCGGAGACGACCGACGAGATCGCCGAGGACCTGGTGGCGCACATCCGGGCGGCGACCGAGCGGACCCGGGGGATATTCGACGTGCGCTGGGAGTTCCACACCTTCCGCGGCGACCCCTACAACGGCCTGGTGAAGGCGGCCGACGAGCTGAAGGCGGACGCCGTGGTCGTGGGGGCGTCGGAGCAGGCCGGGCACCGGATCGTCGGCTCGGTCGCCGTGCGGCTGGTGAAGGCGGGGCGCTGGCCGGTGACCGTGGTGCCGTGACGGGTGCCGTCGTGCGCGGATGACGGACGTGTGGTGCTGTCACGTGTGGGGACCGTGATACCCCGGCCCCCGCTGTGCGTCGTGCCTTCCGTCGGGGGCACGAGTGAGTCATCATGATCCACCGTCAGCCGTTTGCCGTTCACAAAGAGGTGAGGCGCATGGCCGTGTTCCGTGCGGGCGAGGGCGTTCTCCGCCGCAAACCCATCGAGCACATCGAGGAGACGGAGGCCGGACAGGGCGCCGGCCTGGAGCGGTCGCTGGGGCTGTGGCAGCTCACGGCGATCGGCGTGGGCGGCATCATCGGGGCCGGCATCTTCACCCTGGCCGGCACGGTGGCCAACGGCACCGCGGGTCCCGCCGTGCTGATCTCCTTCCTCATCGCGGGCGTGGCGAGCGCGGCGGCGGCGCTGTCGTACGCCGAGTTCGCCGGGCTGATCCCGAAGGCGGGCTCCGCCTACACCTACGGTTACGCGGTGCTGGGTGAGCTGGTGGGGTGGTTCATCGGCTGGGACCTGCTGCTGGAGTACACGGCGATCGTGGCCGTGGTCGCCATCGGCATCTCCGGCTACTTCAGCTTCCTGATCGGCGAGATGGGCGCGGAGCTGCCGAACTGGATGCTGGGCGCGCCCGGTACCGGTGACGGCCACCGGGTCGACCTGTTCGCCGCGGTGCTGTGCCTGCTGATCGCCTATCTGCTGACGCTCGGCATCAAGAACGCGGCCCGCTTCGAGATGGTCGTGGTCGTGCTGAAGGTGCTGGTGGTGCTGCTGGTGATCGGGGTGGGCGTCTTCCACATCACCACCGCGAACTACCAACCGTTCTTCCCGTTCGGGGTGGGCGGGGCGTTCACCGGTGCGGCGACGGTGTTCTTCGCGGTGTTCGGCTACGACGCCATGTCGACGGCGGCCGAGGAGTCGAAGGACGCCCAGCGCCACATGCCGAAGGCGATCATCTACTCGCTGATCATCTCGATGGTGCTGTACGTGGCGGCCTGCCTGGTGCTGACCGGTATGCAGAACTACAAGGACATCGACCCCGAGAGCGGCTTCTCGACGGCGTTCAAGGCGGTGGGGCTGAGCGGTCTGGCCGACGTCATCGCGGTGGGCGCCATCATCGGCATCCTCACCGTGATGTTCACGTTCATGCTGGGCGTCACGCGCGTGTGGTTCAGCATGAGCCGGGACGGGCTGCTGCCCAAGTGGTTCGCCAAGACGCACCCGACGCGGCACGTGCCGACGCGGGTCACCTGGATCGTCGGGGTCGCGTCGGCCCTGATCGCCGGATTCCTGCCGATCGGCGAGGCGGCCGAGCTGACCAACATCGGCATCCTGCTGGCGTTCGTGGTGGTGTGCGCGGCGGTGATCGTGCTGCGCTACCGGCAGCCGGACCTGCCGCGCACCTTCCGCACGCCGTGGATGCCGTTCGTGCCGGCGCTGGGGATCGTCTTCTCGATCTGGCTGATCACGTTCCTGCAGTGGCAGACATGGGTGCGCTTCGCCGTCTGGTTCGTGGTCGGCCTGGTGATCTACTTCGGGTACTCCTACCGGAGGTCGCTGCTGGCGGGCCGTTAGAGTCCGCCGAGGAAGTCGAGCAGGATCCGGTTGAACTCCTCGGGCCGCTCCATGTTCGGGTAGTGCGCGGTGCCCTCGACGGTCGTGCTGCGGCCGTCCCGGACCGTACGGGCGAGCCGCTCCGCCTCAGCGATCAGGTCGGGCGCGTCGAGGGCGCCGTTGACGGTGAGGACCGGGACGTCGATCTTCGGGACGCGCTCCCAGGTGTCCGTCAGGGGCACGTGCCGGTTCTCCTCGTCCGGCGTGTGCTTGGCGAGGGTGGCGAGGGTCATCTCGCGCAGCCGGCGGAGGATGTCCGGGTCGACGTCCTCGGCCGCGCGGTGCTCGCCGGGCACGAAGCGCAGGAACGCCGCGAGCCAGCCCTCGACGTCACCGGCGGCCAGGGCCCTGTCCTGCTCGGCCTGCACGCTCCTGACCCAGGGGTCGGTGTACGTGAACTCGCTCGTGGCCGCGCCGCACGTGACGACCGCGCGGACCAGCTCCGGGTACTCCAGCACCGTGTCGGTGGCGATGGCGCCGCCCATCGAGACCCCGACGAGCACCGCGGGGCCGGTGTCGAGGTGGCGCAGCAGGGCGGCGAGGTCGTCGGCCCAGCGGAACGGCCGGGTGGCGTTGGCGGAGGCGCCGTGGCCCCGGACGTCGGGGGCGATGACGCGGTGACCGGCGGCCAGGGCCGGTATCTGGGCGGCGAAGACCCGGTGGTCGGCGAACCCGGAGTGGAGCAGGACCACCGGGTCGCCGGTCCCGATGTCGAGGTAGGCGAGGTCGCCGTCGGCTGAGGGGAAGAAGCTGAGATCCGAAGCAACAGTCATGACAACCAAGGTGTCATTCTCGGGGACAGTTTGGCAACCTGGGTGTCATGATGAGCGCATGGACGACACCGCCGCTCCCCTGCCCCCGGACGAACTGGGCCACCGCCTGACCGAGGTGTACGACCTGGTCGGCCCCCTCTACCGGCGCGCCCAGCGCAGCGTCGAGCAGGGCCTGGCACCCGACGGCGTGTCCGTCGGTGTCCGCGCCGTGCTGACCCTGCTGCACCGGGGCGGGCCGATGACCGTGCCGCAGATGGGCAGGGCGCAGACGATCAGCCGGCAGTTCGTGCAGCGCATGGTGAACGACGCGGCGGCCCGCGGCCTGGTGGAGAGCGTCCCGAACCCCGCCCACCGGCGGTCGTCGCTGATCCGGCTCACCGAGGAGGGGCGGCGCGTGATCGCCGGAATCCTCGGCCGCGAGCACGCCGTGCTGCGCACGGTCGGCGGTGCGCTGACCGAGGACGACGTGACGGCCTGCCTGCGCGTGCTCGGCCGGATGCTGCACGCCCTCGACCACGTCGACGTCGACTGACCCGGCCCCGGGGGGACTACTCCCCCATCACCAGACCGTCGTCGCCCGCGCCCCGGCTGAGCACCATGTCGCGGATGCGGTCGCGCACGGCGCGCACCTCGGCGCCCTGGCGCAGGGCCCGGTTGAGGTTCACCACCCGGCCGGCGTCGACGTCGAAGAGCTGCGGGACGAACTCGGCCTTGGTCACCCGCCAGCGCTCGCCGGGCCGGGCGGGCGGGGCGAAGGTGAAGCGGCCGATGCTCGACTGGTTGCCGCGCGGGTCGCGGTCGCCGTCGTCGTTGACCATCTCGCCGGCGATCTGGTCGCCCATGCCGTAGACCACCCAGGTGCCGTTGACCTTCTCGTACGCCTGCGGGACATGGGCGTGGGTGCCGATGATCAGGTCGATGTCGGGGCGGTCGCCGGTGCGGGCGGCGGTCAGGCTCCGGGCCAGGGCCACCTGGTCCTCGTCGGGCTCGTCCTGCCACTCGGTGCCCCAGTGCAGGGACAGGACGACGACGTCGGCGCCCGCCCGGCGGGCGGCCCGCGCGTCCTCGACGATCTGCTCCTCGTCGATGAGCTTGACGGCCCATTCCTGGTCCTCGGGCGCCGGGCGGCCGTTGGTGTGGAGGGTGTGGGCGAGGTGGGCGACCCTGGCCGCGCCCGCGCGCAGGATCGTCGTGGTCCGCGTCTCCTCCTCCGTGCGGGCGGACCCGGCGTGCCGCACGCCGGCGCGGTCGAGGGCGTCCAGGGTGCGGCGGATGCCGTCCGCGCCGTCGTCGAAGGTGTGGTTGGAGGCGGTGGAGCAGCCGTCGTAGCCGGTGGCGGCCAGGGCTCCGGCCACCTCGGGCGGGGATCTGAAGAGCGGGTAGCCGCTGTAGTCGCCGTCCGCGCCGTAGATCGTCTCCATGTGGCACAGGGCGAGGTCGGCGCGCGCGACGACCGGTTTCGCACCGGCGAGCATGGGGCGGAAGTCGTAGCCGTCGCCGCCCGCGTCGAAGCGTGCCCGTTCGATGATCGAGTCGTGCGGCAGGACGTCGCCGGAGGCGACCAGCGTGAACTCCCCGGTCCGCGCGGCGGACGGGGCGGGGGCCGGCCGTACCGGCGGCTCGTGGTCGCGGGCCTGACAGGCCGCGCCCGCGGTGAGGAGGGCGGTCAGGGCCAGGGCCACCTGCCGACTGCGTGTGATCATCCGTTCACTCCGCTGGGGTCGCGTGCACGAAGAAAGTCACATTTACACACGAACAGGAAAGGAGTTCGCGGACGTCCCGGGCGGCTCCGACACGCTCATTAGCCCGTCCGGCGTGCGCGAGAGGGGCGCGCCGACCGTTCGTCCGACCGTTCACCGACGCGATCGACCGTCCGTCGCAGACCCGTGCGCGCGCCCTGTCCCCGTGCGGTGCCCTGCGGTGCCATACGGCCATGACGGCCGGAATCACCCTCCCCGACGCGACGACCGCCGAGCACGAGCTCGCCGCGCTGCAGCGCGAGCACGGCCGGCCGCTCTTCTCGCTGCTGCTGCGGCTCAGCGACGGAGACCGCCAGCGCGCCGAGGATCTCGTGCAGGAGACCCTCGTGCGCGCCTGGCAGCACCCCGAGGCGCTGCGCGCCGACGACTTCGACTCCGTACGGCCCTGGCTGCTCACCGTGGCCCGGCGGCTCGCCATCGACGCGCGCCGGGCCCGGCAGGCGCGGCCGGCGGAGGTCGGCGACGCGGTGCTGGAGCACGCGCCCGTCTGCGCCGACCACGCCGAACGGGCGGCCGCCGCCCTCGATGTGCGTGAGGCTGTGAAGACACTCACGCCGGAGCACCGTGAAGTCCTGGTGCTCGTGTACTTCCAGGGGGCGAGTGTGGCGGAAGCGGCGGCGGCCCTCGGCATCCCGCCCGGTACCGTGAAGTCCCGCGCGTACTACGCGCTGCGCGCCCTGCGCCGGGTCCTGCCGGGATACTCCGCCGACCTGCGGTGAAACCGGCCGTATGGTCAAGCCTCCGTAAAGCGCCTTGCCGTGGGGCCCCGTCGGGTAATCGGCTGTCCTCATCCGTGTTCCGGACGGGGGCCCACGACCCGGGTCGGGCGACGCGCACGCACCGGAGGAAGGCAGGAAGGGATGCTGCACAGAGGTCAAGAGAGCACGGACGGCACCGGCGGAGGCGAACTGACCGTCCCCATGGCGTGGTTGTACGCCGAGTACATCGCCGACGAGCTGCTGCGGACCGGTGATCTGATGCCGCCGTCGTCCTTCGAGTTCCGCGCGGGACGGGACGCGCTGGCGCTGACCGTCTTCCTGTCCGACACCGACGGCGAGCTGGGCGGCGTCCGGGTCGTCACCCACCTGGAGACGTGGCTGTCCCTGACGGCCTACGACCAGCCGTGGCACGAGTGGGTGCGCGAGCGCCTGGACGAGGTCACCGCCGAGACGGCCGCCGCCGGCCGGCACTCCCCCGACCTGGAGCTGGCCCACGCGGCCTGGCGCTGGCTGCGGGAGACCGAACTGCTCGCGCCGGACCTGAACGCGGTCCCCGGCGGCGTCCCGGGCGCCGGGGAGGACGAGGGGCCGAAGGTGTGGACCCCGGCCTGGCAACTGGGGCTGCCGCTCGGGCACCTCGCCATCCACCTCTTCTAGCCCGCCTCCGGTCGCCGTCCCGGGCGGAACCCCGCCCCGGCCGGACCGTCCGCCACGAGGTGCGGACCGCGGGCGGGGAGCGCCTCGTGACGCTCCCCGTCGGACGGGCGCGCACGCCGTGGGGGCGCCCGGGCGCTCACCGCCGGGCGGCTACCTCAGCAGCCGGGACATCCTGCGGTCGGCCAGGGGCTTGCCACCGGTCTGGCAGGTGGGGCAGTACTGGAGCGACGAGTCGCTGAAGGAGACCTCGCGGATGGTGTCGCCGCACACCGGGCAGGGCTCACCGGTCCGCCCGTGGACGCGCAGCCCGCTCTTCTTCTCCGCCTTCAGCCGGCCGGCCGCCAGCCCCCGGGAGCGTTCGACCGCCTCGGTCAGCGTGGTGCGCAGGGCCGCGTACAGCCGCGCGGTCTCGTCCCCGGTGAGGGACGCGGCCAGTTTGAACGGGGACATCTTCGCGGCGTGCAGGATCTCGTCGCTGTACGCGTTGCCCACGCCCGCGATCAGGCTCTGGTCGCGCAGGGCGCCCTTGAGCTGTCGCCGCTCACCGTCGAGGAGTGCCGCGAAGCGCGCCTCGTCGAAGTCGTCGGCGAGCGGGTCCGGGCCGAGCCGGGCCACGCCAGGCACCTCGGCCGGGTCGGACACCACGTACACCGCGAGGCGCTTCTGCGTGCCGGCCTCGGTCAGGTCGAAGCCCGCGCCGGTGTCCAGGGCCACGCGCAGGGCGAGCGGCCCCTTGCCGGGGCGCGGCATCCCGTCGGGGAGGCCGTCCCTCCAGTGCAGCCAGCCCGCGCGGGCCAGATGGGTCACCAGATGCGGGCCGCCGGCGGTCTCCACGTCGAGGAACTTGCCGTACCGGTGCACGGCCGACACCGTGCGGCCCTCCAGGGCGGAGAGCGGAGGGTCGTACGTCTTCAGGACGCTGATCGCCACGGGCAGCACACGGACGATCTCGCGGCCGTCGAGGTGCTCGGTCAGGAAGTCCCTGAGCGCCTCGACCTCGGGCAGTTCTGGCATGTGTCCAGAGTGCCACCCGGGAGAGGCGGCACCGTGCGCGCCCAGCCGGGGAGTCGTCCTAGTCGTGCGGCATCACGAACTCCGCCCACACGCACTTGCCGCCGCCGCGCGCCTCGACGCCCCACGCGTCGGCGAGCGTGTCGACCAGGCACAGGCCCCGCCCGGAAACCCCGGAGTCCCCCGCGTCGCGGCGGCGCGGCAGGGCGCTGGAGGTGTCCTCGGCCTCCACGCGCAGCCGGCGGTCGGTGCCGCTGAGGAACCGCAGGGTGACGACGGCGGAGCCCTCGGTGTGCATGAGGGCGTTGGTCACCAGCTCGTCGGCGACCAGTTCGACGGCGTCGGCGTGGTCCTCGTCGCCCCAGGCGCGGACCGCGGCGCGGATCATGCGCCGGGTCTCGGCGAGGGCCCGCGAGTCGCCCGGTGCGACGTGCCGGCGGACGCGGCCCCCGACCCGGGGCGTGTCCAGGGCGCGGCGGCTCAGGACGAGCAGGGCAACGTCGTCGTCGCCGCGGCGCTCGTCGGCCACCTCGATCAGCCGGTCGGCGAGGTCCCGTACGTCCCGCGGGCCGGAGGCGACCAGGTCGGCGAGGGCGCGCATCCCGTCGTCGAGGTCGGCGCCGGGCTCCTCGACCAGGCCGTCGGTGCACAGCACCAGCATGCTGCCGGGGTCCAGTTCGAGGGTGCCGACCGGGTAGGCGAGGCTCCCGAACTCGGCGGACAGGCCGAGCGGCAGCCCGCCCTCCACCGGGACGTGGCGGCAGGTGCCGTCGCCGAGCCGCAGCAGCGGGTCGAGGTGCCCGGCGCGGACCACCTGGACCACTCCCGTGGTCACGTCGGCCTCCGCGTACAGGCAGGTCGCGAAGCGGTCGGTGTCGAGTTCGTGGAGGAAGACCGAGGCGCGGGCCATCACCGTGGCCGGGGGGTGCCCCTCGGCGGCGTAGGCGCGCAGCACGATGCGCAACTGGCCCATGACGGCGGCGGCGTGCGTGTCATGGCCCTGGACGTCGCCGATGACGGCTCCGACGCGTCCGCCGGGCAGCGGGATCAGGTCGTACCAGTCGCCGCCGATGTCCCGGCCGAGGGAGCCGCCCAGCGGCGCGGCGCGGTAGCGGACGGCGACGTCGCAGCCGGGGACGCTGGGGATGGTGCGCGGCAGCATGGCCTGCTGCAGGCTCTCGGCGAGGTCCATCTCCTGCTCGTAGAGCATGGCCCGCTGGAGGCTCTGGGCGAGGCTGCTGCCGAGGGCGAGGAGGACGTTGCGGGCGTCGGGCGAGAATCCGTGCCGGTCGCTGTAGAACAGTCCGATGGCGCCGATCGGCCGGCCCTGGGCGATCAGCGGCAGATAGGCGGCGGCCTTGACGGTCAGGTCGCCGAGGCGCTGCCACAGGGAGGGATAGCGCTCGGCGAAGTCCTGCGGCGACTCGATGAAGCAGGGGCTGAGCGTGCGGACGACCTCGCTCATCGGGTAGTCGTCGTCGACCCCGCTGACACGGGTGCCGTGGACGAAGCTGCCCTCGGGCCGCTCGGCGACCATCAGGACGCGGTTGCCCTCCACCAGGCTCATGACGAAGCCATCCGCGCCCAGGTGCGGCAGCCCCTGGGCGTCCTGGAGCACGTCCACGACGTCGTCCACGGTGCGCGCGTGGGCGAGGGCCGCCGTGGTGAGCTGCACGATGTCCGTCTGCCGGCGCAGGGCCTCGTCCTGGAAGGCCCGCTCGCGGCGGGCCTCGATGTCGCCGAGTTCCTGGGTGGCGTCGCGGACGATGCCGATGACGCGGCGGGCTCGGCCGGTCCCGTCGCGGCGGATGTAGCCCTGGGTGTGGGTCCAGCGCAGGGTGCCGTCCCGGCGGCGCACGCGGAAGTAGGTGCCGTAGTTCTCGCTGCCGTCCTTGATCGCCCGGGCGACCAGGGTGTCGAGACGGTGGCCGTCGGCCGAGGGGACGCGGACCGACAGGGACTCGGGGCGGCCGTCGAAGTCCTCCGGGCGCACGTCGAACACCTCGTGCGCCTGGGCGTCCATGTGGAGCGTTCCGGAGTCCAGGTCCCAGTCGAAGCTCCCCATGCGGTTGAGCGCCAGGACCGGGTCCGGGTGGGCGGGCCAGTCGTCCGGGGGTGACAGGGCGCTCGCTCCCCGATCAACCATGCGCCCCACCTTGCCAGGATCTGCCCGATTATTCGACTTCGGATGGGCCGCCCGGAGACCGTGAGGGACGCCGGACCGCCGGGGTACCCGGGGGCGGCGGGCCAGGAGAGGAGTGCGAGCCGTGGAGTGGTTCACCGACCCCGGCTACTGGCTGAGCCGGCTGGTCTTCCAGCGGGCCCTGGCCGTCGTGTACCTGGTCGCCTTCCTGACGGCCCTCCTCCAGTTCCGGGCGCTGATCGGTGAGCGCGGGATGCTGCCGGTGCCCCGGTTCGTGGAGCGGGTGCCGTTCAAGCGGGCGCCGAGCCTGTTCCACCTCCGCTACTCGGACCGCTTCTTCGCGGGCTGCGCCTGGGCGGGCTGCGCGGTGTCGGCGGCACTGGTGGCGGGGCTGGACTCGCTGCTGCCTCTGTGGGGGGCGATGCTGCTGTGGCTCGTGCCGTGGGCGCTGTACCTGTCGGTGGTCAACGTCGGGCAGACCTGGTACGCGTTCGGCTGGGAGTCCCTGCTGCTGGAGACCGGGTTCCTCGCGGTCTTCCTCGGCAACGACGAGGTGGCGCCGCCCGTCGTCGTGCTGTTCCTGCTGCGCTGGCTGCTGTTCCGCGTGGAGTTCGGGGCGGGTCTGATCAAGATGCGGGGCGACGAGTGCTGGCGCAGGCTGACCTGTCTCGACCACCACCACGAGACCCAGCCGATGCCCGGCCCGCTGAGCTGGTTCTTCCACCACCTGCCCCGGCCGCTGCACCGTGTGGAGGTGGCCGCGAACCACGTCACGCAGCTCCTGGTGCCGTTCCTGCTGTTCACGCCCCAGCCCGTCGCCACCGCCGCCGCGGCGCTGATGATCGCCACCCAGTTGTGGCTGGTGCTGTCGGGCAACTTCTCCTGGCTGAACTGGATCACCATCGTGCTGGCCCTGTCGGCCGTCCGCTTCCCGGGCGGCGCGCCGTCCGTGCCCGACGCGCCGCTGTGGTACGTCGTCGTGGTCCTCGCGGTGGCCGCGCTGCTGGTCTTCCTCAGCCACCGGCCGGTGCTCAACATGGTCTCGCGCCGCCAGGTGATGAACCGCTCCTTCGACCCGCTGCACCTGGTCAACACCTACGGCGCCTTCGGCAGCGTCAGCCGGGTCCGCTACGAAGTGGTGATCGAGGGCACCGCCGACGAGGTGGCCCGGGGGGACGGGGACTGGCGGGAGTACGAGTTCAGGGGCAAGCCCGGGGATCCGCGGCACTGGCCCCGCCAGTTCGCCCCGTACCACCTGCGGCTGGACTGGCTGATGTGGTTCGCCGCGCTGTCCCCGTCGTACGCGGGGTCGTGGTTCGGCGTGCTGGTGGAGCGACTGCTGGAGAACGACCCGGCCACGCTGAAGCTGCTGCGCCGCTCCCCGTTCCCGCCCGACGCGCCCCCGCGCTTCGTCCGCGCCCGGCTGTTCCGCTACCGGTACACGACCTGGCGCGAGCTGCGCGCGACCGGAGCGTGCTGGGAGCGGACGTATGTGCGCGAGTACCTGCCGCCGACACGGCTGGTGGGTGCGGCGCGGCAGAGGTCGTAGGCGCGGGCGGCCAGTGCGGGACGGACGCGGGCCCGGCCCTCGGGGTGGACCGGGCCCGCGGGTCAGGCGCGCCGGAAGCGGAGGGTCATCAACTGGAAGGGGCGCAGCCGTACGGCGATCCGGTCGCCGTCCGGCCGGGGTGCCTCCGCGTCCGCGAGCGGGCGTTCCAGCAGGTCCGTCACCTGCACGTCCGTGGCCGCGAAACCGGTGGTGAGCGTGGCCCGGACCCGGCCGCCGTGGGCCTCGTGGAAGCGGACGACCACGTCGCCGCTGCCGTCGTCGGCCAGCTTGACGGCGGTGATCACGACCGCGTCCCGGTCGGCCGTCACCAGCGGCGCGACCTCGCCGGCGCCGGTGGCGCGCCGCTCGGGCAGGTTGATCCGCCAGCCCTCGCGCACGGCGTCGCCGATGCCCGCGCCGGGCACCAGCGCGTGCCGGAAGCGGTGCACGCCCTGGTCGGTCTCGGGGTCGGGGAAGCGCGGGGCGCGCAGCAGGGAGACGCGCACGGTGGTGGTCGTGCCGTCGTCGGCGCGGACGGTACGGGTCACGTCGTGGCCGTACGTGGAGTCGTTGACGACGGCCACGCCCCAGCCGGGCTCCTCCAGGTGGACGAAGCGGTGGTTGCAGGCCTCGAACTTGGCGGCCTCCCAGCTCGTGTTGGTGTGGGTGGGCCGGTGGAAGTGCCCGAACTGGGTCTCCGACGCGTACCGCTCGGCGTGCACGTCGAGGGGGAAGGCGAGCTTGAGGAACTTCTCCGTCTCGTGCCAGTCGACCTCGGTGTCCACGTCCAGGCGCCGCTCCCCCGGTTCGAGGGTGAGCACCTGGGTGACGCGGGAGGAGCCGAAGGAGCGGACGATCCGCACCGAGGCGCCGTCGTCGCCGGGGGCGACCTCGTCCGCGTCGGTGAGGTCGGTGACCGTGTTGCGGTAGAAGGCGTCGACGTCCCAGGCGTCCCACATGTTCGGGAAGTCGGGGTGGAGCTGGAGCAGGTTGCCCGCCGTGCCCGGCGCGACCGTCTCCCGGTCGGCGGCGATGTCGTACGCCGACACCACCAGTCCGCGGCCGTCGATCTCGACCCGCAGCAGGCCGTTGTCCAGGACGTGGCCGCCGCCGGGCCGGGGGGTGAGGTCGGTGCGGCCCTCGGTGGCGGGGGCGGCCGCGGCGCCGGCCGGGACGCCGGCGCGGGCGTGCGGGGCGGCGTTGAAGACGAGCGGGGTGTCGCCCTCGCCGGCCAGGGCGCGCTGGGCGGCGCCGATGATCCCGTTCAGCTCGGCGGCGACCCGGTCGTAGGTGGCGCGCGCCTCCCGGTGCACCCAGGCGATGGAGGAGCCGGGCAGGATGTCGTGGAACTGGTGCAGCAGGACCGTCTTCCAGATGCGGTCGAGGTCCTCGTACGGGTAGGGGAACCCGGTGCGCACGGCGGCCGTGGCCGCCCACAGCTCGGCCTCCCGCAGGAGGTGCTCGCTGCGCCGGTTGCCCTGCTTGGTCTTGGCCTGGCTGGTGAGGGTGGCGCGGTGCAGTTCGAGGTAGAGCTCACCGACCCACACGGGCGGCCGCGGGTTCTCCGCCTCGGCCTTCTCGAAGAAGGCCTTCGGGGTCTCCCAGGTGACCGTCGCGGAGCCTTCGAGGTCGCGCAGGCGGGCCGCCTTGGCGACCATCTCGCGGGTGGTGCCGCCGCCACCGTCGCCCCAGCCGGTCGGGGCGAGGGAGTGCCGGGCGACGCCCTTGTCCTTGAAGTTGCGGGCGGCGTGCGCGATCTCGGCGCCCTTCATCGAGCAGTTGTAGGTGTCGACGGGCGGGAAGTGCGTGAAGATCCGGGTGCCGTCGATGCCCTCCCAGCGGAAGGTGTGGTGCGGGAACGTGTTCGTCTGCGACCAGGAGATCTTCTGCGTCAGCAGGTACTTGGCGCCGGCCGCCTTGATGATCTGGGGCAGTCCGGCCGCGAAGCCGAAGGTGTCGGGCAGCCACGCCTCGTCGTTCTCCACGCCGAACTCGTCGAGGAAGAACCGCTTGCCGTGCACGAACTGCCGGGCCATGGCCTCCGACCCGGGCATGTTGGTGTCGGACTCCACCCACATGCCGCCGGCCGGCACGAACCGCCCGTCCGCCACGGCCTTCTTCACCCGCGCCCACACCTCGGGCCGGTGGTCGCGCACCCACGCCCACTGCTGGGCCTGCGACATGGCGAACACGAAGTCCGGCTCGTCCTCCAGCAGGGCGGTCATGTTGGAGGTGGTGCGGGCGACCTTGCGCACGGTCTCGCGCAGCGGCCACAGCCACGCCGAGTCGATGTGCGCGTGGCCCACCGCGCTGATGCGGTGCGCGGAGGGGACGGCGGGCGCGGACAGCACCCCGGTGAGGCGCGAACGCGCTTCCGCGGCCGTGCCGTTGACGTCCTGGAGGTCGATGGCGTCCAGGGCCCGGCCGACCGCGCGCAGGATCTCCGAGCGGCGCGGCGAGTCGACGGGCAGCTCGGCCATCAGCTCCCCGAGGACCTCCAGGTCGAGCACGAGGTTCCACACCGTCTCGTCCAGGACGGCGAGGTCCATGCGGGCGAGGGTGTACTGCGGCTCGCTGCCCGCGGTGTCCTTGTCGCCCAGCCGGGTGGGCACGAAGGGGTGGTAGTCGAGGATGACGGGGTTGGAGGCGGCCTCGATGTGCAGGCGCACCTCCTCTCCGCCCTCGACGGGGGCGCCGATCCGCACCCACTGGTTGCGGGGGTTGAGGCCCTTCACGGGCGTGCCGTCGGGCCGGTAGACCAGCCCCTCGCACTGGAAGCCGGGCATGTTCTCGTCGAAGCCGAGGTCGAGGACCGCCTCGACGGTCCGGCCCGCCCACCGCTCGGGGACGGTGCCCGTGACACGGAACCAGCTCGTGCCCCAGGGGGCGCCCCAGCGGGCGCCCACCTCGATGGGTGCGGGCTGTGCCGCGAGCCCCTCGGCGACCGGGACGGGTTCACCGGGCGCGTGCCACACGGCCACGTCCAGCGGCACGGACTCGGGGTACACGGCGGGGCGGACGCGTTCGTCGAGGACGCGCTTGAGGCGGGCTTCGACCAGGTCGCGGTCGTCATGCATGCGGGATGCTCCGTGGTTGGGGGCGGGTGGTCGGCGGGGTGGGCGTTTCGGGCGGGCCGCGGCCTTGGTCCGGCGCGGCCCGGGTCAGGGTGCCGGGGGACGGCCTGGAGTACAGCTCCCCCGCCGCGTGCCGTCCGAACCGTGCGGGGCGGCGAGCACGTCGCCGGGGGTGACGACCTCGGTGATGCCGCGGGCCGCGAGGTGCCCCGGGTCGGCGGCGCGGGTGTCGAGCACGGTGGCCGGGCGGGCGCCGTCGGCGACCAGCCGGAAGAACGCCTCGAAGACCGCGCCCCCGGGCGCGCAGGCCGAGCGCCGGGCGGGGTCGGCCGGGACGGTCAGCGCGGTGGTGCGCGGGGCCGGGGCGGGACGGCTCCCCTCGCGCACCGAGCGGGCCGCGCGGGCCAGGGCGCGGGCCGTGTGCTTGGGCCGGCGGTCGTTGGTCAGCAGGCCCAGCCCGTACTCCAGCTCGGGGAAGTCGGCCAGCGCCCGGGACACGTCGTGGGAGCACCACCAGGTGATGCCCCACAGGTCCGGGCAGTCCAGGGCGTTGGCGACGGTCGCCTCGGTGAACTCGGCGGCGTGCTCGGCGGGGACGAAGGGCGCGGGGGCGCCGACCTCCTGGAGCCACACGGGCCGGTGCGGTGCGCCGGCCCACGCCTTGCTCAGCTCGATCAGATAGGCCGCGTGGTGCTCGCTGGGTACGGAGGCGCGGCCGTGGCGCTGGGCGGTGCCGTTGAAGACCCAGGAGTGCACGGCCGTCACCGCGCCCCGCCGGGCGGCCTGGGCCGGGGTGAAGGGCTGGTCGTCCTGGTACCAGGTCGCGTCGTACTCGGCGTGCAGGTGCATCCGGCCGGGCGCGCCCTCCTCGCAGGCGGCGAGCATCCGCTCCAGCCAGGCGTCGATCTGGTCGCCGGTGGCCCGGTCCGGGTCGGGGTGGGGTCCGGCCGAGAACTGGTTGATCTCGTTGCCGAGGGTCATGCCGAGGAAGTTGGGCCGCCCGGCCAGGGCCTGGGCGAGGGTACGCAGATAGGCGGCCTGGCCGTCCACGACCTCGGGGTCGGTGAAGAGGTTGCGCCGGTGCCAGGTACGGGTCCAGGCGGGCAGGAAGTCGAAACTGCTCAAGTGCCCTTGCAGCCCGTCCACGTTGACGTCGAGGCCGCGTTCGCCCGCCGCGTCGACGAGGGCCACCAGGTCCTCGACCGCGCGCGCTCGGATCAGGGTGCGGTTGGGCTGGAAGTAGGGCCACAGCGGGAAGACGCGGATGTGGTCCACGTCCAGCGCGGCGACGGAGTCGAGATCGGCGCGTACGGAGTCGAGGTCGAAGTCGAGCCAGTGGTGGAACCACCCCTCGCTCGGGGTGTAGTTGACGCCGAAGCGCACGGCAGGAGGCATGGGTGTCCTTGCTACGCGGGAAGTACGGGGGTCGGCCTGTGACGGCGGACGTCGCCGACGGCGGTCAGCCCTTGACGG
Organism: Streptomyces sp. NPDC018947; assembly: GCF_044390505.1. Classification (NCBI taxonomy): domain Bacteria; kingdom Bacillati; phylum Actinomycetota; class Actinomycetes; order Kitasatosporales; family Streptomycetaceae; genus Streptomyces; species Streptomyces sp. NPDC018947. The sequence continues at coordinate 157,609 of NZ_JBIRZD010000017.1, forward strand.
CGCCCTCGCCGACGCCGCGGAAGAAGTACCGCTGGAGGCAGGCGAAGAGGGCGATCAGCGGCACCACGGCGATGATCGTGCCGGCGGCGACGAGGCGCTCGTCGTTGGCGAAGGTGCCGTGCAGGTAGTTGAGGCCGATGGTCAGGGTGAACTTCGACGGGTCGCTCAGCACGATCAGCGGCCACAGGAAGTCGTCCCAGGCGCCCATGAAGGCGAAGATCGCGACGACGGCGAGGGTGCCCCTGACCGACGGCAGCGCGATGCGCCAGAACCTCTGCCACACGTTGGCGCCGTCGACGTAGGCCGCTTCCTCGATCTCGTAGGGCAGGTTGAGGAAGGCGTTGCGCATCAGCAGGACGTTCAGGGCGCTGACGCAGCCGGGGAGCACGACCCCGACCAGGGTGTTGTTGAGTCCCAGCTCCCGCATGGTGGTGAACTGGGCGATGATGATGCCCTCCACCGGCACGAGCATCGCCAGGATGAAGACGAGGGCGGCGGCGCGCCGGCCGCGGTAGCGCAGCCGGGCCAGGGCGTACCCGGCGAGGGCCGCGCCGACGCAGTTGGTGACGACGTTGGCGGCGGCGACCTTCAGCGAGTTCAGGGCGTAGTCCCACACGGGGATGGTCTCGGCGACCCGCTCGTAGTTGTGCAGGGTGGGGTCCGCGGGCAGGAACGTCGGCGGGGAGCTGAAGATGTCCTCGGTGGGGCCCTTGAGCGAGGTCGAGAGCTGCCACAGGAAGGGGCCGACGGTCAGGGCGAGGACGCCGAGCAGGAGCAGGTAGCGCAGGGCCAGTTCCCAGACCCGGACGCGGCGGCCGTGCTCGTCGGTGACGCGGGGTTTCTTCCCCCGGCCGGTGGCGGGGGGCTCTCCGGCGGGCCGGGTCCTCTCCACGACGCTCACGCCTCCTCCTTCCGGTCGGCGCGCAGGACGAGCAGCATCAGGGCGACGGTGACGGCGAAGACGACGACGGAGAGGGCGGAGGCGTAGCCGACCCGGCCGGTCAGGCCGGTGCCGGTGCGCTGGACGAGCATCACCAGGGTGGTGTCCTCTCCGGCCGGACCGCCGGTGGGGCCCGCCATCAGGTACACCTCGGAGAACACCTTGAAGGCGGCGACCGAGGAGAGCGCGCCGACCAGGACCATGGTGGAGCGGACGGCGGGCACGGTGACGCTGAAGAAGCGGCGGATCGCGCCCGCGCCGTCCACGGCGGCGGCCTCGTGCAGTTCGCGCGGCACGTTGGCGAGCGCGGCCAAGTAGATGATCATGTAGTAGCCGAGGCCCTTCCAGACCGTGACCGCCATCGCGCTGAGCAGGATGAGCCACTGGTCGCTCAGGAAGCCGATCCGGCCGACGCCGACCGTCTCGAGCAGGGAGTTGACCAGGCCGCGCTCGTCCAGCAGCCAGACCCAGATGAGACCGACGACGACGATCGAGGCCACGACCGGGGTGTAGAAGGCGGAGCGGAAGAACGTGATGCCGGGGATGTTCTTCCGCACCAGCAGGGCGAGCAGCAGCGGCAGCAGGACGAGCGCGGGGACGACCCCGAGGACGTACAGGGTGCTGTTGCGCAGGCCGATCCAGAACATGTCGTCCTGGAGCAGCTCACGGAAGTTGGCGAGGCCCACGAACTCGCCCGGGACCAGGGTGCGGCGGTCGGTGAAGGCGTTGACGAGCGTGGAGACGAACGGGTACAGGATGAACGCGCCGGTGATCAGCAGGCCGGGCGCGGCGAACAGCCAGGGACTGGTGGGCAGTTGGCGTCGCACGCGCCGGGCCGCTTTCTCGGGGGAGGGCCGGGGGCCGGTGAGGGCGGGACTCGCCATGACGCCTCAGCCCTGCTGCCGAAGGAGCCGGTCGCACGCCTTGACAGCGTTGTCGAGGGCTTCCTTCGGGCTCTGCTTGCCCTGGAGCGCCTTGGCCACCTCGTTGCGCAGCTCGGTCTTCATCTGCTCGCTGAACAGCACCGGCGTGTAATTGACGGCGGTCTTCAGCGACTTGGCGGCGGCGACGCGCACCCGGGTCTCGTCGGTCCCGTCCTCCTCGGTGAAGTACGGGTCGTCCAGCGAACCGGCGGTGCTCGGGAAGACGGCGACCTGCTTGGCGAACGACATCTGGTGCGCCGCGTCGGTGACGAAGTGCGCGAAGGCCACCGCGGCGGGCTTGCGCGGGCTCTGCGCGTTCACCATCACGCCCATCACGTACATGTTGACGTGGCCGGTGCTGGTGATCTGGTCGGTGATGCCGATGTCGCGGTACAGGGACGGCGCCTGCTTCTTGAAGTTGGCGAGGTCCAGGGCGCTGCCGGGGTTCATGGCGACGGCCCCGGTGAGGAACTTCTTCCCGGCGGACTCGGGCGTGGCGGTCAGCGCCTGCCGGTCCAGCGCCTTGGCGTCGTACAGCTCCTTGTAGCGGGTGAGCAGTTCGACACCCTTGGCGTCGTTGAACGCGAAGGCGGTGCCCTCCTCGTTCATCAGCGGTACGCCGTAGCGGCCGAAGTCCTCGATGGCGGGCACGTTGGCGAGGGTGGCGACCTCGCCGCCGGTCTTCTCCGCGATCCTCAGGCCGGCGTCGAAGAGTTCGTCGTACGTCTTCGGCGGCCGCTCGGCGTCGAGCCCGGCCTTGCGGAACAGGCTCTTGTTGTAGAACAGCGGGCCGGTGTTGAGGTACCAGGGGAAGGCGTACGTGCCCTCCATGCCCGGTATCCGGTGACCGGCCCAGGCGCCCGCCAGGTACTCCTTCTCGTACTGGCCGGCGGCCTTGTCCAGGTCGAGTGCGAGGCCGGCCTTGGCGAGCGGGGCGACGAGGTCCGGGGAGACGTTGACGACGTCGGGCAGGGTGCCGCCGGCGGCGTCGGCGCTGATCTTGTCGGCGTAGCCCTCCGCGGGCTGGTCGACCCACTTGACGTGGGTGCCGGGGTGCTTCTTCTCGAACTCGGCGATCAGGTCCTCGAAGTAGGGCTTGAAGTTGGCCCGCAGGTTCCAGGTCTGGAAGGTGATGTCGCCCTCGACCTTGCCCGAGGCGTCGGACGAGCCTCCGCCGCCGCCCCCGGAGCCGCAGGCGCTGAGCGGCAGGACGAGGGCGGCTACGGCGGCGACGGCGAAGGTTCTGCGCGAGGTGGGCACGGTGGCACGTCTCCCTGAGGACGTCGGGCGGTGGGATGCCAGCGACCATGCACGGCGACGGTCCGGGAAGTCAATGCATTCGCGCCAACTAAAGAAATACGGACGGCATTAGTCCAGGTCAGGCGGGCATTGAGGGACAGTTGCCGCAGTGGACTAATGCGCTTTAGGATCTTTCCACTCAAGCGCTTTAGCGAACGCACCTAAGAAGGGAGCGCACATGCCCGCCAAGCGGCCCGCCGCGCGTCGGCCGACGATGAAGGACATCGCGCGCCGGGCCGGGGTGTCCGAGAGCGCGGTCTCCTTCGCGCTGAACGACCGGCCCGGGGTCTCCGAGGTCACCCGCGACCGGGTGCGCCGGGTCGCCGAGCAGTTGGGCTGGCGGCCCAGCACGGCGGCCCGCGCCCTGTCCGGCGAGGGCTCGGCGACGGTCGGCTTCGTGCTGGCCCGGCCCGCGCACACCCTCGGCGTGGACTCCTTCTTCCTGCAACTGGTCTCCGGCATCCAGGAGGTGCTGGCCCGGCGTCACCTCGGCCTGCTCTTCCAGGTCGCGCGGGACGTCGAGGAGGAGTGCGCGGTCTACCGGCGCTGGTGGGCCGAACACCGCGTGGACGGCGTACTGGTGGTCGACCCGCGCACCGACGACCCGCGCCCGGACCTGCTCGACGAACTCGGCCTGCCCGCCGTGGTGATCGGCGGGGCGCCGGACGAACGGCACCCGGGGCTGTCGACGGTGTGGGCGGACGACGCCGGGGCGATGGCCGCGCTGGTGGACGGGCTGCACGCGCTCGGACACCGGCGGATCGCGCACATCGCCGGGCTGCCGGAGCTCGCCCACACCGAGCGCCGCATCCGGGCCCTGCGCGCCGAGGCCGAACGCCGGGGCCTCGGCGAGGTGCGGTCGGTGACCACCGACTACTCCGACGCCGAGGGCGCCGCCGTCACCCGCCGGGTGCTGGAGGCACCCGATCCCCCGACCGCGCTCATCTACGACAACGACGTGATGGCCGTCGCCGGGGTCGCCGCCGCGGCCGGACTCGGGTTCTCGGTACCGGCGGACGTGTCCGTGGTGGCCTGGGAGGACTCCGCCCTGTGCCGCATGGTCAGGCCCTGGCTGTCCGCGCTGTCGCGGGACAGCGTGGAGTTCGGCCGCACGGCGGCGACGGAACTGACCGCCCTCCTGGACGGCGGCCCGGCGCGCACGGTACGGGTGCCGGTGCCCCGGCTCATCGAACGGGACAGCACGGGACCGGCACGGCCCGCGTGACCGTGCGTGACCGGACCCCGGCGGCCGGGGCGCCCGCGACGCCGGACCGTGCGACCGCCGGGCCGGCGCGGTCCCCGGTCCGGCTCTCGACGCGGACGGCCCGCGGCGGGCAGAGTGCTCCTACGTACTCGCCGGTAAGACCGATCGCATCCCCGAGGAGCCTCCGTGACCGACTGGCCCGGCAGGACCGCCGCCGAGATCGCCGCCGCCGTACGCGAGAAGCGGGCCGCGCCGCGGGAGGTGGTGGCCTCGCATCTCGAACGGATCGAGCGGCTCGACGGCCGCGTCGGCGCCTTCCGCGCGGTGCGCTCCGAGGCGGCGCTCGCCGAGGCGGAAGAGGTCGCGGCCCGGGGGGATCTGGCCGAACTGCCGCTGGCGGGCGTGCCGGTGGCCGTCAAGGACAACCTCGCGGTGCGCGGCGAGTCCGTCCGCGTGGGGTCCGCCGCGACGCCGGACCGCCCCGCCGGGGCCGACCACGTCACCGTGGCCCGGCTGCGGGCGGCGGGCGCGGTGGTCGTGGGGCTGACGAACGTGCCCGAGCTGTGCGTCTTCGGCACCACCGAGGGCGTGTACGGCACCACCCGCAACCCGTGGGACCCGGCGCGCACGGCGGGCGGTTCGTCGGGAGGCAGCGCCGCCGCGGTGGCCGCCGGGCTGGTGCCGCTCGCGCTGGGCAACGACGGCATGGGCTCACTGCGCATTCCGGCGGCCAACTGCGGCCTGGTCACGCTGAAGCCGGGCCACGGCACCGTCCCGGCCGGCATCGGCGACGGCGACTGGTTCGGCATGTCGGAGAACGGGCCGCTGGCCACGACGGTGGAGGACGCCCGCCTGATGCTGTCGGTGCTCGCGGACGTCCCCGCCGACGGCCCGGCGTTTCGCCGCCCGGACCTCGGCAGCCTCCGGATCGCCGCCTCCCTGCGCAGCCCGCTCGCCGGCGTCACCGTCTCCCGCCCCTGCGCGGACGCCGTCCGGGAGGCGGCCGGGGTGCTGATGAGGGCGGGGCACCAGGTGCGCCGGGACGACCCGCCCTACCCGCCGTCGCTGGGCGTCACCGCCCTGACCCACTGGACGGCGGGCACCTCGGTGGACGCGCGGGGCCTGGACCCGCGGCTGCTGGCCCGGCGCACCCGGGTGCACGCGGGCATCGGGCGGCGCTTCGTCCGCGCGGTGTCCACGGGCGCGGCCCGGGAGCGGCTGCGCGAGCGCCTGACGCCGTTCTTCGACGCGTACGACGTGCTGCTCACCCCGGCGCTGGCCCGCCGCTCCCCCAAGGCGGCGCCCTGGCACGAGCGGGGCTGGCTGCGGAACGTGGCGGCCGACTCCGCGTACTCGCCGTTCACGCCGCCGTGGAACCTGACCGGCTGGCCCGCCATGTCGGTGCCCTTCGGCACGCTGCCCTCGGGCGCCCCCGCCGCCGTGCAGTTGGTGGGGCGCCCGGGGTCGGAGGCGGTGCTGCTGGAGCTGGCCGGGCGGATCGAGGCGCTGCGCCCCTGGCGGCGGACGGCTCCCCTGGACTGAACGGCCCTACAGCGCGCGGTACATGATGTGCAGGCCGACCGGGCCGTGCCGCGGGTGGTCGAAGGCCTCCGGCACGGTACCGAGGACCGTGAAGCCGAGGGAGGTCCAGAGCCTGACGGCGGGATTGGTCTCGACGACGGCGTTGAAGACCATGCCCCGGTACCCGTCGGCCCTGGCGGCGGCCAGGACGTGCTCGGCGAGGGCGCGTCCGGCGCCCCGGCCCGCCCGGTCCGGGTCGACCATGAAGCCCGCGTTGGCGATGCGGGCGGCGGGACCGCCGTAGTTGGGGGTGACGTAGGCGGAGGCCACGACGGTGCCCGTGTCGTCCTCGACGACGAAGACCCGCTTGGCGGGGTTCATCCACAGGGCCCGGGCCACGTCCTCGGGGGTGTCCGGGTCCCAGGCGTAGGTCTCACCCGCCGCGACGATGCGGTGCCAGAAGGGCCAGATGCGCGGCCAGTCGTCGGCGGTGGCTTCCCTGATCAGCATGGGCGTGAGTCTCGCACGCCCACGCGTTCGGCGGCGCCTCAGTCCACGCTGGGCAGGATGTGGGGCTCGGCGAGGTCTTCCTCGTACCCGGCGAGGCGGATGGGGGCGGACCGCGCCCACACGTCGAGGCTGCCGATCTCTCCTGGCCGGCGGCCCGCGCGCTCGGCGCGTTCCCTGGGGCGTTGCTCGGGGTTCGTCGTGGTCTCCGGTGTCACCGCGCACTCCTTATGTGTCGGGTCACCCTCGGGCCCCGCCAGTCTTACGTCCGGCACTTGGCGCCCGCTCGGGTCTCGGTCGAATGCAGTTCGGACGCGGTGGCGCCGGCAACTCGTGCGGGAGCAGGCCGTTGTGGACCGGCTTGTCCCATGACGGACCGGTGGGTATGGGTTGGACCCCGGTTACTGCTGTCCATCCGCTCCAGACTAACCAAATGAGCGGGGGTGCGCTCTATGGGGCCCCACGACTTGGGGTAACCATTGCCCGCCGCTCCGCGCACAGTTGGTCCGGCTCGCCCCGGTACGTTCATATTTGCCCGGCCGTACGGCTCACCCGTTCGGCCTATGTCATCGACCGTGCCTTCGCATCGCGGCGCCGAGGCGTCGCGCAGTTCAGTCGCCGTTGGCCGCGCCGCAAGCTCGCCATGGTGGTCTGTCGGCCGGGCAACGGCTGTCTCGCGGGGAGGACCGGGGCATGGAACTGCGCAGTGTCGAGGAGCTGATGGACCTGCTGTACGCCTGTCGGGGCGCACGGCCGTACGCCGGTCGCGGCGGCGGGCCCGCGGACCCGCACGGGCACGCGCTCAGGACGGCCGCGCTGCTGCGCCGGCGGCGCCCCGCGGACAAGGAGCTGCAGGTGACCGGGCTGGTGTCGCCGGTGGGCCGGCTGCTGTGGCCGGGCGGACCGGCCGGACGGACGGCGGACGCGGTACGGCCCCTGCTCGGCCCGCGTGTCGCGCACCTGCTGGCGGGGCACGTCCGCCCGGACGCCGGGGCGGGCGACGACGATCTGCTCAGCCTGCGCCAGGCGCACGAGGAGGCCCGCACCGCGGACTTCGACGCCGGAGTCCTGGAGGACTGGCGCACGGTGCTCGAGCTGGTGGCGGCGCGCAACTCGCGGCTCGGCGCGGTCGACTGACCGCACCCGCCGCGGGCGCGCGAGGCGTGCCCGAGATCGGAAGGGGCCGCGCGGTGCCCCCCGACGGGGCGACAGGCCCAGGGGCGGGCCTGCATGGGGTCGAACCACGAAGAACGCGCAACCGGCGCACCGGGCACGCCGGCGCACACCCCACGATAGGGCGGCACCCTCCGGACGGGCCAGCGGATTTGACGCCGTCGGCCCGCCCGGGCACTCACCACTTGCCGGGCGCGTAGTCCTTCAGGAAGACGCCGTACAGGTCCTCGCCCGCCTCGCCGCGCACGATCGGGTCGTAGACGCGGGCGGCGCCGTCGACCAGGTCGAGCGGGGCGTGGAAACCGGCCTCGGCCAGGCGCAGCTTGTCGAAGTGCGGACGCTCGTCGGTGATCCAGCCGGTGTCGACCGAGGTCATCAGGATGCCGTCGGTGTCGAACATCTCCTGGGCGCTGGTCCGCGTCACCATGTTCATCGCGGCCTTGGCGGCGTTGGTGTTGGGGTGGCCCGCGCCCTTGTAACCGCGGGCGAACACGCCCTCCATCGCGGAGACGTTGACGACGTAGGCCCGCCCCGTGGACGCCCTGCGCGCGGCCTCGGCCATCGCCGGCCGCAGCTTGCTGATGAGGATGAACGGCGAGGTGTAGTTGCAGAGTTGGGTCTCCAGCAGTTCCACCGGGGAGATCTGCTCGATGGTCTGGACCCAGGTGTTGGTGTCGACGACGTCGGGGACCAGGCCGCCCGCGTCGATGGCGGTGCCCTCCCGGTGCCGGACGACGCTGGCGTTGCCGGCGACCAGGGCGAGGTCGGCCACCTGCTGCGCGTCGAGCCCCGAGGCACCGACGGGCAGCGCGGCCAGGCCGTCCACCGCACCGGAGTTGAAGGCGCCGATGACGTGGTGGGCGGGCAGCTCACCGGCCGGCAGCGGGGCGCTCTCGCCCTCGACGAGCGCGGCGTAGGCGGAGGGCAGGCGGCGTACGGTCTGGGTGGCGTTGTTGATCAGGATGTCGAGCGGGCCCCGCTCGGTGACCTGCTCCGCCAGGGCGACGGCCTGGGCCGGGTCGCGCAGGTCGATGCCGACGACCTCCAGGCGGTGGATCCAGTCGGCGGAGTCGTCCATCGCCTTGAAGCGGCGGATGGCGTCCTTGGGGAAGCGGGTCGTGATCGTCGTGTGGGCGCCGTCGCGCAGCAGCCTGAGCGCGATGTACATGCCGATCTTGGCCCGGCCGCCGGTGAGCAGGGCGCGCTTGCCGGTGAGGTCGGTGCGGGCGTCGCGCCGGGTCCGGTTCTCGGCGGCGCAGTCCGGGCAGAGCTGGTGGTAGAAGTAGTCGACCTCGACGTAGCGCTGCTTGCAGATGTAGCAGGAGCGCGGGCGCTGGAGTATGCCCGCGATGGTGCCCTCCTCGGTCCGCGAGGAGGGCAGGATGCCCTCGGTCTCGTCGTCGATGCGCTGGGCGGAGCCGGTGGCGGTGGCCTCGGTGACCGCCTTGTCGTGGGCGGTCTTGGCGGCCCGGCGCTCCTGGCGGCGGCGCTGCTTGACCGTGCGGTAGATGTGCGACGTGGCCCGGCGCACCCGGATCGCGTCCGGGTGGTCGACGTCGAGCCGGTCGAGTTCCTCCAGCACGCTCAGGCAGACGGCGAGCCGTTCCGGGTCGATGCCCGGGCCGTACACCACCTCGTCCGTGGTCGCCGAACCGTCCTGTGTCACCGTCATGGCCGCTGCCGTTCCCTGGTCACCGTCGCGGCGCTCGAGACGCGCCCGCTGTCGAACAGCGGATTTTATTCGGCGCCGGGACGGTGACCAAACCCGGACGGGTCAGGGACCGCAGGCGGTGAGCAATGTCTCCACCTCCTCGGACAGGGCGAGGGCGAACCGGTCGAGGTCCGGCACGGCCCGCGCGTCGGCGACCAGCCCGTAGTGCACCCGCCCCCGGTACGTCGAGACTGCGACCGCCAGGGAGTGGCCGCGGGCGAGCGGCGCGAGCGGGTAGACCTCGGTGAGCGGGTGTCCGCCGAGCCTGAGGCCGAGGCTGGGCAGGGGCACGCTGGTGACCAGGACGTCGAACCAGAGCCGGGCCGCCTGGCCGACCAGGGGGCCGCCGAGCCGGTGGCCGAGCGCGGGGACGTGGTCGGCGAGCAGGGCCACGGCGCCGGCGCCCCGGCCCGGCCCGGCGTCCTTGTTGCGGTCCATGGCGGCGCGCACCGTGCCGAGGCGGGACAGCGGGTCGGGGTCGCCGACGGGGAGCCGTATCAGGTAACCGGAGAGCCGGTTGCCCTGCGGGTGGGCGGTGCGCGGACGGCGCTGGGAGACGGGGATCAGCGCGCGGGGCGCGACGCCCTCGCTGCCGTCGCCGCGCTCGTCCAGCCAGCGGCGCAGGGCGCCGGCGACGACCGCGATCAGGACGTCGTTGACGGTGCCGCCGACGGTCTTGCGGATCCGGTGCACGTCGTCGAGGTCGACGGCCACGCCCGCCGTGCGTCGGGTGCCGGAGGACTCGGCGGTGAGCGCGGGCGAGGACCGCACGTCCAGGGTGGACAGGGCGGCGGCCGCGCCGATGTCCAGTGCGCGTCCCGCGTGGGACAGGGCGCCGCGCAGCTTCCCGGGGAGCCGGCTCAGGTCGGGCAGGAGACGGGGCGGGGGCTCCTCGGGGCGGGGGCGGGGCGCGGGCATGTCGACCGGGTCGAGGACGCCGGCCGCGAGGGTGAGGGCGCGCAGTCCGTCGGCTAGGGCGTGGTGGAACTTGAAGAGCACGGCGAAGGAGGTGCCGTCCGCGCCGGGCAGGACGTGGGCCTCCCAGGGCGGCCGCTCGCGTGCCAGCGGGCGTTCCATGAGGCGGCCCGCGCGGGCGTGGAAGTCGGTCGTCGGGGAGTGCAGCCGGACGTGGTCGAGCGGGTCGAAGCCGGGGTCGGGCTCGCGGGTGGCGCCGCCGAAGGAGAGGGGCCGGCGCAGGGCGAGCGGCGGCTGCCACGTGTCCCGGATCCGCATGCGCAGTCCGGGCACGCCGGGCGCGCGGGCCGCGAGCAGGTCGGCGGCGTGGGCGCCGGCGGTGGGCGAATGGGCCGGGAAGACGCCGAGCGCTGCGAGGTGCATCGGGTGCTCGGCGGACTCGATGTTCCAGAACGCCAGGTCGAGGGGGGCGAGCAGATCGGAAGTCACGGGCGTGCCTCGCAGGGACGACGGGTGGACAAGCAGTCAATCGCCCGCCGACGATTACGGTCAAGTACGATCAAGCTACGCACAGTTAACAACAGATTAAAGTCCGGCCCCTCCGAGCACGGCTGGGGCTCGTGGGACTCATGGGGCGTCTGAGGTCATCCGGCCCAGGGGGGCGCCGACCGCCCCCGCGCTTCCCACCCGGACGGGTGCGGGCCGACCGGGCAGCGGCCCGCCCTCAGCGCACCCGCTGCCCCTTGCCGAGCGCGATCACGCCGCCCTTGGAGACGGTGTAGAGGTCGGCGTCCCGCTCCGGGTTGACGCCGATCGTCGCGCCCGGCGGCACCTCGACGTTCTTGTCGAGCACCGCCCCGCGCACCACCGCGCCCCGGCCGATGTGCACGTTGTCGTGCAGCACCGAGCCCTGTACGACCGCCCCCGGGTCGACCACCACGCCGGGCGACAGGACGGACCGGGTGACCTGGCCGCGGATCAGGCAGCCCGCGCTGATGATCGACTCGCCGGCCATGCCGCCGGCGTTGAAGCGGGCCGGGGAGAGCTGGCTGGAGTGGGTGTAGATGGGCCAGTCGCGGTTGTAGAGGTTGAACGCGGGGCGCTCGGCGATCAGGTCCATGTGGGCGTCGTAGTAGGCGTCGAGGGTGCCGACGTCCCGCCAGTAGCCCTGGTCGCGGGAGGTCTCCCCCGGTACGTGGTTGGCGCTGAAGTCGTAGAGCGCCGCCTCCCCCCGGTCGGTGAGCTGGGGCAGGATCGAGCCGCCCATGTCGTGCACGGAGTGCGGCTCCTCGGCGTCCCGCTGCAGGGCCTCGACGAGGGCCTTGGTGGTGAAGACGTAGTTGCCCATCGAGGCGAAGACGCGCTCGGGGTCGTCGGCGAGGCCCGGCGGGTCGGCGGGCTTCTCCAGGAAGCCGGTGACGGTCCGGCCGTCGGACCCCGGCGTGATCACCCCGAACGACGGCGACTCGGCGCGCGGCACCCGGATCCCGGCCACGGTCACGCCCGCGCCGGACTCGATGTGCTGGGCGAGCATCTGGCGCGGGTCCATCCGGTACACGTGGTCGGCGCCGAACACGGCGACGTACTCGGGCCGCTCGTCGTGGATCAGGTTCAGGGACTGCAGGATCGCGTCGGCGCTGCCCAGGTACCAGCGCGGGCCGAGGCGCTGCTGGGCGGGGACGGGCGTGATGTAGTTGCCGAGCAGGCTGGACATCCGCCAGGTGGTGGTGATGTGCCGGTCCAGCGAGTGCGACTTGTACTGCGTCAGGACGCAGTTGCGCAGGATGTCCCCGTTGACCAGGTTGGACAGCACGAAGTCGACGAGCCGGTACGTGCCGCCGAAGGTGACCGCGGGTTTGGCGCGGTCCGCGGTCAGGGGCATCAGGCGCTTGCCCTCTCCGCCCGCCAGCACGATCCCGAGCACCGAAGGACCACCACGACGCATGGCCGCTCCCCTCACCCTCGTTGGTGGCCCATGCCTGCCCGTGGGCCCGTCCGTCTAAGCCTGTCGGATGATCTCCTCGTAGAGCCGGACCGTGCGGCGGGCGACCGCGTCCCATCCGAACTCGTCCACCGCTCGCTCCCGTCCTGCCTCGCCCATCCGCCGTGCGGCCTCCGGGTCGCCGAGGACCAGGTCCAGGGCGCGGGTGAGGCCCGCCTCGAAGTCGTCGTCCCGGTCGTCGTCGCCCTCGTCCGTCCCCGGGGACCCCTTGGTCCCCGCGGGCCGCCTGGGCACGAGTACCCCCGTTTCGCCGTCCACCACGACCTCGGGGATGCCGCCGACGCGGGAGGCGACGACGGGCGTGCCGCAGGCCATCGCCTCCAGGTTGACGATGCCGAGGGGCTCGTACACCGACGGGCAGACGAAGACCGCGGCGTGCGTCAGCAGCTGGATCACCTCCGGGCGCGGCAGCATCCGCGGTATCCAGTGCACGCCCTCGCGCGCCCGGCTCAGCGCGGCGAACAGTTCGCGGAACTCCCGGTCGATCGCGGGGGTGTCCGGGGCGCCCGCGCACAGCACGACCTGCGCGGCCGGATCGATGCCCCGCACCGCGCGCAGCAGGTGGGGCACGCCCTTCTGGCGGGTGATGCGGCCGACGAACAGGACGTAGGGGCGGGAGCGGTCCAGGCCGATCCGGTCCAGGACGTCGGTGCGGGGGTCGGGCCGGTACAGGGAGGTGTCGATGCCGTTGTGGACGACGTGGACGCGGGAGGCGTCCAGCGCCGGGTAGCAGGCGAGGACGTCCTCACGCATGGCGCCGGACACCGCTACCACGGCGTCGGCGGACTCGACGGCGCCGCGTTCGGCCCAGCTCGACAGGGCGTAGCCGCCGCCGAGCTGTTCGGCCTTCCAGGGGCGCAGCGGCTCCAGGGAGTGGGCGGTCACCACGTGCGGTATGCCGTGGAGCTGCTGGGCGAGCCGGCCGCCGAGACCGGCGTACCAGGTGTGGGAGTGCACCAGCTCGCGGTCTTCGAGGGCGGCGGCCATGGCGAGGTCCACGGAGAAGGTGCGCAGCGCCTCGTTGGCGCCGTCGAGCGCGGACCAGGGGCGGTGGCGCACCACGCCGTCGGCGCGGCCCTCGCCCCAGCAGTGCACGTCCAGGTCGACCAGGCGGGTCAGCTCGCGGGCGAGGAACTCGACGTGGACCCCCGCGCCGCCGTACACGTCGGGCGGGTACTCCCGGGTCAGCAGTCCCACACGCACCCGGAACCTCCCGTGGCTCGGCCGCTGGTTCCCTCATGGTCACCCAGAGGGGGCGCGGGGGGAAGAGTGCGGGAAGGGCGCTCCGGAGGCGGAGTTGGGAAATGCCGGCCCCGGGACCCGGGCTACCGGGGAGGGGAGGGGGAGGACCGGGGTCCGGGAGGCCGGGAGAAGCAGCAGTCGCCGCAGACGCCTCCGCCGGGGACGCGGTAGTACAGACAGCAGCTCCGGCGCCGGAAGGCGGTGCCGGTGAGGGTGCCGGTCCCGGCGAGCCGGGGGTGGGCGAGCAGACCGGCGGTGAGGGAGCGGGCGCGGGCGGCCGTGTCCGTACGGCCGTGGCGGCGGGCCCAGCGGTCCAGTTCCCGGCCGGCGCCGGCCAGCGCGGAGGCGGCGTTGCCCCACAGCAGTCCGGGCGCGAGGCGGTACCGGGCGTGCAGCGCCGCCGTCAGCGGTGCCAGATGGGTGCCGAGCACGGTCTCGGCGGCGGTGGCGGTGTCCCCCGGCAGGGCGCGCGCCTCGGTCAGCCACAGGTCGTCGGGTGCGGTGGCCTCGGGGTCCCAGTGCAGCAGGGCCGGATCCAGGTCGGGGACCGCGCCGTACAGCGCGGCGCAGCCGAGCGTCACCGACCAGAGGCGGGCCGCGAGTCCCTGGTGGGCCACGGACGCGGCGACGCGGGTCTCGGGGGTGCGGAGGGCGGCGGCGACCTTCCGGACGCGTGAGGCGAGGGGGTCGGGGTCGTCGGCGGACCGGGCCGGAGGGTCCGCCGAGTAGGCCCGCGCGAGGGTGGGGAGGGGGCGGTGCGGGGGCGGCGGGGAGACGCGGAGCACGGAGAAGCCGCCGAGCGGGCGGAGAGCGGCGAGGGCGGGGTCGAGGTCCACGGGCAGCAGTAGTATCAAGGGCTTCGCGGCGCGTGTGCCGCGGGCCTCGCGGGGCCGGTTCCGGCCTCCCTCCCCGGGCCCGGGGACCGTGCCCCTTGCCGCTCGGGGTGGGGGCCCCCGGCTCTCGTCGCCCACCCTGGGGAGGAGGGCGCCGCGTTCGTACTCCATCGGCAGTATGACGCAATGACTGCTCAGGGACGACGACGGGAAGAGCCCGGGACGGCATCGTGTTGTCCATGGAAGACGACCGTTCGCCGCGCCGGGCCCCGAGCCCCCGCCTCACGCAGAGGAGCCGCCGATGAGCGCCCTCGCGTTGTCCGTGCTGCTGTCGCTCGTCTCCGCCGTGGCGTACGCGGGCGGAGCGATCGTGCAGGAGCAGGTCGCGGTGTCCTCTCCCGGTGCCCAGTTCGCCCCGCTGCGCCGGCCCGGCTGGTGGGCGGCGGTCGCGCTGAACGGCCTCGGCGCGCTGCTGCACGTCGTGGCCCTCGCCTACGGTCCCCTGAGCCTGGTGCAGCCTCTGGGCGCCCTCACCATCGTGGTCGCGCTGCCGATGGCGGCGCTGTTCGTGGGCCGCAGGGCCGGTGCGACGGCCTGGCGGGGCGCGATCATGGCGACGGTCGGTCTCGCGGGTCTGCTGTCCCTGGTCGCCGCGTCCGACGCGCAGTCGCTGGACGCGGCGCAGCGTGTGGCGGTGGCCGTCGTGACCGCCGGGGCGATCGTGGCACTGATGATCGCCGCGCGGGCCGCGCACCGGCATCCCGCCGTGCGCAGCGTGCTGCTGGCGACCGCGTCCGGCATAGCATTCGGCATGTCGTCGGTGTTCACCAAGACGGTCGCGGTCGACTGGACCGGCGGAGTCGGCGGCGCCGACCTGCCGTCCCTCGCGGTCATCGGCGTGCTCGCCACCTCGGGCATGCTGCTGTCGCAGGCCTCCTACCGGGGCGCGGGCCTCGCGGCACCGCTGGCCACGCTCACGGTGGCCAACCCGGTGGTGGCGGCCGTGGTCGGCATCACGATGTTCGGCGAGACCTTCCGTCACGGCACGACCGGCACCGCGCTCGCCCTGAGCTGCGGGGTGGTGGCCGCGGGCGGCCTGATCCTGCTGACGACGGAACGGCTCGCGCGGGAGGCCGCGCAGGGCGACGGGGCGGACCGGGTGCCGGACGGAGCGGCGCCCGGTGCCGCCGCGCGGCCGGAGCAGGGTGGCTTCCTGCCCGACGGGGACGTACCGGCCGGCGAACGCCCGGTGCTCGCCGCGGACGGTGTGCTGCCCGCCGGCGCGGGCGGGCAGCCGGCCGTCGCCGTGGCGGGGCCGGGCAGGGTGGTCCTGCCGGCCCCGGCGACGACTCGGCCGGCGCCGCGGCTCTGGAAGGCCGTGGCCGCCGTGGAGCCCTGCGCGGCCCCGGAACCGGCGGCGGCACCAGCCGGGCCCGGGCCGATCGTGTCCTACGGCCCGTTCTACGGCGGTCCGTACGTCCCACTGCCGGTCCTCGACCGGCGCAGGGTGCGGATCAGATCCTGACGCCGCCGGCCCGGAGGTACGCCACCGGGTCGACGTCCGAACCGAAATCGGGCCCCGTCCGCACCTCGAAGTGCAGATGCGGGCCCGTGACGTTTCCGGTGGCGCCCGAGCGGCCGAGGCGCTGGCCGGCGCCGACGGACTGGCCGTTCCTGACGGAGATCGCCGACAGGTGCGCGTACTGCGAGTAGCGGCCGTCGGTGTGCCGGACCACCACCTGGTAGCCGTAGGAGCCGCCCCACCCGGCGCTGACGACCCGGCCCGCGGCGACCGACTTCACGGAGGTGCCGGTGGGGACGGGGAAGTCGACGCCGGTGTGGTAGCCCTTCGACCAGGACGAGCCCGACTGGTGGTACGGCGTGCCGGTGGAGGCGTCCACGGGGGCCACGAGGCCGTTCCCGCCGGAGGCCGAGGACGACTTCTCGGTCCGCTTCGGCTCGGTCTTCTTCTGCTGCTGCTCGGGTTCGGTCCGCTGCTTCTGCTGCTTCCTCGGTTCGGTCCGCTGCTTCTGCTGCTTCTTCGGTTCGGTCGGCTGCTTCTGCTGCTTCCTCGGTTCCGTCTTCGTGTTCTGCCGCTTCGGCTCGGCCTCGCGCTCCGTGTCCGTGCCGGTGCTCGGCGCCGGTGCGGAGGCCCGGCCGTTCAGCGCGAGCCGCTGGCCGGGCAGGATCAGGTCGGGGTCCGCGCCGATCGTGCGGCGGTTGGTCTCGTACAGTCGCTGCCAGCCGCCCTCGACGCGCCGGCCGTCGGCGATGCCGGACAGGGTGTCGCCGGTGACCACCGTGTACATGCGGGCCTTCCCGGCCCGGGACTGCGGGGTGGTCTGGGGCCGCACGTCGGCGGCCGCGGCGGACGCCCCGGCCAACTTCTCGGCGGTCTTCCCGGCGGAGGCCCCCGTGCTCTTGGTGGCACTCCTCTCGGCCCCCGCGCCGCCCGCCGGGCGGATGCCGGGGCTCTCGCCGCCCCGGCTCAGCCCGGCGCGGTCCGAGCACACCGGCCAGGCGCCCGGCCCCTGCCCGTCCAGCACCTTCTCCGCGACGGCGATCTGCTGGTCCTTGGTGGCCTGGTCGGCGCGCGGCGCGTACGCGGTCCCGCCGAAGGCCTCCCAGGTGGACTGGGTGAACTGCAGGCCGCCGAAGTAGCCGTTGCCGGTGTTGACGCCCCAGTCGCCGCTGGACTCGCAGGCGGCGACCTTGTCCCAGGTGTCCACGTCGGCCGCGTGAGCCGTGCCGGCGCCCATGAGCGGGAGCGCGATCCCGGCGCCGCCCGCGGTGACGGTCAGTGAGGCCCGGTTGATCCTGTTCGGCTGGTACCGGCGGTGCCGGCCGCGTGCGGCCATGGGTATCCCCCTCGACATGGCGTCAGGAGCGGCAAAAATATGCGCCGGTAACAGGCCATGACAAGACAGCAATCGGCCGCTTGGTCACACCGAGTGGCGGAGATGCGGCACCCGTTGGCCCGACCACTTCTCCGGCGGCCGAGCTACCCGCGCCTCCCCCGTGTACCGGAGTGCGCCGGGTCAGGAAGTGCGACCGCCGGACCGGCGCGTCACGATGGTCCGGCGGCGCACCGCCGCGCACGACGGCACCCCGGCCCCCGAGGTACCGGCCCGAAGGTCACGAGGAGCCCAGCCAATGAGCACTGCAGCGCAGATCGGCGTGACGGGACTGGCGGTCATGGGCCGCAACCTCGCCCGCAACTTCGCCCGCAACGGCTACACGGTCGCGGTGCACAACCGGACCGCGTCGCGCACGCGCGAGCTGGTGGAGGAGTTCGGGGGCGAGGGGGACTTCGTCGCGGCCGAGGCGCCCGAGGAGTTCGTGGCGGCACTGGAGCGCCCCCGGCGCCTGGTGGTCATGGTGAAGGCCGGGGAGCCGACCGACGCGGTGATCAAGGAGTTCGCCCCGCTGCTGGAGCCCGGCGACATGATCATCGACGGGGGCAACGCCCACTTCGCCGACACCCGGCGCCGGGAGCGCGAACTGCGCGAGCGGGGCGTCCACTTCGTCGGCACCGGCATCTCCGGCGGCGAGGAGGGCGCGCTCCACGGCCCGAGCATCATGCCGGGCGGCTCGACGGAGTCGTACGACTCGCTGGGCCCGATGCTGGAGAAGATCTCCGCGAAGGCGGCGGACGGGGCGCCCTGTGTGACCCATGTCGGCCCCGACGGCGCAGGGCACTTCGTGAAGATGGTGCACAACGGCATCGAGTACGCCGACATGCAGCTCATCGGCGAGGCGTACCAGTTGCTGCGCGACGTCGCCGGGTACTCCCCCGCGCAGATCGCGGACATCTTCCGCACCTGGAACACCGGACGCCTGGACTCGTACCTCATCGAGATCACGGCGGAGGTGCTGTCGCACGTGGACGCGGCGACGGGGAAGCCGTTCGTGGACGTGGTGGCCGACCGGGCGGAGCAGAAGGGCACGGGCCGCTGGACGGTGCAGATCGCCCTGGACCTGGGTGTGCCGGTGTCCGGCATCGCGGAGGCGGTCTTCGCGCGGTCGCTGTCGGGGCACGCGGCACTGCGGCAGGCCTCGCGCGGGCTGGCCGGGCCCAAGGCGTCGCCGCTCGGCGCGTCGGAGGCGGGGGCCTTCGCCGACCGGGTCGAGCAGGCGCTGTACGCCTCCAAGATCGTGTCGTACACCCAGGGCTTCCACGAGATCACGGCGGGCAGCGAGGAGTACGGCTGGGACATCGACCTGGGCGCGGTCGCCTCGATCTGGCGCGCCGGCTGCATCATCCGCGCGGCCTTCCTGGACCGCATCCGCGCCGCCTACGACGCCCGGCCGGAGCTGCCGAGCCTGCTGTCCGACGAGACGTTCGCCCGGGAGATCGCCGACGCCCAGGACGACTGGCGCGAGGTCCTGGTCGCCGCGACCCGCCAGGGCGTACCGGCCCCCGGCTTCTCCGCGGCCCTCGCCCACTACGACGCCCTGCGCGCCGAACGCCTCCCCGCCGCGCTGACGCAGGGGCAGCGGGACTTCTTCGGGGCGCACACGTACCGGCGGACGGACCGGGACGGTGTGTTCCACACGCTCTGGGGCGGGGACCGGTCGGAGGTCGTGGCTTAGGGGACTCTCGGGGGGCCGGGGCCGCGGGTCACGGCACGGGACGCGGACGGTCCGGAGGCGGGACGTGCTCGCGTGGGGCACCGCCGCGGACGGCGAGTCACGGCCGACGGCCCGGGGCCTGTGTCGGGGCCCCGGGCCGTGCGTCGGACGAGACGGGTCCGCCTCAGGTGAGGGGCGGCCCCGGTTCCGGGTTGGGTACGGGCTCCGGGCCCGGCGGGATCGGTGACGGTGACGGCTCCGGCGGGCCGGGATGCGGGGGCGGCGGAGTCGGCGGCGGCCCCGGTGTGGGGCCCGGGGGCGGGGGCGTGGGCCCGGGCCCCGGAGGCGGGGGCGTGGGCCCGGGGCCCGGCCCCGGAGGCTGGGGCGTCGGCTCGGGGCCGGGACCCGGCGGTGGCGGCGTCGGACCCGGGCCCGGCGTCGGAGGCGGGGGTGTCGGATCCGGGCCCGGGGTGGGTCCCGGGGTGGGCCCGGGCTGGACGGGATCCGGATACGGGTTGGTCATGGCGGTGTCCTCCGGCCAGTCGGTCGACATCGGCTCTGGACTTGTCCCCCGCCTACCCGACGGCTCCGTCCCCACTCACTCCCGCGCATGAAGGCGGCCGTCCAGGTGGCTCACAGACGCACGCCGTCGCCCGAAGGGCCGGGTCGGCCCGCCTTCAGGCCGAGCCGCACCGCCTCCGCCCCGGCGGCGAGCCCCGGTCCGGGACTGGCCAGCACCGGGATCCGGGTCCGCGCCCGTCGCCGGGCCGGTGCCATGGACGCCTGGGCCAGGACGATCGCGTCGGCGTCGGCGACCTCGTCGGCGGCCGCCGCCACGAGACGCGCGTAGCCGTCGCCGTCCCCGGCCTCGAAGCACGCCCAGGCACCGTCGACCAGGCACGTCCGCACCTCGACGGCGCGGCCGGCGCGCCGGGCCTCGTCGTGGACGAGCTCCGCGGTCGGCGCGAGCGTGCTCTCGAGCGCGGCGAGGACGACGACGCGCGGACCGGCGGCCACGGCGGCGGCGGCCATCGGCCGGTCGACCCTCAGCACCGGCACCCCGGCCGGGCCGGCGGCCTCCTCGGCGACGCCGCCGATGGTCGAGCACGTGCACAGCACGGCTCGCGCGCCCTCCCCGACGGCCCGCCGCAGCACCGCGAGGACGGCGTCCGACACCGCCTGCGGCCCCTCGCGCCGGGCCCGCTCCAGCAGTCCGGCGTCCACGTGGTGCCGCAGTACGAGACCGGGATGGGCCTCGTCGCGCAGGGAGTCGAAGACGGGCACGTGCACGGGCGAGGTGTGCAGCAGGGCCAGCACGGCGCGGGGGCTCCCGTCCTCGTCAGAACCGGCCGGGGTGCGCCACGAGCCATTCCTTCGCCGCGCGCAGCAGCTCGGGGGCGGCGGCGGGCGCTTCCTCGGGGTGACGCGCGGCCCACTTGACGACGTACGGGCACAGCGGGGCGACGACGACGCCCTCGTCGCGCGCCATGACGTACATGTGGCGCGCGAGCGAGCCGGCGATGCCCTTGCCCTCGTGGGCGGGCTCGACGATGGTGTGCACCGGGACGAGGGCGTGCTCGGGGGACTCCAGGACGAAGTACTCGATGTGGCCGACCACCTCTCCGTCGCCCCACGCCTCCAGGCGGCCCGCCGCCCGGTCGTCACGGATCTCGATGTCGCTCACCGGCACACGCTCCTTGTTCCCTGCGGGATCGAACTCAGGCCGACACGGCCTGCGGGCTGCGCTCCTGGTCGGAACCCGGTACGGGCTCGGAGGGATCACCGCCGAGGGCGACGATACGGTTGTCGCCGTCCACGTGCACCACCCGGGGCCGCAACGACCGCGCCTCGGCGTCGCCGACCTGGGCGTAGCTGATGATGATCACGAGGTCGCCGGGGTGCACGAGATGGGCCGCGGCCCCGTTGATCCCGACCACACCGGACCCCCGCTCCCCCTCGATGACATACGTCTCGAGCCGGGCGCCGTTGGTGATGTCCACGATGTGCACGAGCTCACCGGGCAGCAGATCGGCGGCGTCCAGCAGATCGGCGTCGATCGTCACGGATCCCACGTAGTGCAGGTCAGCCTGGGTGACGGTGGCGCGGTGGATCTTGGACTTGAACATTGTACGAAGCATGGAAAAGGTCCTGTTCTGTCTGCTCCCTGCCCGCTTTTTGCAGGTCAAGGGCGGTCTTCGGAGACTACAACTATTCGCATCTTCGGTCAGCTGTCTGCAGGTGTTTCAGGACTCACACTGACCCATTGCTGACTTCACTGATGGGCCATCAGCCCTCAGGGTCATGATTCGCTGGCCGCTGCAACGTCGCCGCACCAGTGGGCTACGCGGTCGCACCAGAGTTGCAGGAGCGTGGTCGTGACCCACGTCGCTCGGGCGTCCAGCGCCGGTGGTGACGCGGTAGTCACCTGTTCAGCAACCCGTACGGCGGCCTGTCGTGCGCAGGGCTTTCGGCGACGAGGGTGACGCAGAGGGTGGCCAGGCCGGCATCCCGCACCGTGCGTTGCCGCCCCAGTGGGCTGTCTCGGAACGTCGATGACAGGCGACACGACTTGAGAGGTCCTTCACACCACATGGCGAAGCAGCCGGAGCGGGATGCCGATCGTGGATGGGGTGGACCGCCTACGTCATCCGCGCAGTAGGTCACCGTGCCCCACCTGCGCGCAGAGGCGGTTCCGTTTCTCCCTCGTACGCGAGATGGAGTTCACGGCGGGCCCGGGTCGCCAGGACGCAGTACGTCATGCGCTGGACGGGTCGAGGTGGGATCGACCGCCGCGTCTGTATGCATGTCGGGGAGCGCGTACGTCGAGAGCTTGAGGCCTTTGGAGGGGTCGAACTTCTGCGCGCCCGCATCAGGCCCAGCGCGCCATGCTGGAGCAGGTCGTCGTAGTTCAGCCCCTGTTCCAGATACCGGGGCGCCATCTTGTGCACGACTCACTGGTTTCGCAGGGCAAGACAGTCGCGGGCGCGGATCCGGAGGTCGTCGTGCGACAGGCCGCTCAGAGTGTCGTCGTCGGGTTCCTCGGCCAGACGGTCGGGTCCTCCTTGTGGCAGCACGGCAAGTCCGACTTCCGCCTCGGCGCTCAGCAGACGCGTGTCCGCCCGCCGCCGGAAGCGGTCGTTCTCCTGGACGGTCAGCGCGGCGGCCACTGCGGTCGTGAAGTCGCCTCCGGTCGCCGTCTCCGAAAAAAGGGAAGGGCTCGTCCACCGGAACGCCCTCGAATTCACGTTCCCCGGCGTCGGTGAGATCAGTGAGATCGTCACCGGCCATCGAGGCGGCTGCCTGACTTCTGACCGCCTCCCCCTTGGGCCGCCCCACCCGCACCACCACCTCGGCGGTCGCGATGGTCTCGCCCCGAATCCGTACCCCGGCCCGCAGGGCCACCACGTCCCGCGCGCCGAGTCCGGCCGGCCGGGCCACACCGTCGAGGGCGCGCGGCGTCCCATCCCTCGGCATCCACATACCGGCCCAACAGGACCCGAACCACGCCGCCGGAAGGGAAGGCGGGGCTGGACACAATTTCTTCACGAAACCGTGCAACCTTTTCCGCATTCGAGCCGTCACCGTCTGCATGCGCCACCGCCTCAGGCCGGGCTGGCCCCAGCCCGGCCAGCTCCTCGCGAAGCCGCTCCCGCTCGATGTCGCCGAGCCCAGCGCGCGGACCTGCTCCGCGAACACGGATTCCGGCGCGGCGCCGTCCACCGGCGCACGGTGCAGGCGGGTCAGCCATCCGGCCAGGGCGACCTTGAGGCCGACTTCGTCGCCCGCCCGGCTCCCCTGCGCGCCACCCGCGGCGGCTCGGCCGGACTCCCGCCCCGGCGCGCCGACTGGCACCTCAGACGCTCCGGCCGACTGTTGTCCCACACCACCCGCCCCCGATGGCAACGCCCACCGTAGGGTGACGTGTTGACGATGCTAACAGACTGAAAGCATTCCACTAGTGCCCTACTTCGTGTACGGTTGCAGACACCGGACTCCCGCTCTGCCACGATGAGCAGTGCGCGACGAATGCAGGGGGCACGTTCCGTTTCCCCGCCTCCAGCGCGAGGCAGGGACGGCACGACAGAGGACGAGGGGAGCGGCAGTGAGCCAGGAGCTGCTGGACGGCAGGTTCCGCATCGGGCATGTCATCGGCAAGGGCAACATGGGTGAGGTTCACCGGGCCGAGGATCTCCAGGCAGCCGAGGGCACCCCTGAGCGCACAGTCGCCGTCAAGACCATCCTGCGCCGCCGCACGGGAACCCGGATTGACACCGGAGCGGATCCCAAGGCCATAAAGTTTCCACTGATGCTCCCTCGCGTCTCTCCTAGCCTCACGGCAGCATTGATCGCATCCCAAAGTTCTCTTGTCTTCGATTGCGTGTGCCGCCAGAAGGTTGGCGCGATCAGCGTGATGTTGTTCATCTGGAAGCAACTGCCCGTCCCTCATCCCGACGACCTGGCCCCCCACACCCCCTTCCTCATTCGCCGAACGCTCGAACTCCTCTACACATCCTGGGAGATGGAGCCTCTAGCCAAGGACCTCGGCGACACCGGCGCTCCCTTCACCTGGAACGAAGACCGCCGAGCCCAACTCCGAGCCGAACTGGACGCCTACTTCCTCCACCTCTACGGAGTCTCCGCCGAGGACGCCGACTACATCCTGGAGTCCTTCCAGACCGAGAACGGCGGCCTCAAGAACAACGAGATCGCCAAGTACGGCGAATACCGCACCAAGCGCCTGGTCCTCACCGAGTACAACCGCATGGCCGCCGCCGGCCTCACCCTGGAGACCCCGCTCATCGACGGCGAGAACTACACCTCCACTCTCACCCCGCCCCCCGGCCACGGCCCCCGCCACGAAGGAGCCGCGGAGTGACGAGTCCGCCGTCGGCCAGCGGGGCGGGGCAGCCCGTGTCGGGGGCGCGGGCCGAGGCGGTCGCACGGGAGCGGGAGCGGCTGAGGGCGCTCAGGGAACGCCGCGAAGCCCAGAGTTCGGACGCGGGGGTCGACGGGTTCACCGTACGCAGGTGGCGGAAAGTAGGGGTGTTCGGAGCCCAGGCGGTACTGCAGGCCCATGCTCTGCTCCAACAACTCGCATCCCTCGCACAGGACGCGACACACGACGCCCTGGCCGACGCCCTGCGCGACGAACCGGACGACCGGCTGCTACCCGCCGTGCGGACCATCCTCGAACGAGCCGACCCAGCCACGGTCGCCGCGGCGCTTACGGCCGTCCATGGGGGCGGCTTCCTATGGCTGACCGAGGTCGGGGAGCAACGGCTCACCTCCCTGACAGCGGGCGACGACACGCTCGCCGTCTCCGGGAGCGAGGACCCCTCTGGGGCCTTCGCCCTCCTCTCGGCGCTCGCGACGGTTGGTGCGGCCACCTTCCCACCTCGGATGCTGCCGCGTGCCCTTCCCTGGATACCGCTGAGCGTCCTCGACGACCTCATTGACGCCGGAGCGGTCGGCCCCGAGCATCAGCCCTGGCAGTACCGGGCCGATGAGCCGGAGCACGCGTACCTCAAAGCCCGGCTGGTTCCCGATCAGGTAACCGCCGAGCAGGCAACTGCGCTGGAGTGGACAGCCAGGCAGCGGCGGAACGCGTTTCTCGCCGGGGACGAGCCACTGCACTCCGCCGGCGACGTCTACGACCTCCTGGAGCGAGTCGCCGACGGCGATGCTTCAGTGGTGAAGGAGCTCGAAAGGAAGCTGCCCCGCGATCTGGTGCTCCGGCTGCGGCGGCTTCTGGACGGGGTCGCTGTCGGCAACTGGGACCGGGACATCTGGGAGGACCGGGGTCTGTGGCGGCTCATCTTCTCCCTGTGGGAACCCAAGGCCGCCGTCAATCCGTCGCGCTCACCCCTGCACGCGCTCATGGCCCTGCGTCAGGCCTACGACCTGCTGTGCCTGAACGACCTCGCCCGGGCGTCGTCCCAGATAGACAAGCTGATGTCGTTCGAGACCGCTGACCCTGCCTATCGGGCCGAGGTCCTCAACTTCCATGCGTACACGCTGCTGCTCCGGGAGGACCTGGACGAGGCGGCCGTCGTCCTGAAGGGGATCAGCGGATCGCGCGAGCCGGCCGAGTCCAACCTCCGCATGGTCGAGCTCCGTCGGGCGGTTCCCCGCAACGAGAGACCGGCAGCGTCCAACCCCTACCTGGACCTCGGGCTGCCGCACGGCGCGCCGAGCTGGGAGACCCGGTACCGGGACCTCCGCCGGGAGCATGTTCACGATGTGGACATGAGCGCGCGGCTCAACAGCGCGATGAAACGCATCAGAGACGCCGAACGCGACGAGGACTCGTCCGGGTTCTTCGTGCTGCCGCTCGACGCGGACGTGTTCGAGCTTCCTGGCGAGGTGCCGGTCACCCTGGTCCCTCCCCTGGCCCCGCTGACCAGGCGAACAACCCCTCATTCTCCCGAAGGCCTCGGGCTCGTGCGGCAGCGAGCGGTGGCGGATCTGCTGCCCCACCTGCTCAGCACCCCCCGGCGCCCCGATCGCAGCTCAAGGATGCACACACAGTGAAGAAGGTGCCCCGCAGCCAGCGGAAGACCACAGCGGCCCCCAAGCGGGTTGCCCCCAAGGGGAACAACGGCCTCAAACATCGTCGGGAGAAGCAGCGGGCGGCGGCCGACGTCCCCAAGGACTCCCCGCGCACCTACCGCCCCGAGGAGCTACTCAGCCCTCACATGCTGCTCTCCCGTTTCACCGAGCGGGCCACCGACCTCCTGACCGCTGTTCCGGAGGAGGAGCGCCCCACACAGGCCGCTGTGACGGCTGCCTTGCGCCAGGCCGTTCTGGAGGCGTTTCGCTCGCGGGAGGAGTACGTGGCCCGGATGGTCGAGGTCGATCTGCTCGCCGGCGCACCCAACCAGAGTGCCGGTTCGCTTCGTAAGGGCATCCGGTCAGCCTTGCTGGACCAAGGCGTGCGGTGCGTGGACTCACCCGACGGCGAAAGCGAGCTCTTCGTGGTGGTGGAAGGCGAAGGTGAGACGTTCGAGGTGCTGCGCCCGGCCTACGTGGACCAGGCCACAGGCAAGCTGGTGCTCTCCGGACAACTGCGCCGCCTGCCCGGGCCCGACGGAGGGGACCACTCTGCCGAGGACGACGAGACGCCGAACGGGGAGGGCGTGTGACCGCCACCGGGATCGATTTCGGCACCACCAACTCCGTGGTGGCCCAGTGGATGGGCGACGAAGCCGACGTGCTGCTGCTGGATGCCCACCACATCGACGCCGATTGGCGCCATCCCGGCTTCGAGTACCTCTTCCCGTCGGTGGTGGGCATGAGTTCGCTGCGTCGGGGGGCGTTGTTCGGGTGGGAGGCCAAGCTCCGCTCCGAGGAGGCGGCCGAGGCCTGCAAGCGACTCCTCAAGAGCGACGAGTACGTCACGATCCAGGGCCGTAGGTTCGCGGCCACGACAGTGGCGGCTGGTGTCTTCCAGGCCATGCGAGAGGGCGCGGAGCACAACCTCACCGCCATCGACCAGGCCGTGATCACTGTGCCCGCCAATGCCACGGGTGCCGCGCGCTATCGCACGCGCGCCGCCGCGCAGTTCGCGGGTATCGAGGTCCTGGCACTGCTCAACGAGCCGACGGCAGCCGCGATCTCCTACGTGCACGAGTTGCAAGAGGCCCGCACCATCCTGGTCTTCGACTGGGGTGGCGGCACGATCGACGTGACTGTGCTCGACTACCAGGACGGGTTCTTCGAGGAGCTCGCGTCACGGGGTGTGACCGAGCTGGGCGGTCTGGAGATCGACCGCCGGCTGCGCGACCTCGTCCTCGAACGGGCTCCGGCACGATCGGCGTGGACGCCTGCGCAGGAGCGGCAGTTCGGGCTGGACGTGGAGCGCAGCAAGATCCGTCTGTCCTCCGAGGACTCCGTCACCGTCAGGACTCCGGACGGTGACACCGTCGAGGTGTGGCAGGAGGAGCTGGAGGACGCCATCACCGACCTCGTGGACCGCGCCCTGGCACCGGTCCAGCAGTGCCTCGCCGACCTGCACATGGCCCCTCTGGACGTGGACGCGGTGCTGCTGATCGGCGGCACGAGCCAGATCCCGAGCGTCCGGGCGGCGGTCGCCGAGGTCATGCAGCAGCAGCCCGTCGCGGTCGAACTGTGCGATCCCATGACGGCGGTCGCCCGCGGCGCCTCCATCGCGGCAGCTGTGCTGTCGGGGGAGGTTGACGGCGTTATCCAGGTGGCAACGAGCCATGCCCTGGGCACGGTCGTCACGGACGACACCGGGCAGCGGAAGTTCAGTCAGATCATCCCGCGCAACTCACCGCTGCCTTGGAAGGAACGCAAGAACTACACACCGCGCCGGGACAACGCCCGCAGCCTTACCGTGGAGATCTGGGAAGGCGACCCGGACCGGCCCCTGGACCACCCTGACAACGTGCAGTTGACGGATCTCCGTCTCACCTACGCGGAGCCCCGGGCTCGTGAGGACTCCCGCTTCCTACTGGAATACACGTACGACACGAACGGCCTTCTCCGCGTCAAGGCGACCCTTGAACGTACCGGTGAGGAGGTCCTGAACGAGGAGATCAAGAGTTTCAGCTCCGGCGGTCCGACACCGGCGGTACGCAAGGAACTCGAAGACCTGCTAGCGGGCAACACGGTCACCGGGCCGACCCCGGCACAGATGCCGAAGGCTGCCACGGGCCCGGCGCCCGCCGTGTTCGTGGTCGACGGCTCCAACCTCGCGTGGATCGGCAGATCGCCGCAGCAGCCCGGCGTGTACGGCGACGACGACCGGCCGTCGTACGCCCAACTCCGGTCCGCCCGCACCGCCTTGACCTCGAACCATCCGGGTGCCGTCCTGCATGTCGTGGTCGACGCCACGTTCCGGCACAAGGTCGCGGAGGAGGAGCGGGCGGCGGTGGAGGCGGCGCTCGGCAAGGGGGAGATCATCCAGCCTCCGGCCGGAACCGAGGGGAAGGGCGACGCGCTGGTCACGGCCATCGCGGAGGACACACAGGGCACGGTCGTCACCAACGACAACTACGTCGAACTGCAGGGCAGATACCCCTGGTTGCGGGACAAGAAGCGGGTCCTCGGGGCCACCCTGACCCGGGGCATGTGGGTGTTCACCCCGCGCACCTGTGTGCCGCCACGCCACCGGATCCCCCAGCAGGCCCTGATTCCCCCGGGCCCCGGCCCGCTCCCCACGTTCCGCTACCACCGTCCGCATGAGGAGTAGCGGTGACTGACAGGACGAGTCCCAGAACCGAGATCCTGGCCCTCCTGCTCGAACCTCTGGGTGTCGACGCCATGGCCGGACAGGCCGCACTCCGGCGGCTCGCCGAGAACGTGGACACGGTGGCCCAAGCGTACGGGTGTGCCGGTCTGCCCGCGTCCGGGAGCACGCTTCCGTGGGTCTCCGAGGCCGTGTCGGCGTGCGTCGAGGAACACGAACTGGCTCGTCCGGCAGCGGCCCGGGGCGAAGCCAGAGCTCTGCGGGAGTTGACGCGGCTCGAAGGAGTACAGCCACGCCTTGAGGCACTTGAGGGTGTCCCGGTGGACGCGCTTCGGGCGGACCTCGCGGCGGTGGCAGTCGCAGAACGGCTGCTGCCCGAAGTCCTTGAGCCGTGCCGTCGCGCGGATCAGGACTGGCCCGAGGAAATCTGGCGCTCGATCCGCGACATCGACGTCGAGAGCGCGCTGGCCGACCTGAACCGCCCCCGCGTCACCCGGCAGGCAGCAGCCGCACGGGAACTCGTACTCCAGCACAGCGTTTCGGCAGCTCGGGATCTGCGCAACCGGGATCTGGTGACGCGGCTTGAGAAGGTGCAAAACTTCGTTGCGGCGGAGCAGGCGTACGAGGCGTTCCTCTCCGCACGACCGGGGTGGTGGCGCTGGCTCGGGCCGGACGCGCGGTCCGGGTTCAGGTCGGACCGGCGTGACGCCCTGGTGTGGGCGATCGAGGCCCGCGACACCGGCGCCGTGTCGGGAAGCGCTCTGGAGCTGCTCGCGGCGGACGACGCGCGGGCCGTGGTCGAACACGCGTCGGCGACGGCCTCCGTAACCACTACCGCATCCCTGTCCCGACCACCTGCCACGAGTTCGGCCGCACGGCTCGTGTTGGGGCTCCTGGCAGTCGCCTCCCGGCACGACGTCGACCAGCTGCGCGCTCTTGAGTCCTGGTACACGAAGAACGTCGCGCTGCTCGACCGCGTGGCAGCGGCCATGGATGTACGGGGAGCAGAACCCGGACTCCGTGCGGCCCTCGACCCCCTGGTCGGCGAACTCGCGCTGGCCCCCGGGGCGGTGGACACGAGCCGCTCGGACTACCGCGACATCCAGTCCGCTCTTCGGGCCGAGGTCGAGGCTCGCCTTCAGCGAACGCCGTACTCGGAGCACGCGATGGAGAGCGAGGAACTCGTCGGCGTCATCGGCCGCCTCGGAACGCTCGAACGCGAACTGGGCGATGCCATGCGGCCCCTGCCCGCGGTCAGAGGCAGGCTGCTCGTGGCCATCGTCGGAAGGACCAAGTCCGGGAAGACCACGCTTCGCAAAGCCCTGACGCGTGACGCGGACCGATCCGGGATCGGACGAGGGGCGCACCGCACCACACGGAAGACCTCCGCGTTCGACGTCGGCTCCGTGACCTACCTGGACACGCCCGGCTTCGCCGCGAAGGACGACGACTTCGATGCGCAGCGCGCGCGGGCGGCGTGCGACAGCGCCGACGCGGTCATCTGGAACTACGCCGACACGCTGCGCGACGAGGAGTCCGCGGAACTCCGGCGGCTTCTCCTCTCGGGGAAACCCCTGCTGGCTGTCGTCAATGTGAAGGGGCTGGTCGACACACCTGTCCGCCTTCAGCTCTTCGCCGATCGCCCGGACAGAGAGTTCAAGTCGGCGCCGGGGCACGCCGTTCGGATCGAACAGGTTGCCAGAGCGGTCGGAGTCGCACCGCCCGTCATCCTCGCGGTCCACTCAGGTGCCGCGCACGAGGCGCTGTCCACGGAGGATCGCGAGCTGGCAGACAGGGCCCTGCGGGCGAGTAGGTTGCCCGAGCTGGAGCAGTCCCTCGCCCAGCTACTGGCCGAGCGCGCGATTCCGCTTCGTGCCGTTCGGCTGGCCGAAGGTGTGCGGGCGCCGCTCGCCGCGTTCCACGACCGGGCGGTCGAGGAACTCCGTCAGATCGGTCTCGCGCTCGGCGAACTCGAACGCTCAGCGATGAGTGAATGGGTCGCGTTGCTCGAAGCTTTCCGGATCGCGGGCCGAAACGCGCGCGAGCGACTCGAAGCCGCGCGTCACCATGCCAAAGAACGGTTGCCGGATGTGGTTCGGGACCTGGGCGGCGTGGATCACGCGCAGCGGTGGAGCGACTTCATCACCGGTCTGGAGTTGGAAGGACTCTTCTTCAGTCTTGAGAGCGAGTTCGAGCAGGAGGCGCTGCAACGGGGAAGGGTTCTACGCGCGCGGGCGAGCGCCGCAGAGCGTCAGGACGACGCGCATCCGCGTGTACGACCGCGTCCTGATGTGAAGGTCGTGAGCCTGAACACCGGCACGGCGGCTGCCAAGGGAGCGGCCACAGCCCTCCTGAGCTCCTTCGCCGCCAAGGGGATCCCCAAGAAGCTCGCGGTCCCCCCTCCCGCGGCGGCGGCGGTCTACGTGGCGGAGACCCTGGCCGGAGCGGCGAAAGCGGTGAGCAGTGAGGTTGACCGCGCGCGGCAGGTGAAGGACAAGTGGACCAGAGCAACCTCGGCCGCGGCCGCGGCCAGCCTCGATGAGCTGTTCGACCGGGTCGCAGCGCAGTTGGCGCGAGTGGTCGATGACGCGACGGCTCAAGTCGATGCCCAGTCCGAAGCGCAGTCCGCGGACATCAGCAGCACGCGGGAGCGATTCGATCAGCTCCGTCGGCTGCGGTCGGCCGTGCGGTCCGCCCTCGATGCGATCGACCTCGTCCTGGTGCGCCGGCTCCAGGCCCTTGCGGGCGGGGACCCGACGATGATCCGTCAGGCACGCCGAACGCCGGGAGTCGAACTCCGCGTCTGGACCGACGCATCCCGCATTGCGGAAGTACGGGCGTGTCTCCAGGACCACCTCGTGGATGTCCTCACCGAGCGGATCGAAATCTGCTCGGATTCGAGAAGCGGAGAGAGCGATGGGACCGCAGATGACTGACGGCGATCCGGTTGACACGTTCGAGAGCGACGAGGGTCCGAACACCCGTGTCCTCGCGCTGAGTACACGGGCTGAAGAGGTCCTGAACGCTCACCTTCGTACTCGGGACCTGGTGGCGAGCCTGCCCCACGCGGACACGAGCCCGCTACGGATCGCGCTCCTGGGTCCTTACAGCGCCGGGAAGTCGATGCTCATCGCGGCACTGCGCCGGCTCCCGTCGGCCGATGTCGAGGAACTCGTCGACGCGGCTCCCAAGACGCACGAGGCGACGCCGCACCCGTGGAACGGCGTGACGCTGGTCGACCTGCCCGGGACGCTGTCGGGCAACGACGAGCATTCCGATGCGGCGCGGCGTGGTGTGCGGGGTGCGGACGCGCTGATGATCGTGACAACGAGCGAACTACCAGGCGAGTCGGAGACCAGGGCGATGCTGCAGGCGCTCGATGCCGACGGGTTCGCTGACCGAAGTGTGGTCGTCGTCAACAAGATGAGCGCCGAGAACAGCGATCGCGACGTCATCCTCGACGAGATACGCAAGCGACTCGGTCCCTTCGCCGACCGTGTCCCGATCGTCCCGACCGACGCACGCGACTACGTCGATGCGATCAACGACCCCAAACTCACGGACTTTCAGAGTGAGTTGCTTGTCACGGGGAGCGGTATCGACGCTCTTACAGCCGAATTGCGGAGAATCATCGCACCTGGCGTCGGCGGTGTCCGCCCCAAGGCGCAGGCATTCGAACTCCTCCGGGTTCTGGCGGACGCCGAACGGAAGTGGGTACTGGACGGCGAGGACCTCACTGCCGCGGAGACTGCGGAGAAGGTCGAGAAGGCGATCTCCCGGGCGAAGGACAGTGTGATGAGCGCCCTGGAGAGGGAGAGCGAGGTCGTCGCTTCCAAGATCAGAACGGCGGGGGACAGGACCGCTGTCGGCGTCTCGGAGAAGGATGGCGTCGTCCCCGTCGATGTCGCTCGTGCCATCAGCGAGGAACTGGTCCGCGCTGGCACCGACTTCGACGCCAAGTTCTCCTCATCGTTGAGGACGGCGTTCGATGCTCTGGTCGCCGAGTACGGACCCGGTGTGCCTGAGCCTGAAGCCTGGGTAAACGACCTCGACTCACCCGAGACGACGATCGACGCCGCCCCGGATGACGCATCACCGTTTGAACGTGCGGTCAGGGAAGCGGCGGAGAAGGCCGCGAAGGCGGGCGTCAGAAAGGTGCACGAGTGGATCGGAAAGGTCGCAGCCGGCGGTAGCACGTCGGGAAACGCGGCCTCCGACATCGCGACCTGGCTCAACAAGAGCCGAGTGGGCCAGAAGGTGCTCGACGCCGGCGGGAAGATCACCAACGGCGTGGGCAAGTTCAAGCCGTGGGGCAAGGGCAAGGCTGCCAACAAGGTCGCCAGCACGGCCGGCAAGGTGCAGTGGGTGCTGGCGGTCATGGGCCCGTTGATGGACTTGAAGAGTGTCGCGCAGGACCAGGGCAAGTGGATGGGGATCAACAAGCACCGGAAGATGATCAGGGATCACTTCGACGAAGAGGCGCGCAAACAGCGGACCATTCTCACTGACGCCGGTGAGCAGCACCTGAGCGAGTGGATCGCCGAGGTGGAACAGTCGCTCAGCGGTCTCACCAAGCAGGGTGCGGAGATCAGCGCTGAGCGTGAAACAGCGTTGGAGGCGATCGAGAGCCTCCGCGACCAGGCCGAGAAGCTTGTCAGGCCTGCCGCCGAATGACCCGGTTTCCCGGCGGTGAACGTCACCGCGCGACCGCCGGGACGAACACGGCTCAGGCCTCCGCCGCGAACCCCACGAACCGCGACCACTCCTCACGCCCGACGGCGAAATGAGGTCGCGTCACGTCCTTGGAGTCCCGTACGTGGATTGCCTGCTCAGTGACGGCGACCTCCACGCAGTCGTCGCCCTGGCTGCCGCTGTAGCTGGACTTGAACCAGGCGAGTTCCGTCGTGCTCATAGCTCTCCTCGCAGTCGCTCCAACAGACCCCGTGAGTCTCTGGGGTTCAGGGCCTGAGAGCGCAGTGTGTCATAGCGCTGCTGAAGGAGGCTTACCTCTTTCACGTCGGCAATCAGCCGCCCGTTCTGCTGCCCTTCGGAGTACGCGAACCGCCGTCCCTCCGGGGTTTCCAGCAGCCGCACCGGCCCATCCAGACACGCATGCAACCCCGCTTCCAACGGAACGATCTGAAGCGTCACGTTGCGCGGCGCGCTGCGTTCCAGCACATGGTCGAGC
The DNA here is from genome assembly GCF_044390505.1 of Streptomyces sp. NPDC018947. NCBI lineage: Bacteria > Bacillati > Actinomycetota > Actinomycetes > Kitasatosporales > Streptomycetaceae > Streptomyces > Streptomyces sp. NPDC018947. Next base: position 190,850 of record NZ_JBIRZD010000017.1, read on the forward strand.
ATGGCCCGCATCTGCTCCACGTTCCCGAATCGCCGCCGGAACACGTTCTCCTCGACAATGAAGCTGAACGGCACGGTCGGCCGCTCGTACAGCATCCGCTGCCTCTCCATCCGGACAGCGAGCAGGGTCTCCAGCTCCTCGTCCGTGATCACCGGAATAGTGCCCTCGAACACCGCCCGCGCATACCCCTCCGACTGCAACAACCCCCGGTACCAGCCTGCACTCGTACGTGCACAGGCTCACCACGACCTTCTCCAGCCGGGCCCACCGCCGGAACCAGGCCGCCAGCCCCGCCTCGCCCCGCGTCAGATGCCCCGCCGCCTTCCGCAGCGCCCCCGTGTTCCCCAGCACCTCCTCCGCACGCTCCACGAACGACTCGTCGGGCATCCGCCGCCCCAACTCCACGGATTCCACGGTATGTTTGGAGAACCAGACCCGCGCCCCGAAGTCCACCCGGCTGAGCCCCGCATGCTCACGCAGAGCCTGGACGACGGCCCCGAAGGTCCGCAGACTGTCGGAGGGGTCGGGCTCGCGCTCCCAGTCGCAAGCCGTCACGTCGCTGCTGTGCGTCATACGCGGCCACCTCCAGGTGCGTACGTCCTCTGCGGCATCCCCGCGATTGACAGCACCCACAGTGACGGCAAGATCCCCGTACCGTCCACAGAACGTGCCCGTACGCTGACGCACCGTACGGACCGTGCTACTGGAACACACCCCCGCACGCCGCCACGGTTTCCCCATGAACGCCTCCCCGCCACAACTTAGCGTTACCGTACGCACGTTCGCGCAGCGACTCTCCTCCACCCGCCGCGGCGCCCGCCTCGCCCGACTCCTGGCCGTGGAACGGCTGACCGCCTGGGGGATGTCACCCCGAGTCATCGAGCGAGCTGAACACATCGTCGCGGAGCTGGCCGCCAACGCCGCGCTGCACGGCCGCGTCCAGGGCCGTGACTTCCTTCTGGCGCTGACGCCGGACGACGCGGCCGGCACCCTCCGCATCGCGGTGAGCGACACGCGGGGCGAGTACCGCCCTGCGGTGGGGGGGGGGGGGGGGGGGGGGGGGGGGGGGGGGGGGGGGGGGGGGGGGGGGGGGGGGGGGGGGGGGGGGGGGGGGGGGGGGGGGGGGGGGGGGG
>NZ_JBIRZD010000018.1:0-182671 GCF_044390505.1 Streptomyces sp. NPDC018947
TCGCCACCCGCTACGAGAAGACCGCCACCATCTACCTGGCCGGACTCCACATCGCGGGCATCTTCCTCTGGTCCGCCCGGTGATCCAAACGAAACAGCCTAGCCCTCCGTCAGTTTCAGGGCGTACTCCGGCCACCAGTCGCCCGCCTTGGGGCCGCCCTTGCATTCGCCGTCCGATTCGCCCGGGCGTTTGATCCACAGGTAGGCGTCCACCAGGGGGTCGGCCGTCTTGACGGTGGGGGGTTCGCCGAGGGCCCTGCCCGGAGGGTTGCACCAGCGTTCGTCGGGGGCGCCCTCCGTGTAGGGGCCGTTGCCGTTGCGGCTGGTGTCGACGACGAAGTGCTTGCCGCCCACCTTGGCGGAGAGCTGCTTGCCGTAGGCGATGGACTCCTCGGTGGAGTAGAAGTTCGAGACGTTGACCGCGAAGCCGTCGGCCCGGCCGACACCGGCCCGCTCCAGCGGCTCGAAGATCTGGTCGGGGTGCCCCCAGCCGGCGTTGCCCGCGTCCAGGTAGACCTTGGTGTTCTTCAGCGCGGTGAGCTTGGCGACGGCTCCCCGGAGGAGGTCGTAGCGCTCCTCGTGGAACTCCCGCGGGGTGCAGCCGTCGACGAGGTGGAGCACCGCGTCCGGCTCCAGGACGACGGTGGCGGAGCGGTCGCCGATTCCCTTGGCCACGCCGTCGACGAAGGCGCGGTAGGCGTCGCCGTCGGCCGCTCCGCCCCGGGAGTACTGGCCGCAGTCGCGGTGCGGGATGTTGTAGAGGACGAGCAGCGCGGTGCGTCCGGCCTCGTCGGCGGCCTCGGTGAGGCCGCGGGCCTGCTCCTCCGGGTTCTCCGGGCTGATCCACTCGGCGGTCGGCTGCTGGGCTATCTCCCGGATCCGGTCGGCCTGGTCCTTCTTCCCGGCCTTCTCCAGGGACACCAGCTCCTCGGCCGCCCTGCCGTCCGGGTTGACCCAGAACGGGACGGTCTCCGCGGGCCGCTGGGTGATCCCTGCCCCCGCGCCCTTGCCGTCCCCGTCCCCGGACGACGAGCATCCGGCGATCAGCAGCGCCGCCCCCAGCACCGCCGCGGACGCCCGCTTCACGGACGTCCCTCCGGCCCCCCTGCTGCCGTACATCCAACCCCCCTGGGCGCACTGTTCGGAGGCTCAATCCTGACATACGGCCCGGGCACCGACGACGCTCCGCGGACGGGGTCAGGGGCCGGTGCCGGTGAGGTACGCCGAGACCACGACGTTGGCCGTGTAGCTGTTGCTGGCGTGGTCGAAGGTGCCGCCGCAGGTGATCAGCCGCAGCTCGGCGCGGCCGGTGTCGCGCGGTCCGTAGGCCTGCCGGGCGTCGAAACCGTCGCGTTCGAGGACCTGGACGTCGTCGACGGTGAACTCGGCGACCTCGGCGTCCTCGCGGACCACCCGGACCGTCTGGCCGGGTTCCAGGGTGCTGAGCTTGTAGAAGACGGCGGGCCGGGTCTCGGTGTCCACGTGTCCCACCATCAGGGCGGTCCCGGCCTCCCCCGGTGTGACGCCGGCCGCGTACCAGCCGACGGTGTCGGCCTGGTCGAAGGAGGGCGGCTCGATGGCTCCCTCCGCGTCGAGGCCGCGGGCCGTCACCGGGGCCCGGATGCCGAGTTCCGGGACGTCGAGCCGCTCGGGCAGGGCGTCGCCGAGAGGGGCGTGGGCGGGCGGCAGCGGTATGTCGGGAGGGCGTCCGGCCGCCGCCATGTCGCCGGTGGCCGGACCCGATATCCCTTCCCGCACGTCGGTGGCCTCGCGGCCCCACAGCCACAGCCCGAGGAGCAGCACCACCCAGGCGATGCCGCTCACCAGGCGGCCGGGGCCGGAGACGCGTTCGTGGTCCTGCTCCTGGGGTCGGTCCTGGTCGGACATGGTCAGTCCGTCCTGCGACTCCGGCTGCGCACCCCGCGCAGCGCCACGGCGACGGCGGCGATCCCGGCGAGCACGAGGCCGGTCACGGTGTGCGCGGTGCCCGGGGGCTCGGCCCGCGCCCCGTCGTCGGCGGTGGACACGGCCAGCTCGGCGCTTCCGCCGCCGCCCGCGTGGACCGGGGCGACCGGTGAGGCGGGCGCCGACGGCCGGTCGGCCGGGCCGGGGCGCTCGTGCACGGTGATGGTGCCCTCGCGGGCGTTCCTGCCGCAGGTGACCTGCACGGCGTAGACGCCGGCCTCCACCGAGGTGCGGACCCGGCTGGATCCGACGAGGACGCCGTCCTTCTCGGCCAGGGAGAGCCGTACGTCGGTCTCGAACGCCGCCGAGACGGCGACGGCCGTCTTCTCGGCGCAGCCCGGCACGCGCAGGGTGACGTCGGCACCGGGCACCGGGGTGGACGGAGTCACGGAGACGCCGCCTCCGTCCGCCGCGTGGGCCGCCGGTGCGAACGGTGCCGCCGCCGCGGCCAGCGCGGCCGCGGCACAGAGAGTTACCTTCAGTGAGCCCATCGTGTACCTCCAGTCACCTGGAGGCTCCCCCGCGGGGACCGCCCCCGCATCCGGTACGGGGGCGTCGCTGCTCCGAACGGGTAAGGCGGGGGTCGTACGGGTTTCAGATCCGTTCGACGAGGTCCGCGATCGAGTCGACCACCTGGGACGGGCGGTACGGGAAGTCCTCGACCTGCTCGGGCCGGGTGAGGCCGGTGAGCACCAGGAAGGTCTGCATCCCGGCCTCCATGCCGGCCAGCACGTCGGTGTCCATGCGGTCGCCGATCATCGCGCTGGACTCGGAGTGGGCGCCGATCGCGTTGAGCCCCGTGCGCATCATCAGCGGGTTGGGTTTGCCCGCGAAGTAGGGCTGCTTGCCGGTGGCCTTGGTGATCAGCGCGGCCACGGCGCCGGTCGCCGGGAGCGGGCCCTCGGTGGAGGGGCCGGTCTCGTCGGGGTTGGTGCAGATGAACCGGGCCCCGGCGTTGATCAGCCGGACCGCCTTCGTCATGGCCTCGAAGGAGTAGGTGCGGGTCTCGCCGAGGACCACGTAGTCGGGGTCGTGGTCGGTGAGGATGTAGCCGATGTCGTGCAGGGCCGTGGTCAGGCCGGCCTCGCCGATCACGTACGCCGAGCCGCACGGCCGCTGGTCGTCGAGGAACTTGGCGGTGGCCAGCGCCGAGGTCCAGATGGCCTCGACGGGCACCTCCAGCCCCATGCGGCGCAGCCGGGCGTGCAGGTCGCGCGGGGTGTAGATCGAGTTGTTGGTCAGTACGAGGAAGGGCTTGCCGGACTCGCGCAGCTTCTTGATGAAGGCGTCGGCGCCGGGGATCGGTACGCCCTCGTGGATGAGCACCCCGTCCATGTCGGTGAGCCACGATTCGATGGGCTTGCGGTCTGCCATGTGCGGGATCTCCTGCCGTACGCGGTCCTGCGTGTGCCCCAGCCTAAACAGAGCGGGATCTTGGCGGAACGCCCGTCTCAGCTTCCGGTGGCGCGCTTCCACGCGTCGACGTACGAGGTGAGGTTCTTCTCGATGTCGTTCCAGTCGGGCTCGAAGACCTCGACGCCGTCCATCAGCCGGGTCAGCGCGACGGCGTCGGCGTCGGTGGCCCCGACGTCCCCGCGGGCCGCGAAGCCGCCGCCGATCTCGCTGACCTGCCGCTGCGCCTTCAGGCTCAGCATGTAGTCGAGGAGCTTGCGCCCGTTGTCGCCGTGCGGGGCGTCGGTGACGAGGCCGGCCGCGTAGGGCAGGGCGAAGGTGGTGGGCCTGCCGCCCTCGCGGGCCGGGAACCAGATGCCGAGGTTCGGCATGGTCTTGGACTGGGCGTAGTTCATCTGGACGTCCCCGTTGGCGACGAGCAGTTCGCCCTTGTCGACCTTGGGCGCGAGCTTGCCGGTGGAGGCGGAGGGGCCGACGTTGTTCTTCTGGAGCCTGCCGAGGTACTCCATGGCCGGCTTCTCGCCGCCGAAGTCGTGCATGGCCTTGATGAGGACGGCGGTGCCGTCGCCGGCGACACCGGGGGTCGAGTACTGGAGCTTGTTCTCGTAGGTGTCGTCGAGCAGGTCCTCCCAGGTGGCGGGGGGCTGCTTCAGCTCCTTCTTGTTGTGGACGAAGCCGAAGTAGTTGTTGACGACGGCGGTCCAGGTGCCGTTCGCGGCCTTGTCGGCGCCGTCGACCCGGTCGGCGCCCTCGGGGGCGTACTTCTGCAGCAGGCCCTTGGTGTCGGCCTGCTGGATGAAGGGCGGCAGGGTGACGAGGACGTCGGCCTGCGGGTTGCGCTTCTCGCGGGCGGCGCGCTGCACCATCTCGCCGGAGCCGCCCTCGACGTACTCGACCTTGATGCCGGTCTCCTTCTCGAAGTCCGCGAAGACCCGGTCGTACCAGCCGTCGCCCTTCTCGCCCTTGAGGCCGTCGGCGCTGTAGACGGTGACGACGTTCTCGTCGGAGGCGGAGGAGGTGCCGGAGCAGGCGGCCAGCGGGAGGGCGAGGAGGCAGAGGGCGGCGGCGAGCGGCTTGCGGGTGTTCCTGGGCATGGCGAGAGGGACTCCTTGCGCGGGGAGGGATGGGTGCGGGCCTTACCGGCCCTGTCGGACTTGCAGGTCTTACCGGTAGGAGGCTCTGGTGCGGATCCGGGAGACGGCGAGCAGCACCAGGAGCGTGGCGGTCATCAGGACCACGGCGATCGCCGAGCCGGTGAACAGGGCGCCGCGGTCGGTGGAGGCGTGGATCAGCACGGGCAGCGGGGTCCAGTCCGGCGGGTAGAGCATCATCGTGGCGCTCAGTTCGCCCATGGACAGGGCGAAGCAGAGCCCTGCGGCGGCGGTCAGGGACGGCAGCAGCAGCGGCAGCCTGACCCGCCACAGGACGTACGCCGGGGAGGCGCCGAGACACGCGGCGGCCTGCTCGTACGCCGGGTCGAGGCGGGTGATCGCGGCGGACACGGACTGGTGGGCGAAGGCGGTGACCAGGACGGTGTGGGCGACGATCACGATCCAGCGCGTGCCGTTGAGCGCCATCGGCGGCTGGGAGAAGGCCACCAGGACCGCGAGGCCGACGACGACCGAGGGCACGGCCACCGGCAGCACGAACAGGGCGTCCAGCACCTTGCGGTGCCGCTTCCCCAGCGCCGCGCCCGCGAGCGCGGCCCAGGTGCCGGCGGCCAGCGCGAGCAGGCTCGCGGTGACGGCGGTGACCAGACTCGTCGTGAGGGCGCGCAGGGCCTCGCCGTGGGTGGCGGCGCGGTAGTTGGCGGTGGTGAGGTCCGAGGGCAGGACGCCCGACCAGTGGGTGGCGAAGGAGGCGCCGAGGACGACGAGGAGCGGCAGGGCGAACAGGGGCAGGAACAGGACGAGGAACACCGCCCACACGGCCCACCTGGCCCGTCGGCTATGCACCAGCACGGCGGCTCACCACCCGGTAGAGGCCGTACAGGCCCACGGAGATCAGGACGTTGACGACGGCGACGACGCAGGCACCCGGGTAGTCGGACTCCAGGATGGCCTTGCCGTAGACGAGCATCGGCAGGGTCGTGACGCCCTTGGCGCCGGTGAACAGGACGATGCCGAACTCGTTGAGGCACAGGACGAGGACGAGGCTGCCGCCGGAGGCGAGCGCGGGCAGCGCCTCGGGCAGGATGATCCGCCGCACGATCCGCGGCGCCCGCGCCCCGAGCGATCCGGCCGCCTCGAGCTGGGCGGTGTCGAGCTGCGAGAACGCGGCGAGCAGTGGGCGCATCACGAACGGCGTGAAGTACGTGATCTCCGCGAGCAGCACGCCCCAGGGCGTGTTCAGGAACTGGAACGGGCCCTCCGCGGCGCCGGTGACGCCGGTCCACGCGCCGTTGGCCATGCCGACCGTGCCGTAGACGAACAGCAGGGCGAGCGTGATCAGGAACGACGGGAAGGACAGGAAGACGTCGACGAAGCGGGAGACGGCGCGGGCGCCGGGGAACGGCACGAAGGCGATGACCAGCGCGAGCACGAAGCCGAGCACCAGGCAGCCGGCGGTGGCGGCGACCGCGAGCCACACGGTGGTCCACAGCGCCTCGCGGAACGCCTCCGAGGCGAAGACGTCGGCGTACGGCCGCAGGGAGGTGCCTCCGGTGTCCGGCCGAAAGGACTGCTGGACGACGAGGGTGAGGGGGTAGAGGAAGAAGACGGCGAGCAGGGCGACGGGAGGAAGGGCCCACAGCAGCCGCGCCGCGTGGGGGCGCGCGGTACCGCGCGCCGGGCCCGCGACGGCCCGCGGCTCGGCGACGGCCTCAGCCATGGTCCACCCCGGCGGGCAGCAGCACCGCGTCCTCGGACGCGAAGTGCAGGTGCACGGGCTCCCCGTGCACGGGCGGCGACTTCAGCTCGCGCACGTCGGCCATCACCCGGTGGCCCGCGACGTCGACGTACAGCCGGTGGGTGGCCCCCCGCCACTGGATCTCCTCCACGGTCCCGGTGAGCCGGTTGGGCCCGTCGCCGAGGCCGACGAGGTGCGGCCGTACGCAGAGGGTGGCCGAGGCGCCCGGCACGGCGTCCGCCGTGTCGACCTCGATCTCCGCGTCCCCGAGGACCGCTCCGGCGGCCGCCACCGTCACCGGCAGCAGGTTCGCGTTGCCCACGAAGGACGCCGTGAACTCGTCGGCCGGCGCACGGTACAGCTCGCGCGGGGTCCCGCAGGCCCGGAGGCGGGCGCGGTCCATCACCGCGATCCGGTCGGCGAGGGTCAGCGCCTCCATCTGGTCGTGGGTGACGTAGAGGATCGACACGTCGGGCAGTTCGCGGTGCAGCCGGGCCAGTTCGGCGAGCATGCCGGAGCGCAGCCGGGCGTCGAGCGCGGAGAGCGGTTCGTCCAGGAGCAGGACGCCGGGCCGTACGGCGAGGGCGCGGGCGATGGCGACGCGCTGCTGCTGGCCGCCGGACAGCTCGCGCGGGTAGCGGCGGGCGTAGGCGCCCATGCCGGTCATCTCCAGGGCCTCGGCGACCCGTTCGCGGATGCCGGCGCGGGGCGCCTTGCGGGCACGGAGCCCGAAGGCCACGTTGTCCTCGACCCGCATGTGCGGGAAGAGGGCGTACTGCTGGACGACCATGCCGATGCCGCGCCGGTGCGGGGGCAGGCCGGTGACGTCGCGGCCGCCGAGGAACACCCGTCCCGAGGCGGGCCGTACGAACCCGGCGACCGCCCGCAGCGCGGTGGTCTTGCCGGATCCGGACGGCCCGAGGAGGGCCATGACCTCGCCGGGTTCCACGGTGAGGTCGAGGGCGTCGAGCACGACGTTGCCGTCGTAGGCGACGGTCACCGCGTCGAAGCGGATGCCGCTGTCGGCCATCAGCCCGCTCCCCGCAGGAGGGCGGGCAGGCCGGCGACGGAGTCGAGGACGTGGTGGGCGCCGGCCGCGCGGAAGGCGTCGTCGCCGTGGGCCCCGGTGCGCACCCCGGCGACCAGGCCCGCACCGGCGCGTACGCCGCTGAGCACGTCGTACGAGGTGTCGCCGACGACGGCGACCTGCTGCAGGGCGTCCGCGGCCCACGTGCGCAGGAACGCCGTCAGCACCATGTCGGGGTACGGGCGTCCGCGGCCCCCGGCGTCGGCCGGGCACAGGGTGAGCGGCACCAGGTCGCGCCAGCCGAGCGCGTCGAGAATCGCGTCCTGGGTGACGCGGGCGAAACCGGTGGTCAGGACCACGGTGCGGCCGTCGGCGGCGAGTTCCTCGACGGCCTCCCGGGCGCCGGGGACGGGGGCGATCAGGCCGCCGTCGACGAGTGCGCCGTACGCCTGCTCGAACGCGGTGTTGGCACGCCGGGCGCGCTCCTCGTCGCCGAACAGGTGCCGGAAGACGGAGATCTTGGACTCGCCCATGGTGGCGCGGACGTAGTCGAGCTTGGCGGCGTGGTCGGGGGTGCCGGGCTCGACGCCCAGTTCGCGGGCGGCGGTGTCGAAGGCGCGCTCGACGAGGCCGCCGTCGGCGACGGTGGTGCCGGCCATGTCGAGGACGACGAGGCGGACGCCGTCGGGTGCGGGGGTGGGGTTCATGTCTGTTGTCACCAGCCCAGTTCGTTCGCGGTGGTCTCGGCGATCGCGGGTGAGCAGGTCATGCCGCGCCCGCCGGGCCCGGTGACCAGCCAGACGCCGTCCCGGACCTGCTGGCGGTGCACGACACGGCTCGTGTCCGTGCACTGCGCGTACACGCCGGCCCAGCGGCGGCGGATCCTCGGCAGCGGGCGGCCGAGGAAGGACTCGACGACGCCGGTGAGGTGCTCGTAGGGCTCCTCGTCGGTGTCGAAGGCGAAGGGGTGCTCGTACTCGTGGGTGTCGCCGATGGTCAGTCCGCCGTCGGCGCGCTGCACCATCAGGAGCTGCATGCGGTGCTCGGCGGCGGTGGCCGGCTGCGGCTGCCGGGCGTTCAGCTCGTCGAGGGCGGGCGAGCCGTACGCCGGGTAGTAGCGGAAGCTGTCGGCGTCGGCGACCGAGGTGGTCAGCGGTTCGCCCAGCGGGTCGGTCTGCATCATCTGGAGGCGGACCCGGCGCACGGGCAGGCCGGGCCCGGCCAGTTCGCGGACCAGGCCGCCGAGCCAGGCTCCGGTGCACAGGACGACGACGTCGCCGCTGTGGAGGTCGCCGTGGTCGTCGCGGACGGCACTCTCGCCGACGACCTCGCGGACCTCGCGGCCGGGCAGGAACGTGTACTCCGGGGACCTGAGCAGTTCGGCGCGCAGCGCGACCTGGGCGGTGCGCGGCTCGACGGCGGCGTCCCGCTCGCAGTACAGGGCGGCGTCGAACCGGCCGCGCAGGGCCGGGTTCAGGGCGCGCGCCTCCTCGGGGCCGAGGAGCTGGTGCCCGCGGGCGGCGGCGTCCGGGCGGGAGACGGCGGCCTCGGCGACGGCGCGTTCCAGGTCTCCACGCAGCGGGGTCAGGGAGCCGTTGGGGCGGAAACCGAGGGCAGGTACGCGGGCGCCGATCCCCTCCCACAGCTCCCGGGCCCGCAGGGCGGTCTCCAGCTCCTCGCCGCCCGCCCGGCCGCTGACCCAGATCTGGCCGAAGTTGCGCAGCGAGGCGCCGCGCGCCTCGCTCTCGCGCTCGATCTGTACGACCTCGTGGCCGCGTTCCACTGCGTGCCAGGCGTGCATGGTGCCCACCACGCCGGCTCCGACGACTATCACTCTCACGACCGCAACGCTCCTCTGCGTCGGGGAACCGGAGGGATCCGGCTGACAACGAGAGCGTGAACCGGGCATCACGTTTGGGCTAGACCCGTTACCTTTTCGTGATATTGACAGGTGGGGCAAAGGGTTCCTGAAAGGGATGTTTCGGGTGCTTCTCAGCCCTGGAGGTGGGTCGTGAACGAGAACCGGTCGCCCCGGTACAGGGTCCGCACCCGCTCCAGGGGGAGGCCCTCGGTGTCACGGGAGACGCGGTGGATGAGCAGCATCGGCAGGGCCGGCGGGGTGCCGATGAGGAGGGCCTCGCGCGGGGTGGCGAGCACGGTCTCGATCCGTTCGTCGGCGTCGCCGAACGCGATGCCCTCCCGGGCGAGATGGGCGTAGAAGGACGAGTCCGGGTCGAAGGCGGTGTCCAGGTCCGGGACGCGGGCCACGGAGACGTACGTGCTCTCCAGGCCGACCCGCTCGTCGTCCGCGAGCAGCACGCGCTCCAGGTGCCAGACGGGCTCCCCGCGGGTCAGGCCGGTCTCGGCGGCGAGCGGGGCGGGGCAGGGGAAGCGGTCGAGGGTGACGAGCGCGCGGCCGGGGGTACGGCCCTGGCGCCGGACGCCCTCGGTGTAGCTGGCCAGCGACAGCGGCTGGGCGAGCTTGGGGCCGGCGACGACCGTGCCGCGGCCCCGCCGACGCAGCTTGCCCTCCAGCACCAGCTCGCGCAGGGCCTGGCGGACCGTCTCGCGGGCGACGCCGTACCGCTCGGAGAGGTCCCGCTCGGTGGGGATGACGCCGCCCTCGCCCAGCTCGCTCACGAGGCGGTCGATCCGTGCCTTGACGGCGTAGTACTTGGGCACGCGGCCGTGCTCGGGGATCCCGGAGCGGACGGGGGCGCCGGGGGCCTGGTCGTTCGGGTAGTCCACGCAGGGATCGTCGCAGACGCGGGTGCGGGAGGTGCCGGGGCCTCCGGGGGCGGTGCGGGGGTCAGCGGCGTCCGCGGGTGAGGAACACGGCCGCGGCGCCGGCGGCCAGGAGCAGGGCGGCGGTAGCCAGGGCGGCGTCCACGCGGCCCGTGCCGGTGCCGGCCAGCTCGTCGGCGAACGGGAAGCCGGCGCCCCGGCCGTCGGGGGTGGAGGCGACGGAGGGGGTGACGGGGTCGGCGTTCCGCGCGGCGGCCGACTCGTCCGGGGACGCCGCGCCGGGGGCCCCGACGCGGAAGCGGTAGTCGTTCGACTGGCCGATCCACTCGCCGTCGCCGCCGCGGCGCTGCACGACGGCGGCGTTGGCGGTGACGTGGTTCGCCACGGCGTCCGAGGTCAGGGCGAGCCGGACCTTCACGGTGAGGGTCCTGCCGGGGCCGACGGTGAAACCGGGGAAGGCCGCGCCGCCCTGCTCGCCGTCCTCGCCGTCCTCGCCGAAGGCGCCGATCAGTTCGTCCCGGTCGGTGGCCTCGAAGGTGACGGCCCGGGTGCGCGCGCCGTCGGAGAACTCCAGGCGGGCCTGCTCGGGCTTCAGGGCCCGACGGTCGTCGACGAGGACGACGACCGGATGGACGGCCTCGCAGGTGCGGGACGTGGTGTTGGTGAGGTCCAGGTACCAGGTGCCGTAGCCCCCGCCGGGCTCGTAGCCGCTGGGGCCGCCGTGGAGGCGGGTGGTGAGCGGGAAGGTGTGGTCCTCGGACGCCGTGCAGGCGGGCAGCGGGGCCCGCGGGTCGGCGGGGGCCGGGGGCGCGGCGGCGCTCTGCGCGGCGGCCGCCAGGAGGGCGGCTGCCGCCACCAGGCAGGGGGACGCGGGCGTGAACAGTCGCATAAACACATGAGCGTGCCGGAGAACACCCCCCACCGGCACCGCCGTTCGGGTCCCGCCCCTCGAACGGCGGCACCGGTCCGCCCGTCCGGCGGCCGGACACACCCCGACCGGGCCAGGCGCTGGCCCGGCGGGTCCGACCCGGGCCGACCCGACAGGCCCCCGGAGCAGCTCCCCATACAAAGACGGGTCCGCCCCGACAGGCCCCCGGCCCGGGTTCAGGCGTCGTCGCGGCCGAACAGCGGGGCCAGGAGCAGTTGGGCCGCGCCCCGGGCGACCCCGTGGGCGGCGCCGGGCGCGATGCGCACCGGTACGGCGCTCTCGTGGCCGCCCTCGCGGCGGGCCCGCGCGTCGAGGACGGCGCCGACCCCGGCGACGAACGCCTCGGGCGCGGCGGCGACGGTACGGCCGCCGAGCAGGACCAGGTCGATGTCGAGCAGCCCGGCGAGGTTCGCGGCGCCCGTGCCCAGTACGCGGGCCGCCTCGGCGAGGTCGCCCCGGGTGACGGCGGCCAGGCACAGCGCCTCGACGCAGCCGCGCCCGCCGCAGGTGCACGGCGGACCGTCGAGCTGGACGACCTGATGCCCGAACTCCCCCGCCCCGGTCCGCGCCCCCCGGTGCACGGCGCCCCCGATCACGAGTCCGGCGCCGAGTCCGGTACCGAGGTGCAGGTAGGCGAAGGACCCGCCGCCGTCCGGACGCCCGCCCGCCGGGCCGACCCCGACCGCGCCGGACGACCCGACCCCTCCGGCCGCGCCCGGCCCCGGTGCCGGCGCCTCCTCGCCCGCGCACACGCCCGCCACCGCGAGCCCCAGGGCCGCCGCGTTGGTGTCCTTGTCGACGACGACCGGCACGCCGAGCCGCCGCGCCAGGGCGTCCCGCAGGGGGAAGCCGTCCCATTCCGGGAAGCCGGTGACCCGGTGCAGTACGCCCCGGACGTGGTCGAGGGGGCCCGGCAGGGCGACACCGAGGCCGAGGAGGGCCGGGGCGCCGGCGAGGTCCCCGGCCGGCGCTCCCAGGACGTCGGCCGCCAGTTCGCCGGCCGCCCGCGCCACGCCCTCCAGCACCGTCGGCGCGCCCGCGCCCAGGTCCAGCGGAGTCCGCCGCTCCCCCAGGACCGCCCCCTCCAGGTCGACCAGCACCGCCCGCAGCTCGTCCCGGTCCAGGTGCACGCCCACCGCGTGCCCGGCCCCCGGCACCAGCCTCAGCACCGTGCGCGGTTTGCCTCCCGTGGAGGCGCGGCGCCCGGCTTCCGCGGCGAGGCCCACCGCCCGCAGCCGCGCGGTGATCTTGCTGACCGCCTGCGGGGTGAGCCCGGTGCGCTCGGCGAGTTCGAGCCGGCTGATGCCCTCCGCCCCAGCGGTGCGCAGCAGGTCGAGGGCCAGGGCGGTGTTGCGGCTGCGCGACCCGAGCAGGCCGGCGCCCACGGCCGCCACCCCGCGCCCGCCACCGCGCGCCCCACCCTCGGCACCGCGCGTGCCCTCGGCGGCACCCCGCCCCGCACCCTCGCCGTTCTCCCTGTTCACACCCCCATTGTCCCCCGCGCTTGCACTTTGGCAACCGCGTTGCGAAAGTGGACGCATGACTGGTACTCCCCCCGGCACCCCTCTGCGCGTCGGCCTCGTCGGCTACGGCCTCGCGGGCTCCGTCTTCCACGCCCCCCTGATCGCCGCCACCGAGGGCCTGGCCCTGGACACGGTCGTCACCTCGAACCCCGACCGGCAGCGGCAGGCCCGCGACGCGTACCCGGACGTACGGACCGTCGCCCGTGCGGACGAGCTGTTCGACCGGGCCGCCGACCTGGACCTGATCGTCGTCGCGTCCCCCAACAAGACGCACGTCCCGCTCGCCGCGCGGGCCCTGCGGGCCGGCCTGCCGGTCGTGGTGGACAAGCCGGTCGCGGGCACGGCGGCCGAGGCACGCGAGCTGGCCGCGCTGGCCGAGGAGCGCGGCCTGCTGCTCTCCGTCTTCCAGAACCGCCGCTGGGACAACGACTTCCTCACCCTCCGCAAGCTGCTGGACGAGGGCGCCCTCGGCGACGTCTGGCGCTTCGAGTCACGCTTCGAGCGCTGGCGGCCCAAGCCCAAGGGCGGCTGGCGCGAGTCCGGCGACCCGGCCGAGATCGGCGGGCTGCTGTACGACCTCGGCAGCCACGTCGTCGACCAGGCGCTCGTCCTGTTCGGCCCCGTCACGCAGGTGTACGCCGAGTCGGTCGTGCGGCGCGCGGGCGCCGAGGCGGACGACGACACGTTCATCGCCCTGACGCACGCGAACGGCGTCCGCTCCCACCTGTACGTCTCCTCCACCGCCGCCCAGCTCGGCCCCCGTTTCCAGGTCCTCGGCTCACAGGCCGGCTACGTCAAGTACGGCCTGGACCCGCAGGAGGCCGCGCTGCGCGAGGGCAAGCGGCCGGGTGCCGGCTGGGGCGAGGAGGACGAGTCGCTCTGGGGCCGCGTGGGCTCCGGGGAGTCCCCGCTGACCGGCGGCGGACGCGTGGAGGCCACCGTGGCGGGCGACTACCCCGCCTACTACGCGGCGGTCGTCGAGGCGCTGCGGGGCGACGGCCCGAACCCGGTCGGCGCACGGGAGGCGGCCGCCGCCCTCGACGTCCTGGAGGCGGCCCGACGTTCCGCCCGCGACGCGGTGGTGGTGTCCCTGTGACGCGCGAACAGATCCCCGCCCCGACGGTGGAGGAGCTGGAGGAGCAGGAACGCCGCCTGGTCTTCCGCCGGTTCACGAACGACGACGCGTGGGCGCTCGGCTCCCTGCTGGTCGAGCTGGCCAGGGAGCGCGAGGCGCCGCTCGCCGTCGACATCCACCGTGCGGGCCAGCAGCTCTTCCACGCCGCCCTGCCCGGCTCGACCCCGGACAACGACGCCTGGATCGCCCGCAAGCGCCGGGTCGTGGAACGGTACGGATCGGCGTCGTACCTGGTCGGCGCGCGGTTCCGGGCCAAGGGCACGACCTTCGAGGAGTCCTCGCGGCTCGACCCGGACACGTACGCGGCGCACGGCGGTTCCTTCCCGGTCACCGTGGAGGGCGTGGGTGTGGTCGGCGCGGTGACCGTGTCGGGGCTGCCGCAGATCCAGGACCACCTGCTGGTCGTGGAGGCGCTGGAGCGGTTCCTCGGCGAATAGCCCGGACGGGCCCGCCCGGGGAATGATCGCCCGGTCCCTCTCGTTGGCACGCGGCATACGCCGGACGACCACGTGCCCACGGAGGGATCGGAACCGATGAACGACGCGACGGCAGCACTGAAGGAATCGGTCGGACGGTACGGCGTCTGGAGCGCGCAACTGCGGGCCGACGCCCCGGCGGGCGCCGCCGAACGCGCCGATGCCGTCGCCGAGCTGGAGCGGCTCGGGTTCGGCGCCGTGTGGCTGGGCGGCAACAGCTCCGCCCGGGACGCGGCCCCGCTGGTCGCGGCGAGTTCGCGTGTCGTCGTCGGCACCAGCATCCAGAGCGTCTGGGAGCACGAGGCCTCCGCCGCGGCGGCCTCCTTCGCCGAGCTGGAAGTGGCCCACCCCGGCCGTTTCGTGCTCGGCCTCGGAGTGAGCCACGGTCCGCGCGTCGCGGGGTACGGCCGGCCGTACGCGAAGATGACCGGCTACCTCGACGAGCTGGACCGCGCCGGGATGCGGCCCGGTCACCGGGTGCTGGCGGCGCTCGGGCCCCGGATGCTGGAGCTGGCCCGGGACCGGGCGGCGGGCGCGATCCCGTACCTGGTCACGCCGGAGCACACCGCGCGGGCCCGCGAGAGGCTCGGCGAAGGCCCGCTGCTGGCCCCGGAGTTCAAGGTGGTCCTGGACACCGACCCGTTCCGCGCCCGCGCGACGGCCCGCGCCTTCCTCGCCCGGTACCTGGAACTGCCGAACTACACCAGGAACTTCCTCAGCCTCGGCTTCACCGAGGACGACGTCACCGGAGGCGGCAGCGACCGCCTGATCGACGCCGTCTTCGCGTGGGGCGACGAGGACACCGTCCGCGAGCGCATCGCCGCCTTCCACGACGCGGGCGCGGACCACGTGGCCCTCCAGGTGGTGGAGGACGCCCCGGCGGGCACCCTGCCGAGGGAGGGCTGGCGGCGGCTCGCCGCGCTGCTGGCCTGAGGGCCACGTCCCTCGCGGGCGCGGACGGCACCGCCGTACGGGCGCGGGCGGCGACGGCCCACCCGCGCCCCGCCCCCCTCAGGCGTCCTTGAGCTGCTGCCGCTGGCGCCCCAGTCCCTCGATCTCCAGCTCCACGACGTCCCCCGCCCGCAGATACGGCTTGGGCTCGGGCTGCCCCATGGCCACGCCCGCCGGCGTCCCGGTGTTGATGACGTCACCGGGGCGCAGCACCATGAACTGGCTGACGTACCGCACGACCTCGCCCACCGGGAAGATCTGCTCGGCGGTCGTCCCGTCCTGTTTCAGCTCGCCGTTCACCCACAGCCGCAGCGGCAGCCGCTGCGGGTCGGGCACCTCGTCGGCGGTCACCAGCCACGGCCCCAGCGGGTTGAACGTCTCGCAGTTCTTCCCCTTGTCCCAGGTCCCGCCCCGCTCGATCTGGAACTCCCGCTCGGACACGTCGTGCGCGACCGCGTACCCGGCGACGCACGCCAGCCCCTCCTCGGCAGACGCCAGGTACCGGGCCGTACGCCCGATCACGACCGCCAGCTCCACCTCCCAGTCGGTCTTCACGGAGCCGCGCGGCACGAGCACGGTGTCGTCCGGCCCGACCACGGTGTCCGGCGCCTTGAGGAAGACGACGGGCTCGGCGGGCGGCTCTGCCCCCGTCTCGCGGGCGTGGTCGAAGTAGTTCAGCCCGATGCACACGACCTTGCCGATGCGCCCCACGGGCGGCCCGACGCGCAGCCCGGCGGCGTCCAGGGCCGGCAGCTCACCGGACGCGGCGGCGGCCCGTACCCGGGCGAGCGCCTCGTCGTCGGCGAGCAGCGCGCCGTCGATGTCCGTCACCACGCCCGACAGGTCACGCAGTGTCCCGTCGGTGTCGAGCAGCGCGGGCCGCTCCGACCCCGCCGTACCGACTCGCAGCAACTTCATTCCCCAACTCCCTCTGTCGCGGGCGCCCGCCCGATGAGGTGCGACCTGGTTGCGGCAGCACGCAGCCCTCGGAGGACTGTTCGATCGTCCAAGGTCGCGTTCCAGTCCGCAAGACCCCGTTCACGTACTGGACCGGGGCGCGGGCGGGGTTCAGTGGTACAGGGCGGCCCGCTCGACGGCGCTCCAGGTGGTGCTGGTGACGATGTAGAGGGCGGCGGCCAGCGGTACGACGGCCACGGTGACGAGCGTGAAGAAGGACATGAACGGCATGACCTTGGTGAGGGCGCCCATCCCCGGCACCTGCTGGTCCCCGTCGCCCGCCGGCAGCAGCGGCCGGTCCGCCATCGTCCGCCGGGTCAGCCGGTAGCCGAAGGCGGCGACGCAGGCGACGAGGGCGAACAGTCCCGCGTACACGAGCCCGGCGCCGCCGAGGAGTCCGCCGTCCGCGAGCGCGTCGGCCCACCGCCCGCCGAGCGGCGCGTCGAACAGCCGGTGGGAGAGCAGGGAGTTGGCCTCGCCGCCGATCGTGCCGCTCGAGAAGAGGTGGTAGAGCAGGAAGAACGCGGGCATCTGGCACAGGCTCGGCAGGCAGCCCGACAGCGGCGACACCTTCTCCTCGGAGTGCAGTTCCCGTACGGCCCGCTGGAGCCGCTCGGGGTTCTTCGCGTGCTTGCGCCGCAGCTCGGCGATCCTCGGCTGGAGTTCGGCGCGCGCCTTCTGCCCGCGGGCGGCGGCCCGGGACAGGGGATGGACGAGCAGTCGTACGAGAGCGGTGAACAGGACGATGGCGGCGGCCGCGGCCGAGGCGCCGAACAGCGGCTGGAGCAGGTCGGCCAGGTGCTCGACCAGGCTGGCGAAAACGGACATGGGTGAGGAGCCCTCCGGGGGTCTCGTCGTGCCGGAACGATCGGGTGATCAAGGTGTGCGGCATGACGACCCGCGCGGGTGCATGGGCCTGACGAGGTGCGGGGATGCCCTACGCGGTGGTCGCCGGGAGGGCGGATCCGGGTGCCCGGGGCCGGCGGCGTCCGGCGGCGTCGGGGTCGCGTTGCGGCAGGAAGGCCGTGCGGCGGTCCCGGTCCCTGATGGCCGTACGCACCCGGGTGGGCGGCACGGCGGGCACGCAGCGCGCGGTGATCAGGGCGCAGACGGCGAGGGCGGAGCCGGCCGCGGCGGTCGCGACGAGCGCGACGGTGGCGGAGAGGCTGCCGACGTCGACGAGGGCGACGGGCAGGAGGACGAGCAGCAGCACGAGGAGGGGGCGCGGCACGGCCCTGTTCCGGGTCATGAACGGCTCCTCCTCTCGTACGCGCTTCGGCCCCAGTTATACAGGACCCCTCGGGGTGCCCACAGGGGGGTGCGGGCCGGTGCGGTCAGGCGGGGTCCGGCTCGGCGGGCCGGTCGGTGCCGATCGGCTGGAGGAGCCGCCGGGGCTCGAGCAGCGCCCTGCTGACCGGGTCCGCGGGGTGCGGGTCGAGTCCGGGGCCCGGCCTCATCTGGACGTCCCGGACGGCCACGGCCCTGCCGCAGGCGGGGCATTCGCCGTACGGGCCCAGCTCGGTGCCGCAGTCGGCGTGCCAGAAGGTGCGCAGCGGCCGGCCGCCGAGGTACTCGCGGCCCCAGAGGCCGAGCGCGCGCAGGGCCGGCCACAGGGCGATGCCGCGGTCGGTGACGACGTACTCGTCCCGCGGCGGCGACTCCTGGTACCGGCGCTTCTCCAGGATGCCCTCGGCGGTGAGCGTCTGGAGGCGGTTGGCGAGGACGGCGCGCGGGATGCCGAGGTGGACGAGGAAGTCGTTGTAGCGCCGGACGCCGTAGAGCGCGTCGCGGATCACGAGCAGCGTCCAGCGCTCGCCGACGACCTCCAGCGCGCGGGCGATCGCGCATTCCTGCGTCGCGTAGTCCTTGCCCAGTGCCATGGACCCACTGTAGCCACTGTCCGCCAGTAGGTTCATTCATCGAACCGTAAATGCTAGGTTGTCCCTGCCCGGGGTCAGTTCAGTCACCGAACTCATCCTTGCCCCGGGCTCGACCTGGACCGGGAGAGCGGACGGACATGACCGACATCGGCACGGACTCCCCCATCGGCACCGGCGCGGACGCCGACACCGGCCCCGGTGCCCGTGAAGGCACCGGACACGGCAGGGACCGCCCCGGCCTCGCCCTCGGCCTCACGAGCGCCGCGACCGCCATGGCCCTGATGACGTACACCGCGCCGATGGTCACGCTCCCCGAGACCGCCGCCGACCTGCACACCCCGCTGTCCGCGCAGGCGTGGCTGCTCAACGGCACCCCGCTGGGCCTGGCCGCGCTGCTCCTGGTGGCGGGCTCCCTGGCCGACGACTACGGGCGCCGCCGGATCTTCGTCTCCGGCACCCTGGCGCTCGGCGTCACCACCGTCCTGGGCGCCTTCGCCACCACGACGTGGCTGTTCACCCTGGCCCGCGTCGCGCAGGGCGCGGCGAGCGCGGCCCTGCTGGCCAGCAGCCTGGGCCTGCTGGTCCACGCGTTCCCGACCCCGGCCGGACGGCTGCGCGCGACCGGCGTGTGGGGCGCCTTCGTCAGCGGCGGCATCGCGGTGGGCCCCCTCCTCGCCGGCGCGATCCCCGACTGGCGGCTGTCGTACGTCGTCCTCGGCGCCGCCACGCTGGTCGTCGCGGGCCTCGGAGCGCGCGCCCTGACGGAGTCGCGCTCACCGCGGGGCGGCCGGCCGGACCTCGCCGGGGCGGTGACCTTCGGACTCGCGCTGGTCGCGCTGGTGGCGGCGGTGACGCTGGGCCGGGACGGCTGGCTGCGGACGCCGGTGGGCCTGCTGCTGGCGGCGACCGTGCTGCTGGGCGCCCTGTTCGCCGTGTTGGAGCGCCGCGCGGCCACGCCGATGATCGACCTGTCCCTGCTGCGCCGGGCGCCCTTCCTGGCGTCGTCCGCGGGCGGCCTGTTCACGGGCCTGGCGGTGATCGGACTGTTCAGTTTCCTTCCGGCACTGCTCCAGCAGCGGCTCGGGCTCTCCCCGATGGACACGGCGTGGCTGTTCCTGCTGTGGTCCGGCCTGTCCTTCGCCGTCGCCCTCCAGGCCCGCCGCATCGCCCACCGCGTCCCGCCCCGCCACCAGCTCACCGTCGGCTTCGCCCTGCACGCGGCGGGCGCCCTGACGATGCTCGGCGCGGTCGGCGCCGGTTCCTGGACCCGTCTGCTGCCGGGCCTGGTCCTGGGCGGAGTGGGCAGCGGCCTGCTGAACGCCGCGCTGCCGCTGCTCGCCGTGGAGTCGGTACCGGCGGCGCGGGCGGCGATGGGGTCGGGGGCGCAGCAGACGTTCCGCTACATCGGCTCGTGCGCGGGCGTCGCCCTGACCATCGCGGTCGCCACGTCGGCGGACGACGCGGGGAGGGGCGCGGACACGGCCCTGTGGATGTCGGCGGGGCTGGCGGCGGTGGCGGCGGTGCTGGTGGGGGTGGTGCGGGAGCGGGGCTGAGGCCGCCGGGAAACCGGTAAGGCTTCCGGGTCCCGGCACGCGGGCAGGGCCCTCCCGGCCCCTCACCTTCGTCACCCGGCGGCAGTACCGTGTCCCCCATGCGCCCCGACACGCCAGCCGAAAACGTCGACCACGCCGCGGAAGCCGCCCGCCTGGAGCGGACCGCGGCCCTGTACCCGGAGGACGCCGAGGCCCTCCTGGTGCGCGCCGCGGCCCACCTGGAACTCTCCGGCGACCGCCCCTCCGCGACCAAGCTCTACGACCGCCTGCTGTCCTCACCGGTCGGGCTGGAGAACCCGTCCCTGGTCCGCGCCCTCAAGGCGTCGAACCTGTGGGAGTACGGCCACGAGGCGGAGGCCAGGGCGATCATCGAGGGCGTCCGCACGACGGCCCCCCGCGATGCGGCCCCCTGGGTGATCGTGGCCGAGGCCCTGGAGGCCCACGACGAGCTGGAGGCGGCCCAGGAGACGTTCACGGAGGGCGCCCGCCTGCTCCTGACGGACGTGGCCGAACCCCCGTACGCCACGCATCCCCTCCTGTACGGGCGTCACCGGGTGCGGAGGATGCTGGGCGCGCCCCACGACGACTGGGACCGCCTCGCGGACACCCTCCACTCGATGCCGGTCTCGCTGGACGAGCTGCACGACCCGAAACGCGTCTGGTCCCTCGGCTCGGACGACCCGGCCGACCTCCGCGCGGAGATCTCCCGCCTGCGCGCCGAGCTGGGCGCCTACCGCGAGGCCCTGTCCCGCCCCTTCCCCGTGGCCATGCTCCACTGGCCGGCCGGCGAACTGACGGAACTCCTCGAGGCGTACCCGCCGCTGTCCGCGGAGTACCCCTCCTACGAGGAGCACCTGACCACGATAGAAGCGGCCCTGCGCGAACTGGCCGCCTCCGGCACACCGAACCTGGGCGTCGTCCAGGGAACGGTGCCCTCCTACGAGGCCTTCGCGGCCTCGGAGGGCACGACCCCGTCCGACCCGACCCTGCTCCCCCAGTACGCGACGACCCTGGCGGCCCGGGGCCGCGCGGTGGCGTGGCCTCCGCAGCGGGGGGCGGGGTGCTGGTGCGGGTCGGGGCGGGTTTACGGGGAGTGCCATGGAAGCGGGGCGTGACGGGGCGCGTATCCCCTTGTGACCGCCTGGTGTGGTCGGTGACCTGACTGTCAGTGGCCCCTGTTAGAACTGACCCACATCGCCAGTTGTACGAGGGGGTCTTGGTGGGGGACACAGGGGAGCTCGCGCAGCCGATCTCAGGGGTCTACGAAAAGCTGATCACGGAGAACGTGCGTGACGAGCTGACGCAGCTCGAAGCGATGGGCTGGAAGGCCATCGACGCGGAGGTCAGCGCGGAGTCCTCGCCTCATGTGCTGGCCCGACACGTCGGGGAGATGGTGGCCCGACACCTCGCCCAGCTCCCACTCGACCAGCAAGTCCCCTTCGCCAACCGCATCCTGGAGTCCCTGCCCGCGCATGCGGGTGGCGCCGGCTCGGCCGGCGTCATCGTGGAGGGGCCTCGGCAACTGCTGGCCCTCGCCGAGCAGGAAGCCCCAGGCGCCTACGCCATCCGCCCGCTCACACCGCTCTCGGAAACGTCACTGCTCACCAACTCACCCGAGGACCTCAGTCTGGGCTCGGAACTGAGAGCCGAGCTGGCCACGGCAGACCGCGTCGACCTGCTGTGCGCGTTCGTGAAGTGGTACGGAATTCGTGTCCTGGAGGATTCGCTGCGCGCCGCCAAGGAGCGGGGCGTACCGATCCGGGTCATCACCACCACCTACATGGGTGCCACCGACCGTCACGCGCTCGACCGGCTCGTACGTGACTTCGGGGCCACCGTCAAGGTCAACTACGAGATCCGCTCGACGCGGCTGCACGCCAAAGCCTGGCTCTTCCGCCGCAAGACGGGTTTCGACACGGCGTACGTCGGCAGCTCGAACCTGTCCCGGGCCGCGCTCCTCGACGGCCTGGAGTGGAACGTACGCCTGTCGTCGGTGGCCACGCCGGCAGTGCTCGACAAGTTCGAGGCGACGTTCGACACGTACTGGAACGACACGGCCTTCGAGACGTACGACCCCGATCTCCACGCCGAGCGCCTCGACGGAGCACTCGCCCAGGCGAGCGGGTCTACGAAATCCACCGACCTGAAGATCAACCTCTCCGGTCTCCAAGTCCGCCCCTTCCCGCACCAGCGGGACATGCTCGAGCGGTTGACCGTCGAGCGCGAGATCCGCGGGCGGCACCGCAATCTGCTCGTCGCGGCAACAGGGACCGGTAAGACCGTGATGGCCGCGCTCGACTACCGCGGTCTGTGCAAGAAGTGGACCGGTGATCGGCCGCGGCTGCTGTTCGTGGCGCATCGCAAGGAGATCCTCAAGCAGTCCTTGCGCACCTATCGTGAGGTGCTGGACGACGCCTCGTTCGGAGAACTCCTGCACGGCGGCGCGGATCCACGCGAGTGGAACCACGTCTTCGCCAGCGTGCAGTCCCTCAATGTGCAGCGACTGGAACAACTCGCCCCGGACCACTTCGACGTCATCGTCATCGACGAGTTCCACCACGCCACGGCCTCCACCTACCGGAGGGTCATCGACCACTTCACCCCGAAGGAACTGTTGGGCCTGACCGCCACTCCGGAACGGATGGACGGGTGCAATGTGCAGGACGCATTCTTCGAAGGGCGCATCGCTGCCGAGATGAGGCTCTGGGAGGCCCTGGAGAACGACCTATTGTGTCCGTTCCACTACTTCGGCCTCCCGGACGGCACGGATCTGACCAATCTCGGCTGGCAGAAGGGCTCCTACGCCGACCAGGAACTCGGAAACGTCTTTACGGGCAATGCTGCGCGGGCCCGAATCGTGGTGAAGCAGATCAAGGACAAGGTCTCCGACCCCGGCTCCATGCGGGCCCTCGGCTTCTGTGTCACCAAGGCGCACGCGCACTACATGGCGGATTTCTTCCGCAAGGCCAACTTCCAGGCGGTGGCGCTCGACAGCGACTCACCGGCGGACGTACGCGCCCAGGCGCTGACGGACTTGCGGGACGGAAAGCTCCAGGTGATCTTCTCGGTCGACCTGTTCAACGAAGGGCTCGACATCCCCGACGTCGACACCCTTCTCCTGCTGCGCCCCACCAACAGCGCCACGGTCTTCCTTCAGCAACTGGGGCGGGGTCTGCGTCGCACCGAAACCAAGCCGGTGCTCACCGTCCTCGACTTCATCGGGCAGCACCGTGCGGAGTTCCGATTCGAGGAGCAGTTCCGCGCCCTGACCAATCTTTCGCGGAACCGACTCGTCGAACACATCGAGCGGGGATTCCCCCAGCTACCGTCCGGCTGCCAGATCATCCTGGAGGGCAAGTCGAAGGACCTCGTCCTCGACAACATCAGGACCCAGCTCGGCGCCACTGTGAAGACACTGGTGAAGGAGGTCAAGCAGTACAGCACTCCGCGCCTCGCCGACTACCTTCGGGAGAGTCGTCGAGAGATCAAGGAGTTGTACAAGAGCGGCAACTCCTGGACTACCGTGCTCCGGCGAGCCGGTCTGCTCGATGGCTCAGCGCCGCAGGAGGAGGCGGCGCTCCTCAAGCGGGCCCACGCATTCCTCCACGTGGACGACCCAGAACGCGCACGGACGTATCTGCGCCTCCTCGAAGACGACGTCCCGCCGTACAGCGCGCTGGGGCCCACCGACCAGGCGTACGCCCGAATGCTGTTCTTCAACCTCTGGGACAACGCCGGTGGGTTCACCAGCTATGAGGAAGGGCTGGAGTCGCTGCGCGCCCAGCGGGCAGTCCGTGACGAGCTGCGGCAGTTGCTGTCCTACGTCATCGAGCAGGCCGACCACTTCCCCATCCCGCTGACCGGGGCGCTCGCTCACCTCCCGCTCAAGGTGCACAGTTCCTACAACCGCTCCGAGATTCTCGCCGCCCTCGGCGTCGCCCGCTTCGGCGGCCAGATGCCCCGGTCGTTCGCACAGGGCGTGCAGTGGGTCGAGGAACTCCAGACGGACGCACTGCTCATCACTCAGGAGAAGAACGAGAAGGACTTCTCACCGACGGTGCGGTACAAGGACTACGCGCTGAGCCCCCACCTCTACCACTGGGAGTCGCAGAACGCGGTTGCCGCCGACTCCCGTACAGGCGTGCGCTATCAGCAGCACGCACAGCGCGGGAGCCACGTCCTGCTCTTCCTGCGGCGCTACAAGAACACCGACATAGGCAAGTCCCAGCCCTGGATGCTGCTCGGTCCGGCGACCTATCAGAGCCACACCGGCAGCAAGCCCATGGCGATCACCTGGCGCCTGGAACACCAACTCCCGGCCGACGTGTGGACGTACTCGGCGGTGCAGGCGAGCTGACGGCACTCACCGAGACAATTCACCCACGCGACTCAGGACTCCCTTCTCCCACCCCCGCCTCCAGCTGATGGTCGGCCCAGACATACGTCTCCGGCAGGAGGTCGGTGATCGGGACTGTGCGGGGGTGGGCGGTCGGGCCGACGATGACCTTGACGGTGGGGAAGTAGTCGAACAGGACCTGACGGCAGCGGCCGCACGGGGGGACGACCCCTCGGTCGCGGTCGCCCACCGCGACGATGGTGTCCAGCGCGTACGCGCCCTGGGCGGCCGCCGTGCCGATGAGGACGAGTTCGGCGCAGGGGCCTCCGGTGAAGTGGTAGGCGTTGACCGCGGTGACGATCCGGCCGTCCTCGGTGCGGGCAGCGGCCGCCATGGTGTGGTTGTCGCCCCGGCAGCGGGTGCGGGCGACCTCGGCGGCGGCGCGGATCAGTTCGTGGTCGACGGGGTGGGTCTGCAGGGGCATCTTCTCCGCCTTTGTCATCGAGTGGTCGTAAAACGTCGTGTCTTGCAAGGAAAGGGGCACAGAACTTCCCTCAGTGCGACCGCCTCCGGCCGTCGGGCTATCAGGACGCCGAGCCGGAATCCAACCCCTTTTCGGCCAAAGCCAGTTGGTCGTCAACCGCGTATTTTTCGCCTCATACTTCCGGTGTCCGGGCCGAGTAGTCACTGACCTGCCACAACCCGTGAGCGTAAGCGGTATGGTCCGTGCCGAACGCCCATGGAGCACGTGGTGGTTCGGGACCTGCGAAAACGGCCCCGCGCTGCCGCGAGCCCGTCCCCGCCGTCGACCCACCGCTCGTGCAGGCCCTCGCTCGTTCCCTGGAGATCCATGTCGCGCACCCTCACCGCCGTGAGCTTCGATGACTCCTCGGCACGTGGCAGCGTGACGGGGGCGTTGCACCGGGTGGTGCCGCGGGAGGACAGCGAGGGCCGTCCGCGCGTCCCTTTGTCCCGGTCCATAAGACGCCGGCGCTTTCTGGCTTGTTGAGGCCCCCGGCCGCCGGCGGGCACCGAGCGCACGGTCCGGGCGAGCCACACGTCCCCGCGAGGACGTACGCCCCCGGTCCGGCATCGCCCGCCTCCGCCCCGTGCGGGACTCCCGGCGCCCACCGCGCCGGCCCCTCGGCCCGCACCCCGGCGGCCCCCGCGGCCCCGGCCGCTCACAGCCCCGGCCGGCACCGGCCCGCACCCCCACACCGACGGCTTCCCGATCCGTGAGGACCTGATGACTGAACTGGTATTGACCGGCGCCGTGTTGCTGACGCTGGCCGGAGCCGGGGCCGCCTGGTACTTCCGGCGCAAACGCGACCAGGCCCGGCGTGAGGCCGAGCTGCTGCGCCGGCACGCCGACCGGCTCACCCTGCAACTCCTCGCGGCCGAACAGTGCGTGGGCCACCTCACGGCCACCGTGATCCCCGCGGCGGTCGGCGCCGCCCAGGACGGTGACGGCGCCCGGGCCACGCTCATGGTGCCGCCGAACCTGGAGGGCACCCCCCTCGCCGAGCGGCTGCGCACGCTCCCCGGCGCCGTGGCCGCGGCGGTGGAGGACGTACGGGCCCGGGAACGCGCGGCGGCGGCCCAGTCCGTCGAGCAGCTCCGGCAGGACGCCGAGCGGCAGATCGCGCAGGCCCGGCACGAGTCCGTGGGCGTGGCCCGGGCCGCGGTGCGCGGCTTCGCCAACAACGTGGTGGCACGGGCGGCCCGGCTCGGCCGCGCGGTCAGCCAGGGCGTGCGGCGGCACATCTCCGACGAGGCGTACGCGACGCTGGTGGAGATCGACCACCTCGCCCAGCAGATGCTGCTCACCGCCTCCGGGTACGCCGTGCTGGCCGGGGACAAGCTCTCGAGGCGCTGGCCGGCCACCGCGATGACGGACATCGTGCGGGCGGCGATGGGCCGTATCGAGGGGTACGAGCGGATCAAGCACCCCGAGATGGGCTCCATCTCGGTCGAGGGGCGCGCGGTGGAGGCGGTCGTGCACGCCCTCGCGGTGCTGCTGGACAACGCGCTGCGCTACTCCCCGCCCGCCGCCAGCGTCCACGTCTCCCTCGAACAGGGCCACCACGCGTGCTTCCTGATCGTGGACGACGCCGGACTGCGCATGGACGACGAGCGTCTGCTGTGGGCCGGCGACGTGATGTCCGGCGAGCAGCGCGACGACATCACCCGCCTGGGTGCCCACCCCCAGACGGGGCTGCGCGTGGCGTCCCTGCTGGCGGAGAACTACGGCTTCCGCGTCGAGCTGACCGCGCCCAACATCTACCAGGGCACCAGGGCGATGATCGTGCTGCCGAAGAACCTGCTCATCACCCCGGAGTCGGGCGGCCCCGCCGTCGCCTCCGTGCCCTCGGTCCCCGCGGCCCGCACCGAACCGCCCGCCGTGCCGCCGGCCCCCGCGGCCGCACCACTGCCGTCGGGCGCCCACGAGGCCGTCCCCGCGGCACCGGCCGTCCCCGCGGCCGAACCGGCACCCGCGGCCGCCCCCACGGCCGTGCCCGCCGCCACCGCCCACCAGGCCCCGCAGGCACCCCCCGCCACCCCCGCGGCGGGTCGGACGCCGCCCGCCACCACCGCCAGCGGCCTGACCGTCCGCCGGCGCAACCCGGCCCTCGCCGCGCAGCGCCGCACCACCCCGCCCCCCGCCGCCGCCGGGCCCGGCCGTCCCGCCATCGCCGCGGCCTGGGCCGAGGGCACCCGCCGCGGCCGACTGGACGACCCCTCCCCTACCCCCGCAGAACACGACGCGGCGTACCGGACGGCACCCGGCACCGGACACGACGCCGCACACGAAGAAGGACACTGATCGTGCGAGACACACACACCAACAGCCTGGGCTGGCTGCTCGACCAGGAACTCGGCACCGTCGAAGGCGTCCGCTACGCCGTGCTGATGAGCAGCGACGGCCTGCTGAAGGCGCGGACCGAGACCATCGGCCAGGAGGACGGGGAGAAGTTCGCCGCGCTGACGGCGGCGCTGCGGGCCGCGGGCAAGGCGTGGGACGAGTTCACCGGCGGCCAGGGCATGCGGCAGTTGCTGATCGAGTCGGTCGGCTGCATCGGCCTGACGACCACCGCCGCCCGCAACACCATGCTGTCGGTGTGCACGACCGGGCCGGACGCCGACGTCGGGCTGATCTCCCACCACATGGTCCGGCTCGCCACCCGGGTGGGGCACGAGCTGGGCACCGCGGAGCGCGTGCCCGTCGCGGAAGGCGGCTCACCGGTATGACGGGGCCGCGGCGTGACCCCGACATGGTCAGGCCCTACGTCCGCACCGGCGGCAAGATCCGCGCCCGTGACGACGTGCGGCTGGAGAGCGTGCTCATCGCGGCGACCGGGCCCACGGACTCCCTGGGCCCGGACGCCCGCCGGGTGATGCGTCTGTTCACCGGCGCGGTGGGCGGCCTGGCCGTCGCCGACATCGCCGCCGCGCTGGAGCTGCCGCCGTCCACGGTGCGCATCCTCGTCTCCTCGCTGATGGACTCCGGCCACCTGACCAGCCCGGTCGCCGCGAGCGACCATCAGCCCGAATCCGACCTGCTGCTGGAGGTACTGCGTGGACTGCGCTCCCTGGTCTGACCCGCCCGTCACCTACGTCCCGGCCACGGTGACGCGGTCGGCCAAGATCGTGGTCGCGGGGGGCTTCGGCGTCGGCAAGACGACGCTCATCGGCAGTGTGTCGGAGGTGAAGCCCCTGCGGATGGAGGAACCCATCACGCAGGCCAGCGCCGGCGTCGACGACCTGCGGGGCACCCCGCACAAGACGACGACCACCGTGGCGATGGATTTCGGCCGTATCCACATGGCCGGCGGAAGCCTCGCCCTGTACCTGTTCGGGCTGCCGGGGCAGGCCCGCTTCCAGCCGCTGTGGGAGGACCTGGCCGAGGGCGCGCTCGGCTGCCTCGTGCTGGCCGACACCCGCGACCTCGACGCCTCCCACGACGCGCTCGGTCTGCTGGACAGCGGGGGCATACCGTACGCCGTCGCCATCAACACCTTCCCGGGCGCGCCGGGTTACCCCGAGGCGGAGCTGCGCGAGGCCCTGGCCCTGGACCCGTACACCCCGCTGACGACCTGTGACGCCCGCGACCGCACGTCGTCCCTGCACGCCCTGATCACGCTCACCGAGTACCTGACCGAGCACCGCTCGGCCGCCGTCCTGGAGTCCCCCCGATGACGATGCCCTCCGCAGCGCCCGCGCCGACGAGTCCGTCGGGCCGGTTCCCGCTGTACTCCCCGGAGTTCGCCGCCGACCCGCACGGCTCCTACCGGTGGATGCGGCGCACGCACGGCCCCCTCGTCCCCGTCGACCTGGCGCCCGGGGTCCCGGCGACCCTGGTGATCGGCTACTACCAGGCGCGCCGCATCCTCAACGACCCGCTGCACTTCCCCGCCGATCCGCGGGCCTGGGAGCAGGGGATCCCGAAGTCCTGCCCGGTCCGGCCGATGATGGAGTGGCGGCCCAACGCGCTGCGGTCCGGGGGCGCCGAGCACGCCCGCTACCGGGCCGCGAACACCGCCGCGATCGGCGGTGTCGACCAGCACGGGCTGCGGGCCCTCGTCGAGAAGGTGGCCTCCGCCGCGATCGACGACTTCCGCGCGCTGGGCAGGGCCGACCTGCTCACCCAGTACTCGTTCCCCATCGCCTTCCGGGTACTGAGCGCGCTGCTGGGCTGCCCGGACGAGATCGGCCGGCGCATCGCCGACGGCATGGCGAGGATCTTCGACACGACGGACGCCGAGGAGGCCAACCGGATCCTCGGCCAGGCCGTCACCGACCTGGTGCTGCTGCGCCGCAGTCATCCCGGCGACGACATCACGTCCCGGCTGATCGGCCACCCCGCCCAGCTGAACGACGAGGAGATGGGGCACCAGCTCGTCACGCTCTACGGTGCCGGGATCGAGCCGCTGACGAACCTGATCAGCAACACCGTCCTGAAGATCCTCACCGACGAGGAGTTCTCCGCCGATCTGCACGCCGGGCTGTCCACGGTGCGCGACGCGCTCGACGCCGTCCTCTACACCGACCCGCCCATGGCGAACTACTGCATCTCGTACCCCCGTTACCCCATCGACGTGGACGGGGTGCTCCTGCCGGCCGACCAGCCGGTCGTGATCTCCCTGGCGGCCGCCAACAACGACCCGGTGCTCACCGACGGGCTGCCCGAGGGCCGTCACACGGGCAACCGCGCGCATCTGGCGTGGAGCATCGGCCCGCACACCTGCCCGGCCCGCTCGCACGCCTACCTGATCGCCGAGACCGCGGTCACCCACCTCCTCGACGCCCTGCCGGAGACGGACCTCGCCGTGCCCGCGGCCGAACTGACCTGGCGCCCGGGCCCGTTCCACCGCGCTCTGGAATCCCTCCCCGTCACCTTTCCCGCCGTCCACTAAGGAGTTCGCCATGGCCGATACGCTCGCTCCGCTCGTCCTCGACCCCGCCGGTGCCGACCACCACGCCGAGCACCTGGCCCTGCGCTCCCGCGGTCCGGCGACCCGGGTGGACGTCCTCGGTGTGGAGGCCTGGTCGGTCTCCGACCCCGCGCTGCTCAAGCAGCTCCTGACCAGCCCGGACGTGTCCAAGGACGCGAAGGCGCATTGGCCCGCCTTCGGGCAGGTCGTCGGCACCTGGCCGCTCGCCCTGTGGGTGGCGGTGGAGAACATGTTCACCGCGTACGGCGCCAACCACCGCAAGCTGCGCCGGCTGGTGGCGCCCGCGTTCAGTTCGCGCCGCATAGCCACCATGCGGCCGGCCGTCCAGGACATGGTGACCGCTCTCGTCGACCGCCTGGCCGGGCTGCCCGCGGGCGAGCCGGTCGATCTGCGCCAGGAGCTGGCCTACCCGCTGCCCATCGCCGTGATCGGCCATCTGATGGGCGTGCCCGAGAGCCGCCGGGAGGGCTTCCGCGACCTGGTGGACGGGGTCTTCGACACCACCCTGAGCCAGGACGAGGCGCAGACCAACACGGTCCGGCTGTACGAGTGCCTGGACCAGCTCATCGCCGAGAAGCGCGCCACCCCCGGCGACGACATGACGTCCCTGCTGATCGCCGCCCGGGACGACGAGCACGACGGCTCGCAGCTCAGCCCCGAGGAGCTGCGCGACACCCTGCTGCTGATGATCAGCGCGGGCTACGAGACCACCGTCAACGTCATCGACCAGGCCGTCCACACCCTGCTGACCCGCCCCGACCAGCTCGAACTGGTGCGCAAGGGGGCCGTCGGCTGGGAGGACGTGGTCGAGGAGACGCTGCGTCACGAACCGGCGGTCAAGCACCTGCCGCTGCGGTTCGCGGTCACGGACATCCCGCTGCCCGACGGGCAGACCATCGCCCGCGGCGAGGCCATCCTCGCGTCGTACGCCGCCGCCAACCGGCACCCCGACTGGCACGAGGACGCCGACACGTTCGACGCCACGCGTACGGTCAAGGACCACCTGGCGTTCGGCCACGGCGTCCACTTCTGCCTGGGCGCGCCGCTGGCCCGCATGGAGGTCGCCCTCGCGCTCGAAAGCCTCTTCGACCGCTTCCCGGACATCCGCCTCGCCGACCCGGCGGCCGATCTGCCGTCCGTGCCGTCGCTGATCAGCAACGGCCACCAGCGGCTCCCGGTCCTCCTGCACGGCTGAGCACGGCCGGGCACGGCACGACGGCACGTCCCGCCCGGGGCGTGCCGTCGCGCGTGGTGCTGGCCTCAGCCGAACATGCCCGGCTCGTAGTCGCCGGCCGGCTGCCGGGTGAGGACGTTCAGCCGGTTGTACGTGTTGATCACGGCGATGAGTCCGACCAGCGCCGCGAGCTGGTCCTCGTCGTAGTGCCGGGCCGCGTTCGCCCACGCCTCGTCGGTGACGCCGCCGGCGCCGTCGGCGAGGCGGGTGCCCTGCTCGGTCAGCTCCAGCGCGGCGCGTTCGGCGTCGGTGAAGACGGTGGCCTCCCGCCAGGCGGCGACCAGGTTGAGGCGCAGGGCGGTCTCGCCCGCCTTCGCGGCGTCCTTGGTGTGCATGTCGAGGCAGAACCCGCAGCCGTTGATCTGGCTGGCGCGGATCTTCACCAGTTCCTGGGTGGCGGCGGGCAGCGCCGAGTCCGTCAGGACCTTGCCCGCCGAGTTGATGTGCCGCAGGACCTTGCCCGCGACCGGGTTGCCGAAAAGGTTGAGACGAGCGTCCATGGTGGTTCTCCGTCGTTGTTCACCGGCCGTCGGCCGTTCGCGTTCTCGGTTTCACTGCTACGACGGATCGCCCGGGTGCGGTGTGACAGCCACGCCCGCCGGCACCCGTATGGCCTGCGTCACACCCCCTGCCGGTGCGTGGACCGGTCCGTCCGGGGACTAGCCTCGGTCGGAGAAACCGGAGCAGAACAGGCGGCAGGAGGCAGGCATGGCGAAGGTTCCCAGCGCGGTGGTCGCGGCGGGAGGTCTCGTCGGCGGATACGGCGTGGCCCGCTGGACCGGGAAGCGGCAGCTCGGCGGGGCCGTGCTCGCCGTGGCCGGGACCGCGGCCGCGCGGCAGTGGCGGGCGCGGGCCGGCGGGAAGGCCGCGGGCGCGCTGACGGCCGCGTACGTCGCCGCCTTCGCCGGGTCGCACCCGCTGGCCAGGAAGGTGGGCGCCTGGCCCTCCGTGTTCGGTGTCGCCGGCGCCGTCGCGCTGGCCTCCTGGGCGGTCGCCGACCGGCGCGGCTGACCGCCGGGCGGCCACCGGGCCCGGTGCTACGCCAGGTGCGTCAGCACGTTCACCACGCGGCCGCCCGGGTCCCGGACGAAGAAGCGCCGTACGCCCCACTCCTCGTCGCGCGGCTCGCGCACGATCTCCGCGCCCGAGGCGACGAGCCGGGCGTACACGGCGTCGACGTCCTCGACCTCCACGCTCAGTTCGGGGACGACCGGGCCGGTGCGTTCCTCGGTGAAGAACTGGATCTGGGCGGTCGGGTTGGACGGTGAGCCGAGGGTGCTCACCCAGCCCATGTCCATGACCTCCTCGAAGCCCAGCAGGCCGTAGAAGTCGCGGTTGTCGTCCAGGTGCTCCCCGGAGCCGGTGTGGATGTTGGGGACGATCCTGCGAATGGTCATCGGCGGCTCCTGACGGTCGGCCGGTCGGGAGGGTCGGTCCGGACTCTACGCGGTCGCCGTGCCCGTGCCCGGCGTTTCCTTCGACGCCGTCCTCGCGCCGGCCCCCGCGGTCGACAGCGGCTCGGCGATCTCCTCCAGGGAGCGGCGTTCCGCCTTCACCGCGAGGAACACCGCCACGAGCCCGGCCGCGCACATCAGACCGGCGCCGATCCGGAAGGCGAGCACCGTGTCGCCGACCACGCCGGACTCCGTGAGGTCGGCGAAGAGCAGCGGGCCGCTGATGCCGCCGGCGGCGGTGCCGAGGGCGTAGAAGAAGGCGATGGCCATGGCGCGGGTCTCCATCGGGAAGACCTCGGAGACGGTCAGATACGCGCTGGAGGCGCCCGCGGAGGCGAAGAACAGCACCACGCACCAGCAGGCCGTCATCGTCGTGGCCGTCAGCGAACCGCGGTCGAACAGCCATGCCGTGCCGAACAGCAGCACGCCCGAGAGCAGATACGTACCGGAGATCATGATCCGGCGGCCGACCGTGTCGAAGAGCTTGCCGAGCAGCAGCGGGCCGAGGAAGTTGCCCGCGGCGATGACGGCGAAGTAGTAGCCGGTGTGGCCGGTCGGCACGTCGAAGAAGGTGATGAGGATGCTGCCGAAGCCGAAGGTGATGGCGTTGTAGAGGAACGCCTGGCCGATGAAGAGCGACAGGCCGAGGACGGCGCGGCGCGGGTACGTGCGGAAGACGGTCTTCGCGATCAGGCCGAAGCCGATGCTCTTGCGCTGGTGGATGGTGATCTCACCGGCCGGCTCGGGCAGCCGCTCGCCCTTCTCCCACTCGATCTCCTTCTCGACGGAGGTGACGAGCCGGTCGGCGTCGCCGCCGTGGCCGTGGATGAACTGCCAGCGCGGACTCTCCGGGACGTGCCGGCGCACCAGCAGGATGACCAGGCCGAGGACCACCCCGAGGGCGAAGCTGAGCCGCCAGCCCAGGTCCTTGGGGAAGATGTCCGTGTCCAGCATGACGATGGACAGCAGCGAGCCGCCGATCGCGCCGAGCCAGTAGCTGCCGTTGATGATCAGGTCGACCCGGCCCCGGTAACGGGAGGGGATCAGCTCGTCGATCGCCGAGTTGATCGCCGCGTACTCGCCGCCGATGCCGAAACCGGTGAGGAACCGGAACAGGAAGAACCACCAGGTCTCGAAGGACACGGCGGTCAGCGCGGTCGCCGCCAGATACACGACCAGCGTCACCATGAACAGCTTCTTGCGGCCGTGGCGGTCGGTCAGCCAGCCGAAGAACAGGGCGCCCGAGCAGGCACCCGCCACGTACAGGGCGGCGGCCAGGCCGGTGATCTGGGCGGAGCTGATGTCCAGCCCGCTGCCGTCCTCGGCGATCCGGCCGGCCACGTTGCCGACGATGGTGACCTCAAGACCGTCCAGGATCCAGACGGTGCCGAGCCCGATCACGATCATCCAGTGCCAGCGCGACCAGGGCAGGCGGTCCAGGCGGGCCGGGACGGCGGTGGTGACGGTTCCCGCGGAGGCGGGCACGGGGTCCGGCGTCGGCGATGCTGTCATGGGCTCCCTCTCCGTTGAGGACCGTGGGCGGCCGTGCCGTACGGCCGACTCCCGTGTGCCCGCGACCGGAGAGGACAAGCCGGGCCGCTCGCGGGGCTACGCCCCCAGAATGCGGGAGACCGTGTAGATCAGCAGCCCGGCGAGAGAGCCGACCACCGTGCCGTTGATGCGGATGAACTGCAGGTCACGGCCGATGTTCGCCTCGATCTTCTTCGTGGTGTGCTCGGCGTCCCAGCTCGCCACCGTGTCGGTGATCAGGGAGGTGATCTCGCGCCGGTAGGTGGTCACCACGTACACCGCGGCGCCCTCGACCCAGGTGTCGACCTTGCCCTGCACCTTGGGATCGGAGGCCATCCGGGCGCCCAGCGACAGCAGCGAGGCCCGCACCCTCAGCCGCAGCTCGCTGCGCTCGTCCTCCGCCGCCGAGACGATCATGGACCGTACGGCCGTCCAGGCGGACGCGATCAGGTCCTGGACCTCGCCGCGGCCCAGCACCTCGGTCTTCAGCCGCTCCACGCGTGCCCGGGTCTCGGTGTCGGACTGGAGGTCGGAGGCGAAGTCCGTGAGGAAGCGGTCCAGGGCGCCGCGCGCCGGGTGGGCGGGCATGTCGCGCATCTCGGTGACGAAGCGCAGCAGTTCCTTGTAGACGCGCTCGCCGACCTTGCGGTCCACGAACCGGGGCGTCCAGCCGGGCGCCCCTCCCTGCACGGCGTCCATCACCGAGTCCCCGTGCAGCACCAGCCAGTCGTGGGCGCGGGAGACGATCAGGTCGACGACCCGCCGGTGCCCTCCGTCGGCGACGACCCTGTCCAGCATCTTGCCGATGCCGGGGGCGATCTCCTGGGCGTCGGCACGCCGGGTGATGGCCTCGCCGACGACCGCCTGCACGTCGGAGTCCCGCAGCACGGTGAGGGCGCCGCGCAGGGCGGCGGACAGCTCGGCCGTGACCCGGTCGGCGTGCTCGGGCACGGCCAGCCAGGTGCCGAGGCGGCTGCCGATGCCGACGGCGCGCAGCCGTCCGCGTACGACGTCCTCGGAGAGGAAGTTCTCGCCCACGAACTCGCCCAGGGAGACGCCGAGCTGGTCCTTCTTCTTCGGGATGATCGCGGTGTGCGGGATGGGCAGCCCCAGGGGGTGGCGGAACAGGGCGGTGACCGCGAACCAGTCGGCGAGCGCGCCGACCATGCCGGCCTCGGCGGCGGCGGAGACATACCCGGCCCAGGCACCCGCGCCGCGGTGGGAGGCCCACTCGGCCAGCACGTAGACCACGGCGACGAACAGCAGCAGCGCGGTCGCGGTGAGTTTCATGCGGCGCACGCCGCGCCGCTTCTCCTCGTCGGCGGGGCTGAACGCCGTCATCGCCCGGGCGCCGGGGCGGACGCCGGCCGGGTCCTCGCCCGTACTCGCGTCCCGCCCGGTACCCGCGGAAGGGTCCGGGCGTTGTGTCCTCGTGCGTTCCATCCACTCCACCGTTCGCCGTTCCGTCCCGCACACATTGTCCCTTCCTGACCGACTCCCGGAACGGATCACAAGTTCCCGGCGTCCGTTCCGAAGGGGCGGAGCCGGGCCCGGCCGCGCCACCACCGCCCATGCCTCATCATGGACACATCGGAACGGAGCCCTCGGGGCTCCCTTCTTTCGAGGAGAACAGCACAGCATGACCGAGGGTCATGACGGAGGCGTGGGGGCGCCTCCCCGCAAGCACCGAGCCCTGCTGGCCGCCGTGGTCGCCCTGATCGTGGCGGTCTCCGCCGCCATATACGCCACCGTGGGCCTCGACGACGGCACCCGGGACGGCACACCGCTCACCAGCGGCCGGCTCCCGCACAACGACGCCGCTCCCGCCTCCACCGGCACCTGGGTCGGCGCCTGGTCCACCTCGCCCGCGGGGCCGGAGCCGGGCACCGCCGAGCGGGGCATGGCCGGCCGCTCGGTACGCAACGTCGTGCACACCAGCGCCTCGGGCACCGGCGCCCGCGTCACCCTGTCCAACCTCTACGGCCGCTCGCCGCTGACCGTCACCCACGCGTCCGTCGCCCTGGCCGCCGACGACGACGGCGCCGCCGCGGAGCCCGGCACCATGCGCAGGCTCACCTTCGCCGGCAGCCCCGGGGTCGTCGTCCCGGCGGGCGGCCAGGTGACGAGCGACGTCGCCCGCATCGCCGTCCCCCGCGGCGGGAACGTCCTGATCACCAGCTACTCGCCCGTGCCGTCCGGCCCGGTGACCTACCACCCGCACGCCCGGCAGATCAGCTACGTGGCCGACGGCGACCGCACCGAGGACGTCTCCGCCACCGCGTACACCGGCACGACCCCGTACTGGCGGTACGTGACCGCGCTGGACGTGCTCAGCCACGAGGCGGTGGGAACGATCGTGGCGCTCGGCGACTCGATCACCGACGGTGCCGGTGCCACGATGAACGCCGACCACCGCTGGCCCGACTTCCTCGCCGAGCGGCTGCGCACGGCGGCGGCCGGCGGCCGGAACGTGCCCCGCTACAGCGTCGTCAACCAGGGCATCAGCGGGAACCGGCTGCTGACCAGCGGTCCCGGCCGGCCCGCCGCCAACGCGAGCACGCTGTCCCGGTTCTCCCGCGACGTGCTGGGCCGCACCGACGTCAAGGTGGTCGTCGTCGCCATCGGCGTCAACGACGTCCTGCACAGTCCGGAGCTCGCCGACCGGGACCGGATCGTCGAGGGTCTGCGCACCCTGGTCGACATGGCACACGCCCGCGGACTGAAGGTCGTCGGCGCGACGATCACGCCGTTCGGCGGCTACGGCGGCTACACCGACGCCCGGGAGACGATGCGGCAGCAGGTCAACGAGGAGATCCGCGAGGGGCACGTCTTCGACGAGGTCGTCGACTTCGACAAGGCCCTGCGCGACCGGTACGACCCCCGCCGCCTGCGCGCCGAGTACGACAGCGGCGACCACCTCCACCCCAGCGACAGGGGTTACGCCCGGATGGCCGCAGCCCTGGACCTGACGGCCCTCACCACCCACCAGCGCACCGGAGTGCCGTCCTAGCCGAGGTCAGCCGTCCGCGGCCGCTGCGGGAGGTCGTCCGCGGCCGCTGCGGGCAGTCGTGCCTCCCCCAGTGCCTCAACGGCCCGGGAGGTGCCCCCGGGGCGGCCGTACCGAGTAGCACCGGGCCGCGCGACCCACGCCCGCGCCCCGCGCCCACGCCGGGCACCGGGCGACGCCGCCCGCTCAGTCCTCGCCCCGCCTCCGCTCCCGCCGCTCCCTGCGCTCCTCCCGGACCTCGTCCCGCCGCTCCCGCATCAGATCCCGATGCCCCTCCAGCATCGCCCGATGCGCCTCCTCCACGTCGGCCCGGAACGACGAGTGCAGTTCCTTCCGGGCCGCCCTGCGGTCCAGCTTCTCCTGTCGGCGCTGCTCCTTCAGCCGCTGCCGCTCCGCCCGCGGCAGCTTGCGCTCCACCCCGACCCCGCCCCACAGGGCGAACCCGGTGACGACTACGCGCGGGGCGCCCGGCTCGGCGGGGGCGCCCTCCTCACGCTGGTCGAAGCCGCCCATGATCCCGACGCCGCGCACGACCACCTCGACCCCCGGCGGCACGACCACGTTCATCCCGCCCATGATCGCGACGCAGTTGACGACGACCTCGTCGTCGGCGAAGTTCGCCTCGCGCAGATCGATCTCACCGCCGCCCCACAGCGCGAAGCAGTTGAACCGCCGCGGCGCCGTCCACCGCCCCTTGCGCTGAAACCCGGACATCACGGCGACCGCCCACGTCGACGACCCCTCGCCGCCGGTGATCCGGTCCGCCCACTGCCCGCTGCGCGCGGGTTCCTTGGTCATCGACACCCGGGGGGCCGGCGCCGCGCCGCCCTCCCCGACCGGCAGGTCCCTGGTGATCGGCGCCAGCTCGCGGTACGTGCGCGCCTTGTAGGTGGCGTCCAGCCGCTCCTCGAACTCGGCCATGTCCAGGCGCCCTTCGGCGAGGGCGTCCCGCAGGACCTCGGCGACTCGTTCACGGTCGGCGTCGGAAGCACGGAGGTCCGGGGCGTCGTCGGTCATGGACAGAAGCCTACGAGGTCACCGCTCGGGACACTACGCGCTCGCCCGTTCCGCATACATCTTGGCGATCACCGTCTCGATGTCCGGCTCCCGCACCGACAGGTCCACCAGCGGATACCGGGCCGCGACCTGGGCCACCAGCCCCGCGGCCGACGCCGAGGCCGGGAACGCCAGCCACTGCCGCGGGCCCTCCACCCGTACCACCCGCGCCGGTTCCGGCACCTCGATCGGCGGCGACTCGCGCTCCAGGTCCACCACCAGGGTCCGTTCGCTCTCCCCCGCCTCGTGCAGGCCGGCCTGCGGACCGTCGTACATCAGCCGCCCGTGGTCGATCACCATCACCCGGGAGCAGAGCTGCTCGATGTCCTGGAGGTCGTGCGTGGTCAGCAGCACCGTGGTGCCGCGCTCCGCGTTCAACTCCCGCAGGAAGCCCCGCACCTTGGCCTTGGACACCACGTCCAGCCCGATCGTCGGCTCGTCCAGGTAGAGCACGTCCGGGTCGTGCAGCAGCGCCGCCGCGATGTCGCCGCGCATCCGCTGCCCCAGCGAGAGCTGCCGCACCGGCACGTCCAACAGCTCCTCGAGCTGGAGGAGTTCGACGCAGCGCTCCAGGTTCGCCCGGTACCGCGCGTCCGGGATCCGGTACATGCGGTGCATCAGCCGGTAGGAGTCGATCAGCGGCAGGTCCCACCAGAGCGTGGTGCGCTGCCCGAACACCACCCCGATGCGGTGCGCCAGCCGGGTCCGCTCCCGCGACGGGTCGATGCCCGCGACCCGCAGCCGGCCGCCGCTCGGCGTGAGGATCCCGGTCAGCATCTTGATCGTCGTCGACTTCCCGGCGCCGTTCGGACCGATGTAGCCGACCATCTCGCCGCGCGCCACGGTGAACGACAGCCCGTCCACCGCCCGCACCTGCCGCCGCTCCCGCTTCAGGAAGCCCGTCCTGCGGCGCACGTCGAAGACCTTCTCCACGCCGTCCAGCTCGATGAAGCCCGCCCCGGACCCCACGGTCATGTCCATCCGCGCTAACTCCCTGTACTCCGGTACGAACGAAGCCCCGCCCGCCACGCCAGCCCCGCGAGCGCGCAGCAGGCCGCGGCCACCAGCGGCGGCGTGAACGCCACCCACCCGGGCAGCTCCAGCGGATACGGCCGCCCCAGCACATGGCTCGCCGGCAGCCAGTTGACGAAGGCCAGCGGCACGAGGAACGTCACCCCGCGCACCAGCTCCCGCGCGAACACGGTCGGCGGGTACTGGAGCATCGTCGTACCGCCGTAGGTGAAGGCGTTGGCGACCTCCGAGGCGTCCTGCGCCACGAACTGGAACGCCGCCGCCGCCACGAACACCGCGCAGAAGATCGCCGCCCCGCTGAGCAGCATCAGCGGCATCAGCAGCAGCCGCCCCGCCGTCCAGTCGACGTCGAGCACGGCGAGCGCGTAGCCCAGCACCAGCAGCCCCTGCACCACCCGGCCCAGCCGGCGCAGCCCGAACCGGTCCGCCGCCACCTGCGCCAGCACCGGCACCGGGCGCACCAGCAGCGTGTCCAGCGTGCCGTCCCGCACCCGCCGGCCCAGCCGGTCCATCGAGCCGATCGCCAGGTCCGCCAGACCGAAGGACACCGCGGACAGTCCGTACAGGAACGCCACCTCGGGCAGCGTGTAGCCGCCGAGCGCGTCCACGCGGGAGAACATCAGCAGGATCGCCACGAAGTCCAGCGCGGTCGTGGCGAAGTTCCCGAACGTCGTCAGCGCGAAGGAGACCCGGTAGGCCATCGTCGACCGGATCCACATGCCCGCGATCAGCCCGTAGGCCCGCACCCCCTCGGCGATCCGCCCGCGCCGCCCTGTCGCGCGCGCCGTCTCAGCCACCCTGCACCACCACCCGCCGTGTCGCCGCCGACTGCGCCAGCCGCCCCAGCGCCAGCAGCGCCGCCGCCCACCCGGCCTGGAACACGAAGACCCCCAGCGGATCCGCCTCGCCCAGCAGCACGTCCGCCGGCCCCTGGAGCAGCGACGACCACGGCAGCATCCGCACCACCTCGCCGAGCGCCCCCGGGAACACGTTCAGCGGCAGCAGCATCCCCGAGCAGAAGAACCCCGCGAGCCACGCCATCTGCGTCACGCCCGTGCCGTCCATCAGCCAGAACGCCGACAGCGCCACCAGATAGCGCAGCGCGAAGCTCACCGCCATGGCCAGCGCCACCGCCACCAGGAACGCCGCCCACGTGGACGCCTCGCGCGGCAGCGCCACCGGGAAGAACAGCGCCCCGAAGGCGAACGGCACCACCCCGCGCCCCACGAGCTGGAACAGCGCCCGCCCCGCGTCCGCCGCCAGCCACCAGAGCTGGAGGTCGGCCGGACGGTACAGGTCGACGGCGACGTCACCCGTACGGATGCGCTCCATCAGCTCGTCCTCGAAGCCGCCGCCACCGATCGCCAGGGCGGCCAGCAGAGCCTGCCCCAGCCACACGAACGTGACCGCCTGCGCCTGGTCGTACCCTCCGAGCTGCGGTTTCTCGTCCCACAGGGCCAGGTAGGTGTAGACCAAAATCAGCCCGAAGACCGTGTTGGTGAACACCCCGGCGGCAGTGGCCGCGCGATAGGTCGCGTAACGTCTGAATCCCCCCTTCGCGACGGCCGCGTACAACCGTCCCGAGCCCATGCCCACAGCCCTCCTCCTCCGCCCGGCAGCAAAGCGCAGGAGCCTAGTGCGACGGCGACGGGCCACGCCACGGAATTAACCGGGCACCGTCCGGCCTCCGGACGGCGGCACCCGGTTTTTCACGGGTGTGCCGGGAAGCGGGAACGGAACGGGCGATGCGAGAGTCTTCACCAGAGGGCGCAGAAGCGCACAAGGCCGTACGAGACAAGACCGTACGACGCGAAACAGGAGTCCGTGCACGAGATGAGCGACGAGCCGCAGCAGCCTGACGAGGGCTCGGAACCGGGAACGGCGACGCCGAAGAAGCCGAAGAGGCCCAGGCGCACCGGATGGCGCCGGCTGATCCCCACCTGGCGGATGGTGCTGGGTGCCTTCGTCATCGGCGTCATGCTGCTGGTGGGCGGATTCTTCCTCGGCTACTCACTGGTGCACATCCCGTCGGCCAACGCCCTCGCCACCAAGCAGAGCAACGTCTACCTCTACGCCGACGGCAGCGTCCTCGCCCGCGACGGCGAGGTCAACCGGGAGAACGTCGGTCTCGCCCGGATCTCCAAGGACGCCCAGCACGCCGTCCTCGCCGCCGAGGACCGGGACTTCTACACCGAGTCCGCCATCGACCCCATGGCGATGGTCCGGGCCGGCTGGAACACCGCCACCGGCAAGGGCAAGCAGTCCGGCTCCACCATCACCCAGCAGTACGTCAAGAACTACTACCTGGCGCAGGAGCAGACCGTCACCCGCAAGGTGAAGGAGTTCTTCATCTCGATCAAGCTCGACCGGGAGAAGAGCAAGGACGAGATCCTCGAGGGCTACCTCAACACCAGCTTCTTCGGCCGCGGCGCCTACGGCATCCAGGCCGCCGCCCAGGCCTACTACGGCATCGACGCCACGCGCCTCACCGCCGCTCAGGGCGCCTACCTCGCCTCGCTGCTGAACGCGCCGAGCCAGTACGACGTCGTCGCCCACCCGGAGAACAGGGCCGCCGCCGAGGCGCGCTGGAACTACGTGCTGGACGGCATGGTCAAGAAGAACTGGCTCGGCGAGAGCGAGCGCGCCGGGCTGGAGTTCCCCGTGCCCAAGAAGACCACCGTCTCCACCAGCATGTCCGGGCAGCGCGGCTACATCGTCAACATCGTCAGGGACTACCTGATCGAGAACGAGATCGTCGACGAGGAGGAGCTCGGCCGCGGCGGCTACCGCATCACCACCACGCTCCAGAAGGACAAGCAGGACGCCTTCGTCGAGGCCGTGGACGACAAGCTGATGTCCGAGCTGGACAAGGACCGAAAGGTCGACACCTACGTCCGCGCCGGCGGCGCCTCCATCGACCCGAAGACCGGCAAGGTCGTGGCGATGTACAACGGCATCGACTACGTCAAGCAGTACACGCCCAACGCCACCCGCCGCGACTTCCAGGTGGGCTCCACCTTCAAGCCGTTCGTCTTCACCGCGGCCGTGGAGAACCACTCCACCGCGCAGGACGGCCGCATGATCAACCCCAACACGGTCTACGACGGCACCAGTGAACGCCCCGTCCAGGGTTGGACCGGGCGCTACGCCCCGGAGAACGAGGACCACCGCGACTACGGGAACATCACCGTCCGCGAGGCCACCGACAAGTCCGTGAACGCCGTGTACGCGCAGATGGCCGTGGACGTCGGCGGCGACAAGGTCAAGCAGACCGCGATCGACCTCGGCCTGCCCGCCGACACCCCCGAGATGCCGGAGGGGCCCGCCATCGCCCTCGGTACGGCCACCGCCAGCCCGCTGGACATGGCCGAGGCCTATGCCACGCTCGCCAACCACGGGCGGCACGGCACGTACACGCTGGTCGAGAAGGTCACGAAGGACGGCAAGCACGAGGTGGAGCTGCCCGAGCGGCGCGAACGCCAGGCCGTCAGCCGCGAGGCCGCCGACACCACCACGTCCGTGCTGCGCAGCGTCGTCCAGAACGGCACCGCCACGGCCGCGCAGGCCGCGGGCCGCCCGGCCGCCGGCAAGACCGGCACCGCCGAGGAGGACACGGCCGCCTGGTTCGCGGGCTACACCCCCGACCTGGCCACCGTCGTCGCCGTCATGGGCCAGGACCCGGTCACGGCCGCCCACAAGTCGCTGTACGGCGTGATGGGCCTCGACCGCATCAACGGCGGCGGCGCGCCCGCGGAGATCTGGGCCCAGTACACCCGCGACGCCCTGGAGGGCGAGCCGGTCACGGACTTCGACCTCCAGCTCCAGGCGGGCGCCGACGTCACCGCGCCGCCCACCGCCGACGCCTCCGACGACACCGGCACGGGCGACGAGTCCGACGGCGGCACCGGCGACGAGGACAGCACCGGCGGCGAGGACGGCGCCACCGAGACGCCGGGCGCGGTCGGCGGCCCCAGCACGGAGCCGGGCGGCGGCGAGACGGACGCCCCGTCGACCGGCGGCGGCCCCACCATCGGCGGCCCCACCACCGAGCCCGGCCCCACGGGGGGCGGCGACGGAGGCGGGGACGGGGGCAACGGCGACACCGGCGGCGAGAGCGGCGACTCCACCGGGGCGGGCGGGGGCGAGACCGAGACCTCGGGGGCCGTCGGCGGCTTCCCCACCACCCCGCGCAGCGGCTGAGCCGCCGGGTCAGTGACCCGAGGTCGCCTTCAGCCCCACCACGGCGACCAGCAGCAGACAGATGAAGAAGATCCGGGCGGCGGTCGCCGGCTCACCGAGCACCACCATGCCGAGCACCGCCGCACCGGCCGCGCCGATCCCCACCCACACGCCGTAGGCGGTGCCGATGGGCAGCGTCCGGGCCGCGTACGACAGCAGCACCATGCTGGCGACGATGCCGGCACCGGTGAACAGACTGGGCACGAGCCGTGTGAAGCCGTCGGTGTACTTCATACCGATCGACCAGCCGACCTCCAGCAGACCGGCGACGACGAGCAGAACCCACGCCATGACGAGGCACCTCCGTGAAGCGAACTGAACGGGGTGCGTCGTCTTTTCCTTCAACCCGGTACGGCGCGTCTCGTCGGGATGCCTCCAAGGTAGCAAAGGCAGCACGAAGGGGCTGGTGACCTTGGTCACCAGCCCCTTCGCGGCGCTGTTCTAGAGGTACAGCCCGGTCGAGTCCTCCGAGCCCTCGAACCGGTCCGCGGCCACGGCGTGCAGATCACGCTCGCGCATGAGCACGTACGCGGTGCCCCGCACCTCGACCTCCGCCCGGTCCTCCGGGTCGTACAGCACCCGGTCGCCCGGCTCGACGGTCCGTACGTTCTGCCCCACGGCGACGACCTCGGCCCAGGCCAGCCGCCGGCCGACCGCCGCCGTGGCGGGGATCAGGATGCCGCCGCCGGAACGCCGCTCGCCCTCACTGGTGTCCTGCCGCACGAGTACGCGGTCGTGCAGCATCCGGATGGGCAGCTTGTCGTCCGGGGAACTGTGCTCGTTTCTCTTGGCGCTCACGCCCCGAACCTACCTGCCCCGGCTCAGTCCTTGCGCCGCCGGGTACCGAGAGCGAGCAGCCCCACGACCCCGACGACCACGAGGGCGACGGGCAGGACGCGCTCCATCCGCGGTGTGCCCGTCTCGTCCA
Organism: Streptomyces sp. NPDC018947; assembly: GCF_044390505.1. Classification (NCBI taxonomy): domain Bacteria; kingdom Bacillati; phylum Actinomycetota; class Actinomycetes; order Kitasatosporales; family Streptomycetaceae; genus Streptomyces; species Streptomyces sp. NPDC018947. The sequence goes on from NZ_JBIRZD010000018.1 coordinate 43,669, forward strand.
CGAACTGCGACTTCACATCGCTGACCACACGATTGACCCCGACGTACGCCCGTCCGAGTGTGTGATCGACGCTGGAAGCGACCTTGGCCTTCGCATCGCCCATGATCGTCTTGGGATGCACCCGCACCCCGATCTCGTCGAGCGTCTCGGCCAGCACCTCGCGGCGGCGCTTGATGTCCGCCTCGATCTGCGCCGGGGTTCTGATGTCCGACGTGTCCGCCACCGTACGGCCTCCGAAGTCTTATGACGCTGTTGCGGACAGTCTGTCAGCTCCGGCTCGCGCCGCACTGTCAGGACCCCCGGTTACGCTGGATCGATGAGCGAGCGACTGCAGCCGGGGGACCCGGCCCCCGCCTTCACCCTTCCGGACGCCGACGGCAACGAGGTGTCCCTGGCCGACCACAAGGGCCGCAAGGTCATCGTCTACTTCTACCCCGCGGCGCTTACCCCGGGCTGCACGAAGCAGGCCTGCGACTTCACGGACAACCTGGAGCTGCTGGCCGGCGCCGGTTACGACGTGATCGGCATCTCCCCCGACAAGCCGGAGAAGCTCGCCAAGTTCCGCGACGCGGAGTCCCTGAAGGTCACCCTCCTCGCCGACCCGGACAAGAAGGTCCTGGACGCCTACGGCGCCTTCGGCGAGAAGAAGAACTACGGCAGGACCTACATGGGCGTCATCCGCTCCACGATCGTCGTCGACGAGCAGGGCAAGGTCGAGCGCGCCCTCTACAACGTCCGCGCGACGGGCCACGTGGCCAAGATCATCAAGGATCTGGGGATCTGACGGGGCTGCCCGGCCAGTAGCATGACCGGGCAGCAACTCCCGCGGCCGTGGTGGAATTGGCAGTCACGCTGGGTTTAGGTCCCAGTGGGGTAACTCCCGTGAGGGTTCGAGTCCCTCCGGCCGCACCAGCATCTTCAGGACGTACGGTCCAGCAGTTCCCGGATCACCGGCACCAGGGCGCGGAAGGCCTTGCCCCGGTGGCTGATCGCGTTCTTCTCGGCCGGGGACAGTTCCGCGCAGGTGCGCGTCTCACCGTCCGGCTGGAGGATCGGGTCGTAGCCGAAACCGCCCGTGCCCGAGGGTTCGTGACGCAGGGTGCCCCGCAGTTGCCCCTCGACCACGCGCTCCGTGCCGTCGGGCAGGGCGAGGGCCGCGGCGCAGGCGAAGTGGGCGCCGCGGTGCTCCTCGGCGATGTCGCCGAGCTGGGCGAGCAGGAGGTCCAGGTTGGCCCGGTCGTCGCCGTGGGTGCCGGCCCAGCGGGCGGAGAAGATGCCGGGGGCGCCGTTCATCACGTCGACGCAGAGTCCGGAGTCGTCGGCGACGGCGGGCAGGCCGGTCGCCCGCGCGAGGGCGTGGGCCTTCAGCAGGGCGTTCTCGGCGAAGGTGACGCCGGTCTCCTTGACGTCGGGGATCTCCGGGTAGGCGTCCGCGCCGACGAGGTCGTGGGGCAGCCCGGCTTCGGCCAGGATGGCCCTCAGCTCGGTGATCTTTCCGGCGTTGCGGGTGGCGAGGATCAGGCGGGTCATGGGGCCCAGTATTCCGGACCCCCCGCCCCGCCCCTCACGTCCCCTACGGCGTGCAGACCTTCGTCAGTTCCCCGGCCGCGTCGGTGACGGGGCTGAGGTCGGGGGCGGTGTCGCCCTTCTCCACCGACGCGCGGATGTCGTCGACCGCCTTGCCGAGGTCGTCCACGGCCTTGCCGACGTCCGCGTCGTCGGTCTGGTCGCCGATCTCGGTGAGGTTCTTGTCTATGGAGTCGAGGGACTCCTCGAGCTGCGTCGGGTCGTTGGACGCGTTCTCCACGGCCTGCTGGAGCTCGGTGACGCTGTCGGCGATGGCGTCGGCGGTCTGCACGCAGTCGAGGGCCTTGTCGACGGCATCGCAGCCGGTGGTCAGGCCCACGGTCAGAACGGCGGTCGCCACGGCTGCGGCGGCGAAGGCGGTGCGGCGACGGCGGCTGCGTCGGGTCGCGGCCATGGGTCTCGGTCCTCCCCTTGTGACAGGGCCGGGCGGCCCGTGTGCGGTGCTGCGCCGGGCGTACGGCGATGAAGCCGTACGCCCGTACTGCCGAAGACGCCGCGGCGGGCGGTCGAGTTGCGCGCCGGGCGTCCTTTTTCTTGGCGTCCGCTTTACTTTTCGACGACGGCGGCCAGCGCCCCGCGCTGGAGCTCGGTGAGTTCGGCGCAGCCGGCGGCGGCGAGGTCGAGCAGGGTGTTGAGCTCCTCGCGGGCGAAGGGCTCGGCCTCGGCGGTGCCCTGGACCTCGACGAAGCGGCCGTCGCCGGTGCAGACGACGTTCATGTCGGTGTCGGCGCGGACGTCCTCCTCGTAGCGCAGGTCGAGGAGCGGGGTGCCGGCGACGATGCCGACGGAGACGGCGGAGACGGTGCCGGTGAGGGGCTTGCGGCCCGGCTTGATCAGCTTCTTGCCCTGGGCCCACGCGACGGCGTCGGCCAGGGCGACGTAGGCGCCGGTGATGGCGGCGGTGCGGGTGCCGCCGTCGGCCTGGAGGACGTCGCAGTCCAGGACGATGGTGTTCTCGCCGAGCGCCTTGTAGTCGATCACGGCGCGCAGGGAGCGGCCGATGAGGCGGCTGATCTCGTGGGTGCGGCCGCCGATGCGGCCCTTGACGGACTCGCGGTCGCCGCGGGTGTTGGTGGCGCGGGGCAGCATGGCGTACTCGGCCGTGACCCAGCCTTCCCCGCTGCCCTTGCGCCAGCGGGGGACGCCTTCGGTGACGGAGGCGGTGCAGAGGACCTTCGTGTCGCCGAAGGAGACGAGGACGGAGCCTTCGGCGTGCTTGCTCCAGCCGCGTTCGATGGTGACAGGGCGGAGCTGTTGAGGGGTGCGGCCGTCGATTCGTGACATGCGGGTGAGCCTAGCGGCCCATGCGGAAGAGGCCTTCCCCGCTGTGGAAAAGCCTCAGCGGAGAGGGCCTCTTGCCGGGTGGACCGGTGCGGACCGGGGTGAGCCGGTGCGGACCGGGGCTCACATCATGTCTTCGATCTCCGCGGCGATCGGGTCGGCGTCGGTGCCGATGACGACCTGGATGGCGGTGCCCATCTTCACGACTCCGTGGGCGCCGGCGGCCTTGAGGGCGGCGTCGTCGACCAGGGCGGGGTCGTTGACCTCGGTACGGAGGCGGGTGATGCAGCCTTCGATCTCGTCGATGTTGTCGATGCCGCCGAGGCCGGCGACGATCTTCTCAGCCTTGCTGGCCATGTTCCTTCTCCCTGATCCGAACCGCTTTGTCGCAGTAACGCACAGTTGGCCCAGCTACGCGAGCGGTCATGCGGTGTGTACCGAATGATGGCGTCACGACAGCGGACGTCCCCCAACTGGTCTACACCACCGGAGGGACGGCCGCCAAACCGCCTCGCGCCCGAGGGACTTCCCGGCGAACCGGAGGGAGACCGGATGAGTGCCGACAGTGCGGTCGGTCCCGCCCGCGCCCGCTGGAACGCGTGGTTCCAGGGGCTTCAGAAGATGGGGCGCAGTCTCCAGCTCCCCATCGCGGTCCTGCCCGCGGCGGGCATCCTCAACCGCCTCGGCCAGCCGGACGTGTTCGGGGACGACGGTCTGGGCTGGACGAACGTCTCGAAGGTGATGACGGGCGCCGGCGGTGCGCTGCTGGACGGTTCGCTGGGGCTTCCGCTGCTGTTCTGCGTGGGCGTGGCCATCGGGATGGCCAAGAAGGCGGACGGCTCGACGGCCCTGGCGGCGGTCGCCGGGTTCCTCGTCTACTTCAATGTGCTGCGCCAGTTCCCGGAGGACTGCCCGGAGGGGTCGAAGGCGGTCCCGCAGGTCGGCTGCCAGGTGACCGACGGGTCGGGCACGGTGACGGCGTTCGTCTTCCAGAATCCGGGGGTGTTCGGCGGCATCGTGATGGGGCTGCTGTCGGCGTACTTCTGGCAGCGGTTCCACCGCACGAAGCTGGTGGACTGGCTCGGGTTCTTCAACGGCCGGCGACTGGTGCCGATCATCATGGCGTTCGTGGCGATCGTGTTCGCGGCGCTGTGCCTGTGGGTGTGGCCGCCGATCGGCGACGCGCTGGAGAGCTTCAGCGACTGGCTGAACGGGATCGGCGCCTGGGGCGCGGGCGTGTTCGGGCTGGCCAACCGGGCGCTGCTGGTGATCGGGCTGCACCAGTTCCTGAACGTGCCGATGTGGTTCCAGTTCGGCAGCTTCACCAAGCCGGACGGCACGGTGGTGCACGGGGACATCAACATGTTCCTCGCGGGCGACCCGGACGCGGGCCAGTTCACGTCGGGGTTCTTCCCGATCATGATGTTCGCGCTGCCGGCGGCGGCGCTGGCCATCACGCACTGCGCCAAACCGCACCGCCGCAAGGAGGTCGGCGGCCTGATGCTCTCGGTGGCGCTGACGTCGTTCGTGACGGGCATCACCGAGCCGCTGGAGTACTCGTTCCTCTTCATCGCGCCGGCGCTGTACGCGGTGCACGCGGTGCTGACGGGGGTGTCGATGGCGGTGACGTGGGCGCTGGGCGTGCACGACGGGTTCAGCTTCTCCGCGGGACTGATCGACTACGTCATCAACTGGAACCTGGCGACCAAGCCGTGGCTGATCATTCCGATCGGCCTGGGGTTCGCCGTGGTGTACTACGTCGTTTTCCGGTTTGCGATCACGAAGTTCGATCTGAAGACCCCGGGGCGGGAGCCGGAGGAGGAGGTCGAGGACGTCACCAAGGTGTAGGGCACACCCAGCGCCTCCCGCGCACGCGTACCCTTTGACGAAGGCCTCCGGACCGAGGGATTCCGGGGGCCTTCGGTACGCCCTCACAAGGGCTGACCTGGGGCTGATCCGACAGCTCGGCATCGGCACCGCGCGTAGTGGCGCAGTCGCGGAATCGCGGGTTCCTTACGCGGCCTTCATCGTGCTACAACAGGTCTACACCACTCAGTGGTGTAGACCATCACCCGATGGAGGACGTATGAGCACCGCCACCGCAACGGCGGCCCCCGCAAAGAAGCGGGGACAGGGCCTTTTCCAGGGCCTGCAGAAGGTCGGCCGCAGCCTGCAGCTCCCGATCGCCGTACTGCCGGCGGCGGGCATCATGGTCCGGCTCGGCCAGGACGACATCTTCGGCAAGGACGGCCTGGGCTGGGACAAGGTCGCCGCCGTGTTCAACAACGCGGGCGGCGCCCTGACCGGCTCGCTCCCGCTGCTGTTCTGCATAGGCGTGGCGATCGGTTTCGCCAAGAAGGCGGACGGCTCGACGGCGCTGGCGGCCGTGGTCGGCTTCCTCGTCTACAGCAAGGTCCTGGAGGCGTTCCCGGTCACCGAGGCGGTGGTCAAGCAGGGCGAGGACGTCGCCGCGACCTACAACGACCCGGGTGTGCTCGGCGGCATCATCATGGGTCTGCTCTCCGCCGTGCTGTGGCAGCGCTACCACCGCAAGAAGCTGGTGGACTGGCTCGGCTTCTTCAACGGCCGCCGCCTGGTGCCGATCATCATGGCGTTCGTCGGCATCGTCGTGGGTGTCTTCTTCGGCCTGGTCTGGGAGCCCATCGGTGAGGGCATCTCGAACTTCGGCGAGTGGATGACGGGCCTGGGCGCGGGCGGCGCGGCCCTGTTCGGCGCGGTGAACCGCGGGCTCATCCCGATCGGCATGCACCAGTTCGTCAACACCGTGGCCTGGTTCCAGCTCGGCGACTTCAAGGACGCCTCCGGTGAGGTCGTGCACGGCGACATCACCCGCTTCCTGGCCGGTGACCCCTCCGCCGGCATCTTCCAGGCCGGCTTCTTCCCGATCATGATGTTCGGTCTGCCGGCCGCCGCGATCGCCATCGCGCACTGCGCCCGCCCCGAGCGCCGCAAGGTCGTCCTCGGCATGATGATCTCGCTCGCCGCGACCTCGTTCGTCACCGGTGTGACCGAGCCGATCGAGTTCTCGTTCATGTTCATCGCGCCGGTCCTGTACGTGCTGCACGCGGTGCTCACCGCGGTCTCCATGGCGGTGACGTGGGGTCTGGGCGTGCACGCCGGCTTCAACTTCTCGGCGGGCTTCATCGACTACGCCCTCAACTGGCACCTGGCGACCAAGCCGTGGCTGATCGTCCCGATCGGCCTGGTGTTCGCGGCGATCTACTACGTGACGTTCCGCTTCGCCATCATCAAGTTCAACCTGCCGACCCCGGGCCGCGAGCCCGAGGAGGAGGTCGAGGACCTCACCAAGGCGTGAGGCCCCGCCACGCGTGACGAAGGCCCCGAAGCCGTCCACGGCTTCGGGGCCTTCGTCGCGTCCGGGGTCAGATCTCGTACACCGCGCCGGGCGTCGCCACGTCCACCGGTCCGTCGTAGACCGCGCGGGCGTCGGCCAGGTTGACCTGCGGGTCGGTCCACGGCGGGATGTGGGTGAGGACCAGGCGGCGGGCGCCGGCCCGGCTCGCGCTCTGTCCCGCTTCGCGGCCGTTGAGGTGCAGGTCGGGGATGTCCTCCTTGCCGTGCGTGAAGGCGGCCTCGCACAGGAACAGGTCGGTGTCGCGGGCGAGTTCGTCCAGCACGGGGGTGACGCCGGTGTCGCCGGAGTACGTCAGCGACCGGCCGCGGTGCTCGACGCGGACGCCGTAGGCCTCCACGGGGTGGGCGACGCGCTCGGTGTGCAGGGTGAACGGGCCGACCTCGAAGGTGGACGGCTTGACCGTGTGGAAGTCGAAGACCTCGCTCATGGACGACGCGGTGGGGGTGTCGGCGTAGGCGGTGGTGAGCCGGTGCTCGGTGCCCTCGGGTCCGTAGACGGGCAGGGGGCCGCAGCGGCCGCCGTCGTACCGGTAGTAGCGCGCCACGAAGTAGGCGCACATGTCGATGCAGTGGTCGGCGTGCAGATGGCTGAGGAAGATCGCGTCGAGGTCGTAGAGACCGCAGTGGCGCTGCAGCTCGCCCAGGGCGCCGTTGCCCAGATCGAGGAGCAGCCGGAAGCCGTCGGCCTCGACGAGGTAGCTCGAGCAGGCCGATTCCGCGGACGGGAACGACCCCGAGCAGCCGACGACGGTGAGCTTCATGAAGCAGAAACCTCCGCTGGCGGATGTGGAGAGACGGGGGTCGTGCGGTGCGTCGAGCGTAAGGCGCAAAACTCCGGGTCGCTCCTCCGCCAGGGGCCGTTGTGGGCGAACTCACCTGTGGTGTCACCGGTTCGGCTGGACGTGGGGCGCCCGGGGCCGTGGAGGGGGCGCGCGGTGCGGGCGCGCGCCGGTAACGTCGTCGGTATGGACACGTCCTGGTGGCTCGCGCTCGCGGCGGTGGTGCTCCTCGCCCTCGTCGTCGCGGTCGCCGACGGCCGGGGGCGGCGGCCCGCGGGCACCCGGCGTCCGCCGGGGCGGCCCCGGGGTCCGCGGGGCCGGGCGGCGCGGCCGCGGCCGGCGGAGATCTGGTGGGCGAACGTGCCCTACGAGGACACGGCGGGGGCGAAGGACCGGCCGTGCCTGGTGATCGCGGTGCGCGGCCGGCGGGTGCTGGTCGCCAAGATCACCAGCCGGTACCGGGAGGGGCGGGCCGGCGTGATCCCGCTGCCGCCGGGTGCGGTCGGGGACGGGCGGGGCCGGAAGAGCTTCCTGGAGACGGACGAGCTGCGCCAGGTGCCGGTGGGCGACTTCCGCCGCCGGGTGGGCGAGGTGGACCCGGCCCTGTGGGACCAGGTGCGCCACCTCGCCCGGTGAGGCGTCAGGCCCAGAGCTGGCCGTGCAGGGTCTCGATGGCCTCCTCGGTGGTGGCCGCGGTGTAGACGCCGGTGGACAGGTACTTCCAGCCGCCGTCGGCGACGACGAACACGATGTCCGCGCTCTGCCCCGCCTTGACCGCCTTCCTGCCCACGCCGATGGCGGCGTGCAGGGCGGCGCCGGTGGAGACGCCCGCGAAGATGCCCTCCTGCTGCAGGAGTTCGCGGGTGCGGGTGACCGCGTCGGCCGAGCCCACCGAGAAGCGGGTGGTGAGCACGGAGGCGTCGTACAGTTCGGGGACGAACCCCTCGTCGAGGTTGCGCAGGCCGTAGACCAGGTCGTCGTAGCGCGGTTCGGCGGCGACGATCTGCACGTCCGGCTTGTGCTCGCGCAGGTAGCGGCCGACGCCCATGAGGGTGCCGGTGGTGCCGAGTCCGGCCACGAAGTGCGTGATCGAGGGCAGGTCGGCGAGCACCTCGGGGCCGGTCGTCGCGTAGTGGGCGCCGGCGTTGTCCGGGTTGCCGTACTGGTAGAGCATCACCCAGTCGGGATGCTCGGCGGAGAGTTCCTTGGCGACCCGTACGGCGGTGTTGGAGCCGCCCGCGGCCGGGGAGGAGATGATCTCCGCGCCCCACATGGCGAGCAGGTCCCGGCGCTCCTGCGAGGTGTTCTCGGGCATCACGCACACGATGCGGTAGCCCTTGAGCCTGGCCGCCATGGCGAGCGAGATGCCGGTGTTGCCGCTGGTCGGCTCGAGGATGGTGCAGCCCGGGGTGAGGCGGCCGTCCTTCTCCGCCTGCTCGATCATGAACAGGGCGGGGCGGTCCTTGATCGAGCCGGTCGGATTGCGGTCCTCCAGCTTGGCCCAGATGCGGACGTCCTCGGACGGCGACAGCCGCGGCAGGCGCACCAGGGGGGTGTTGCCCACCGCGGCCAGCGGGGAGTCGTACCGCATCCCGATCAGGCCATACCGCCGGCGACGGCCGGCAGGATCGTGATGCTGTCGCCGTCGGCGAGCTTGGTGTTGATGCCGTCGAGGAAGCGGACGTCCTCGTCGTTCAGGTAGACGTTGACGAAGCGGCGGAGCTGGTCACCGTCCACGATGCGGGCCTGGATGCCCGCGTGCCGGGTCTCGAGGTCGGCGAAGAGCTCGGTGAGGGTGTCCCCGTTGCCCTCCACCGCCTTCTGACCGTCGGTGTACTGGCGGAGGATGGTCGGGATGCGGACCTCGATGGCCATGGCTGAGGGCTCCTGTCGGAAGGTGTCGTGGGTTCGGTGCGCGCGGCGGCACGCGGCGACCCGCCGCGGCTCACGGCCGTACGGCGGCAGCGGAAGATCAACAGATGGCGCTGTTCAGCCTGCACAGGTCGACGTGCAGCCGCGCCACGAGCAGTGTGCCCGGCGCCTTTTCGCTCACGTCGAGAAGAACCATGGGCTCATCGTATCGATTCCCGGTCCGGCTTCCGGAGTGTGATCTCATCGTGCGGACGTGAATCATCCGAGGGGTGAGATCAGTACGAATCCACCACCTTGACCTCCTCCTCCGTGACCTCGCCTTCCAGGATCCGGAACGAGCGGAACTGGAAGTCACCGGTGCCGTCGGTGTCCGCGGTGGAGACGAGGACGTAGTGGGCGCCGGGCTCGTTGGCGTAGGTGATGTCGGTGCGGGAGGGGTAGGCCTCGGTGGCCGTGTGGGAGTGGTAGATGATCACCGGCTCCTCGTCGCGGTCGTCCATCTCGCGGTAGAGCTTGAGCAGGTCCTGCGAGTCGAACTCGTAGAAGGTGGGCGAGCGGGCGGCGTTGAGCATCGGGATGAACCGCTCCGGACGGCCGGCGCCGACGGGGCCGGCCACCACGCCGCACGCCTCGTCGGGGTGGTCCTCGCGCGCGTGGGCGACGATCTGGTCGTACAGGGCCTGGGTGAGGGTCAGCATGCGGCCAGCATAAGCAGAAGGGCCGATCCGTACCGGTGGGTGGTACGGATCGGCCCATATGCCGGACATCCTGAACGGCGGCCGGGTCGGGGCGCCACGAGCGGCCCGTGCGGCCGGACGTCCGGGGTGCGCGCGAAGGCGCTGGTCGGCGGGGTGGCGGTCAGCCGATCTTCTCGAACTCCGGCTCGCCGGGCCGCTCGGTGATCTCCGGGTTGCGGGACTTGAGCACGAACCAGCCGACGCCGAGGGCGGCGGCCCAGCCCGCCATCACGTACAGACAGATCCGGGAGTCGGCGTCGTAGGCGATCAGGCAGGTGACGAAGAGCAGGAAGGCGATGGCCACGTAGGAGAACACCGAGCCGCCCGGGGCCGGGAAGGAGGAGGCGGGCAGGCGGCCCGCGACGACCCGGCGGCGGTACAGGACGTGACTGACGAGGATCATCAGCCAGGTCCAGATGCCGGCCGCGGTGGCGACGGAGGTGACGTAGCCGAAGGCCTTCTCCGGGACGATGTAGTTCAAAACCACGCCGATGCCCATGAAGACGACCGAGACGGTGATGCCGAACGCCGGGGTCTTGGTCGACGACAGCCGGCTGAAGACCTTGGGCGCCTCGCCGTTGTCCGCGAGGGTGCGCAGCATGCGGCCCGTGGAGTACATGCCGGAGTTGCAGGAGGACAGGGCGGCGGTCAGCACGACGAAGTTGACGATGCCGGCGCCGGCCGGGATGCCGATGACCGCGAAGGCCTCCACGAAGGGGCTGACGCCCTCGGCGAACTCGGTCCACTTCACCACGGCCAGGATGACGGTGAGGGCGCCGACGTAGAACAGCGCGATGCGCCAGGGCAGGGTGTTGATCGCCTTGGGGAGGGTCTTCTCCGGGTTCTCGGACTCACCGGCGGTGACGCCGACCAGCTCGACGGCGAGGTAGGCGAACATGACGCCCTGGAGGGTCATCAGGGAGGAGCCGATGCCCTTGGGGAAGAAGCCGTCGAAGGCCCACAGGTTGGAGACGGACGCGGTGTCGCCGGCCTGGCTGAAGCCGAGGGTGAGCACGCCGACGCCGATCACGATCATGCCGATGATGGCGGTGACCTTGACCATCGAGAACCAGAACTCGATCTCGCCGAAGAGCTTCACCGAGATCAGGTTGGCCGCGAACAGGAGGACCAGGAAGACCAGGGCGGAGACCCACTGCGGGATCTCCGGGAACCAGTAGTGGATGTAGATGGCGGCGGCGGTCAGCTCCGCCATGCCGGTGACCACCCACATCAGCCAGTACGTCCAGCCCGTGAAGTAGCCGAAGAAGGGGCCGAGGAACTCGCGCGAGTACTCGGCGAAGGAGCCCGAGACGGGTCGGTAGAGCAGGAGTTCGCCGAGCGCCCGCATGATGAAGAAGATGACGACGCCGGCGAGGGCGTACATGAGGATGATGCTGGGGCCGGCCTTGGCGATGTTGGCCCCGGCTCCCAGGAAGAGGCCGACGCCGATGGCGCCGCCGATGGCGATCATCTGGACCTGACGGCTGCCGAGCCCGCGCTCGTACCCCTCTTCGGGGGCCTTGTCCGTGTCGACCTGCGCAGAGGTCATGAGTGGTGCGCCTTTCTCCATGCCGACCCGGGCCTTTCGTCGGCCGCGGATCGGGTCTCGATCCCCCCGGATGATGGAGCTGAGCGGGCCTCACGTCCCGCTCGTGCCTGGCCGGCGGTCCGCCGGCTCGGTGGCGCACCCGGCCGAACATTCGGGTGGTGTTCGCCGGGCGGTCGTGAAGATGTACCACGGCCGCCGCACTGATCACAGAGGACGAATGTGACGTGTCACACAGGCAAAAAGGGACAAAGGGCACCCGGGGGGTGCAAAGAAGGGCGCGGGTTTGACGCGATCGTTATCCGGATTTGAGTCTCCGCTGAGCGGACTCGCAGTCCTCGCCGATCGGGACGTGTCAGGGCATAAGGGTCGTGACGAGCGTCTCCTGGAGCCCGCCGAGCCACAGGTACGCCATCACCATCGGCTTGCGCGGGTCCTCGTCGGGCAGCCGGTACAGCAGATCGGTGTCGTCCTCGTCGGCGATCTCCAGCCGGGAGCCGATGGCGAGGCGCAGGTCGTTCAGGGCGCCGAGCCACTGCCGGGACTCGTCCGGCGACAGCTTCAGCACCGCCCCCTCCTCGCCCGCCGAGGCCGACGCCGACGCGAGGGCGTCCAGGGCGCGGATCACCGCGAGCGCGTTCTCGCGCTTGCCGGCACGCAGGTCGTTCTCGGTGTAGCGCCGGAACTCCGCGGAGTACGCCCGCTGCTCCTCGGCCTCCTTGGCCTGCGGGGCGGCCTCCGGGTCGCCGTAGGCGTCCGGGAACAGACGGCGCAGCACCGGGTCGGAGGGCGGCTCGCTGGGGCCCTCGGCGAACAGCTCGGCCAGGGGGTCGCCGGAGGCGTCCTCGGCGGGGCCGGGGCCGATCAGCTCGAGGAGCTGGACGGCGAGCGAGCGGATGATGGAGATCTCGACGTCGTCGAGGGCGACGGCCGCGCCGCCGCCGGGGAGCGGTTCGAATTGTCCGGGCATGAAGGCGATTCAGCTTCCGTCCTGCGGGCGGGGGTCGGTCATTTCCGGTCCTGCTGGAGGGTGGCCCACAGGCCGTACCCGTGCATGGCCTGCACGTCCCGTTCCATCTCCTCGCGACTGCCGCTGGAGACGACCGCACGGCCCTTGTGGTGCACGTCCAGCATGAGCTTGGTGGCCTTGTCCTTCGAGTAGCCGAAGTACGACTGGAAGACGTAGGTCACGTAGCTCATGAGGTTCACGGGGTCGTTGTGGACGATCGTCACCCAGGGCACGTCGGGCTCGGGTACGGCGAAGACCTCCTCCGCCGACTCGGTCTTCTCGATCTCCATGGGTGCGGCTGCCGTCACATGGCCCATGCTGCCACCAGAGGGGGGCACTCGCACAAACGGGCCTGTGGGCCACACCACGCAACCGGAAATCGTCAGACTGACGAAATGGGGGTACGATCGCGGTCATCCCGGGGGACGGCCCCGGAGCCCCGGGCCTGCCCGGGGAGGCCCGGAGAGTCATATCTAGGAGAGTTCGGTGGACGTAGCGGACCTTGGGCTGCCGGTGGACGTTCCCTCTACGGCGCTCTTCACGGACCAGTACGAGCTGACCATGCTCCGTGCCGCGCTCAAGGCCGGCACGGCCGGACGGCGGAGCGTCTTCGAGGTCTTCACGCGCCGGCTCCCGGACGGGCGCCGCTACGGCGTCATGGCGGGCACCGGGCGGGTGCTGGACGCGGTGGAGAACTTCCGTTTCGACGCGGGCGTCCTGCGCTTCCTGCGGGAGAAGGACATCGTCGACGCGGACACCCTGGACTGGCTCGCCGACTACCGCTTCGGCGGCGACATCTGGGGCTACCCCGAGGGCGAGGTGTACTTCCCCGGCTCGCCGGTCATGCGGGTCGAGGGGACCTTCGGCGAGTGCGTGCTGCTGGAGACGGTGATCCTCTCCATCCTCAACCACGACTCGGCGATCGCCGCCGCCGCCTCCCGCATGGCCTCCGCCGCCGGTGACCGGCCGCTGATCGAGATGGGCGCCCGCCGCACCCACGAGCTGGCCGCGGTGGCCGCGGCGCGCGCCGCCTACGTCGGCGGCTTCGCCACCACCTCCGACCTGGCCGCCGGCTTCCGCTACAACATCCCCACCGTCGGCACCTCCGCGCACGCCTTCACGCTGGTGCACGACACCGAGCGCGACGCCTTCCGCGCCCAGGTCGACGCCCTGGGCCGGGGCACCACGCTGCTCGTGGACACCTACGACGTCGCCGAGGCCGTCCGTACGGCCGTGGAGGTGGCCGGGCCCGAGCTGGGCGCCGTGCGCATCGACTCCGGCGACCTGCTGCTGGTCGCACACCGGGTGCGCCAGCAGCTCGACGAGCTGGGCGCCACGGCGACCAAGATCGTCGTGACCTCCGACCTGGACGAGTACGCCATCGCCTCGCTGGCGGCGGCGCCCGTGGACGCCTACGGCGTCGGCACCCAGCTCGTCACCGGTTCCGGGCACCCGACGGCCTCCATGGTGTACAAGCTGGTCGCCCGCGCCGAGTCCGCCGACGCCGGGGCGCCGCTCGTTCCGGTGGCCAAGAAGTCCAGCGGCGGCAAGACCTCGATCGGCGGCCGCAAGTGGGCCGCGCGCCGGCTGGACGCCCACGGGTACGCCGAGGCCGAGGTCGTCGGCACCGGCCCGGTCCCCGCCGAACTGGCCGGCCGGCAGCTCCTGGTCGAACTGGTCAAGGGCGGCGAGGTCGTCGCCCGCGAGCCCCTGGACGTCGCCCGGGACCGGCACGCCGCCGCCCGCGCCAACCTGCCCCTGTCCGCGACCCAGCTCTCCCGTGGGGAACCCGTCATTCCGACGGAGTACCTGCACGGAGGCTCGGGTAGCTAAAGCTGGTGCGCGGCGAAAGGTCCGCACCGCCCGCCCCTCTCTCGTCCCCCCGTCCCCACCGATCCCCAGTCGACCCAGTCGAAGGACACCGACCATGCGCCGCGCCTTGATCGTCGTAGACGTGCAGAACGACTTCTGCGAGGGGGGCAGCCTCGCGGTGACCGGCGGTGCCGACGTGGCCGCCGCCATCACCGAGCTGATCGGGCAGGCGCCCGCCGGCTACCGCCACGTCGTGGCCACCCGTGACCACCACATAGCGCCGGGCGGGCATTTCGCCGACAACCCCGACTTCGTCCACTCCTGGCCGGCGCACTGCGTCGCCGGCACGGAGGGAGTGGGCTTCCATCCGAACTTCGCCCCCGCCGTCGCCTCCGGGGCGATCGACGCCGTCTTCGACAAGGGCGCGTACTCGGCGGCCTACAGCGGCTTCGAGGGCGCCGACGAGAACGGCACGACGCTCGCCGACTGGCTGCGCGCCCGGCAGATCGACGAGGTCGACGTCGTCGGCATCGCCACGGACCACTGCGTGCGGGCCACCGCCCTGGACGCGGCCCGCGAGGGCTTCCGCACGCAGGTGCTCCTCGACCTGACCGCGGGAGTGGCCCCGGAGAGCACCGAGCGGGCGCTGGAGGAGCTGCGGGAGGCGGGCGTGGAGCTGTCGGGCAAGCCGGTCGTCCAGTAGGCGGGGGGGTCCTCGGGGCGCCGCGAGCCCTAGGTCTGTGCCGCCGGGCGGCCGAGCAGGGCCCGGATCGGGCGCCACAGCTCCTGGACGAGGTCCCCGCCGACGGGGGCCGTGCGCCATATCAGGCCGTCGGGGTGGTGCAGGACGGCCGTGACCTCGTCCGGCGTGGGCGGGGCCGCGTTGCCCCGCAGGTAGACGGCACGCAGCCCGAGGTTGCGCAGCCTGGTCAGGGCGCGGGCCCGGTTGCGGGCGTGGACGAGTACGCGCACGCTGCCCCCGGCGACGGCGGGGCTGGGCAGGTTCAGTGCCACCACCACCGTGCCGTTCGGCAGCTTGCAGAAGCCTCCTGCGGCCATGCGGTCATACCCCCGTGTCGGTCGGTGCGGGTGCCGGTGTCAATAAGAGAGTCACAGGACGCACCTAAACACGGATCGGCGGCGACCCGCCAGGGGGTCGCCGCCGATCACGCTCTGACCTGCGAAAACAGGATTTACTTCACCGCGCGGCCGACCTCGAGCTCGATCGTCGAGCCGTCGCGGGCCTCCTTGGTGATCTTGATCTTCGTGTTGGTGTCAGTGACCCGGACGCCGCCGGTCGGGTTCGACTCGTCGTAGTAGTCGCTGGTGTGGTCGTTGAAGACCGACACGCCCTTCGACGAGCTGATCCTGGTCGGGACGTCCGCCTTGTGCAGCGTGATGCCGTCGGTGCGGAACGTGCTGAACGTCGAGTCGTAGGACTGCATGCGGTTGCGCATGAGGGTGCCGTCGGACCAGCGCAGCGCGGTCGGGTGCGAGTCGATCGGCAGGACGAGACCGGTGCCCGGGTGCTGGCTGGTGTTGTTGTCCGCCTGGGAGGTGTCCCACTTCCAGATCAGCAGGCCGTTCTGGTACGGGTAGTGCTCCACCCAGTCCGGACGCGACGCGAAGCCGAAGTTGTACGGGCCGGTCTTCAGCGTCTTGTCGTACGACACGTACTGCCGGTTCTCGGCGATGTAGTACTGCGCGTAGTTCTTGGTGAACGAGGCGCCCTGGCGGGTGAAGCCCTTGGCGGCCCACGCGGCGTCCGCGGTCTCGGCGTTGTCGGAGAAGAGCGCCGTGCCGTCGGCCGTGACCGTGATCCGGTCGGCGGTGAAGCCCTTCATGGCCAGGCCGCCGTCGGTCTGGTAGCGGAAGCGCAGGTCGATCTTCTTCCCGGCGTAGGCGTCGAGCGGGTACACGAGCTTGCCGTACGCGTCGACCGTGCCGCTCAGAGCCGGCTTGTCGCTGCCGTCACGCGCGATCGGCCGGCCGTCGAACGTGCCGTCGAGGGCGGTCCAGTTGGCGCCGCCGTCGGTGGACACCTCGGCGTAGAGGAAGTCGTAGTCGGCCTCGATCTCGTACCAGGCGTCGAGAGAGAGGGAGGCCGCGGACTTGCCGGTGAGGTCGACGCTGCGGGTCAGCGTGTTCTTCAGGTCGTTGCCGCTGCCGCTCCACCACTGGGTCTTGCCCTCGGCGGGAGCGACGATCTCGGTGGTGACCGCCTTCTCGGGAAGCTGGACGACCAGGCCCTGCTTGTGCTTGGTGTTGTACTCCGCCAGGCCCAGCTTGTGCCAGGAGTTGACGCCGGCCTTGGCGACGTCGTAGTTCAGCCAGCCGAGCTGCAGCTTGTCCCAGGCGTTCATGTCGCCCGGCAGGTCACCGATCTCGTTGCGGCCGGTGCCGAGCCAGGAACCGGAGGACATCAGCGTCCAGAAGCCGGTGGAGTTGTCGCCGCCGGCGGTGTCGTAGAGGTCCGGCAGACCGAGGTCGTGGCCGTACTCGTGGGCGAAGACGCCGAGTCCGCCGTTCTCCGGCTGGATGGTGTAGTCGCCGACCCAGATGCCGGTGGAGCCGATCTGGGTACCGCCCAGCTTGTTGTCGGCCGGGCCGGTGGCGCCGGCGTCGGTGCCGAAGGCGTACCAGCGGTGGGCCCAGATCGCGTCCTCGCCCTGCGCGCCGCCACCGGCGGACTCGTCCTCGCCGGCGTGCACGATCTGGAAGTGGTCGATGTAGCCATCGGGCTCGTTGAAGTCGCCGTCGCCGTCGAAGTCGTAGCGGTCCCACTGGTCGTACTCGGCGAGGTCGGCCTTGATCTCGGCGTCGGTGCGGCCGGCCGCCTTCTGCTGCTCGACCCAGGCGGTGACGCCGTCCTGCACCGCGAACCAGGCGCAGTTGTCGGGGCTGCACTTGTTGGAGCCGTAACGGGCCTCGTTGTACGGGACCTTGACCCAGTCGGAGACCTCGCCGTCGACCGAGTAGCGGCCGGAGGACTGCTTCTCGTAGTACGTCTTGAGCGAGTTGACGCCCGCGCCCGTGCCGAAGTACAGGTCCTCGTAGTGCTTCTGGCTGTAGTCGGCCTGCCAGGCGGTGGAGTTGTCCTCCGCGCGGTCCGGCTCGGCGATCTGGTTGTGCAGCGGACCCGGGGTGCCGCCGTAGCGGCTGTCGATCCGGTCGCCGAACTCGACGAGGATCGTGAAGATCTTGTCGGTCTTCTCGCGGCCCAGCTCGACGTACTTGCTGTCGCCCTTGCGGCTCTTCAGCTCGACGACCTTCGAGCCGTCCTTGTTCTGCACCGAGGCCCGGCCGGCGATGACCTGCTTCAGCGCCTCCTCGCGCTGGGCCTCCTGGGTCTTGCTGAGCGGGCCGTCCAGGTCGTGGGACTTCATGCCCTTGGCCGGGTGCGGGTCGTTCCCCTCCGCGGCGGCCGGGCGGGCGGGCGAGTCCGCGTACGCCACGGTGGCGGCGGACAGGGTGGCGCCCGCCGCGGCGAGCGCGACGGCCGTAGCCGCGGCTCTGAACGTCCAGGATCTACTGGTCACTTGATTTCCTCCCCCGCGTTCACGCGCGCGGAAGGGGGGACAAGGACATGGCAAGGTCCGCGCACACGTGATCAACGCGTGTAGTCAAGTGACGACATTTGACTAGAGGTTCACGCGAAAAGACAGACCTTGACTTGAGCAGAACAAGTGCACTATGCGGAGCGGCCGTTCGCTTTGCGGACGCCCCGTGCCGTCCGGCGGGCGCCTTGCACGGGGTCCGTGTCCGGGGCCATGAATCCGTGCGCCCCCCGTGCACCTGCCCTGTCGGTTAGGTCACGCTTACTGTTTGTTCCACCAGGGCACACAGCCCGTTAGAGTCGCTTGGTGGAACGCCCGGAAGCCGGCGGAAAGCCAGGCCGACCGCCGGTATCACCCCCAGATCGCCTTCCGAGGACACGATGGCCATGCCCCGTCCGACTGCCACCCAGTTCGCCTACGGTTCGTGCACCGTGATCTTCTCGACACTCGCCATGCTGCTGCTGTCGCAGACGAGTTCGGGTCCGGGAGTGGCGGTCGTCGCCGTCGCCGCGCTCGCCCTCGGGCTGCTGGTCTCCATGACGGCCCCGTCGCCGAGGACGCGCCCGGCGCCGGCCGTGCGGCCCGCCGCGGCCGAGGAGCCCGTACCGACCGCCTCCCGGGTCTCCGCGGGGGCCGGCCGGGCGGTGCGGGACCGCGCCGCCTGATCCCCGGCGCACTCAACGGGTGCTGACCACCACGGTCTTGGCCGCCTTGTCGTGCAGGCCCTGCTTGTAGGGCTTGTCGAAGAAGCTCCAGCCACCCGCGATGATCGTCCACACGCAGGCGCAGCAGAACGCGAACGGGATCCACAGCACCAGGGCGCGGATCAGCGAGGTCTGCACCGAGGGCGTGGCGCCGTCGTCGAGGTTGGCCACCCGCATGCCGAGCCACTTCTTGCCGAGGGTCTGGCCGGTGCGGTTGATCATGTAGGTGTCGTAGGCGATGTAGAGCACGGCGGCGATCACGGACTGCCCGAAGGACTTGCCGACGGAGGCGTTGTCGCCGTTGACCTGGTACTCCTGGACGTTGAACGCCCAGCTCAGCAGCCAGACCACGATGCCCACGAGGATCATGTCGATGATGCGCGCGAGGGTGCGCCGCCCGCTGTCGGCGAGTGGGGGCATGCCGGCCAGCGGGTCGGTGGGGTAGGAACCGCCGCCGAACGGGTCACCGCCGTACGGACCGCCGCCTCCGCCACCGCCGTAGGGACCTCCGCCGCCTCCGCCGTAGGGCGGGGGTTCGCCGCTGCCGGGCGGCGGGGGCTGACCGCCTCCGTACGGGGGCGGGTTGTCGTACGGCGAGCCCGTGCCGCCCGCGCCCTGGCCCGGGTCCGGGCCCTGGCCGGGGGTCGGGGGACGCTTCCTGAACGGGTCGTCCTCCGGCGGCTGCCCGCCGGAGCCGTGGGGCGGTTCGCTGCTCATGGCCCGAGTCGACCGCGAACCCCCCGACGGCGCATCCGGCGAGCGGCCGTCCGGAGTACGGACGGGGCGTCAGCCCGCCACGAACGTCCGGGCCGCCTTGTCGTGCCAGCACTGGTGCCACGGACGGTCGAACAGGCACCACGCGACGCCCAGGATCCCGACGGCCAGGAGGCCGGGGACGCTGTAGACGAGCCAGCGGCGCAGCGCGGCGCCGAAGGACGGCGGCTCGTGCGCCTCGATGTCCCGCACTTCCAGGCCGAGCAGCTTCTTGCCGAGGGTGCGGCCCCACTTGGCGGTGGGCAGGGCCTCGTAGACGACGCCGAAGAGCAGCAGGACGGCCAGCACGATGCCCAGGCAGGTGCCCGTCGTGCCGTCGATGAGCCAGACGGTGACGGTCTCGCCGGAGAGCTTGGCCTGGTCGATCTTGTCGTTGACGTGGTCGAGGGCCCGGGTGCCGAGGGGGACGGCGGCCACGGCGGTGACGGCCGCGAGGACGACGGTGTCGATGAGCCGGGCGGCCAGCCGCTTGCCGAGCCCGGCGGGGCGGGCCGCGGCCTGGCGCCGGGCGGCGGCCTGGAACACGTCGTCGACGGGCGGCTTCCAGGGCGCGACGGGCTGCTCGTCCGCGCCGCTCCCGGCGAGCCGGTGCACCTGCTGTGCCCAGGATGCCTGGCCACCGCCGGGCCCGGCGGCGACGGGGGCGGGCACGGCCTGCTGCGGGGGCACGGCCGCGGCGGGCAGGGGCTGCGGGGCGGCGGCCTGGTGGGGAACGGCCGCGGCGGGCTGGGGGGCGGCGGCCTGGTGGGGGACGGCGGCGCCCTCCGGGGCGGCCGCCTGCTGCGGGCCGGACGGGGCCGTCGGAGCGGCGGCGGGAGCGGTCCGGGCGGGGGTGGCCTTCCCGGCGCCGGAGGCGCGCGGGGGGACCGCGCGGAAGGTCATGGTGCCCTCGTCGGCGGGCCCGTCGGCGGCCGTCGGACGACGGAAGACGAAGGTGCTGCCGGCTCCCCCGCCGGCGTCCGCGGAGGCGGCGGGGCCCTGCCCGGCCGGGGGTCTCCCGTGCGCCGGGTCCGATCCGCCGGACGCGGGCTGGGCGGACGCCGTACCGGCGTGGCCCGGGGCGGCGGGTGCGGCGGCCGCCGGGGAGGAGACGGGTCCGTGGGGAGCGGTCTGCCCGCCCGGGGAGCCCCCGTGCGCCGGGTCCGTGCCGGACGCGGCGGCGGGAGCGCCCGTTGCGGAGGCCGCGCGCGCCGGGTCCGTGCCGCCCGGCGCGGCCGGGGCGGAGGCCGTACCGGCGTGCGGGCCGGGGGACTGGGCGGCCGCGGCGCCGCCGGAGGCACTCGGGTGGGGCACCCTGGGGTCCTGGCCCTGCCCCTGGGCGTCGGGCCAGGTGACACGTGCCGGTTCGGTGCCCCAGGCCGGGGCGGCCTCCTGCCGGGACGCGGGGCCCGCGGGCGGTTCCCCGACCGGGTCCTCGTCGAAGAAGTGCGGCCCGGTCTCCTCCACGGAGGCCGCGGGCGTCCGCACGGCGGGCCGCACGCCGGGCGGCGGGGCGAGCGGTTCGCCGTCCTTGGGCGCCGGCCGGCTGGTACCGGCCACCCAGGAGGCACCGTTCCAGTACCGGACGTATCCAGGAATGGACGGGTCCGGGTAATACCCTTCGCGGGGCCTGTCGTCACCGGGGGCCGGGGTTGGGGCGCTCATGTCCGTCGTCCCGTATCTGCTCGGGGGTTGATTTGGGGGCCTCCACATCTATCAGACGGGCGCAACTCGCAGGGCCGGTCCCGCCGTACGCGCCCCTTTCCGGGCACGCCGGTGTACGGAGCTTCACGCCGCGAGAGCCCCCCGCGTTGCCGGGGACGGATCCCGGAAAGAAGTTCCGCGAACCCGCGTAATGCTCACGGCCGACGCCCCTCTCCCTCGTGCGGGCCCGGTGAGAACGGCCCGCGCGGACCGTACGAGAGAGGACACCACCGTCATGGACACCACCGTCGTGGAGCGCGAGCTGGAGCTGAGGCTCGTCCTGGCCCCCGACCACAGCGTCCCGGTCCCGGCGAGACTCACCTACCTCGTCGACGACCCCTACGCCGTGCACATCACCTTCCACATCGACTCCGGCCACCCCGTGGACTGGACCTTCGCCCGCGGGCTGCTGGTGGAGGGCGTGTTCCGGCCCTGCGGGCAGGGCGACGTGCGGGTGTGGCCGTCGAAGTCCGGCGCTCGCAGCGTCGTGCTCATGGCCCTCAGCAGCCCCGACGGCGAGGCCCTGCTGGAGGCGCCGACGGCACAGGTGTCGGCCTGGCTGGAGCGGACGCTGCTGGCCGTGCCGCCGGGGACGGAGGCCGACCGGCTCGCCCTGGACGACGGCCTGGCCGAGCTGCTCGCCCGATAGTACGGACGAGGGGTCAGAACAGCTTGCCGGGGTTGAGGATGCCCAGCGGGTCGAAGACCTGTTTGACGGCCCGCTGCATCTCCAGGCCCACCGGGCCGATCTCGCGCGCCAGCCATTCCTTCTTCAGGACGCCCACGCCGTGCTCGCCGGTGATGGTGCCGCCGAGTTCCAGGCCGAGGGCCATGATCTCGTCGAAGGACTCGCGGGCGCGCCGGGACTCGTCGGGGTCGGCGGCGTCGAAGCAGACCGTGGGGTGGGTGTTGCCGTCACCGGCGTGCGCGCAGACGCCGATGGTGAGGCGGTACTTGTCGGCGATGCGCTCGACGCCCTCCAGCATGTCCCCGAGCCGGGAGCGGGGCACGCACACGTCGTCGATCATCGTCGTGCCCTTGACCGCCTCCAGCGCGGTGAGCGACAGACGCCGTGCCTGGAGGAGCAGTTCGGACTCGGCCGCGTCGTCGGCGGGGACGACCTGCGTGGCCCCGGCGGCCTCGCACAGCGCGCCGACGGCGGCGAGGTCGGCGGCCGGGTCGGCGGTGTCGAAGGCGGCGAGGAGCAGGGCCTCGGTGGTCTCCGGCAGTCCCATGCGGGCGAGGTCGTTGACCGCCTTGACGGTCGTACGGTCCATCAGTTCGAGGAGGGACGGCACGTGCCCGCCCTCCATGATCCGGCAGACCGCGTCGCAGGCGGCGGACGCGGAGGCGAACTCGGCGGCCAGCACGAGCTGCTCGGGCGGCTTGGGCCGCAGCGCGAGCACGGCCCGTACGACGATGCCGAGGGAGCCCTCGGAGCCGACGAACAGGCGGGTCAGGTCGTACCCGGCGACGCCCTTGGCGGTGCGGCGGCCGGTGGACATCAGGCGGCCGTCGGCGAGGACGACGTCCAGTCCGAGGACGTACTCGGCGGTCACCCCGTACTTGACGCAGCACAGGCCGCCGGAGGCGGTGCCGATGTTGCCGCCGATCGTGCACGTCTCCCAGCTGGACGGGTCCGGCGGGTAGTAGAGGCCGTGCTCGTTCACCGCCCGCGAGAGGGTGGCGTTGACGACGCCCGGTTCCACGACGGCGACGCGGTCGACCGGGCTGATCTCGAGGATGCGGTCCATCTTGGTCAGGGACAGCACGACGCAGCCGTCGGTCGCGTTGGCCCCGCCGGACAGACCGGTGCGGGCGCCCTGCGGGACGACGGGGACGCGCAGCGCGGTGGCGGTGCGCATCACGTGCTGGACCTCCTCCACGGTGCGCGGCAGCACGACCACGGCGGGGGCGCCGGCCGGGCAGAAGCTCGCCATGTCGTGGGCGTAGGAGGCCGTGACGTCGGCGTCGGTGAGGACGGCCTCGGCGGGCAGGCCGGCCAGCAGCCGGTCGACGAGGGTGCCGGTGACCGCCGTGGCTGCGTCGTCTTCGTCGCGAGGCGCTTCGATACGGCTCATGATCACAGCGTCGCACCCGGGGCCATCGGTGTGAACCCCGCGGACGGCACCCTTCGGCTGCACGGGTGTGATCGTCATATTGACGCACAGTGAGCGCCATGGACAACGAGACGTCGAGCGTCCCGCCCGTCCCGCGCGGGCGGCGTACGCGCCGGGTGCTGATCGCCTCCGCCGCCGGGTGCGCGGTCCTCGGCGGGGTGCTGGTGCTGGTGCCGGCGCCCTGGGAGCGGGGCTCCGCTCCCCCGCCCGCGCCGGGACCGGCGGCTCTGGCGCGCGGCGCGGTGACCGGCGGCAAGCCGGCGGCCCTGCCGGACCTGGCGGCCCTGATCGGGGAGCGGGAGCGCCATGTGCGGGCGCATCCGCTGGACGGGCCGTCGTGGGCGGTGCTCGGTGCCTCCTACGTGGAGCAGGGGCGGCGGACGGCGGACGCCGCGAACTGGCCGAAGGCCGAGCGGGCGCTGCGCACGTCGCTGAGGGTGGGGTCGCCGAACGATGCGCGGGCGCTGGAGTCGCTGGCGGCTCTGGCGGTCCAGCGGCGGGACTTCCCGGCGGCCCGGAAGTGGGGCGAGAGCGCGCGGAAGGCGGCGCCGAAGCGGTGGACGGTGCACGCGGTGCTGATCGACGCGTACACCGGGCTCGGCGACCACGGGGCCGTCGGCCGGTCCCTGGACACCTTGCAGCGCCTGCGGCCGGGGCTGCCGGCCGTGAAGGCGCGGGCGGCGGCCGTCTACCGGGACCGGGGCTGGCGGGAGGACGCGGCGGCGCAGCTCTCCGACGCGGTGGCGGCCGCCGACGCGCCCGCCGAGCGGGCGGCGTATCTGGAGCAGGCCGGGCGGCTGGCGCTCGAGCGCGGGGACCGCGAGGTGGCGCTGCGGCACTTCCAGGAGGCGCTGCGCACCGACCCGGACCAGCGGGCCGCACAGGCCGGGGAGGCCAGGGCGCTGGCGGCGCAGGGCCGCACCACGCAGGCGCTGGCCGCCTACCAGGCGGCGCTGGCCAAGCAGCCGTACCCCGAGTACGCGCTGGAGCTGGGCGAGCTGTACGAGTCGCTGGGGCTGGGGCAGGCGGCGCGGGTGCAGTACGACCTGCTGCGGGAGCGGGTGCGCGGCGCGCAGGCGGCCGGCGCGGACGAGGAACTGGTGCTGGGCCGCTTCGAGGCGGACCACGGGTCCGCGTCGGCGGCGGTGCGGCGGCTGCGGGCCGAGTGGCAGCGCCAGCCCTCCGTCGCGGTGGCCGACGCGCTGGGCTGGGCGCTGTACCGGACCGGGGAGCACGAGGAGGCGCTGCGGTTCGCCACCATCGCCACGGACGGTGAGCAGGGCGGAGGGGTGCGCAGCGCGCCGTACGCCTTCCACCGCGGGATGATCGAGCGGGCGCTGGAGCGGTACGGGCCCGCGCGGCGCCACCTCCGGGAGGCGCTGGTGATCGACCCGTACTTCTCGCCGCTCAGGGCGCCCGAGGCGCGGCGGGCGCTGGCGGAGCTGGGCGAGCCCTCGGTGGAGGACCCGCCCGCGCGGTGACCGTCCCGGCCGTGGTCGTCGGGCCGTGACCCGTCAGGGCGTGACCCGTCGGCCGTGGCCGTCAGAGGTTGCCGCGCTTGGCCTGCTCGCGCTCGATGGCCTCGAACAGGGCCTTGAAGTTGCCCTTGCCGAAGCCCATGGAGCCGTGGCGCTCGATCATCTCGAAGAAGACGGTCGGACGGTCCTGGACCGGCTTGGTGAAGATCTGCAGCAGATAGCCGTCCTCGTCCCGGTCCACGAGGATCTTCAGCTCGCGCAGCGTCTCCACGGGGACGCGGGTCTCGCCGGCCCACTCGCCGAGGGTGTCGTAGTACGAGTCGGGGGTGTCCAGGAACTCGACGCCGGCCGCCTTCATCGTGCGCACGGTCTGCACGATGTCGTTGGTGTTCAGCGCGATGTGCTGGACGCCGGCGCCGCCGTAGAACTCCAGGTACTCGTCGATCTGCGACTTCTTCTTGGCGACCGCGGGCTCGTTGATCGGGAACTTGACCTTGAGCGTGCCGTCGGCCACGACCTTCGACATCAGCGCGCTGTACTCGGTGGCGATGTCGTCGCCCACGAACTCCTTCATGTTCGTGAAGCCCATGACCTTGTTGTAGAACGCGACCCACTCGTTCATGCGGCCGAGTTCGACGTTGCCGACGCAGTGGTCGACGGCCTGGAAGGTGCGCTGCGCGGGCGGCTCGACGATCGGCGCGGCGACGGCGAAGCCGGGCAGGTAGGGGCCGTCGTAGCCGGAGCGCTCGACCAGCGTGTGCCGGGTCTCGCCGTAGGTGGCGATGGCGGCGAGGACGACGGTGCCGTGCTCGTCCTTGACCTCGTACGGCTCGGCGACCGAACGGGCGCCGTGCTCGACGGCGTAGGCGTACGCGGCGCGCGCGTCCGGGACCTCGATGGCGAGGTCGACGACGCCGTCGCCGTGCTCGGCCACGTGCTGGGCGAGGAAGCGGCCCCAGTCGGTGGCCGGCTTGATCACGGAGGTGAACACGAAGCGGGCGGAGCCGTTCTCCAGGACGTAGCTGGCGGTCTCGCGGCTGCCGTTCTCCGGTCCGGAGTAGGCGACCAGCCGCATGCCGAAGGCGGTCGAGTAGTAGTGCGCCGCCTGCTTGGCGTTGCCCACGGCGAAGACGACCGCGTCCATTCCCTTGACCGGGAAGGGGTCGGCCTGCCGGGCGGTGTCGGGAGTGTGGTGTGTGGTCTGCGTCATAGCCGCAGGGTCTCCCGCGTCCGCAAGGTGCGCAATAGTTTGCGTCTTCACTGGGCAACCTGCCCAGCGCTACGCCGGTGGGGGCGGGCGATCTGTACAGGATGACCAGCGGGGAGGGTGCCGTGGCGATCGATCGTCTGGACGGACGGATCATCGGTCTGCTGGCGCGGGAGCCGAGGATCGGGGTGCTGGAGATGTCCCGGCGGCTGGGGGTGGCGCGGGGCACCGTGCAGGCTCGGCTGGACCGGCTTCAGTCGAACGGAGTCATCCGCGGCTTCGGCCCGGAGGTGGACCCGGCGGCGCTCGGCTACCCGGTCACGGCGTTCGCCACGCTGGAGATCCGCCAGGGTCAAGGGCCCGATGTCCGGGCGCACTTGGCGACCGTGCCGGAGGTGCTGGAGCTGCACACCACCACCGGTACGGGGGACATGCTGTGCCGCCTGGTGGCGCGCTCGAACGCCGATCTCCAACGGGTGATCGACCGGGTTGTCGGTTTTGATGGCATCGTCCGGGCCGCCACGGCGATCGTGATGGAGAACCCCGTTCCGCTGCGGATCATCCCGCTGGTGGAGCAGGCGGCCGAGGACCGCGAACGACGCCGTGAGTGAGAGTGCCCGATCCCGGAGGTGAGCGGACGTGAACTTCTGGGAGTTCGTCGCCAACCGCCATCAGCAGCTCCTCACCGACGCCTACCAGCACGCCAGCGCCGTCTTCCAGTGCATGGTCGTGGCGACGCTGCTCGGGGTGCTGATCGGTGTGGTCACCTACCGCAGCGACTGGGCGGGGAGCCTGGCGACCACGACGACCTCCACCATCCTCACCATCCCGTCGCTGGCCATGATCGGTCTGCTCATCCCCATCGTGGGGCTGGGCGTGCCGCCGACGGTGACCGCGCTGACCCTGTACGGGCTGCTGCCCATCGTGCGCAACGCGATCGTGGGGCTGCGCGGGGTGGACCCGGCACTGGTGGACGCGGCCACGGGCATCGGGATGTCGCGGGCGGCCCGGCTGCTGCGGGTGGAGCTGCCGCTGGCCTGGCCGCCGATCCTCACCGGCATCCGGGTCTCCACGCAGATGCTCATGGGCATCGCCGCGATCGCCGCGTACGCCTCCGGCCCGGGCCTCGGCAACGAGATCTTCCGCGGGATCGCCTCGCTGGGCAGCAAGAACGCGCTCAACCAGGTGCTCTCGGGCACGCTCGGGATCATCGTCCTGGCGCTGCTGTTCGACGCCGCGTACGTCCTGCTCGGACGGCTGACCATTCCCAGGGGGATCCGTGTCTGAGACCGTGGGCGAGACGGCCGCCGGGACCGGTGGCACCGGCACCGGGGCGGCCATCGAGCTGGAGTCCCTCACCAAGCGCTATCCCGGCAGCGCCCAGCCGGCCGTCGACAACGTGACGATGGAGATCAAGGCCGGCGAGACGGTCATCCTGGTCGGTCCGTCGGGATGCGGGAAGTCCACGACGCTGAAGATGATCAACCGGCTGATCGAGCCGAGCGGCGGCCGCATCCGCATCGGCGGCGAGGACGTCACCGACATGGACCCGGTGAAACTGCGCCGCAAGATCGGGTACGCCATCCAGTCGGCCGGGCTCTTCCCGCACATGACCGTCGCCCAGAACATCGCGCTGGTGCCGAGGATGATCGGCTGGTCCAAGGCCCGGATCCGCTCCCGGGTGGAGGAACTGCTCGACCTGGTCGGGCTCGAGCCCGGCGAGTTCCACGGCCGCTATCCGCGCCAGCTCTCTGGCGGCCAGCAGCAGCGGGTCGGGGTGGCGCGGGCGCTGGCGGCGGATCCGCCGGTGCTGCTGATGGACGAGCCGTTCGGCGCGGTCGACCCGATCACGCGCGACCACCTCCAGGACGAGCTGATCCGGCTGCAGCACGAGCTGCACAAGACGATCGTGTTCGTCACCCACGACTTCGACGAGGCGATCAAGCTGGGCGACCGGATCGCGGTGCTGCGCGAGCGGTCCCACATCGCCCAGTTCGACACCCCGGAGGCCATCCTCACCAACCCGGCCGACGACTTCGTCTCCGGTTTCGTTGGCGCGGGGGCGGCGCTGAAGCGGCTGAACCTCACCCGCGTACGGGACGTGGAGATCACCGACTATCCGACGGTGACCGTGGAGGACCCGCTCCAGCACATCTTCAACCGGCTGCGCGCGGCCGGCACCAACGAGATCCTGATGCTGGACCGGCGCGGGCGGCCCTACAAGTGGCTCAGGCGCGGCGATCTGATGCGGGCCAAGGGGTCGCTGGCCCGGGCCGGGACGCTGGTGAGCGACACGGTGACCCGGGACGCGACGCTGCGGGACGCGCTGGAGGCGGTGCTGACCGACAACGCGGGGCGGGTCGCGGTCACCGGGCGGCGCGGCGAGTACACGGGCGTCGTGGACATGGAGACGCTGATGAACTCGGTGCACGAGCTGCTGGAGGAGGACCGGCTGGACGCGCTGGAGCACCAGCACGACCTGGAGGAGGCCCGGGCCGAGCGGACCCACGCCGAGCAGGAGGGCTTCGAGGGGGACGGGGGCCCGGTGTGAGCGCCTTCCCCGGCTCCCGCTCCGGCGGGAACGAGTCCGGCGGGTTCGCCCCGGAGGACGAGGGCGAGGAGGAGCGGGAACCGCGCCCGCCGTCCCCGGCCGTGCCGGCCCCGCGGGTGTCCTGGCAGAAGCTGACCGTCCTGCCCGTGGTCCTGATCGCGGTGCTGCTGGCGACCTGGCTGTGGTTCCGGCAGGCCGACCTGGACGCGCTGAGCACCAACGCCCTGTCCCACGGCCAGGTCACCAAGGCGCTGTGGCAGCACGTCCAACTGACCGTGATCTCCACGTTCTTCGTGCTGATCATCGCGATCCCGCTGGGCATCCTGCTCACCCGCCGGATGTTCCGCAGGGCCACGCCGGTGGCGATGGCGTTCGCCAACATGGGCCAGGCCACCCCGGCGATCGGCCTGCTCGCCCTGCTGGTGATCTGGCTGGGCATCGGACGCCGGGCCGCCCTGATCGGCATCATCGTCTACGCCGTCCTGCCGGTGCTCTCCAACACCATCGCGGGCCTGCGCGCCAACGACCCGACGCTGCTGGAGGCGGCCCGCGGCATCGGCATGTCCCCGATGGGCGTGCTCACCCGCGTCGAACTCCCGCTGGCCGTCCCGCTGATCCTGGCCGGGGTGCGCACGGCCCTGGTGCTGAACGTCGGTACGGCGACGCTGGCGACGTTCGGCGGGGGCGGCGGGCTGGGCGTGCTGATCACCACCGGCATCACCAGCCAGCGGATGCCGGTGCTGGTGCTCGGCTCGGTCCTCACGGTCGCCCTCGCCCTGCTGGTGGACTGGCTCGCCTCCCTCGCCGAGCTGGTGATGCGCCCGCGCGGTCTGGAGGTGGGGACATGAGACGCCGTACGGGCCCGGCGGCGCTCCTGGCGGCCGCGGTGCTGGTGGCCGCCGCCGGCTGCGGTCTGACCAGCGGCTCCCCGATGGCCGACGACGTGAAGCCCGGCACCATCGGCAGGGGCCTGCCGCTGAAGGGCGCCGATCTGACCGTCACCTCGAAGGAGTTCACCGAGCAGCTCGTCCTCGGGGCGATCATGGGCATCGCCTTCGAGGCCGCCGGCGCGGAGGTGCTCGACCGCACCGGCATCCAGGGCTCCGTGGGCACCCGCGCGGCGGTGGAGAACGGCGACGCGGACGGCACGTACGAGTACACGGGCACCGCCTGGATCACGTACCAGGGCAACAGCAAGCCGATCCCCGACCCGCAGCAGCAGTGGCAGGCGGTGCGGGAGGCGGACGCGAAGAAGGGCATCACCTGGCTGCCGCCCTCGACGCTGAACAACACCTACGCCCTCGCCATGAACCAGGCCAACTACCGCAAGTACCACACGACGACGCTGTCCCAGGTGGCCGAGCTGGCCAGGTCCGACCCGGCCGCGGTGACGCTGTGCGTGGAGGGCGAGTTCGCCAACCGCGCGGACGGGCTGCCGGGCATGGAGAAGGCGTACGGGATGAACATCCCGGCGAAGAACATCACCCAGATGGACACCGGGATCATCTACACCCAGACGGCCAAGGGCGCCTGCACCTACGGGGAGGTGTTCACCACCGACGGGCGGATCAAGTCCATGAACCTGGTGGTGATGCGGGACGACAGGAAGTTCTTCCCGAACTACAACGCGGCGCCCATGATCAGGACCGACACCCTGAAGAAGTGGCCGGCGATCGCCTCCGTCCTCGACCCCGTCACCAGGGCGCTGAACAACGACGTCGCCCAGACGCTGAACGCGAAGGTCGACGTCGACGGGCAGGACCCGCACCAGGTGGCGCTGGACTGGATGGAGGAGAAGGGCTTCGTGAAGAAGGGCTGAGCCGGCGCTCAGCAGGCGGGGACCTCGCCCTTGCCCGTGTTCAGGGCCCGCAGCGCGTCGACCGCGCCGTCCAAGGTGGTCACCGGGATCAGCCGCAGGCCCTTCGGCAGCTCGGCCCGCGCGTCCGAGCACTCCGCCTTCGGCACCAGGAAGACGGTGGCACCGTCGCGCCGCGCGGCCTGCGTCTTCAGCGGCACCCCGCCGACGGCGCCGACCTTGCCGCCCGCGCCGATGGTGCCGGTGCCCGCGACGATCCGGCCGCCGGTGAGGTCGCCCCCGCTGCCGTCGCCGTCCAGCTTGTCGACGATGCCGAGGGAGAACAGCAGTCCGGCGCTGGGCCCGCCGACGTCGGCCAGCTTCAGGGTGACGTGGACGTCGGACGGATCGAGGTCCAGGTAGTCCAGGGCGGCAGCGGTCGCCGCGTCCTGGGACTGCTTCATCTGCTCCTCGTTGTACTTCTCGATCTCCTTGACGCCGTCGCCGCTCGGGTAGACCGCGTCGCGCGGCATGACCGCCCGGTCGGTGTCGAACCAGCCGTCGACGACGTCGCCGAGCGAGACGCGCGTGTCCGGGCCGGTCGCCTCGATCGTCGTCATCCGGAGCTGCCCCTCGGTCTTCCGGGTCGGGGCGCCCGAGATCGTGATCACCTGGGTGCCCCGGTTCTCCCCCAGCACGTTCGCCGTCAGGCCGGGCTGCGCCACGGAGAACGGCAGCGGCGCGAACGCGGCGGTGGCGAGCAGAGCCACGACCGGCACCGCGCAGACGGCGAGGGCCTGGGAACGCGTGAGGCGAGAAAGCACCCGCACAATCTAACGCGCCCACCACTGCCCCCGACCCGCGCACCCGCGGGCCGACCTCACCGCAACGCCTCCGCCACCTCCCGAGCCGCCTCCATCACCCGCGCCCCCACCCGCTCCGGCACCACGTCCGCCAGCATCACCACACCCACGCTGCCCTCCACCCCCGTCACACCGAGCAACGGCGCCGCCGCCCCGCAGGCCCCCGCCTCCAGCTCGCCGTGCGTCAGCGTGTACCCGGGCCCCGGCCCGGCCGCCGCCACCTGCTGCCGGGCCGACAGGATCGCCTTCCCCGCGGCACCCCGCTCCAGCGGATGCCGGAATCCGGCCCGGTAGGCCACGTGGTAGTCCGTCCACGTCGGCTCGACCACGGCCACGGCCAGCGCCTCCGCCCCGTCGACCAGCGTCAGGTGGGCCGTCGCCCCTATGTCCTCGGCCAGTGACCGCAGCGCCGGCATCGCCGCCTCGCGCACCAGCGGGTGCACCTGGCGCCCCAGCCCCAGCACCCCCAGCCCGACCCGGGCGCGGCCGCCCAGGTCACGGCGTACCAGCGCATGCTGTTCCAGCGTGGCGAGCAGCCGGTACACGACGGTCCGGTTGACGCCCAGTCGGTGGGAAAGCTCGGTGACGGTCAGCCCGTGGTCCGTATCGGCCAGCAGCTTGAGGACACGCAGTCCTCTGTCGAGCGTCTGAGAGGTCTCCGCGGTCACGACGCCCACTCCTTAGTGGTGAGGTCGGCGGCCCCCTCGCGGCGAGTGCGTCACCGAGTCCCGTCAGTGACGCGCTTCAGAGGCCGCCGATCGGCTGACGGCCCGGCCGTGTGCCCGGCCCAGTCGCTTCACGGCTGCGCTCCGCGGCGGCGCTGCCACGGGGCGTGTGCGTAGCGGGACAGTAGCGAGCCAGTCCGCTCAGCGGAAGTCTCCGTCCAGAATCCGGTCAGTAACCGGAGGGAACTGACGGTGTTTGTCCCAGTACGTACAGCCACGGGCCCTCGACTCCCGTGCCCCGCCGGTCACTTCATCCGCGTCGCCCACTCCTGCACCTTGGCGATGCGCTGGCGCAGCTGACCGGCGGTCGCCTCGGCGCTGGGCGGGCCGCCGCAGACGCGGCGCAGCTCGGTGTGGATGACGCCGTGCGGTTTGCCGCTCTGGTGGACGTAGGCGCCGACCATGGTGTTGAGCTGACGGCGCAGCTCCATCAGCTCCTTGTGGGAGACCACCGGGCGCCGCTCGGCGGGCAGTTCGAGCAGGTCGGCCTCGTCGTCGGGCTTCTTGCGGCTGTGCGCGATCTGCCGCGCCTGCCGCTTCTGGAGCAGGAGCTGCACCTGGTCGGGCTCCAGCAGCCCGGGGATGCCGAGGTAGTCCTGCTCCTCCTCGCTGCCCGGGTGGGCCTGCATCCCGAACTCGGCGCCGTTGTACATGACCCGGTCGAAGACGGCGTCGGACTCCAGCGCCTCGAAGGGCAGCATGTCCTGCTCGCCGGTGTCCTCGTCCTGCTGCCGGTTCGCCTCGTCCATCTCCTTCTCGGACTCGGCGTAGGGGTCCTCCTCGCCCTCCTTCCTGGGCTTGTCGAGGACGTGGTCGCGCTCACGCTCCATCTCGTTGGCGAAGGTGAGCAGGTCGGGAACGGTCGGCAGGAAGACGGAGGCGGTCTCGCCGCGGCGCCGCGAACGCACGAAGCGGCCGACGGCCTGGGCGAAGAACAGCGGCGTGGAGATCGTCGTGGCGTACACGCCCACGGCGAGGCGGGGCACGTCGACGCCCTCGGACACCATGCGGACGGCGACCATCCAGCGGTCGGTGCCCTGGCTGAACGTGTCGATGTTCTTGGAGGCGCCGGCGTCGTCGGAGAGCACGACGGTGGCCTTGTCGCCGGTGATCTCGCGGATCAGCTTGGCGTAGGCGCGGGCGGAGTCCTGGTCGGCGGCGATGACGAGGGCGCCGGCGTCCGGGATGGCCTTCCTGACCTCGGTGAGCCGCTGGTCGGCGGCGCGCAGCACGGCGGGCATCCACTCGCCGCGCGGGTCCAGCGCGGTGCGCCAGGCCTGGCTGACGGCGTCCTTGGTCATGGGCTCGCCGAGCCGGGCGGCGATCTCGTCGCCGGCCTTGGTGCGCCAGCGCATGTTGCCGCTGTAGCTCATGAAGATGACGGGGCGGACGACGCCGTCGGCGAGGGCGGAGCCGTAGCCGTAGGTGTAGTCGGCGGCGGAGCGCCGGATGCCGTCGTCGCCCTCCTCGTACGTCACGAAGGGGATCGGGTTGGTGTCCGACCGGAACGGCGTACCGGTCAGCGCGAGGCGCCGGGTGGCCGGCTCGAAGGCCTCGAGGCAGGCCTCGCCCCAGGACTTGGAGTCACCGGCGTGGTGGATCTCGTCGAGGATGACGAGGGTCTTGCGCTGCTCGACGCGGTTGCGGTGCAGCATGGGGCGCACGCCGACGCCGGCGTAGGTGATGGCGATGCCGTGGTACTCCCGGCTGAGCGGGCCCGCGCTGTACTCGGGGTCCAGCTTGATGCCTATGCGGGCCGCCGCCTCCGCCCACTGCTTCTTCAGGTGCTCGGTCGGCGCGACGACGGTCACCTGCTGCACGACGTGGTGGTGCAGCAGCCAGGACGCCAGGGTCAGGGCGAAGGTGGTCTTGCCGGCGCCCGGGGTGGCGACCGCCAGGAAGTCCCGGGGCTGCTCCTGGAGGTACTTCTCCATCGCCCCCTGCTGCCAGGCCCGCAGCTTGCTGGCGGTGCCCCAGGGGGCCCGGCCGGGGAAGGCGGGGGACAGGTGGTGCGAGGTGCTGGAGCTGGCGGTGGTAGTCACGGTCTCCGAAGGGGGTAGAACGACGGCCACGTATGACAACCGGGCCACCCTACCGGCGGGCCGCCGCGATCACGGCGCCCGCCCGGCCGGGTCACCCCCCGGTGGGACCGACGTCACAGCCGCCGCGGGCGCCCGGCGGTTCACCCCGTCCCGCGTTCGCGCAGCCGCGTCGTCACCCACGCCCCCACCAGGGCCACCCCCGCCATCGGCAGGAAGACCGCCGCGAACGCGGCCGGGTGCGAGCCGGTCGTCCCGGTCGCCGCGTGGGTCACCGTGCCGCCGCCGAGGGCCGCGAAGGCGGCGCCGCCGGCGGCCAGCAGGATCACGTTGGACAGGCCGTCGGAGATCTGGAGGGCGGCGGAGTTGGTACCGGCCTCCTCCGGGGCGGAGAGCTGGAGCAGGAGCACGCTGGTGGAGGAGATCACCAGACCCATGCCGAGGCAGCCGAAGCCCCAGGCGACGGCGACCGTCCAGGCGGGCACCGCGTCGATCAGCACGCTCGGGGCGGTGGCGATGGCCGCGGCGACGAGCACCATGCCCAGCGTCATCAGCCGGTCCCGGTGCGGCTCCATGCGCGGCCGGGACTGCAGCCAGGAGCCCGCGGCCCAGGTCGCGCCGCCCGCCGCCAGGGAGAGCCCGGCCAGGGTCGGGCTGAGGCCGCGCTGGGTGACCAGCATCAGCGGCACGAAGGACTCGGCGGCGATGAAGGACCCGGCGGCGACGCCGCGCAGCAGGACGACGGAGGGCAGGCCGCGCGCCGCCCGGTAGGTGCCGCGCGGGAGCAGTCCGAGGACGGCCGGGACGAGCAGCGCGAGCCCCGCGAGGCCGGGGACGAGCGAGGTCCAGCGCAGGTCCTGGGCGGCGTACTGGAGCAGGCCCGCGCCCAGGGAGATGCCGAGGGCGAGGCGGATGCGGCGCCGGTCGAAGGAGGCCGGCGCCTCCTGCGTGTCCGCTCCGCCCACCGGGCCGGCCGCCCGGCTGCGTATCTGCGGCAGCGCGAGCGCCAGCGGGAAGACCACGAGCACCGGGATGCCGACGAACACCCACCGCCAGCCCAGGTGCTCGGTGACGGCGCCGGAGGCCAGCGGTCCCACGACGGACGGCACGACCCAACCCGCCGCGAACGCCGCCATGATCGCGGGCCGCAGCCGCTCGGGGTAGGCCCGGCCGACGACGACGTACAGCGCGACGATGACGAGTCCGCCGCCGAGTCCCTGCACGGCCCGCCCGAGGATGAACAGCCACATCGCCCCGGCCGTCCCCGACAGCACCAGTCCGGCGGCGAAGGCGGCGATCCCGCTGGTCAGCGGCGCCAGCGGGCCCCGCCGGTCGGACCACTGCCCGGAGAGCACCATGCCGAACAGGCTGGTCGTGAAGTACCCCGAGAACGCGAAGGCGTACAGCGACACCCCGTCCAGCTCCCGTGCCGCCACCGGCATCGCCGTGCCGACCGCCGTCGCCTCGAAGGCGATCAGCACGACGACGGAGACGATGCCGATGCTGAGCGCCCGGTAGGCGCGGCTCAGCACGGTGTCGGCGGGGGCGGCGAACTCGGCGGGGCTGCCGGGGCCTGCGGGGTCGGCGACGTCGGTGTCGCGCGGGTCAGGGACGGTCATGGTCGCCAGAGTAAGGGCCGCGACCGCCTTTGACCCCTGTCGGGAGGCGGTCCGGGACCGGGACCTTGGTCGTACGACCGCGCCGCGCCTCCGCGCCCGGTTCGTGAACGGCGTGTGGCAGTCGCATTGCGGCCCCTCCCCTTTCCTTGAGCAACTCCCCCGCGCCGTCCTACGGTCGAGTCACCGAGTTCGGCACGGACACCGCGGAAGTCCGGAACACGGCCGTGTGCCCGAGTGGTTCAGGGGCTCGCCTGCAAAGCGAGTGACACGGGTTCGAATCCCGTCACGGCCTCAAGTGCCTTGACCAGGCAAACGACGGGGCGGCCCCCCAGATGGGGGGCCGCCCCGTCGTTCGGCCGTCTCAGTTCCCGTCTCAGTTCGGATAGGACAGCACTGTCCAGAGCGCCCGGCCTCAACCTGCCCCTAAGTCGCAACTGCGAGGGAGCCGAGCCCGGTAGCCGGCGGCGCTCACGGCTCCTGGTCTGCGCCCTCTGCAGCAAGCCATTCACTGAGGCCGGTCAGCATAGCGAGGGCGGAGGTGAAGAGTGTTCGCGCTGCTGCAGGTCCGCGGAGATCACCGAAGACCTTCGTGAGCGTCTTCTCATAGTCCTTGCCCTTACGGTGCGCGGTGACCCTTGACCGCACCTCCTGCAGATTGCGTAGGAACTGAATGTCCCGCTGCGCATGCTGGTACCCCCGCAGCTTCAGCCACCGCTCAAGCTTTGAGATCCCCTTCTCGTTCTCAATCTTATTCGGCAGTTGCGCCTGCATCATTTTTTCGTTGATGGCGTCAACGAAAAGTTGAGTCATGGTTCGGATACTTGATTCAAACTCTGCTTGCGAGTCATTCAGCGGCAACCGCAGACGCTGCAATAGTCCGGCATCTGCTTCCTCCGGCTTTCGGAAGAGATCCCAACCATAGCGCTCGTTCCAGGCCCGCCCAAACATGATGTAATTAGAGCGGACCAGGAGGTCTTCTGCCGTCGGGTTAGCAGGCTGCCCAAGGAACGCTCGACGGATTAGGGTTTCACTGGGTCTGCCATCCGCCGCAACATTGAAGCTGCGCCAGTAATCTCGCTCCTGGCGAGGCAGATCGCGCCCCAGGTCACCGAGAAAGACTACAACGTGCTCGCCGGCGCTGTTATCGATGCGCACGCTCCAAAGAGAAGCACAGCTCAGGTAGCCGTCCGAGACGGTATACAGCTCTGACTTCTCGTAGTACTTCTGCAAGACTTCTCGGCGAAAGAAGACTGGCGTGAGATAGTGGGGAGCTTCCGGGTTAGCTCCAAAGTAGTTTGCCAACGCGTCAGGGTTGCAGGTGTAACGAACCTCGTCCCCGTCAGAATCTACCCCGATAATGAAATCAGGGAAGTAAGTATCCTCTTCCTCGAAAGGCCAGATCCCACTTTTCTCGATAGGTGGGGATGGAACTACCCGTGCGCCGAGGTAGCGTGTGAAAGGGCGGCCCGATATTCGATCGCCGGAGTAACGTTCGGCCCGGAGGGCATCAGTCACCCACTCGACCTCCTCCGGAACCGATTCATCCTTCGCACCAAAGCGCACCGAGTCAATGTAGAGAACAAAGTCCAGCTGTCGGGCTGCCTGGAACTGCCTGAGCAGCTTAGTCCGAACCTCTACCTTGTTCTCGGTTATCTTCGCCGCTACGGAGGAGGTGCCGTCATCGTGTGGCTGCATGAACTGAGACGTCAACTCGTCCCAGTAGAGATTGTGGTACAGACGGAAGTGTTCGGTCAGCTCAAGCGAAGAGGGAATGATGCCGTGGTAGTCGCGGCAAAGAATCAACGGCTCAAAGTCATCTTGGACGCTACTCGGGAAGTACGTTGTCACGCACTTGCCGTTTTCCCAGTGTTGAGAAAAACCCGGACGGAAGTCATCCTTGTGGATATCCCACGAAGGCCCACTGAGCACGCGCTCTCGCTTGGACACCGGAGCAAAGGCGCAGTAGATACCGCCATTACCATCATCGTTGTGCCAGCCCTCGTAGACAGTGGTCCACGCACCCTGTTCGAGGCTAGTAAAGCGCCGATGGACATCCTCTTGCCGCAAATCCATTGCCGTACTGTACGTCGTTGCGCACACCAAAGGCAACAGATTTGCCTCATCCAAAGCGCAACCAGAGAAGATGGACAGGTCCTCCCGCCGACGTAGCGCGACAGCAGAGAACGGCTTTCCGCGCGCCCAGATGAAGGGGTGAGCCGTGCTGCGGCTCACCCCTTCATATCCTGGGTTTACTCCGTCTTACGGCCTTCGGCGGGGGCCCAGATGAGGCCGCCTACTTGCTCCGCCACGTCTGCCCTGACTGCATCAACCATGTGCTGGTACCTCGCGGCCATCGCGGTCGTCGACCACCCCATGAGTCCCATGACTGCCCGCTCCGGAACCCCAAGGATGAGAAGGACCGTGGCAGCCGTGTGCCGTGCGTCGTGCAGGCGACCATCACGGACCTTCGCCTCTGTCAGGAGCGCCTTCCACTGGGCCCAGTCCTTGCGGTGAGAGGGGCTTCGCCCGCATTCGTCCGGGAACACCAGGCCGTTCTCCTCCCATCGTTTGCCAGCCGCCTGCCGCTCCGCTTCCTGCGCGTTGAGATGGGCACGGAGTAGGTCCACGAGCTGTTCTGGGAGGCCGACTGCGCGGCGGCCGGCGCGCGACTTAGTGGTGGAGATCTCCGGGTTGGTGCGTCTCCTCTGCGGGCAGTACCCAGCCGCCTTGCGTCCGCAGGGCTCCGCGCACCCGTGGGCGTACTGCGGCCGGTGGCGGCTGCGGCGGACTACGAGGTACCCACCGTCGAGGTCCACGTCTTCCCATTTCAGTGCCAGCACCTCTCCTTGACGCAGTCCGAGGGCGAGAGCGACGGCCCAGCGTGCGGAGTTACGGTGCTGCGCTGCGGCCTTCAGTAACCGCTGTACCTCTTGGTCGCTGTAGGGCTCCACCTCGTACTCGCCCGTCTTGGGGGCTTTGGCCAGCAGGACCGGATTCTTGCCGAGATGGCCGCGTCGTACGGCCTCGTTGAGGGCTGTACGGAAGGTGCGGTGCACCTGGTGGGCGGTCGGGGGCTTGCTGCCGTTGGCCTGCATCTTCGCGTAGAACGCCTCGATGTGCTCGGGCTTGAGCTTGTCGAGCCGGTGGGCGCCCAACCCGGGGATGAGGTGCTTTCGCACGGCGACGCCGTAGCCCACCATCGTGTTGTCGTTGACCGTGAGGGGGGCAACGTTCTCAATCCCGCCCTCGCCCTGCCCCCTTGCCGATCAGCCCTTGGCCTTCCATCTGCGCGATGGCGGAGCGCACGGCAGTCCGGGACGCGCCGAACCGCTCGCACAGCTCCCTCTCGGTGGGGAAGCGGTCGCCGACCTTCACCCCCTCGCCGCGCAACAGATCGGTTACCCGCTCGACCAACGGCCGGCGATCGCCGGTCCCAGCCACGAACCATCCAGCACCCTGCACGGATTCGATCAGGCCCTCAGCCTTGAGTGCCGCAAGCGCCCGCTCGATGGTGCTGCGACTCACGCCGTACTCACTCACGAGTGCCGACTGAGACGGCAGTGCCTCAGTGATCTCGCCCGTCCTGATTCTCTCGTGGAGAGCTTCCGAGACCTCTAGGTACGTGCCCCGCGGACTGCCCTGCGGCACTTGACCCTCCCTGACCACGATGCGCCCGTCAACATCCGAGTCAAGCTTCCCATACCTGACACGCTGCACTATGAGGACCAGCTCATTGCGGGGGCGGCGGAACCTCGCGGGTTACAAGAGCTTGCGGGTCCGCACTTACGATCTTCCTTACCTCCTCAGCAAATCCTAGGACTCTATTCAAGTAGCCATCGAGAGCGCCGTGACTCACAACATCCATCGAGAAATTGCCCTTAACACTCTCCGTGTCGATATCACGCTCAACTGAAACCCATTCCACCTGCTCAGCCGCGGGGACCTCGGCTTCCACATCCACGTAGAAGACATCACCGCTGGTCACCACGAGAGGGAAGCACAAATCCATATGCGCGAAGCCGGGGACAACTGACGACCTGTCACGAGAGGGCCTGAATGCCTCTACGGCCTTCATCAAAGGAAGTGTCAGCGAATCGAAAATGGAAGAATTATCCGCTTGCCACTCCTTATTTTTCAAGTTCATCCTGACCAGTTGCACCCCCCTTCTTTCATCGAGACTCGGACTGTAAGGAAGCTCGTGCAGCCCGAGCCATTCCCATAGACTCCGACTCCGGTAGGATATGCGGTTACCCTCCCTCCCTTCTTCCCAGCGCACAGTACTGATGGGCATCGTGTGAGCATGAGGGGGGAAATTGCGTTCCTTGACGCTAAGGTTCCTCCCCAACACAACGTAGGGGCCGGTCGATTTTTTGCATTCAATCAGCAGTTTCACCCCGAGCGAGATGTTCCCTCGTTCGTTCTGAAAAAGCATTTTGAAAGCGGAGACGTCAACCTCTCTCGATTTGCCTTCCTCTGGATCTTTGAACGCACGCCCCGTTTGAGCGTAGAAGCCTGCGGCGCGCACTTCTTGCGCCACGCGCTGTTCAAGCAAGAATCCAGTTCGCTCCAGTGCGGCAATCACATCATCGCTGCTGGGTGTAGGAAAATTACGGTCAGCCATAACCAGATCATAGGCAAATGGGTTGTGTCGGGATGGGCGTTCGAGAGAAACAGGCAGGTCGCAGCCAGCGGCAACCACTTCCTGCGACCGTTCGCGCGGTGCTATCTGGTCGCTCGTGATGTCACCTTGTCCTGGCCTTGTCAATCCCTGACCAGCGTGGACACTCTGAGAGGCGGGGTTCCCTGACTGCCGGTCTGCCTGCCACCGTGGGATCATGACGGACGAGTTGCCGGTTCGCATAGTCGATGGACGTGGAGTCAGGGCACCCGGGATCGGGCCAGTGGCGATGGTGTGGCTCCCCGTGGACGGGCAGGTCATCGCCAAGATCCCGCCCCGCAAAGGCAACCGCCGCTGGCTGCACGAAACGGTGGGCATCCGTTCCCCGGAGTTAGACGACGACCGATGGAAGCTGCCACGGAGCAGTCTCGTGCGGCTGGTGACGGCGGCCATCGACCGGTACGGGTTCATCGTGCTCTGGCGGGACATGTCGAGGCTGTCGCAGTGCACCAGGGCATGTCTGGAAGCGACGGGCGTTGAATGCCAGTGCTCGTGCCTCGGGGCGCACCATGGACAGGATGCTGCCGGTTGGTTCGAGCGCGTCGGAGACGCGGTGGTGGCCGACCGAGGCGAGTTCACTCGCACCGCGGTTGTCTACGGACCGAGGGGCAGCGACGCCGATGCTGTGGTGTATGAAGGCAAGCTCGCGGGTGAACGCTACCGCGTGGATCGCGCCAGCCGACGGGACTGGCCCGCCGCCGCACAGTTCATGTGCGCAAGCTGCATGACCGTGAGGGCAGCCGTGTGGGATCACTGCCACACGCATGGCTTCGTGCGCGCGCCGCTGTGCAACCGTTGCAACACCCGTTACTGGCAAGGGTGGCGGCCTCAGCACGGCCGGGCAACACACAGCCGCAACTTCGACGACAGCTACTACCGCTGGTGCCCCGAGCACTCCAACACACGTAGACAGTGCAGCGCGTAGCACATCCAAGGCTGGTCAGAGTGGTTGGTGACGGCTCTGGACTCCGTCTCAATTTCCGTCTCGTTCGTAGTCGTCCGTCGCCGTCCGGACCCGTTCGCGCTGCCTCAACGAGCACAGCGTCCGTACGGCAGTGCACGCATGCGAACCCGTATGGATCCCACCCCGACCAGCACCGACAAACCTGCAAAGCGAGTGACACGGGTTCGAATCCCGTCACGGCCTCCACGTACCGCCCGCTACGCGCACAGTTCCGCGCCCGCGTAGTCCTCGAACACGCCCGGCCAGTAGCGCAGGCCGTCGTCCGTCGGCGTGCCGGGGGCCGGGTCGCGGGCGAGGGGGTCCACGGCGGCCAGGGCGCGGGTCATCGTGTCGGTCAGTCGCTCGTACGCGTCGGACAGGGCGTGCTCCGCGTCGAGGGCCCGCTCCCGGTGGACGAGCCAGAGGGTGAAGGCCAGCGTGGACAGGTCGGTGCTGAGCGGGCGCAGGGCGCCGTCCGGCTCGCTCCAGCACAGGACCGCGCCGGTGGTGCCGTCCACGACCAGGCTGGTGTCCTCCAGGAGGTGGCCGAGGCGGACCAGCCGTTCCGCGCCGGCCGGACCGGGCGCGGCGCCGGGGTCGTCCGCCGTGTACTCCTCCAGCGTCGGCAGCGGCACCTCCGTGTCCAGGGAGAAGAACCACGGGCCGTCCTCCGGCAGGCCCACCTCGCGCAGGAAACGCAGGGTCGGCTCGTGCGTGAGCGCGGCCGGGAAGTCGACCTCCTCGAAGCGGACGATCTCCTGCGCGCCGAACTCGTCGTCCAGGAGCCGGGGAGGGAGGTCGAGGGTCAGACCGGAGCGGCTGCCCGGCCCGGCCACCAGGGCCA
This sequence comes from Streptomyces sp. NPDC018947, assembly GCF_044390505.1. Classification (NCBI taxonomy): domain Bacteria; kingdom Bacillati; phylum Actinomycetota; class Actinomycetes; order Kitasatosporales; family Streptomycetaceae; genus Streptomyces; species Streptomyces sp. NPDC018947. The sequence goes on from NZ_JBIRZD010000018.1 coordinate 85,268, forward strand.
GCGGCCGGATCAGGGCCGCCATCTTCCACAGGGACGCCGGCTCCTCGCCCTCCGCGCCCTCCTCGAACACCGCGAGCAACCGCCGGGACGCCTCCGCGGCCGCCTGCGGGCCGTACCGGTCCGCGCAGGAGGCGAACCGGCCGCGAAGCGCCGCCAGTTCGTCCACCGCCGCGGCGAAGTCGACCAGCGTGCGCAGCGAGGGCGCGAGCGGTTCGCGGTCCATCGGGTCGGGGCGGTCGTTGAGGAAGTACGTCGTCGGGATCTCCCCCGTCCCGCCGTCCAGCAGGAGCACGTCGGTCGTCTCGCCGCCGTAGGACCGCAGCCGGCCGATGACGCGCTGGTCGCGCAGCTCGTGGGCGAGCCGGCCCTCCGGGTCGCCCGTGGCGTCCGCGACCCGCACCAGCCCCAACCGCTCCAGCGCCGCGCGGCTCGGCGCACCGCTCGTGTCCGGCAGTCCCGGGCCGGTCGGCCGGCGGCGCGTGGGGCCGTGCGTGACCCGGGGGTCGAGCCGGTCCTCGGTCACCGTGATGCTCATCGTTCCCCCGCGTGTGACGTGCCGTCCTGGCCGGGGCGCGGCAGCCGTACGTCCGTACTCGGAACGCGACTTCGGCGGCCGTCCCCACTGCCCACGACACTAAGGCCCGCCACTGACAACGCCCGCCCGCGAAGGGCTCAGGCGGTCACCACCGCGGCCTGGGGCCGGATCGGGAGGCGGTTGACCGGGCGGCCCGTGGCGGCGCGCACGGCGGAGGCGACGGCCGCCGGGGAGGCCACCACCGGCACCGCGCTGACCGCCTTGGCGCCGAAGGGCGCGACCACGTCGCGTTCCTCGACGAGCTTCACGATCCGGATGTCGGGGGCGTCCAGCGCGGTCGGGAGGGCGTAGCCGGTCAGGTCGGGGTGGCGGATCAGCCCGCGCGGCGTGCGCAGGTTCTCCGTCAGCGCGATGCCGACGCCCTGCGTGACACCGGCCTCGATCCGGGCGGCGAGCTGGGCCGGGTTGAGCACGCGGCCCACGTCCTGCGCGACGGCCAGCTCCACGACCCGTACGGAGCCGATCTCGACGTCGACGTCGACCACCGCGCGGATCGCGCAGAAGGACATGCCGACGAAGGCGTCGCCCTGGCCCGCCTCGTCCAGCGGCTCGGTCGGGTGCGGACGGCACTGGGCGGTGGCCCACAGTTCCTTGCCGTCCAGCGCCTCGGCGACCGTGGTCGACAGCACGCCGTCGTACGAGGTGATCTTGCCGTCGGCGATCTGCAGCAGCTCCGTCGACATCCCGAACTGGTGCGCGAGGGGCTGGAGGAGCTGGGTGCGGACCATCTTGGCCGCCCGTTCCACCGCGCCGCCCGACACCCAGGTGTGGCGGCCCCGGCAGCCCGCGCCGGCCGGGGGCTGGTCGGTGTCGACGGGCGCCACGTGCACCTCGTCCACGCCGAGCGTCTCCTGCACGATCTGCCGGGCCAGCGTGGTGAAGCCCTGCCCGGTCTCGACGGCCGCGCACAGCACCGTCGCCACGCCGTCCTGGACCTTCACGGTGGCCGTGGAGACCTCGTCCGCGCCCTCCGCGCCGAGCATGTGCACCATGCCGATGCCGTAGCCCACGCCCCGCCGCACCGCGCCCGGTTCACCCGCGCCCTCGGGGCCGCCGGGCAGCAGCCACTCGTCCTCGGGGGTGTCCTTGGGCAGGGCGGGCAGCGGGAAGTCCCGTACGGCCTGGAGGAGTTCGGCGACCGGGGCCGGGCAGGTGACGGTCTGGCCGGTCGGCAGCACGTCACCGGTGGCCAGCACGTTGCGCAGCCGCACCTCGGCCGGGTCGAGGCCCAGCTTCTTGGCGATCTTGTCCATCTGCGCCTCGTACGCGGCGCACACCTGCATGGCGCCCTCGCCGCGCACATGGCCGGAGGGCGGGTTGTTGGTGCGTACGGCCCAGCCCTCGATGAAGGCGTTCGGGACGACGTACGGGCCGCAGGCGAACGCCACCGCGGCGGCCAGCGCGTCGGAGGAGGTGTCCGCGTAGGCGCCCGCGTCGAGGAGGATCTGCGCCTCGACCTTGACGACCCGGCCCTCGGCGTCCGCGTGGTGGCGGTAGCGCAGCAGGGTGGGGTGGCGGTGGGCGTGGCCGAGGAAGGACTCCTCGCGCGTGGCGGTCAGTTTCACCGGGCAGCCGGTCCTCAGCGCCAGCAGGCCGAGCGGGAGTTGGAAGCCCTGGTCCTCGCGGTCGGCGGTGGCGCCGGGCACGCCGGTGACGACGATCTTGACGCGTTCGGGTTCGAGCCCGTAGCAGGCGGCGGCCGCGTCGCGGTCGCCGTGCGGGTCGGTGGAGGCCAGGTACAGCTCCACTCCCCCGTCGGGACGCGGGACGGCGAGGCCGGCCTCGGCGCCGATGGGGGCCGGGTCCTGGCGGCCGATGCGGTAGAGGCCCTCGACGACGATCTCGCCGGCCGCCTCCGGGTCGCCGTGGCGCAGCGGGATGTGCCGGATCAGATTGCCGTCGGGGTGCAGCGGCTCGGCCTCGAAGGCCTGCTCGGGGTCGGTCACCGGGTCGAGCACCTCGTACTCGACGATGACCGCGGCGGCGGCCATCCGCGCGGTGTCCGGGTGGTCGGCGGCGACGGCCGCGATGGGCTCCCCGTGGTGGCGTACGACGTCGGAGGCGAACACCGGGCGGTCGGCCCGGCCGCGCCCGTGCAGGGGGGTGCCGGGCACGTCCTCGTGGGTGACGACCGCGCGGACGCCGGGCATCTCGCGCGCGTGGCTGGTGTCGATGGAGACGATGCGCGCGTGCGGGTGCGGCGAGCGCAGGACGGCGGCCCACAGCAGGCCCTCGGCCCACAGGTCGGCCGCGTACGGGAAGGTGCCCTCGGTCTTGGCGCGGGCGTCGGCGGGGGGCAGGGACGCGCCGAGGCCGTGCGGGATCGGCTCGGGCGCGGGGAGCGCCTCCGTCGTGCCCGCGGCCTCTGCGGTCGCGGCTTCGTTGCTCACGCGTGGCCTCCGTCCTGGCCGTGGGACCGATCGCCGTAGGGCTGGTCGTCGTACGGCTCGTCACCGTAGGACGGGTCGCCGTAGGGGTGGTCGCCGTAGCGCTGCTGCTCCTGGGGTGCGGGGGCGTCCGGTGTGCCGGGCGGCCCGGACGACGCGAACGCCGACGGGCCGACTCCTCCGGCGCCCGGGCCCGCCTGGTGCGGGATCCGGGGCTCGTCGGTCTCCGCCTCGGCCGCGTCGGCGGCGGCGTGCGCCTCGCGCTCGGCGACGACCTCCTGGACGGCCTCCAGGACGCCCCGGTAGCCGGAGCAGCGGCACAGGTTGCCGCACAGGGCCTGCCGGGCCTCCAGTTCGGTGGGCGCCGGGTTGCCCTCCAGGAGGTTGTGCACGGTCATCGCCATGCCGGGCACGCAGAAGCCGCACTGCACCGCGCCGCACCGGGCGAGGGCCCGCTGCACGTCCGACGGCTGCCCGTCCACGGCCAGGCCCTCCACCGTGCGCACCTCGCTGCCGGCGGCGGTGACGGCCGGGACCAGGCAGGAGGCGACGAGCCGTCCGTCGACCTGGACGTTGCAGGCCCCGCACTCGCCCTGGGAGCAGCCGTCCTTGGCGCCCGCGAGGCCGAGGCGCTCGCGCAGCACGTAGAGCAGGGACTCGCCGATCCACGCGTCGGTGACGGGGCGGTCGGCGCCGTTGACGCGGAGCACGTAGGAGGCGAGGGGGTGCTCGTCCTGCGGGCCCGCGGGGGCGGCCTCGGCGGGGGCGGTGTCCTGCGGGGCGGCGTCCGCGGGTGCCGGCTCCTCGGGAGCGGCGTCCGCCGGGGTCTTCGGCCCGGCTTCGTCCCCGGTCGCCGGGGCCGGGTGCGGTGCGGGGTCCGGCTCGGGCGCCGGTGCGGAGTCGGGGCCCCGGGGTTCGTCCGGGTCCGCGTCCGTGCGCGGCTCCTGCGCGGCCTCCGCACCGGGCTCCGTCCGCCGTTCCCCGGCGGGTGCCGCGGCGGGCTCAGCGGCGCCCTCAGGGGTCTCCTCGGCCTCGTCCGCCTCGCCGGCCGCCGGTTCACCGGCCGACCGCACGGGGGGTGCCGCGGCGGCGGGCGCCTCCGGGCGGGCACCGGCCGCATGTTCGGCGGAGGGCGCGTGGTCGGAAGCGGACGCGGGGCCGGCAGGGGCCGCCGGTCCGGCGGAGGACTCGGGTCCGGCCACCTCGTGCCCGGCGGAAACGACCGGTCCGGCGGGAGGCACGGGTCCGGTGGCGGACGCGGGACCGGCAGCCGACTCGGCCCCGGTGGACGCCTCGGGTCCGGAAGGAGGCACGGCCTCGGGGCCGGAGGACGACGCGGACGCCGGGTGTCCGGCGGGAGGGACCGACTCGGCGGGGACGTCGGCCGCCGCCGAGGGCATCTGCCCGGCGGGAGCGTCCGGCCCCCCGTAGGACACCGGTCCGGCGGCCGGCACGTGCCCGGCAGTGGGCGCCGCCCCGCCGGAGGGCACAGCGCCGGTGGAGGCGTCCCGCCCGGCCGGGGACACATGCCCGGCGGGGGCGTCCGGCCCCTCGTGGGAGACCGGCTCCTCGGCGGGCACGGCACCGGCGGGCGGCGCCGGCACGCCGGAGGCCGCCGGCCCGTCGGGGGCCGTCGGCTCCGCGGTCGGCTCGAAGCCCTCGGACGTCACGGCCCCGGACTGCCCCTGCCGGTCCTCGACGGTCTCGTCCGCGGGGACGGAGGGCTGGGCCCACGGCTGGGTCGCCCAGGGGGCCGGGGCGCCGCCGGGCAGGGTGGCCGGGGCGGTGCCGCCCCACTGCTCGGCCAGCGACGAGGTGGTGAACTCCCCCGACTCGTCCGGCAGGTCGCCGTCGGCGACGGGGATGGACCACTGCCCGGTCACGTCGTGCCCCGCCGGAGCGGGAGCGGCGCCGGAGTAGTCCCACTGCGCCGTGGCACCGGGGTCGTACGCGTAGGGATCGTCCTGCCCGGCGTCCGCCTCGTACCCCGTGGCCCCGCCGTACGGGTCCTGCCGCGCGTACCCGGTGTGCTCCCCGGCGGCGGGGTGCTGCTGCTGTCCGGCGTCCGGGACGTGCCACTGCGTGCCGTCCACGGGAGCGGCCGGTGCCGGCCAGTTGCCGGTGGCCGCCGGGTCGGTCCCGGCGGTCGTGGCCGGCGCGACCGTTATCTGCGGCGGCACGTAGCCGTGCCCGGGCGCGGCGAGCGGGCTGTCGGCCGAGGCCATCAGCGCGTCGATGGCACCCTCGGGGAGCTTCACGAAGGCGGTGGCGCCGTCGTCGTAGTCGCCCTGGGGCAGCGGGTCCCAGCGGCCGCCGCCCTGGGGCGCACCCTCTCCGTGCTGGTCGTCGGTCACGACAGCGCCCTCCCCAGTGCTCGTCGGGCCAGCGCGGCGACGGTGCGCCGCAGGTGCAGTACGGCGGGCGGGAGTTGCGGCACGGAGCCGTCCTCCGCCGGGGCCGCGTCGGGGATGCAGGCGGCGGCGACGTACTCGCCGAAGGCGTGCAGCGCCTCCGGGACGATCGCGCGGCCGTTGTCCCAGTCGATCAGCGAGGCCACCCACTGCTCGGCCTCCAGCGGGCGCAGCGGCATCGGCGCGATGGCACCGACCGCGCACCGCACGCCGCGCCGGGCGGGGTCGAGGACCAGGGACACGGACGCCATCGCCCGGCCCGGCCCGGTCCGCCCGGTCGCCTTCAGGAAGACCTGCGGCGCGTGCAGCAGCGGCACGCGCACGTAGCCGATGAGTTCGCCCGCGCGGAGCATCTCCATGCCGGCCAGCAGGTGGGAGACCGGCATCTCCCGGCGGGCCCCGCCCGGGCCCGCGATGATCAGCGTGGCCTCCAGCGCGGCCAGCACGGGCAGCGCGTCCCCGGTGGGGGCGGCGGAGGCGATGTTGCCGCCCAGGGTGCCCGCGTTGCGGATCTGCGGCGGGCCCGCGGCGCGGGCGGCGGCGGCGAGCGCCGGGATGAGGGCGGCGAAGTCGGGGCGGCCCATGCGGGCGTGGGTGAGTCCGGCGCCGAGCAGGGCGTGGCCGTCCTGGTACTGCCAGCCGCGGATCTCGCTGATGCGGCCGAGGCCGACCAGCGCCGCGGGCCTGAGCTGACCGGAGTTGACGGCGGCCATCAGGTCGGTCCCGCCCGCCACCGGCACGGCGGCGGGCATGGCCGCGAGCGCCGCCACGGCCTCGTCCAGTGTCGTGGGCAGCGTGACGGCCTGCGCCGCCTGCGGTGCGTGCGTGGTCAAACCGACTGCCCCTTCCCGCTGTCCCACCTGGTCCCGCCCGTGCTGCCGTACGGTACGACCTGACAGGGCGGACGTGGCAACTCTGGCACATCTTCGCAGGGTCCGGACGCGGGGGTCCGCCAGGCGGCGTTCACCCCGTGACGTCGACGGGGCGGTCCGCTTTCGCACGGGATTCCCGTTGACCGTGGTGTGCGACGAGTTGCCACGTTGCGCGGCGTTCAGGGGATTTGCTCCTACTTGTTCGGCGGCGGCCCGTCGAGGGGACGGCCGAGCACGCCGGGCCGACGCTGCCAGGGCAGCGGGCCGGCGGGCGGCCGGTAGCCGACGCCCAGGGCGTCGAGGCGCCGGTAGTGGGCGGCCATGCGGCACTCGAAGCCGGTGAAGTCCCGTGCGTCCGGGGCGGGCAGGGCGCTCCAGGCGACCTCGGCGAAGGCGGCGAGCCTCGGGAAGACCTGGTAGTCCACGCGGGCCTGGTTCTCCATCACCTCGGTCCACACGTTCGCCTGGGTGCCGAGCACGTGCGCGGCCTCCTCGCGCGTCAGCCCGGACGGAACCGGCTCGAAGCGGTACACGTCCTCCAGGGTGCGCACGAAGCCGATCGGCACGGGCTCGTCCTCGCCCGCGTCCTGCCGGTGGTCCAGGTACACCTGCTGCTCCGGGCACATCACCACGTCGTGCCCGGCGCGCGCGGCGGCGACCCCGCCGGCGTAGCCGCGCCAGGACGACACCGCCGCGCCCTCGGCGAGTCCGCCCTCCAGGATCTCGTCCCAGCCGATGAGCCTGCGACCGCGGGCGGTCAGCCACCGGTCGAAGTGCTTGATGAACCAGGACTGGAGTTCGTCCTCGTCGGCCAGTCCGAGTTCCCTGATGCGCGCCTGCGCGGCCGGGGAACTCCGCCACTGGGCCTTCGGGCATTCGTCGCCGCCGACATGGATGAACTCGGAGGGGAAGAGTTCCAGGAGTTCCTCGAACACGCCCTCGTAGAAACGCAGGGTGGCGTCCGTGGGCGCGAGGACGTTCTCGCTGACGCCCCAGGTGTCCCAGACGGTGAGGGCGGCGGTGTCGACGACGTCGGTGTTGCCGAGTTCCGGATACGCGGCGATGGCGGCCTGCGAATGCCCGGGTATGTCGATCTCGGGGACCACGGTGATGTGCCGTTCGGCGGCGTAGGCCACGATCTCGCGGATGTCGTCCCGGGTGTAGTGGCCGCCGTGCGGCTTGTCCTCCCACAGCGGCGAGGCCCGGTGGCCGTATTTGGTGCGGGCCCGCCAGGAACCGGTCCGGGTGAGTTCCGGATAGCGCTCGATCTCGACGCGCCAGCCCTGGTCGTCGGTCAGGTGGAAGTGCAGGACGTTGAGTTTGTGGGCAGCCATCAGGTCCAGGTAGCGCAGGACCCCGTCCTTGGGCATGAAGTGCCGGGCGACGTCCAGCATCAGACCGCGCCAGCGGAACCGGGGCGCGTCCTCGACGACCCGGGGCGCGACCGTGAGGACGGTGTCCGGCCGTACGGGGGCCCGGCGGAAGGCGTCGGGGCCGAGGAGCTGCCGCAGGGTCTGGGCGCCCCAGAAGACGCCCGCCGCGTCGCCGCCGCGGATCTCGACGCCCGCGTCGGCGCTCACGTCGAGCCGGTACGCCTCGGGCGCCAGCGCGTCGTCCAGCAGCAGCCGTACGCCGGCACCGTCCCGCGGCCCCGGCCGCAGGGGCAGCCCGAGGGCCGCGCCGAGCGCGCCGCGCAGCCAGCGTTCCGTGGTCTCCGTGCCGGGAGCGGCCCACAGGGTGGTGTCCCGGCCGAGGACGGCGCCGGGCCCCGGTGGGCCCTCGACGGCGCGGGGGGCGGGGATCAGTTCCGTATCGGTCATGTCAGTCCTTCACCGCTCCGCCGAGGCCGGAGACGAGTCGTCGTTGCACGAGTACGAAGAAGACCAGAACCGGAATCGTCATCACCGTGGAGGCCGCCATCACCCCGCCCCAGTCGGGGTCGTCCGGCTTGTAGAAGACCAGCAGCGCCATCGGCAGCGTCGACTGGGAGGTGTCGCTGATGATGAACGACTTGGCGAACAGGAAGTCGTTCCAGGTGGAGATGAACGAAAAGACGCTGGTGGCCACCAGCCCCGGGAAGACCAGCGGGAAAAGGATCTGCCACAGAAAGCGCGTCCTGCTCGCCCCGTCGATGTAGGCGGCCTCTTCCAGGGCCTCCGGGACGGCTTTCACGAAGCCCCGCAGCATCCAGATCGCGAACGGCAGCGAGAAGGCGATGTGGGGCAGGATCAGCGAACCCAGCGTGTTCAACTGGCCGAAGTCCCGCATGAGGAAGAACAGCGGGATGGTGAGCGCTTCCACCGGCACCATCTGGGCCACCAGGAACATGATCAGCAGGGTGGTCCGGAAACGGAACCGGAATCGCGTCACCGCCGTCGCCGCGAGGAACGCGATCAGCGCGGAGGCGATCACGACGGCGCCCGCCACCAGCAGGCTGTTGAGGAAGTAACGGCCGAATTCCTGCTGTTCGAAGACCCGCCGGAAGGAGTCCAGCGAGGGGGAGAGCGTCCACGGCCGGGGCTCGGACGACTCGATCTCCCCGGCCGGTTTGAAGGCGCTCAGCACCATCCAGTACAGCGGGAAGGCCACCAGGGCCGCGATCAGCAGCGCCGACGCCTCGGCCGCCAGCCGCCACGGACGGCGCACCCGCGCACGCGGAAGACGCAGCGGAAGACTCACAGTTCCTCCCCCTGGCGACGCAGCAGCCGCAGGTAGACCAGCGTCACGGCGAGCAGGATCAGCAGCATGACGACACCGATCGCCGAGCCGAGGCTGTACTCCGAGGACGCGAACGCCTTCTGGTAGGCGTAGACGTTGAGGACGAGGTTCTGGCCGGCGATGCCGCCGCCGTTGGTCATGACGTAGATCTGGGTGAAGACCTTGAAGTCCCAGATGACCGACTGGATGGTGACGACCACCAGGATCGGCCGGAGCATCGGCGCCAGCACCGAGCGCCAGATGCGCCACTGCGAGGCACCGTCCAGCGCCGCGGCCTCCAGCACCTCGGCGGGGACGGCGCGGATGCCGGCGTAGACGGTGACCATGACGAACGGGAAGGAGCACCAGACCACTTCGAGCAGGACGAGCAGGAAGGCGCTGTAGCGCCCGTACGTCCACGAGTGGTCGCCCAGCTGCAGGACGCGGTTGACCGGCCCGAAGTCCGGGTCGAACAGCAGCAGCCACACCGTCGAACCCGTGATCGCCGGGGTCGCCCACGCGCCCAGCGCGGCCAGCATCAGCGCGAGCCGCGGCAGGGCGCGCACCCGGGTGAGCAGCACCGCGAGCGCGCAGCCGACGGCCAGCGTGGAGACGACGCAGGCGGCCGCGAACACGACGGTGGCGAGCAGCACCCGCCAGAACTCGCTGTCGCCGAAGAGTTCCGCGTAGTTGCCGAGACCCCGGAAGGTCGTCGGCTCCCCGCCGCTGACCTGCGCCTGGGTGTACTCCAGGAACGAGATCAGCCCGAGCTGGTAGACGGGGTAGACGAGCAGACCGCCGATGACGACGAGAGCCGGGGCGAGGTAGAGCCAGGGGGTGCCGGGGCGCCCGAAGGAGCGCGGGGCGGTGCTGGAGCTGCGGCTGCCGCCGCGCACCCGCTTGCGCACCGTCCCCGCCGTGCCGGAGGACGTCGCACTCATCCGGCGGAGCCAAACGCCTCGTTCATCCTCCGGGCCGCGTCGCCGGTGGCGGTGTCCACGTCCTTCTTGCCGCTGACCACCTCCTGGAACATGGTCGGCAGCACCAGCGACGCGTCGATGGTCGCCCACGCGGGCGAGGCCGGCACGAACTCGGTGCCCGCGGCGAGGGTGTCGACGAACGGCTTCACGAACGGCTCCTTGGCCGCCGCCTGCTGCCGCACGTCCGCGAAGGTCGGCAGGAAGCCCATCGCGTCGAACAGCTCGCCCTGGGCCTTCTTGGACGCGAGCCGCTTCGCCAGGTCGACGGCGAGGGTGCGGTGCGAGGTGCTCTTGAGGACGCCCAGGTTGTTGCCGCCCGCGAAGGCCGGGGCGATGGAGCCGGGCTTCACACCGGGCAGCGGCACGACCGCGTACTTGCCCTTGACCTGTCCGGCCTCCACGGCCTGGTGGCTGAAGTCGCCGCCGATCGCCATGGCGGCCTTGCCGGAGGCGAAGGCGGTGACGGTGTCGTTGCCGCCCATGCCCGCGCACTTGGCGGCCGGGCAGTTGTCGTCACCGAAGAGGGACGTGTACGCCTTGACGCCCTTGCGGGCGGCCGCGCTGTCGATCGCCGAGGCGTACGAACCGCCCTTGCCGGTGGCGAGTTCACCGCCGTTGGCCCAGATGAAGGGCATCGCGCCGTAGGTGTAGGCGCCACCGACGGCGATGCCGTACAGGTCGGGCCTGGCCGCGCGGACGGTCTTCGCGGTGGACGCCAACTCGTCCAGCGTCCTCGGCGGTTCGAGGTTCAGCTCCTTGAAGACGTCGGTGCGGTAGTACAGCGCGCGCACGCCGACGAAGTACGGGACGCCGTAGACCTTGCCGTCCACGGTGACCGACTGCCGGGCGGTCGGGTCGGCGTCCTTGGCCTCGTCCCAGGCGTTGAACTCCGCCGTGACGTCGGCGAGTCCGCCGTCCTTCACATAGCCGGCGGTGTCGGTGTTGCCGTACTCGATGAGGTCGGGGGCGCTCTTCGGGTCGTTGAAGGCCGCCTTGATGCGCTGGGCGCGGGTCTCGACGGGGATGTACTCCACGGAGACCTTCGTGTCCTCGTGGGCCTTCCGGAAGTCGGCGAGGACCTGGTCGACGACCTGTTCCTTGGGCTTGTTGTTGACCTCCTGGAAGAGCCAGACCCGCAGGGTGCCGCTCTTCTCGTCCTTGCCGGAGGAGGAGTTGTCGGACGTCTGGGGCGCGCAGGCCGCGGTGACGACAGCGGTGGCCGCGACGAGCACGGCCAGTCGGGGGGAGAGCTTCATGGAGTGATCCTCCGGACGTGCGTTGCAACATGCGCAACGATGGTTTCGCTCTGCACAACACCCAGGAGGTTATGGAGTACATGAACATGTCCACAAGAGGTCTCAACCACTTCGTGACACGCGAAGGCCCCCGGAGCGCGCGCGGGCACGCTCCGGGGGCCTTCGGAAGTTCAGCGGTAGGGGGACGCTACTTCTTGTCGCCGCCCTTGCCCTGGTCGCCGCCGGCACCCATGGACTCGTAGATCTCCTTGCACATGGGGCACACGGGGTACTTCTTCGGGTCGCGGCCCGGCACCCAGACCTTGCCGCACAGCGCCACGACGGGGGTGCCGTCGAGGGCGCTCGCCATGATCTTGTCCTTCTGGACGTAATGGGCGAAGCGCTCGTGGTCGCCGTCGCCGTGGGACACCTGTGGCGTCGGCTCTACGAGGGTCCCCGTACCAGTCCCGCGCTCGGGCTCGAGAGTGCTCATGCAGCAAGGGTACTGAAAGCCGGGGTATTCGAGCTCACACGGACCGGCCCCCTCGCGCACCGGCCGCGCGGGCCCCGCGGATCAGTTCAGCGAGGCGTCGTCCGGATACGTCGCCACCATCGCCAGTTCGCTGCGCTGGCGGCGCAGCACCTCGCGCCACAGTCTCTCGGGGGCCGGGCAGGAGACGTCGCCCGGCTCGGACTCCACCACGTACCAGGCGCCCTCCGTCAGCTCGTCCTCGAGCTGGCCGGGGCCCCAGCCCGCGTACCCGGCGAAGATCCGCAGGGCGCCCACGGCGGGCGCCAGCAGCTCCGGCGGGGCCTCCAGGTCGACCAGGCCGATCGCGCCGTGCACCCGGCGCCAGCCCAGCGGGGCCGCCTCCCCGGACGCGCCGCCGGGGACCACCGCGACGCCGAGGGCCGAGTCCAGCGAGACCGGGCCGCCCTGGAAGACGACGCCGGGCTCGCCGGCGAGATCCGCCCAGCCCTCCAGGATGTCGCCCACGTCGACCGGCGTGGGACGGTTGAGGACGACACCGAGGGAGCCCTCCTCGTCGTGGTCGAGAAGGAGCACCACCGCACGCTCGAAGTTCGGGTCCGCCAGGGCGGGCGTTGCCACGAGCAGCCGCCCTGTGAGCGAGGACACCTCGGTCATGCCAGACATGATCCCGCATGTTCCCCTCCGATGGGGAGGCAATCGGGGGCACGGGGGTGAACCCGGCCCCGGTACGCGCCCCCGAACGGTGACCCGGTGTGCGCGCGGGGAGACGGGGCGTGTTGTGACGAACCTATGACATCCCCTGACGGCACTCGGGCTTACAGAAGGGGGGTGCGGGGCGACTACCCTTTCCCTTCGGCCCCTGACCCACCCAACGGAACGCGAGATTCATGACCGTCAACGGCACTGATGACGTACTGCTTGTCCACGGCGGAACCCCGCTCGAGGGCGAGATCCGGGTCCGCGGTGCGAAGAACCTCGTGCCGAAGGCCATGGTCGCCGCCCTGCTGGGCAGTGCGCCGAGCCGGCTGCGCAACGTGCCGGACATCCGCGACGTGCGGGTCGTGCGAGGACTGCTCCAGCTCCACGGGGTCACGGTCCGCCCGGGCGACGAGCCCGGCGAGCTGCTCCTCGACCCGACCCACGTGGAGAGCGCGAACGTCGCTGACATCGATGCCCACGCGGGCTCGTCGCGCATTCCGATCCTGTTCTGCGGCCCGCTGCTGCACCGCCTCGGGCACGCCTTCATCCCGGGCCTGGGCGGCTGCGACATCGGCGGCCGGCCCATCGACTTCCACTTCGACGTGCTGCGCCAGTTCGGCGCGAAGATCGAGAAGCGGGCGGACGGCCAGTACCTGGAGGCCCCGCAGCGGCTGCGCGGCACGAAGATCCGGCTGCCCTACCCCTCCGTCGGCGCGACCGAGCAGGTGCTGCTGACCGCCGTGCTCGCCGAGGGCGTCACGGAGCTGTCCAACGCGGCCGTCGAGCCGGAGATCGAGGACCTGATCTGCGTCCTGCAGAAAATGGGCGCGATCATCGCCATGGACACCGACCGGACGATCCGCATCACCGGTGTGGACCAGCTCGGCGGCTACACCCACCGCGCCCTCTCGGACCGCCTGGAGGCCGCCTCCTGGGCTTCCGCGGCGCTGGCGACCGAAGGGAACATCTACGTCCGCGGCGCCCAGCAGCGCTCGATGATGACGTTCCTGAACACCTTCCGGAAGGTGGGCGGCGCCTTCGAGATCGACGACGAGGGCATCCGCTTCTGGCACCCGGGGGGACAGCTCAAGTCCATCGCCCTGGAGACGGACGTGCACCCCGGCTTCCAGACCGACTGGCAGCAGCCCCTGGTGGTCGCCCTGACGCAGGCCACGGGCCTGTCCATCGTCCACGAGACGGTCTACGAGTCCCGTCTCGGCTTCACCTCCGCGCTCAACCAGATGGGCGCCCACATCCAGCTCTACCGCGAGTGCCTCGGCGGCTCCGACTGCCGCTTCGGCCAGCGCAATTTCCTGCACTCGGCGGTCGTCTCCGGACCGACCAGGCTGGAGGGCGCCGACTTGGTCATCCCCGACCTGCGCGGCGGCTTCTCGTACCTGATCGCCGCCCTCGCGGCCCAGGGCACCTCCCGGGTGCACGGCATCGACCTGATCAACCGGGGCTACGAGAACTTCATGGAGAAGCTCGTGGAGCTCGGCGCGAAGGTCGAGCTGCCGGGCAAGGCGCTCGGCTGAGCGAGGCGCGAACACGCCGATGGGGCGGTCACCCGGACTCGGGTGACCGCCCCATCGGCGTTGACTCGAGCACCCCCGAAGGGGCGCGGGGAACTGCGCTACCGGCCACGGCCGGCCCGCCGCCGCGCACGGCCCGCGGGCCGGCCGGACGGTCCGCGCAGTCCCCGGCGCTCTGAGCGGAGCGCTTACTTGCCCTTGGCGGCTTCCTTGAGCTTGGAGCCCGCGGAGACCTTCACGCTGTAGCCGGCCGGGATCTGGATCGGCTCGCCGGTCTGCGGGTTGCGGGCGGTGCGAGCGGCACGGTGGGTGCGCTCGAAGGTCAGGAAGCCGGGGATGGTGACCTTCTCGTCGCCCTTGGAGACGATGTCGCCGACAACCTCGGCGAACGCGGCCAGCACGGCGTCGGCGTCCTTGCGGGTCACCTCGGCGCGGTCGGCCAGCGCGGCCACCAGCTCACTGCGGTTCATGTTGTTACTCCCGTGTTCTTCTTGCCGTTGAGGCGTGCCACGCGGCGGAGCCGCGTGTCAGGCACAGCGAAAGCCGATGCTGCCAGGGCCCTCGGACAGTTCCCTCACCCGGGTCCGTCGACGGACCCTCGCGCCCAGAGAGGCATCCTGCCTGCACCTGCGGCGGTAATGCCAATCCGGCACCCCCTTGGAGTCGTGAGAACACCCTTGGGAGTCACACGAAGCGGGGGGCCGAAGCCTGCGCGCCACCCTAGAGGGCGCTTCTCGGCCCGTCGTCCCGCGACGCGCCGGGGCGGCGGCCCGCCGTGGCGATCCTCACAGCCCCGGGACGAGCCGCCGTGCCCGTCCGCGGGGGCCCTACGAGGCCACCCCGGCGGCCTTCGCCGCGTCCCGCACCGCGCCCGCGACGGCGCCGGCGACCTTGTCGTTGAAGACGCTCGGGACGATGTAGTTCGGGTTCAGCTCGTCCTCGGTGACCACGTCGGCGAGGGCCTGCGCGGCGGCGAGCATCATCTCGGTGTTGACCGTGCGGGACTGGGCGTCCAGCAGGCCGCGGAAGACGCCCGGGAAGACCAGCACGTTGTTGATCTGGTTCGGGAAGTCGGAGCGGCCGGTGGCCACGACCGCCGCGGTCTGGCGGGCGACCGCCGGGTCCACCTCGGGGTCGGGGTTCGCGAGCGCGAACACGATCGCGCCGTCGGCCATGGCGGCCACGTCCTCGCCGTCCAGGACGTTGGGGGCGGAGACGCCGATGAAGACGTCGGCGCCGTGCACCGCCTCCTTCAGCGTGCCGGTCAGGCCCTCGGGGTTGGTGTTGTCGGCGATCCAGCGCAGCGCCGAACCCGGAGCGGCGTCGACCAGGTCCGCGCGGCCGGCGTGGACGACACCGTGGATGTCGGCGACGACGGCGTTCTTCACGCCCGCGGCGAGCAGCAGCTTGAGGATGGCCGTGCCGGCCGCGCCGGCGCCGGACATGACGACGCGCACGTTCTCTATCGGCTTGTCCACGACGCGCAGGGCGTTGGTGAGGGCGGCGAGGACGACGATCGCGGTGCCGTGCTGGTCGTCGTGGAAGACGGGGATGTCCAGGGCCTCGCGCAGCCGGGCCTCGATCTCGAAGCAGCGCGGCGCGGAGATGTCCTCCAGGTTGATGCCGGCGAAGCCCGGGGCGATGGCCTTGACGATCTCGACGATCGCGTCGGTGTCCTGGGTGTCCAGGCAGATCGGCCAGGCGTCGATGCCGGCGAACCGCTTGAACAGGGCCGCCTTGCCCTCCATGACCGGCAGCGCGGCCTTCGGGCCGATGTTGCCGAGGCCCAGCACCGCGGAACCGTCCGTCACGACCGCAACGGAGTTGCGCTTGATGGTCAGGCGGCGGGCGTCCTCGGGGTTCTCGGCGATCGCCATGCACACGCGGGCCACACCCGGGGTGTAGACCATGGAGAGGTCGTCACGGTTGCGGATGGGGTGCTTCGACGCCATCTCGATCTTGCCGCCGAGGTGCATCAGGAACGTACGGTCGGAGACCTTGCCCAGGGTGACGCCCTCGATGCCGCGGAGCTGCTCGACGATCTCGTCGGCGTGGGCGGTGGAGGAGGCCGCGATGGTGACGTCGATCCGGAGCTTCTCGTGGCCGGACGCGGTGACGTCGAGGCCGGTCACCGAGCCGCCGGAGGACTCGACGGCGGTGGTGAGCTGCGAGACGGCGGTTCCGCTCGCGGGCACCTCCAACCTGATGGTCATCGAGTAGGAGACGCTGGGCGCCGTTGCCATGGCCGACTTCCTCTGCTTTCACCGTGTCGCGTGTTGTGCCGTCCGATCGTCGCACCTACCACCGAGTACGTGGTAGCCGCCCCGGATTGCGAACTTTTAGTTCGCGCCGGGCACTGCCGACGGAAGGACACTTTCGGAAAACGACTTCCACCATACGAGAAGTCAGGCGCCGGCGGAAGAGGCCGCCCGCGGCGGGGACCGGCCGGGGAAGGAACTCGCGTGACGGGAATTGTCTTGCGTGGATCGTTTGTTACCGTGGACGTGGCACCGGCTCGATCCAAGCCCCCGGGCCCAACCTTCGTCGCTACGAGCGACCACTTGCCGCGAGGCGAGCATGGCGGGTCGGTGCCACTTGAACATCGCGAGAGGCCCGCGCCGGACGACGGCGCGGGCCTCTCGTACGTCCGCGGGCCCCCGGGCCCTCAGTCGCGCAGCAGGTCCGGCACCCCGGACGCGTCCGGCTCGTCCTTCTCCCCGGAGACGATCGTGAGCTGCTGGGTGGCCCGGGTCAGGGCGACGTAGAGCACACGCAGCCCGGCGGGCGACTCGTCCGCGATCTCGGCCGGTGAGACGACGACGGTCGCGTCGTACTCCAGGCCCTTGGCCTCCAGGCTGCCGAGCGCCACCACCCGGTCACCGAGCCCGTCGAGCCAGCGCCGGGCCTCCTCGCGGCGGTTCATGGCGACGACGACGCCGACGGTGCCGTCGACGAGGTCCAGCAGCCGGGCCGCCTCCGCGCGGACGGTGCCGCCCAGGGAGTCCCCGGCGACGGCGAAGCGCGGCTCGACGCCGGTCGAGCGGACGGCCGCGGGCGACTGCTTGCCCGGCATCGCCAGGGCGAGCACCTTGGACGCCAGTTCGGCGATCTCCGCCGGGTTGCGGTAGTTCACGGTCAGCTCGAAACGGCGCCGGGGGCGGCTGCCCAGGGCCTCGTCACGGGCCGCCGCCGCGTCGTCGGGGTCGGACCAGGACGACTGCGCCGGATCGCCGACCACGGTCCACGTGGCGTGCCGGCCGCGGCGGCCGACCATGCGCCACTGCATGGGCGTGAGGTCCTGGGCCTCGTCCACGATGACGTGCGCGTACTCGGTGCGCTCCTGCGCCAGCCGCTCGGCGCGCTCCCGCTGGGTCTCCTCGCGCTGCGGCATCAGCTCCTCCAGGCCGGTGAGCTGGTCCAGCGGGTCCAGCTCGCGCCGTCTGCGGGGGCGGGCGGGGGTGCCGAGGACGGCCTGCAACTCGTCGAGCAGGGCGATGTCGTGCACGGAGTGGCCCTCCCGGCGCAGCGAGCGGGCCACCTTGCGCACCTCGCCCGGGTTGAGGACGCGCCGGGCCCACCGGCCGAGGCGCCGCTCGTCCGCCATGGCCGCCAGCACCGCGCCCGGCGTCAGCTCGGGCCACCAGGCGTCCAGGAAGGCGATGAAGGAGTCCTCGGAGGTGACGTCGTCGTCGAAGGAGGAGCGCAGTTCGGCGGCGAGCTCGGGGTCGGTGTGGCGGGCGGCGGCGCCGGACTTGTCCCACAGGGCGTCCAGGAGCAGCCGTCGGGCACGGGGGCGCAGCAGGTTGACGGGCGCCGTGCCGCCGAGGACGGTGCGGCGCACGGCGGCCAGCTCCCCGGCGTCCAGTTCGAGGCGGCGGCCGAAGGCGACGACCCGCAGCAGGGTCGGTGAGCCCTCCGGCTCCAGGGCGCCCCGCGCGGCCTTGCGCAGCACCTTGAGCATGCGCGAGGAGCCCTTGGCGCGGGCGGTGGCCGGGGAGTCGTGGAGGGTGGCCTCGGCACCGTCGACCAGCGAGCCGATCGCGCGGATGGCGACCTGCCCCTCCTCGCCGAGGGAGGGCAGCACGCCCTCGGTGTACGCCACGAGCAGCGGGGTCGGCGAGACGATCAGGATGCCGCCCGCGTACCGGCGCCGGTCCTGGTAGAGCAGGTACGCCGCCCGGTGCAGGGCGACGGCGGTCTTGCCGGTGCCGGGGCCGCCCTCGACGTAGGTCACGGAGGCGGCGGGGGCGCGGATGACGAGGTCCTGCTCGGCCTGGATGGAGGCGACGATGTCCCGCATGGTGTGGGTGCGGGCCTGTCCGAGGGCGGCCATCAGGGCGCCGTCGCCGATGACGGCCAGCTTCTCGCCGTCCAGGCGGGCCGTGATCTCGGGGCGCATCAGGTCGTCCTCGACACCGAGGACGCGCCGTCCCTTGGAGCGGATGACCCGGCGGCGCACGACCCGGCCCGGGTCGACCGGCGTGGAGCGGTAGAACGGCGCGGCGGCGGGCGCCCGCCAGTCGATGACCAGCGGCGCGTAGTCCTCGTCGAGGACGCCGATGCGGCCGATGTGCAGGGTCTCGGCGATGTCGGCGGTGTCGTCGGGGCGCACGGCGCCCTCGGCGGGCTCCACGGCGGTGTAGGCGCCGTCCGGGCCCTTCTTTCCGTCCTTGCCGAGGAGCAGGTCGATACGGCCGAAGAGGAAGTCCTCGAACTCGTTGTTCAGGCGGTTGAGGTGGATGCCGGCCCGGAAGACCTGGGCGTCGCGCTCGGCGAGTGCGCCGGGGGTGCCGACCTGGCCGCGCCGCGCGGCGTCCCGCATGAGGAACTCGGCTTCGTGGATCTTCTCCTCCAGGCGGCGGTACACCCGGTCCAGATGTGCCTGTTCCCCGCGGATCTCTCGGTCGCGTACGGAGTCGTGCACCGTGTCGACCGCCGAATCCTGTTGTGCCTGTGCGGCCACCGGGCCCCCTTCTGACGTGCTGGGCAGCCGTCAACCGTACGCGAACGGGGGCCGTGAGGCCACGGGCGGGCCCGGCGGGGCCGCGCGCGTCCGGGCCGGATCCGCCGGGCGGGCCTACCGGTCCACCTCCACCAGGCGCTCGCCGTCGAAGGTCATGACCTCGAAGTGGTCGATCTCGTCGGGGGCGAGGGCGGTGCCGCCGTGCACGTAGAGCGGCTCCTTGGCCTTGTCGTCGGCGGCAGCGCCCGCGAGGCCGTAGCCGCGGCCGGGGACGGACCAGGTGCTGAGCGTCTGGCGCTCGCCGTTCCTGCCTACGGCGATCAGGGAGCACTTCTCGGGCCCCTCGACGTTCGTGAGCTCCAGGACGGCGTCGGTGCCCCAGGCCCTCCCCTCCAGGGCGACGGTGGCGCCGACCCCGGTGGCCGGGTCGGTCGCGGTGACCCGGTCGGGCATGGCGGCGAAGGCGGAGGCGGCGGGGCCGCCGGGCCGCCGGGCCTCGGTGGTGCGGCCGCCGTCGTCGCCGCCGGTCGTCGCCACCGCGGCGAAGGGGCCGCCGATGATCAGCGCGGCGGCGGTGCCCACCAGGTAGAGGTTGCGGCGGCGTGTGCGGGCGCGGCGCTCGGCGACCTCGCCGACGAGCCTGTCCGCCAGGCGCGGGCCGGGCCGGGCCGACAGGGACTGCGCGACCGCGGGTGTGCCCGCGCCGGGCAGGTCCGCGAGAGCGGCCATCACGGGCTCCATGCCGGCCAGCTCGTCGAGTTGGCGGGCGCACCACTCGCAGCCGGCGAGATGTGCCTCGAAGGCGGTGGCCTCGGCGTCGTCGAGGATCCCGAGGGCATAGGCGCCGACGGCCTCGTGGCCGCCCGGCACCGGCGGTCCCTGCACGGGGTCCGAGCCATCCGCGTCGCCCGCGCCGAACCCCCGGCAGCCCCCGTGTCCGCTCATCACGCCGTCACCCCCCGCTCCTCCAGTGCCAGCTTCATCGACCGCAGGGCGTAGAACACCCGGGAGCGGACGGTGCCGCTGGGTATGCCCAGTGTCCGCGCCGCCTCGGTGACGGTACGCCCTTTGAAGTAGGTCTCGACGAGAACCTCCCGGTGGGCCGGGGTGAGGTCGTCGAGCGCGTCGGACAGGGTCATCAGCCACAGCGCCTTGTCGATCTCGTCCTCCGCGGGGATGACCTCCAGCGGCGACGGATCGACCTCCTGCGGCCGGGCCTGCCGGCTGCGGTGGCCGTCGATGACGATGCGCCGGGCGACCGTCACCAGCCAGGGGCGCAGCGATCCGGTCGCACGGCTGAGCCGACCGGCGTTCTTCCAGGCACGGATGAGCGTCTCCTGGACGACGTCCTCCGCGCGCTGCCGGTCCCCTGCGACCAGCCGCAGCACGTACGTCAGCAAGGGGCCTGCGTGCTCCCGGTACAGGGCGCGCATCAGCTCCTCGTCGGGTTCCCGGGACGGGGACGTGCGATGCCGGGCCCTCGCGCCACGTTCACCGGCCACGGCGGAATCCTTGCGCACGCCCACCTCCGAAGTCCGGGGTTTCCCCCAGTCGGTCGCTCGCCCATCCGGTACGGACGGGGGGTGCGGGGCGTTCAACGCGGCCCGTGCTTCCGCCCGGGGGCGGGAGGCGGGTCCGGGCGGGAGGCGGGCGGGCGGTCGCGGGTGGCGCCGGGACAGCCGCCGGGGGCCTTCTCAGCGGGCGAGGGCCGCGCGGCGGCGGTGCCGGGCCACGCGTTCGCGGTTGCCGCAGATCTCGCTGGAGCACCAGCGCCTGCGGCGGCCCCGGGAGGTGTCGACGTACACGATGGGGCAGTTGTCGCCCTCGCACTGGCGCAGGCTCGCCCGGGCGACGGGGTCGGTGAGCAGGTCCACGGCGTCCCGGGCGAGCGCGCCGGTCAGCTCCGCGCACTCCGGCGGCGCCGTCAGCTCCCGTACCAGTGCACCGTCCTCCCCGCGCACGGCACGCGGGGCCGGGGGCGCGGCGCGGGCGAGGTCGTTGACGCGGGCGAGCGCGAGGTCGTACCGCCCGGTGCCGGGGGGCGGGCCGGTGGCGCGCAGGGCGCGGGCGCGCACCAGGCGGGCGGTCTGCCAGCGCAGTTCGCGGAAGGCGGCGAGCCACGAGGCGTCCGCGTGGGCCAGCGGGGTGCCCGGCGGGACGAGTCCGGAGCCGGAGATCCAGGCGCGCAGCGCGGCGACGGAGTCGAGCCGTTCGACGGGGTGGGTGGTGGCGAGGAGGTCCAGACAGGCCCGTCCGGTGTCGAACCGCAGTTCGTACGGGTCTGTCGCCGTACCCAGTGCCATGTTCCTGTCACCGCCTAGGAGTTGCCCGGGGAACGGGCCGAGGGGGGAAGAGAGCGGGTGGACAGCTCCCTCTACAGTGCCCGCCCTCCGCCGCGCCCGGAACCCCCCGTACCGCGAGGGCGGGGTCAGTCGTCCGCGTACTTGCCCTCGGTGGCCGGGTCCAGGGCCAGCCGGTAGCCGCGTTTCACCACCGTCTGGATCAGCTTCGGCGTACCGAGGGCCGTGCGCAGGCGGGCCATCGCGGTCTCCACGGCGTGCTCGTCGCGTCCGGCACCCGGCAGCGCCCGCAGCAGATCGGCGCGCGGCACGACCCGGCCGGGCCACCGGGACAGCGCCCGCAGCAGGGCCATACCGGCGGGCGGTACGGCTCTCGGCTCCCCGTCGACCAGCACCGCATGCCCCCGGATCTCCATCCGGTGCCCGGCGACCGGCAGCACCCGGGCCCGGGCCGGCAGTTCCCGGCACAGCAGTTGTACGAGGGGGCCGAGCCGGAAGCGTTCCGGCTGGACCGTGACGACGCCGTGCGCCTCCAGCGGCACCGCGGTGATCGGGCCGACGCACGCGGCCACGACGTCGTGGCCGAGGGCGGCGAGCAGCCCGGGCATGAGGCCGCGATCCTCGGCGCGGTTCAGCAGGGAGGCGGCTGCGGGCGCGCTGGTGAACGTCACGGCGTCCACACCGTGCGCGACGACGGCGTCCAGCAGCCGGTCGACGGGCCCCAGGTCCTTCGGGGGCAGCCACCGGTAGACGGGCACGCCCACGACCTCGGCGCCGGCCTCGCGCAGCGCCTCCACGAACCCCGGAAGCGGCTCGCCGTGGAGCTGTACGGCGATCCGGCGGCCGTCGACGCCCTCGGCGAGCAGCCGGTCCAGCACCTCGGCCATGGACTCGGACTCCGGCGACCACCGCTCCGTGAGCCCGGCCGCCCGGACGGCGCCCTTGACCTTGGGGCCGCGGGCGAGCAGTTCCACCGTGCGCAGGCGTTCCAGCAGGGCGTCGCCGAGGCCCCAGCCGTCGGCGGCCTCGACCCAGCCCCGGAAGCCGATCGCGGTGGTGGCCACCACCACGTCCGGTGCCCGGTCGATCAACCGCCGGGTCGCGGCCAGCAGTTCGCTGTCGTCGGCGAGGGGCACGATCCGCAGCGCCGGGGCGTGCAGCACGGCCGCGCCGCGCCGCCCGAGCAGCGCGCCCAGTTCGTCGGCCCGGCGCGCGGCGGTCACGCCGACGGTGAATCCGGCGAGGGGCCCGGGGTCCGGCTGCCGCTGTTCGTCGTCCATCGTTCTCGTCCCGGTCGTCGTCGTGCCTGTGCGGCGCCCGAGCCTGTCAACGGCACGTGTCGGGCTCGGTTCCGCCTCGTGTCACCAGTGTTACGTCACACCTCGGCGTAACCGGGCCGGGGCCCGTCCTCGGCGGCGGCCGGCCGCTCGCCGCCGCCCGCGGCCCGTGCGGCCGGCCCCCGCAGGTACACCGCCCAGGTGACGGCGAAGCACACGGCGTAGCAGGCGAGGAACGCGCAGAAGGCGCCGGTGCCGGAGCCGAAGGAGAGGAAGGACTGCCGGAAGGCGAGGTTGATGGCGACGCCGCCGAGCGCGCCCACGGCGCCGATCAGCCCCATGGAGGCACCGGACAGCCGCCGCCCGTACGCCACGGCCTGATCACCGGTCAGCCCCAGGGCGAGCGCCTTGTCCTGGAAGATGCCGGGGATCATCTTGAACGTCGACCCGTTGCCGAGCCCGCTGAGCGCGAACAGCACGACGAACGCGGCGACGAACAGCGCGAGCGTCCTCGTCGTGCCGGCCGCGACGAGGACGGCGGTGGCGGCGGCCATGGCGGCGAAGTTGACCAGCGTGATCCGCGCGCCGCCGTGGCGGTCGGCGAGCCTGCCGCCGAGCGGACGGACCAGGGAACCGAGCAGCGGGCCGACGAAGGTGAGGTACGCGGCCTGGAGCGGGGTGCGCCCGAACTGGGTCTGGAGCACCTGCCCGAAGGCGAAGCTGTAGCCGATGAACGAGCCGAACGTGCCGATGTAGAGCACCGACATGATCCAGGTGTGGGGGTCGCGGGCGGCCTCCTTGGCGGCGCCGGTGTCGTTCTTCACGGAGGCCAGGTTGTCCATGAAGCGGGCGGCGAGCACGGCGGCGACGAGGATCAGCGGGATGTAGACGCCGAGCAGCACCCTCGGCCCGCCGCCCGCCCCGATGACCGCGAGCGCGGCGAGCTGGATCACCGGTACGCCGATGTTCCCGCCCCCAGCGTTCAGGCCGAGCGCCCAGCCCTTGCGCCTCAGCGGGAAGAAGGCGTTGATGTTGGTCATGGAGGAGGCGAAGTTGCCACCGCCGATGCCCGCCAGCAACCCGACCAGGAGGAACGTCGAGAAGGACGTGCCCGGCTCCATGACCGCGAAGGCGGCGACGGCCGGCACGAGCAGCAGCCCGGCGGAGATCACCGTCCAGTTCCGCCCGCCGAACACCGCGACGGCGAAGGTGTAGGGCACGCGCACGACCGCCCCGACCAGCGTCACCACGGACGTCAGCAGGAACTTGTCGGCCGGCGTCAGCCCGTACTCGGGCCCCATGAAGAGCACCAGCACGGACCACAGCGTCCACACCGAGAACCCGATGTGCTCGCAGAGCACGGAGAAGAACAGGTTCCGCCGCGCGACCCGCTCCCCCGTCCGTTTCCAGAACCCCTCGTCCTCGGGGTCCCAGTACGCGATCCAACGCCCACCACGGGTCACTGCCATGACGCCTCCCACACTCCGCTGCCGGACGGCACCGACGCTAGGGAGGCCGCGTTTCACGCCGGTGGGGCTGCGGATGACCGGGAGGGAACGTCGCGCTCACCCCGCGGGACGGCGGGGTGAGAGGCCCGGGTCAGCCCTGCGGAGGCCGGGGCTGCCAGTGGGGGTTCTGCTGGGGGTAGGGCTGCTGGGGCGGGTACGGCTGCTGGGGGTGGCCGTGGGCGGGCCGGGGCGGGTGCGGGGCGTACGGGCCGGGGACGGACTGGGGCGGGGCGTACGGGCCCGGGGCGGGGTGGCCGTAGGCGGCGGGCGGCACCGGGGCGCCGGGTGCCGGGGCACCGTACGGGGACGCGGGGGCGCCGAAGGGGTTGCCGTGGCCGGGGAGCTGGGCCCCCGGGGGGAGGTGGCGGATCCGGCCCGTCTCGTCCGTCACCGGCTGGAAGCCCGCGGCCCGGAGCCGGGCGGCGAACCTCGCGTTGCGCTTGCGGGTGACGACGAGGCCGACGCCCAGCACCACCATGAGGAGCAGCCAGATGATCCCGGCCATGACGAAGTCCGAGGACCGCCCCCCGAGACGGAAACCGATGAACGCGCAGCCGATGGTGGCGCCGAGGGCGCCGTAGCCCATCCGCTTCTCGGCGCTCTTGCCGGTGAGGTCGAAGTTGATGCGGGCCTTGAGGAGTTCGACGGCGTCCGGCACGAGCGGGGGCAGCGAGACGCCGTCACCGGCGTTCGGGTACTGGGCCCAGTTCTGCGCCGCCCGTGCCCGCGCCTGCGGGTTCGGGTCGGGCACGATCAGCATCCTGAGGCTGCTGTTGTTCCCGCCGCCCTGGCGGACGTCCGCGTACTCGTACCCGAACTGCTGGGCGACGAAGGCCAGTCGGGCGAGCTTCTTCACGGACGCCATCGCGCTGGTGAGCTCGACCGGCTCCCCGCTCGACATCAGCCGCAGCATCTTCCGCGTCTGCCGCTTGCTCATCCCACCTGCTCCCCGGGGCCGGCTCGCGCCACCCTGTTCACGTCCGCAACCGGGGCAGTCTCGCACGCGTGCGCGACACCCGTCAGCCCCGCTGTCCGGCGCGGCTCCCGGGCTGCTTGCGCTCGGGCCTCTTCGAGCCGTCCGGCCAGAGCTGCGGCTTGCGCTTGGCCGCCACGTCCTCCATCCAGCCGAACCAGACGACACAGCTGCCGATGAGGACCCAGGCGAGGGCGAGCACCGGCCACGGACTTTCCAGCAGCCAGGGGACGTTCTCGTACAGCGTCTCGAAGCCCCACAGCCGGTCCCACAGCGTGGCGGCGACGAGGATGCAGATGTTGTGCCACAGGTAGATCGTCACCGCACGCGAGTTGAGCAGGGTGACCAGCCGGTCGAAGCGGCGCAGCGGGCGGGGCCACTCGGACCACGACGGGCTCACGTGCAGGAGCAGCAGCACGGTCGCGAAGGACCAGACGGCCTGGGCGAAGGGGATGGAGTCCAGGTCGTAGCCGGTCCTGAAGCCCTGCTCCACGGCGTACCAGAGGCCCAGCGCGGCGATCAGCGGGGCCACCGAGGGCACGACGTACCGCGGGAGCCGCTGGAGGACACCTTCCTGGTGGGCCATGCCCAGCACCCAGCAGGCGCCGAAGGTGCTGAAGTCCGTGAGCGCCGACGGGAAGCGCTCGCCGGGCAGGTCGAGGTAGCCGAACTCGAGGGCCGCAGAGAGCGCCAGCGGCGCCAGGATCGTCACCCACGGCAGGGCGCGCAGGGCACGCAGCAGGAACGGGGAGAGCAGGACGTACCAGAGGTAGGCGCGGATGTACCACAGCGGGCCGGCGAGGTCCGAGGCCCAGTTGTCGCCCAGGATGCCGTGGATGCCCGGCAGTCCCTCCGCGAACGGCGGGTCGCTCAGCGGCAGGACCCAGAAGGCGAGGTGGATCCACCACCACCCCGGGTGCCCGTCGTCGTTCGGCCCCCAGCCCTGGAGCAGCATCCCCGTCACGCCGACCACGCCCAGCAGCCACAGCGGCGGCAGCAGGCGCCTCATCCGGCTCCGTACGACCTGTACGGCGGGGCGCTTGAGGGAGCGGGCCATGAGGTTGCCCGCGAGGGCGAACATCACGCCCATGGACGGGAAGACCACCGGCAGCCAGGCCCAGCCCATCAGGTGGTAGAGGACCACCCGGAACAGGGCGACGGCCCGCAGCAGGTCGAAGTAGCGGTCGCGCACGGGGGCCCGCCGGGCCTGCTTCTGCTGGGGGAACACCGGTCGGTCGGACTCGGCGCCGACGGGCGGCAGCGGAGGGGCGGTCATGTGCGGGACTCTCTGGGTCGGTGCGGGCCCGGGGGCCGTGGGGGTGGCGGCCGGTCCGGGGAACGGCCGCGCCGGGTCGAAGGGCGGCGTGGTCATCCGACCGGCCTCCCGTTCACGGCGTGGGACCGCTGCGCGGGGATGCCCGGGTCTCCGGGCGGCGCGGACACCCCGCCCGTGCGCCGCAGCTTCTGCCAGCGCAGCCGGCCGCCGGTGAGCGCGGTGATCCAGGACTGGAGCAGGACCACGTACATGACCTGGCGGTAGACGATCTGCTGGAGCGGCAGGGAGATGAGCGGTGTCAGCCGCTCACGGTCGAGGACGAACGCGTAGGCCGCGCACACCGCCTGGATGGCGAGCACCCCCAGCCACGCCACGATCGTCTTCTCCGTCGGCCCGAACACGAGGCCGTACAGCAGGAAGACGTCGATCAGCGGGGCCAGGAGGGGGGCCAGGACCATGAACAGGGAGACGAACGGCAGGCCGACGCGGCCGAAGCGGCCCGAGGGGCCCTTCTCGATGACGGCGCGGCGGTGCTTCCAGATGGCCTGCATCGTGCCGTACGACCAGCGGTAGCGCTGGGACCACAGTTGCTGCACGGACTCGGGGGCCTCGGTCCAGGCGCGGGCGTTCTCGGCGTAGACGACGCGCCAGCCGGCGCGGTGCAGCGCCATGGTGACGTCCGTGTCCTCGGCGAGGGTGTCGTCGCTCATGCCGCCGAACGGCTCCAGCGCCGAGCGGCGGAACGCGCCGACGGCGCCCGGGATGGTCGGCATGCAGCCCAGGACGTCGTACATGCGGCGGTCCAGGTTGAAGCCCATCACGTACTCGATGTGCTGCCAGGCGCCGATGAGGCTGTCCTTGTTGCCGACCTTCGCGTTGCCCGCGACGGCACCGACCTTCGGGTCGCCGAAGGGCTGGACGAGCTCGCGGACGGTGGACGGCTCGAAGACGGTGTCGCCGTCCATCATGACGACGATGTCGTAACGGGCGTTCGCCAGACCCCGGTTGAGCGCGGCGGGCTTGCCCGCGTTGAGCTGGCGGATGACCCGCACGTTGGGCAGGCCCATGGCCTCCACGATGCGGGCCGTGCCGTCACTGGAGCCGTCGTCGATGACGACGACCTCGATCGGGTGGTCGCTGGCCATCAGCGAACGCACGGTGTTCTCGATGCACTTGGCCTCGTTGTACGCGGGGACCAGCACCGTCACCGGTTCGGTGACCGGCGGTCCCCAGCGGAAGTCCTTGCGCCGGACCCGGCGGGCGTGGGCGCCGGACAGCAGCAGCATCAGCGCGAAGCGGCCGATGACCAGGGTGCCGATGACCGCGAGGCCCACCACCAGGCCGTCGGTGAGCTTCTCCGAGGCCTGGACCAGGAACACCCACGCCTTGCCCTTCCACAGCTCGACGCCGGTCACCGGGCTCATGGCGCTCGGCGCGTTCAGGGCCTCGGTGAGGTTGTCGAACCGGTAGCCCTTGGCCTTCAGGTCGGGCAGGAACCTGTCCAGCGCCTGCACGGTCTGCCCGCGGTCGCCGCCGGAGTCGTGCATCAGGACGATGGCGCCCTTGCCGCCCTGCGGCGTGGCACGGCGGATGATCTCGTCGACTCCGGGCTTCTTCCAGTCCTCGCTGTCGGTGTTGTTGACGACGGTGATGTAGCCGCGGGCGCCCATGTACTGGGTGACCGGCCAGGACTTGTTGTCCATCGCGTCGGCGAAGGAGGAGTAGGGCGGCCGGAAGAGCGAGGTGCGGACACCGGCGGCGCCCGTGATCGCGAGCTGGTTCTGCGACAGCTCCCAGTCGATGCGCTTCTCGGACTGGTAGGAGAGGTCGGGGTGGTTGAAGGTGTGCAGGCCCACCTCGTGGCCCTCGTCGACCATGCGCTCGACGAGGTCGGGGTAGCGGGAGGCCATGGTGCCGGTGACGAAGAAGACCGCGTGGGCGTCGTGCTTCTTCAGCACGTCCAGCACCCTCGGCGTCCAGGTCGGGTCCGGGCCGTCGTCGAAGGTGAGGACGAGGCGGTGGTCGGGCACGCTCAGGCTGTCGGTCCGCCCGCCCCGGGTGTCGATGACCGGGCCGCCCTCCAGGATCTCCTTGGGGACCTGGTCGGTGGGGGCGGGCGGCTGGACGCGGTGGTCGGCGAGGATCTCGCTGTGCACGTATCCGCGCAGCATGAGCATCGCCACCAGGGCGACGAGGACGAGCAGCGGCAGCAGCAGGCGCAGGGGCACACGGGGGCGCCGGGCGCCGTCCCGTGCGCCGCGCGCGGCGCCGTGACGGCGGGTGCGGGAGGCCATCAGAGGGAGTACTCCGGGGACAGGTAAGGGTGCGTGGTGGTGGCGCCCGGTTCGTCGGCGCCGGCCGGCACGGGGGTGGAACCGGCGGACATCGGGGCCGGGGCACCGGCACCGTCGGGGGTGGTGCCGCCGCCCGGACCGGTGCCCGTGGGGGTGCCGCCGGCCGGCTGGGAGGGTCCGGCCGCGGGGTCGCCGCCCGTCGGGGTCGTGGGGGCCTTGGAGGCGGAGGGCGGCTGCTGGGAGGTCACGGTCGGGTCCGGGCCGGCGGCGCCGCCGGCCGGCTTCCGCGTCGTCGCGGACGGCCCGGGTCCGGCGCTGCCGCCCGGCTGTTCGGCGGTGGCGGAGGTGCCGGGCCCGCCGGCGCCGGCGCCGGGGGCCTGCGTCACGTCGGCACCGGCGGAGGGGTCGGTCCGCGGGGTGCCGCCGGAGGCGGAGGGATGCGGGGACTGCGGGATCAGCGGGGAGGGCTCGACCTGGCCGGCCGGCTGGCCCTGTTCCTGGTCCGGCACGGGTATCCAGGGGGCGTCGGAGTTGCCCGACAGGAGCGTGGAGACGATGACGACGGCGTAGACGGAGCAGGCCACGCCGAGGGCTATGCCTATGCGGCGGAAGCGGCGGCTGCGGCGGCCCGACTCGTCGACGAACACCGGTCCGTCGGAGACGTCGGCGGCGGCGTGCTTCCCGCCGCTCCCGCCGACCCGGCGGAGCACTCCGTCGCCGAGCTGGACGGCGTCGAGCTGGACGGTGACCTCGTGCGGGTCGTGGGTGTGGTCGACGCCGCCGGTGACGGGGGCGGGCGCGTCCGCGTCGAGCACGCCCGGCGTCTCGTGCCAGGGGTCGCGCGGGGCGGCGTTGCCGGGACCGGGCGTGGGGAAGGCGCGGGTCGGGGCCGCCGGCGGGAGGACGTCGGTGCGGTCGGTGCCGGGACCGGACGCGGGCGTGGGGAAGGCGCGGGTCGGGGCCGCCGACGGGAGGACGTCGGTGCGGTCGGTGCCGAGGCCGGACGCGTGTCCCGGACGCGGGCCGCCGGGCCGGGGACCGCCGGTCCGCGGGCCGTGGGGCTGGGGGCCGCCGGGCCGGGGGGCGTCGGGCTGGGGCCAGCCGCCGAGGGAGCCACCGGGCAGGGGGGCGTCGGGACGGTGGGCGTGGGGCTGGGGCCGGCCGCCGAGGGGAACGCCGGGCCGGGAGGCGTCGGGCCGGGGCGCCCGGCGCGGGTTCGTGCCGCCGGGAGCCGAAGGGGCACCGAAGACGTCACCGCGGCCCGGCCCGCCCAGGGACGGCAGGACCGCGGTCTCGGCGCCCGTGTCGGAGCGGGGGACATCGGAGCGGGGGACATCGGGGCGGGCGGCGTCGGGGCCGTAGGCGCCCGGGGCACCCGACGTCGCCGCAGCACCCGGAAACTCCCCGAACCAGTCGGGCCCCGCCGGCCCGCTCGGCCGTCCTGTCTCCGGCCCGGTCACCGGGGCGTCCCCGCCACTCGGGAAACCGGCGGTGGGCAGCACCTGGGTGGCGTCCTGCCGGGGCTGGGGCTGCGGCTCACGGGAACCGGACACGTCGGGCCACTCCGGTTGGGCGTCTTTTTGCCAATTATTCACGCGCGCGCACTTCCCCCCAGGGACAGTTCCGGGTGCGCGTACGACTCCGAGCACTCGTCGGCCGAACCCGCCCCCACCAGGTTCGAGCGCCCCCTGTACCACACCGTGCTCAGGCCAAGAATGTAGCGCACGCGGAGGATGCGTGGTTGCCGCGTGTCCGTCAATGGACGGACATCACAGCAACGTCACTGGCCGGAATCCATCCTCCGGCGGGGCGGTCGAGCCAGCCCCCTTCGGCCGCGACCTGGACAGCGGCCCGGCGCAGGGCGTCGAAAGCCGGATGCACCAGCCCCTTTCGCCAGACCAGGGAAACCGGCGAGAGCGGGACGGGATCGACGAGCGGACGCACCACGGTCGACCCCATGGCCGGAAAGCTCACCACCGCGAGGATCGGATTGCCGGTCTTGTCCATGATCCGTTGAAACTCCTCGTCCCCGACAGCCAGCGGAACGGGTGAAGCCACATGGATGCCGCGTCCCTCGAACAGGCGATGCGCGAGGTCGGTCCACTCCGGGGTCCGCGGGTTGCCGGCCCCGGCGTACACGGTCTCGCCGGCCAGGGCCGCGAGCGGCACCTCGGGCAGCAGGGCCAGCGGGTGGTCCTCGCGCAGCACCACCGCCATGGGCTCGTAACGGACGGGCTGGTGGCCGAGCCCGGCCCGTAGCGCCGGGGGCAGGCCCGCGAACCGGCCGAAGGAGGCGTCGAGCCGGCCCGCGAGCAGTTCGGCCGCGGCGCCGGTCAGCCCGCTCTCGTAGCGGGCCATGAGTTCCAGCTCGGGCGCGAGCAGGCGGGCCCGCTCCAGGACCAGGCGCCCGGTGATCAGTCCGGGTGAGTTCAGGTCCACCAGCAGCGGGCGGGCCTGCCCGGCGGCGGCGAGCAGCTCGTCCTGCGCCTGGAGCACGCGGCGGGCGTACGGCAGCAGCCGCTCGCCGTCGGCCGTCAGCGTCACCTGCCGGGTGGTGCGGACGAACAGCTCGGCGCCCAGCTCGCGTTCCAGGCGCCGCACGTCGCGGCTGAGTGCCTGCTGGGCGACGAACAGACGGGTCGCGGCGCGGGTGAAGTGCAGCTCCTCGGCGACGGTGACGAAGGCGCGCAGCAGCCGGGGATCGAGGTGGGCGGGGGCGGGCATCAGGCGAACTTACAACAGGAGTGCGTGAATTCGTACGGAGAAGGTGTTGGACCCCTTGATCGGCCGCGGGCGACGGTGGGTGCATGCCGCAACCGACCTTCGAGCGCCACGCGTTCCCCCTGCCCACCGTCACCGCCGACGCCCTGGTCGTCGCCGACTTCCGCCCCCGCACCCGCGGTCCGCGCACCCCGGGTCCACCACCCGCCCGGCGCCGCCCGCCCGGACCGTACCGGCGTCTGCTCTCCGTGCCCGGCGCCCGGGCGTTCACCCTCGGGAACCTCATCGCCCGGCTGCCTATGGGCATGTTCAGCGTCAGCGCGATCGTGATGATCGCCGGCACCCGCGGCTCGTACGCCCTCGCCGGCGCCGTCACCGCGACGGGGCTGGCGGCGACCGCGCTGGTCGCGCCGTGGACCGCGCGGCTGGTGGACCGGCACGGCCAGGCCCGGATCGCGGTTCCGGCGACGCTGTTCGCCGCGCTCGGCTCGCTCGCCCTGGTGCTGTCCGTGCGCACCGGCGCCCCGGACTGGACCCTGTTCGCCGCGTACGCCGCCACCGCCACGACACCGAACACCGGCGGCATGGCCCGGGCCCGCTGGGCGCATCTGCTGAAGGGTGACGCCGACGCGCTGCACACGGCGAACTCCTTCGAGCAGGCCACCGACGAGCTGTGCTTCATGCTCGGGCCGGTCCTCGCGGCGTTCCTGTGCACGGCGCTGTTCCCGGAGGCGGGCACGCTGGTCGGCGTGGTGCTGCTGGTGACCGGGATGCTGCTGTTCGCCGCCCAGCGCGCGACGGAGCCGCCGGCCCGGCCGCGCCCCGCCGCCAAGGCGCCGCTGCGCGCGCCCGGCATCCCCGCGCTGCTGGCGGTGTGCCTCGCGACGGGCGCGGTGTTCGGCGCGATGGAGGTCGTCACGATCGCGTTCGCGGACGCGCGTGGGCACGGTTCGGCGGCCGGTGTGGTGCTGGCCCTCCAGGCGGCCGGTTCCTGCGCGGCGGGCCTGCTGTACGGGGCGCTGAAGCCGGCCGGGCCGGCCGGGCACCGGCTGCCGTGGTGCGTGGCCGCGATGACGGCGCTGCTGACGCTGCCGCTGCTCGCCGCGTCCCTCACCGGCTCGCTGCCGCTGCTGGCGCTCACCCTGCTGGCCGCCGGGATGGCCACGGCCCCGACCATGGTCACGACGATGACGCTGGTCCAGCACCGCACCCCGGAGGGCCGCCTGAACGAGGGCATGACCCTCGCGGTGACCGGCCTGCTCGGCGGTATCGCGGGCGGCAGCGCGGCCGGCGGCTGGACGGTGGAGCACGTGTCGCCCACGGCGGGCTACGGCGTACCGGTCACCGCCGCCGCGGTGGCCCTGCTCCTGGCCCTGCTGCCGCCGCCCCGCACGGCGGGCGTACGGGCATGACGAAGGCCCCGCCGCGCTGGAGCGGCGGGGCCTTCGCCCACATGGGAATTGTGGAGATGGCGGGAATCGAACCCGCGTCCAACGGTGCGGAACCAGGGCTTCTCCGTGTGCAGTCCGCTGCGATTTTCTCGGCCCCGGAGATCACGCGGACAAGTCTCCGACGGGCTCAGTCACTGTGTGGTTTCCCTCTTCACCCCGTGACCGGGATCGAGGTTTAGTCCCCTAGCTGATGCCAGGATCCGGGTCGGGAACATCCCCGGGCTGACACTCCCTTTAGTAGGAGGCTCGCTTCGCTACCTGAGATCAGGCAGCGAGGGCGAAGGCCTGCTGGGAGGAATCGCGCTTGGAGTTGGCGATTATTTTTTTCGGCCTGTGGTTTACGAGATCATGGCCGCTTCCTCGACACGCTTCCCCTGCTTCGACAGCCGCTGTCGAAACCGATCATCCCCATGTTGATTTTTCAAACCCTCCGAAGAGGTCCCTCCGAGGAGGCCGCACCCGCTGTGAGGTGCGGATGCCATCGTACGTGACCAACGCGTACCGGTGCCAGCGTATTCCCGGCACGCCGTGCGGCCTCAGGCCCGCTGCTTGCGGCGGATCGCCGACATGGTCCGCTCCGCCTCGCGCCGGTCCTGCTTCTCGCGCAGGGTCTGGCGCTTGTCGTACTCCTTCTTGCCGCGAGCGAGGGCGATCTCGACCTTGGCGCGGCCGTCCTTGAAGTACAGCGCGAGGGGCACGATGGTGTGCCCGGTCTCCTGGGACTTCGACTCCAGCTTGTCGATCTCCACGCGGTGCAGCAGCAGCTTCCGCTTGCGGCGGGCGCTGTGGTTGGTCCAGGTGCCCTGGCTGTACTCCGGCACGTGCACGTTGTGCAGCCACGCCTCGTGCCCGTCGAGCTGCACGAAGCCGTCGACCAGCGACGCCCGGCCCTGGCGCAGCGACTTCACCTCGGTCCCGGTGAGGACCAGACCGGCCTCGTAGGTGTCGAGGATCTGGTAGTCGTGCCGCGCCTTCTTGTTCTGCGCGATCAGCTTGCGCCCTTTTTCCTTAGCCATAGTGCAGCCCATTTTGGCACTACGCGGGGGGTTCGGGGACAGCCGTTTTCCGCGGGGCGGCGAGGCGGGGGCGGCCGGCTACCGTCCCAGTCCGCGCAGGACCGTCCGTGCCCGTTCCAGGGCGGCCGGGCCCACCGGGTCGACCTCCAGGTCCGGGGTGATGCCGGTGCCGTCGACGCCGCGGCCGGAGGGGGTGCGGTAGTGGCCGACGGTCAGCTCGGCGACCGAGCCGCCGGGGAGCCGGCTCGGCATCTGCACCGAGCCCTTGCCGAAGGTGCGGGAGCCCAGGACGACCGCCCGTCCCCGGTCCTGGAGGGCCCCGGTGAGCAGTTCGGCCGCGCTCATGGTGCCGCCGTCGACGAGCGCGACCAGGGGCCTGGCGGTGTCCCCGCCGCGCTCGGCGTGCAGCGCGCGCTGATCGCCGTCGACGTCGTACGTGGCGACCAGGCCGCCGTCGAGGAAGGCGGAGGCGGCGGTGACGGCCTCGGCGACCAGACCTCCGGAGTTGCCGCGCAGGTCCAGGACGACCCCGGCGCCGTCCGGCAGGCCGTCCACGGCGGTGCGCACCCGCTCGCCGGCGCCCTTGGTGAAGGAGGTGACCGCGATGACGGTGACGCCGTCGGTGAGCGTGCGGACGGTCACGGGTTCCGTGGTCAGCGTGGCCCGGCGGACGGTCTCGGTCCACACACGCGTGCCGCGCTCCAGGCCGAGGCGTACGGAGCGGCCGGCGGGGTCCTCCTCGGTGTCGCCGCGCAGCTTGGCGACGACCTCGGTGACCGGGCGCCCGTCGACCTCCTCGCCGTCGACGCTGCGCAGCCGGTCGCCCTCGCGGATCCCGGCGTCGGCGGCGGGAGACCCCGAGCGCACCCGGGTCACCTCGATCCGGCCGTCGCGTCCGCGGCGCGCGGAGAGACCGACGCCGGTGTAGCGGCCGTCGAGCGCCTCCTCCAACTCCTCGTACTCGCCGCGGGAGTAGACGGCGCCCCAGCGGTCCCCGCTGCGGCTGACGGCGCGTTCGGCGGCCTCCACCGGGGACTTGCCGTCGGCCAGCGCCTCGGCCGCCGCGCGGGCCACGTCCTCCTGGTGCGCGGCGGGGGCGGCCGAACGGGCCGTGTCGGGCGGGGTCTTGGGGGCGGTGCCGGGGAGCGAGCCGGTGGCCGCCCCGGCGACGAGCACCCCCGTGAACACCAAGGTCAGGGCCGCCCCGTGGCGTGCGCGGCGGGGCTGACAGAACAGGTCACGACCTGACATGCCGGTGAGTCTAGGACAACGCGAGAGGGCCGAACGGTCGCTCGACCGTTCGGCCCTCTTGGCATGTGTCACACCTTCAGGTACTTGCGCAGCGCGAAGAACGCGGCCAGCGCGGGCATCAGCAGACTGGTGGCGAGGATGAGCGGCAGCTTCGTCAGCAGCGCGTCCCAGCCGATGAAGTCGATGAGTGCCAGTTTCTCGGACAGGGCCAGTCCGTGGTCGATGATGAAGTACCGCGCGGTGATCAGGAAGCCGCAGGCGACCGCACCGCCGATGAGACCGGCGACCGCCGCCTCCATGATGAACGGCGCCTGGATGTAGAAGCCCGATGCGCCGACCAGTCGCATGATGCCGGTCTCACGCCGACGACTGAACGCCGAGACGCGCACCGTGTTGACGATCAGCATCAGCGCCACCAGCAGCATCAGCGCCATCACCGCGCGCGCGGCCCAGTTCATGCCGTTGAGCAGCTCGAAGAGGTTGTCCAGGGTGCCGCGCTGGTCCGCCACGTCCTGCACGCCGTCCCGGCCCTTGAAGGCGGTCGCGATGACCTGGTACTTCTCCGGGTCCTTCAGCTTGACGCGGTACGACTCCTGCATCTGGTCCGGCGTGAGCGAGCCGGCCAGCGGCGAGTCGCCGAACTGCTCCTTGTAGTGCTTGTACGCCTCGTCCTGCGACTCGTACGTCACCTTCTCGACGACGTTCATCTCGTCCAGGTCGGCCAGGATCTGCTTCTTCTGGTCCTCGGTCACCGCGCCCTTGGCGCAGGCGGGGTCGGACTTGGCGTCGCTCTTGTTGCAGAGGTAGACCGTGACGTTGACCTTGTCGTACCAGTAGCCCTTCATGGTGGTGACCTGGTCGCTCATCAGGAGCGAGCCGCCGAACAGGGCCAGGGACAGGGCGACGGAGACGATGACCGCGAAGGTCATGGTCAGGTTGCGGCGGAGACCGACGCCGATCTCCGAGAGCACGAACTGGGCGCGCATGGCGTGTGGTTGGGCCTTTCCGTGGAAGCCGGTGCGGTCTGCGGTCTCAGTGCTGGTAGCCGTAGACGCCGCGCGCCTGGTCGCGGACGAGGCGGCCCTTCTCCAGCTCGATGACGCGCTTGCGCATCTGGTCCACGATGTTCTGGTCGTGCGTGGCCATGATCACGGTGGTGCCCGTCCGGTTGATGCGGTCGAGCAGCTTCATGATGCCGACGGAGGTCTGCGGGTCGAGGTTGCCGGTGGGCTCGTCGGCGATCAGCAGCTTGGGCCGGTTGACGAAGGCGCGCGCGATGGCGACGCGCTGCTGCTCACCGCCGGACAGCTCGCCGGGCCTGCGGTCCTCCTTGCCGCCGAGCCCGACGAGGTCGAGCACCTGCGGCACGGACTTGCGGATCTCGCCGCGGGACTTGCCGATCACCTCCTGGGCGAAGGCGACGTTCTCGCCGACCGTCTTGTTCGGCAGCAGGCGGAAGTCCTGGAAGACCGTCCCGAGCTGGCGCCGCATCTGCGGCACCTTCCAGTTGGACAGGCGCGCGAGGTCCTTGCCCAGAACGTGCACCTGTCCGTGGCTGCACCGCTCCTCGCGGAGGATCAGCCGCAGGAAGGTGGACTTTCCGGAGCCGGAGGACCCCACGAGGAAGACGAACTCACCCTTCTCGACCTCCAGGGAGACATCCCTGAGGGCTGGGTGGTTCTGCTTGGGGTAGACCTTGGAGACGTTGTCGAATCGGATCACGGATGCACCACGGGTCGCCGGGGGTAGATGAGCGTGACCATACGCGAAGCGGGGAGCGCACCGCAGTCACCGGTCGGGGTTGCGCGGTAGTTGCGCGTTTTGTCCCGCGCGGGGCCCGTCGGTGACCGCGCGCGGGGCCTCCCGGAACCTGGCACAGTGGAAGGGGAACGTTCACGGCTCCGTGGGCGTTGTGCTGGTGGAACCGGTTGCAAGGAGGGCGAGGCGCATGACGTACGACCGGTTGGTGTGCGCGAACTGCGCGGCGCCCGTGAGCGAGGGCCGGTGCCCGGTGTGCCGTGCGAACCGCGAGCGACTGCAGCAGGAGAGCTTCTTCGCGGGTCTGAACCCGATGACGCTGATCGCCCTGCTGGCGGTCCTGGTGGCGGCGGTGGCCCTGCTGGCCCACCAGACGGTGTAGAGCCCGCACAGACACGACAGGGGCCCGGAGCGGGATGCGCTCCGGGCCTCTGTGCGTGCGGTGCGTGGGTGTACGCCTACCGTCAGGCGACGGCGCCGCCGCGGCCGGCCATGACGCGCGGCAGGACGCGGAAGCCGACGCCACCGGCGATCATGGTGGCGGCACCGATGACCAGGAAGGTCATCTCCGCGGCACCGGTCTCGGCGAGCTCCTCACCACTGCCCTGGGCGGTGGTGTCGGAAGCCGGGACCTGCTCGCCGGTGTCGGTCAGGGCCGAGGAGCCCTGGTCCTGGGCGGAGGGGCCGGAGCCGCCACCGTTCACGTCAGTACCGCCGTCGGAGCCGCCCCCGGCCGGGCCTTCACCGCCGGGGTTGCCACCACCGGGGGTCTCACCGCCGGGGTTGCCACCGCCAGGGTTCTCCCCACCGGGGTTCTCGCCGCCAGGGTTCTCCCCACCGGGGTTCTCCCCACCGGGGTTCTCGCCGCCGGGGTTTTCACCGCCGGGGTTCTCGCCGCCAGGGTTCTCCCCACCGGGGTTCTCCCCACCGGGGTTCTCGCCGCCGGGGTTTTCACCGCCGGGGTTCTCGCCGCCCGGGTTCTCGCCACCGGGGTTTTCACCGCCGGGGTTCTCGCCGCCAGGGTTCTCCCCACCGGGGTTCTCCCCACCGGGGTTCTCCGGCTCCTCGGTGCTGCACTCAGGACCGGTGCCGACCTCGCAACCCGGGTCGTCGCCCTCGGCGGTGATGCCGATGTTGATCTCGAACGCCGAGGCCGCACCCGCGGCGGTCAGCGAGGCGCCGGCCGCGATCACGGCGCCGGCCGCGATGCGTGCGACACGGATGCGCGTCTTCTTCGTCATGTACTTGCTACCCCCAGTAGCCGATAGTCAGTGAGGGCCGCGCGTGGGGCCGTGATCGACGGAGGCAGCAAGCCGTGCTGAGACCCCCCGGTTCACATGCGCCCCAGAAATACGCATGCCGAGCCTCACCATTCCCAATGTTCAAAGCAACGTCAAGGTCATTGCGTACGCGATGTCCTGGTACGGGACGTATGCCGGACACAATGGGTGTGAGTGTGATGCGGAACCCGGACATCGCCGACGAAGAAAAGGCAACTGCCGCCCGTGAGGCGGCAGTTGCCTTGTCGACAAAGCGGTGCGAACGCTTCGCGCTACTTCTCCCGCTGCTTGCGCCAGCGAATTCCGGCCTCGAGGAAGCCGTCGATCTCGCCGTTGAACACCGACTCGGGGTTGCCCACTTCGTGCTCGGTGCGCAGGTCCTTGACCATCTGGTACGGGTGCAGCACGTAGGAACGCATCTGGTTGCCCCACGAGTTGCCGCCGTCGCCCTTGAGGGCGTCCATCTTGGCCTGCTCCTCCTGGCGGCGCCGCTCCAGCAGCTTGGCCTGGAGGACGTTCATCGCCGTGGCCTTGTTCTGGATCTGGGAGCGCTCGTTCTGGCAGGAGACGACGATGCCGGTGGGGATGTGGGTCAGGCGCACCGCCGAGTCGGTGGTGTTGACGCCCTGGCCGCCGGGGCCGGAGGACCGGTACACGTCCACCCGCAGCTCGGACTCGTCGATGTCGATGTGGTCGGTCTGCTCGACCACGGGCAGCACCTCGACGCCCGCGAAGGACGTCTGGCGGCGGCCCTGGTTGTCGAAGGGCGAGATGCGCACCAGGCGGTGCGTGCCCTGCTCGACGGAGAGGGTGCCGTAGGCGTACGGCACCTGCACGGCGAAGGTCGTCGACTTGATGCCGGCCTCCTCCGCGTACGACGTCTCGTAGATCTCGGTCTTGTAGCCGTGCTGCTCGGCCCACCGCAGGTACATGCGCTGGAGCTTCTCGGCAAAGTCGGCGGCGTCCACACCGCCGGCCTCGGCGCGGATGTTGACGAGCGCCTCACGCGCGTCGTACTCGCCCGAGAGCAGCGTGCGGACCTCCATCTCGTCCAGCGCCTTCTTCACGGCCGCGAGCTCGGACTCGGCCTCGGCACGGGTGTCCGGGTCGTCCTCCTCCTCGGCCATCTCGAAGAGCACGCCGAGATCGTCGATCCGGCCGCGCAGGGCCTCGGCCTTCCTGACCTCGGCCTGGAGGTGCGAGAGCTTGCTGGTGATCTTCTGCGCCGCCTCCGGGTCGTCCCACAGGGAGGGCGCGGCCGCCTGCTCCTCGAGCACGGCGATGTCTGCCCTCAGCCTGTCGAGGTCCAGGACGGCCTCGATCGACTCCATGGTCGAGGAGAGGGACTTCAGCTCTTCGGATACATCGACGACTGCCACGCATCCAGCGTAACGGCTCCGCCGGGCGGTCCACGCCGGGTGGCCTCACGGGGAGGCCGGGGCCGAGTTCCGGGTGTCCTGCGGGGCCGGGTCGCCCTCGTCACCGCCCATGGCCAGCCAGGTACCGGCGCCGACCGCCGCGACCAGGACCAGGGTGCCCGCGCCCAGTGCGAGCCGGCGGCGACGTGCCGTGGCGCGGTTGCGGGCCGAACCGGGCCGGGGGGCACCGGCGGCGCGCGGGGCGCGGGCGGTGCCGCGGGCCCCGCCGGCCAGCTCGTCGGGGGCCGGTACGCGCATCGAGGTGTGCGTGTCCCGGTTGGAGTCGGCCGGCTTCGCGCCCGGCACCAGGGGCACCGCTCCCCGGCGCCGGACCGGCTCCCCGGCGGGCGCGGGCGACGCGGCGGCCTCCTCGGGCGCGTCCTCCTCCTGGTCCGCGTCGGGCTCGTCCACGTCGAGCGGGCCCATCCCGGCCAGCATCGGCAGCAGCTCGCGCAGCCGGGCACCCAGCTCGGAGGCGCGCAGCCGCGAGGCCGGCGCCTTGGCCAGGCACTGCACGAGGAGCTGCCACAGCTCGTCGGGGATGCCGGGGAGCGGGACGACGGTCTCGGTGACGTGCCGGCGCAGGACGGCACCGGGGTGACCGCCGCCGAACGGGGTGAAGCCGGCGAGCAGCTCGTACAGGACCGTGGCCAGGGCGTAGATGTCGACCGAGGCGCGCGGCGGCAGTCCCTCGACGATCTCCGGGGCCAGGTAGTCGGGCGTGCCGATGATCTTCGTGGCGCGGGTGCGCCGGGGGGTGTCGATGAGTTTGGCCACACCGAAGTCCGTCAGCAGCGCCGGGTGCGAGCCGCCGGGGCCGAGCGGGCCCTGCATGTCCAGCAGCACGTTCTCGGGCTTGACGTCGCGGTGCACGACCCCGGCGGCGTGCGCGGCGGCCAGGCCGTCGGCGACGTCGGCGGCGATGGCCACCGCGGCCTCGGGCGCGAGGCGCCGCTCCCGGTCCAGGCGGGTGCGCAGGTCGGTGCCGCGGACCAGGTCCATCACCAGGGCGAGGTCGTTGCCGTCGACGACGAGGTCGCGCACGGAGACGACGTGCGGGTGCTCCAGGCCGAGCAGGGCGGTGCGCTCCTGCACGAAGCGTGAGACGAGTTCCTGGTCGGACGCCAGGTCCTCGCGCAGCAGCTTGATCGCGACGGGGCCCTCGGGCCCCTCGCCCAGCCACACCGTGCCGGCGCTGCCCCGCCCGAGGATCTGGTGGGCGGTGTACCGGCTGCCGATCTTCCGTGCCAAGACTGCTCCTACCGACGCGTGTTGCGCTAAAACTACGCGTCCGCGGAGCCGACCTTCACGGCGGAGGCGCAAATCACCCGTCGGTTGTCGACAAATCCCCAGAGTCGGGGCAGCGCGGCGCGCCGGCGGCTCAGGTGCCGCCCGAGCTCCCGCCCAGATCCCCGATCCATCCGGTCACGGTGCCGAACCAGTCGGTGAGCTGGTCCCAGTAGCCCTTGCCGGTGCCGATCCAGTCCTGGAGCGGGCTCAGCTCCCAGATCAGCCAGCCGGCCACGAAGAACACGACCAGGGTGACCAGGCACCCCTTGAGGCAGCCGAGGCCGGGAATGCGCATGGGATTGGCACTGCGCGGGCGCGGCGGCCGGGGCTCGCGGCGGGGCCGCTGCGGCTCCGGCGGGGGCGGCGGGGCGTACCGCTGTGGCTGCGGCTGCTGGGGCTGCTGCGGCTGCGGGGTGGCGTAGCGCTGCGGCTGGGGCTGCTGCGGGTAGCCGTAGCCCTGCGGCGGCTGCTGGGGCTGCCGGTGCTGCGGCGGCTGCTGCGGGCGGGCGACCTGACGCTGGGGGCGGCGGCGCAGCGGGTCCTCGTTCGGGTCGAGGTACTGGACCTGCGTCTGCTCGTTGCGGTCGCGGGCGGCGCGGAGCTGGTTCTGCCAGGGGTGCGGGTCGTCGGGTCCGCCGGGCTGCCCGCCCTGTCCCTGTCCGGGCTGCCCCGGGGGCACCGGCGGCATGACGGCGGTCGGGTCGGCGGCGCCGCGGCTCGGGAGCACGGCGGTGGGGTCGGCGGCGCCCGGGGCGTTGCCGGTCTGCGGCAGGACGCTGGTCGCTGCGCTCGGGTCGTAGGCGCCGTTCG
The DNA here is from genome assembly GCF_044390505.1 of Streptomyces sp. NPDC018947. Classification (NCBI taxonomy): domain Bacteria; kingdom Bacillati; phylum Actinomycetota; class Actinomycetes; order Kitasatosporales; family Streptomycetaceae; genus Streptomyces; species Streptomyces sp. NPDC018947. The sequence goes on from NZ_JBIRZD010000018.1 coordinate 126,755, forward strand.
GGTTCTGCGGCAGGACCTGGGTCGGGTCGGCCGCGCCCGGTTCGCCGGGCACCCGGGCGGGGGCGGGGTCGGGGACGAGGAGCGCGCCGACGTTCTCGGCGGCGCCGATCTGCGCGCTGCTCGCGTGCACGCCGATGCCCTCGGCGACGACGCGCAGGCCGCGCGCGAGGTTCTCGGCGCCGGGGCGCTCGTCGGGGTTCTTGCGCAGGCAGCGCTCGATGACCGTCCACAGCGGGTCGGGGACGGTGGAGGGGCGGCGCGGCTCGGCGCTCAGGTGCTGGTGCAGGACCTCGAGGGCGGAGCCGCCGGCGAACGGCGGACGCCCGGTGACCAGCTCGTACAGCAGGATGCCGGCGCCGTAGACGTCGACGGCGGAGGTCTGCGGGCGGCCCTCGGCGGACTCCGGCGCGACGTACGCGGGCGTGCCGACGAACTCGTGGGTGCGGGTGAGACCGGGCGAGTCGGCCAGCCGGGCGATGCCGAAGTCGGTGAGCATCGGGTGCATCCGGTCGCCGTCCTGCTTCAGCAGCACGTTGGCCGGCTTCAGGTCGCGGTGGACGACGCCGTCGGCGTGGCTGGCGGCGAGCGCGTCGGCGATCTGGGCCGTGAGCAGCGCCGCGGCGACGGGGGTGAAGGGGCCGTTCTCCCGCAGGTGGCGGTGGAGGTCGGGGCCGTCGACGAGGTCCATGACCAGCGCCAGCAGATCGCCCTCGACGACCAGGTCGCGGACCCGGACGATGTTGGGGTGGGTCAGCCGGAGCAGGACGGAGCGCTCCCGCAGGAAGCGCATCACGACGTCGGCGTCGTTCGCGAGCTCCTCCTTGAGGACCTTGATCGCGACGGTCTCGCCGGGCTGCCCGGCCACGGCCGCCTCGGCACCCGCGGTCTCGCGCTGGCGGGCACGCCAGACGGTGCCCGTGGCGCCGCGGCCGAGGGGTTCCTCGAGGAGGTACTTGCTGCCTACCGGCCGCACGTCATGCGCTCCCTGTTGCTTGCCGACTGTTCCGACCCACTGTAGTGCCGCGCCCTACGGCCCGGGCTGTCCTCGCCCTGTGGTTCCCATTGGTCCGCCGGTGCGTCTTACGTTCCGCTTCCGGCTCATGTTCGAAGGAAAGACGCTCGACCCGGTCCCTTGGTTGCCGGACCCGGACGTGACCGATCTCAACCGGTCACTCTTGGATCATCGGCAGGCCATCCGTCAGGCACTTTTGCGGGCAGAGCCGACCAATCAAGATCATTTGATGGCGGGGGGCGGGCGCGTTGTCGGTGGCAGGTGCGAGGATGCGTGCAGTACTGGCCGACGTGCTCGTGTGGCGGTGGGGGAAGTCCGCGGTGGGGGACCGCGGAGCTAGGCTTCGTCCCAAGCGATCGCGGGCGCCCGCGCGAAGGGACCGCTGACGGCGATGCAGATCCGGCTGACCGTCGTAGACCCGCTGGGCTCCCCCGCCGGGGCGGTGGGCCACGCCGCGAGCTGCGACGTGCTGGTGACGGCACCGGCCGGCACGGCGCTGGCCGCGGTCGCCTCCGCGCTGGCCTCGGCGGTCCCCGGCGGTGACGCGCAGGGTTCCGGCCAGACCGTGCTGTACGCCGGCGCACAGCGGCTCGACGCCCAGCGCAGCACCCTCGGCGAGCCCCCGCTGATCGACGGCGCCGTGCTCTGCCTCGGCGCCCCCGGCGAGCCCGACCCGCACACCGAGCCCGCCGACGTCCCGGCCCAGCTCCATGTCGTCGCCGGCCCCGACGCGGGCGGCGTCCACCTGCTGCACGGCGGGCAGATCCGGCTCGGCCGGTCCGCCGACGCCGATGTGGCGCTCGACGACCCGGACGTCTCCCGGATGCACTGCGCGGTGACCGTGGCCGCCGACGGCCGCGTCTCGGTCGCCGACCTCGGCTCCACCAACGGCACCACCCTGGACGGCACCCGCGTCGGCGACCGCCCGGTCCGCTTCGCGCCGGGGGCGCTGCTGCGGATCGGCGAGTCGGCGCTGCGGCTGGTCCCGGCGGCCACGGCCCGGGTGGCGACGACACCGGACGGGGAGGGGTACGTGCGCGTGCCCGGCCCCGACCGGGTGTCCCACGCGCGCGCGTCCGACGGCGCGGACGGTCCCGCCGAGCGCACGCACCACGCCCACGGCACGGCGGCCCACGGCACGGCGCCCGCGCACCTGGCCCAGGTTCCCGGCCAGGGCACCGCACCCCGCATCGAGAGTCACGGCGTACACCCGGGCACACCCGGGGGCCCGACGCGCGCGGGGTACGGGGAGCTGGCCCCCGGAGGGTTCCCGGCGGCGCCGGGCGGGGTGAACGGCACGCATGCGGCGGGTTCCGGTTCCGGGGCGGGTCCCGCGGGGGCCTCGGCCGCGGGCCGGGGGCACGGAGACGCCTTCGGGGCGCGACCGCAGATCCGTCACGGGGCCGACGGGACGGGGGCGGGCGGTACCGGAGGGGCCGACGCGGCGGAGGCGTACGGGCCGGGCGCGGCCGGTGCGTACGGGGGAGCGTCCGGCGCAAACGGCGGCTCCGGGCGCAAGGGCACGCCGCTGCGCGGGACCGACGTGCCGCAGGGTGTGCGCAGGCGCGGCGGGATAGGCGCGTGGGCGCGGCGGCTGGCCGGCGGGCGCGGTGCGCAGGACGCCGCCGCGGGCGACGCGTACGCGTACGGCGAGGAGGCCGCCGGTCCCGCGCCGGAGGCACCGGTGACCGGATCCTCCCCCGCGCCGGAGACCTGGCCCGACTCGGCCGCGCTGCTGCTGACGGCGCTCGGACCGGGGCCGCGGCTGTGGGAGCGCGGGCCGGGGCACCCCGAGGTGCTCGCCGTGCGGCTCGGTACGGCCGACCGGGTGGCGCCCGGCGGTGACGCGCCGCTGCCCGCCGTCCCGGTGACCGCCGGGCTGCGCGAGGTCGGCGCGCTCGGGCTGGCGGGCCCGCGGACGCGGCTCGCCGGGCTGGCCCGCGCCGTGCTGGCCCAGCTCGCCGCGCTGCACTCCCCCGACGTGCTGGAGATCGTGCTGATCAGCGCGGACGGTTCCCGCCCGCTCGCGGAGCGGACCGCCGAGTGGTCCTGGCTGGGCTGGCTGCCGCACGTGCGCCCGGGCCACGGCCAGGACTGCCGCCTGCTGCTCGCCCACGACCGCGACCAGGCCGCGGCCCGCGCCCAGGAACTCCTGCGCCGTCTGGACGACCAGGTGACGGACGCCCGGCACGGGGCCCGCGCCCCCGCCGTCCCTGCCCAGCCGACGGCCCCGGCCCAGGACATGCCCCCGGGCGGCACGGAAGGCCCCGGCGGCCAGGACGGTTCCCGGCGCCCCTCGTGGGCGCGGGCGGACGACGGCTCCGGCCCGGCCACCGGCTTCGCGGGGCCGTACACCGTCGTCCTCGTGGACGGCGACCCGGGCGACGCCCCGGTGCGCGAGGCGATCGCGCGGCTGGCGCTGGAGGGGCCGCGGGCCGGCATCCACGTCGTGTGCCTCGCCGAGACCCCCGCCGCCTCTCCCACCTCGCCGGTGACACGGACGTACGAGGCGGCCTGCGCGGTGTCCCCGGTCTTCCGCGAGTGCGGTGCCGTCGCGCTGCTCAGCGGTGACGTGGCGACGGCCCTGCGGCTGCTGCGCGTCGCCCGCACCGGGTCGTCCCCGAGCGGCCCGGTCGGCCACGGCACCCTCGGCACGGTGGACGCGGTCTCCCTTGCCTGGGCGGAGCGCTTCGCACGGGCCCTGGCACCGCTGCGCACCGACGGCGGGGCCGGCGAGCGCCTCACGCGCGTGTCGGCGCCGCTGCCCCAGGCGGCCCGGCTGCTCGACGAGTTGGGGCTCGCCCGGGCCACCCCGGCGTCCCTGATGGCCCGTTGGGCGGACGCGGCCGACGACGCGGAGTCCCTCGGCGGGCGGGCGCACGCCGTGCTGGGCGCGGGGCCGCGCGGCCCGGTCGCGGTGGACCTCGCGGCCGAGGGGCCGCACCTGCTGATCGAGGGGCCGCCCGGCAGCGGCCGGACCGAGCTGCTGCGGGCGCTCGTCGCCTCGCTCGCCTCCGCCGAGCGTCCCGACCGGCTCGGCATCGTGCTGATGGACGGCCGGGACAGCGTGGGCGCGGGCAACGGGCACGGCGAGGGACTACGCGTCTGCACCGACGTACCGCACGTCACCACGCATCTCACCGCCAACGACCCCGTGCTGATGCGGGAGTTCGCCCAGTCGCTGAGCGCCGAGCTCAAGCGGCGGGCCGAGCTGCTCGGGCGGTCGGACTTCGCCGAGTGGCACACCGGGCGGGAGGTGTCGGGCCGCATGGTCGGGCAGCGCACGGCCGGGTCCGGGGCGATACCGGGGGCCGGGGACGTGGAGTCACCGCCCAGTTCCACGCTGCGGCTGCGGCCGGGGGCGGTCCGGCGCCGGGCGGGGGCGGTGCCGCCGCTGCCCCGTCTGGTGGTCGTCGTGGACGATCTGGACGCGCTCGTCACTCCCCCGCTCGGGTCGCCGGGGCGGCCGGCGGCGGGGTCGGTGATGCGGGCGCTGGAGGCGGTGGCGCGCGAGGGCGAGCGGCTGGGGGTGCACCTCGTGGCCGCCGCGGGTCCCGGCGGCCGCACGGCGCAGACCGAGCCGGCGCGGCGGGCCGCGTTGCGCGTCACGCTCGACGCGCCGGTGGCGGGGCCGGAGGAGCCGCTGCCCGGGCGGGGGCGGCTGGAGTGGGCCGACGGGCGCGGCGTGGCCTTCCAAGGGGGGCGGGTGACGGGGCGCATTCCGCGCACGGCGACACTGCGGCCGACCGTCGTGCCGGTGGAGTGGCATCGGATGGGGGATCCGCCCGCTCGGCGTCCGGTGCGGGAGTTGGGCAACGGGCCCACCGATCTGGCCTTGCTGGCCAGTGCGCTGGAGCGGGCGGCGCGGGAGGTCTCCGCGGCGGAGGTGCCCTCGCTTCTGTGAGGCGGGGGCGTCGCCCCTGCCGGTGCGCCCCGAGTCGCCCTGCGTCTGCGGCTCAGCGACCTAACTGCCCACTCTGCGACGCCCGTTGGCTCCGACGAGTCACGACGGGGTCACGATCGGGAGGTTGGGGACGGGTGCGCTCTTGCCGCTGCCACCCCCCTGGCGTACACCAGAGCGCACGGGACAGCGCCAGGCGTTCGACGATGAACGAAGAACGGGGCAGTGATGCGCACGAGCAGCACCATCCGGACACGCGGAACCGTCACGAGGACCACCAGGGCAGCCGCCGCCCTGGCCGCGGGAGCCCTCGCGCTCTCGCTCACGGCGTGCGGCGGCGACGACGACAACGACGGCGGCGGCAAGGACGACGGCGGGGGCGCCAGCAAGAAGCCCTCCTCCCTCGTGCTCCCCAAGCTGGACGGCGAGAGCCTGGAGGTCGCCGCCGTCTGGACCGGCGCCGAGCAGAAGAACTTCAAGCAGGTCCTCGCCGAGTTCGAGAAGCGCACGGGCGCCAAGGTCACCTTCGTGCCCGCGCAGGACCCGATCATCAACTTCCTCGGCTCGAAGATCGCGGGCGGCGCCCCGCCGGACGTGGCGATGCTCCCGCAGCCCGGCGCCATCAAGCAGGCGGTCGACAAGGGCTGGGCCAAGCCGCTGGGCGCCGAGGCCACCAAGCAGCTCACGGAGAACTACTCGCAGGGCTGGCAGGACATCGGCAAGGTCGGCGGCAAGCAGTACGGCGTCTACTACAAGGCCGCCAACAAGTCCCTGATCTGGTACAACGCGCAGGTCTTCGAGAACGCGGGCGCGGCCGAGCCCAAGACCTGGGACGAGCTGCTCACCACCGCCCAGACGGTCTACGACTCGGGCGTCACGCCGTTCTCCGTCGGCGGCGCGGAAGGCTGGACCCTCACCGACTGGTTCGAGAACGTCTACCTCTCCCAGGCCGGCCCGGAGAAGTACGACCAGCTCGCCAAGCACGAGATCAAGTGGACGGACCCGTCCGTGAAGGACGCCCTGACCACGCTCGCGGAGATCTGGGGCAAGAAGGACTACGTGGCGGGCGGCGCGACCGGCGCGCTGCAGACCGAGTTCCCGGCCTCGGTGACGCAGACCTTCACCGGCGGCGACCAGCCCAAGGCCGGCATGGTCTACGAGGGCGACTTCGTGCAGGTCAACATCGGTGAGACGGAGGCGGAGGTCGGCACCGACGCGAAGGTGTTCCCGTTCCCGGCGGTCGGTGACACCGCGCCGGTGGTCTCCGGCGGCGACGCGGCCGTGATCCTCGAGGACTCGAAGGCGGCGCAGGCGCTGGCCACCTGGCTGGCCTCCCCGGACGCGGCGGCGATCCACGCGAAGCTGGGCGGCTACCTGTCGCCGAACAAGAACCTGGACACGTCGGCGTACCCGAACGAGGTGCAGAAGAAGATCGCCGAGGCCCTGATCGCGGCCGGCGACGACTTCCGCTTCGACATGTCGGACCAGGCCCCGCAGGCGTTCGGCGGCACGCCGGGCAAGGGCGAGTGGAAGGTGCTCCAGGACTTCCTGAAGAACCCGAAGGACGTCGCGGGCACGCAGGCGAAGCTGGAGGCGGACGCGGCCGCCGCCTACGGGGACTGACGCGATGAAGCCGGCCACGGCGGCAGGGGCCTCTCCGGCGCCTGCCGCCCCCATGTCGCGCAAGAGCGTGACCGGCACGCGCAGGACCGTGGCGGCCCTCTTCCTGCTGCCCGCCCTGGTGCTGCTCGGCGCGCTCGTGGTCTACCCGATCGGGTACTCCCTGGTCCGCAGCTTCTACGACCAGTCCGGCGACGGCTTCGCCGGATTCGACAACTACGAGGCGCTGTTCACCGACGAGGGCATCCGCACCGCCCTGAAGAACAACGTCATCTGGGTGGTGTTCGCGCCGACGGTCGCCACCGCGCTCGGCCTGATCTTCGCGGTCCTGACCGAACGGGTGCGCTGGGGAACGGCGTTCAAGCTCGTCGTCTTCATGCCGATGGCGATCTCCATGCTGGCCGCCGGGATCATCTTCCGCCTGGTGTACGACCAGGCGCCGGAGAAGGGCGTCGCCAACGCGGTATGGGTCGGGGTGCACGACACGTTCGCCGAGTCGTCGGCGTTCCCGAAGGCGCACCCGGGCCGCGAGTCACCGCTCGTGGCGGCCGGCGGGGGCGCGTTCGTCACCAGGGAGCCGGTGTCCGCGGGCCGGGTGGTCACGCTCCCGCTCGTCGGTGTGGCCCCCGGCCACATGCCCGACGGCGCGAAGAAGGCGGTGGTCGCGGAGCCCGAGGACGGGAGGATCACGGGCACCGCCTGGCAGGACTTCACGCGCGGCAAGGGCGTCGGGAAGCTCAACGGCGTCGACGCCGCCGAGCTGGGCTATGCCGGGATGAGGATCGAGGCGGTCAAGGACGGCGAGGTCGTCGCGTCGACGAAGGCGGCCGGCGACGGCACGTTCTCGCTGCCCGCCGAGGCCGACGGGGCGCTGCTCAGACTGCCCGCCGACAACTTCAAGGAGCCGTACAACGGCCTGGACTGGCTCGGTCCCTCACTGGTGACGCCGGCCGTCATCGGGTCGTACGTGTGGATGTGGGCGGGCTTCGCGATGGTGCTGATCGCGGCCGGTCTCGCGGGTGTGCCCCGGGAACTGCTGGAGGCGGCCCGGGTGGACGGCGCCAACGAGTGGCAGGTCTTCCGGCGGGTGACGGTCCCGCTGCTCGCGCCGGTCCTCGCGGTCGTCGTCGTCACCCTGATGATCAACGTGCTGAAGGTCTTCGACCTGGTGTTCATCATCGCCCCCGGTTCCTCCCAGGACGACGCGAACGTGCTCGCCCTGGAGCTGTACCGCAAGGGGTTCGCCTCGGACCAGCCGGGCATCGCCAGCGCCATCGCGGTGTTCCTGCTGCTGCTGGTCATCCCGGTGATGTGGTTCAACGTACGGCGGCTGCGGCGGGAGGTGCGGCGATGACCGCGGAGGCCGGTTCTGTGACCGGGGCGGCCGCCGGGCCCTCCAGGGCCGCGGCGAAGGCGAAGCCGTCGCTGGGTTCCCGGCTCGCCGAGTACGTCAGCGGCGGTCTGGTACGGGTGTTCCTGATCGTCGTGGGCCTGTTCTGGCTGGTCCCGACCATCGGTCTGCTGCTGTCCTCGCTGCGCACCCCGAAGGACATGGCGGCTGGCGGCTGGTGGGAGGTGTTCACCAAGCCGTCGCAGCTCACCTTCCAGAGCTACGAGGAGCTGCTGAGGAACGGCGACATCACCTCCTCCCTCGTCAACACCGCGCTCATCACGGTCCCGGCGACGGTCCTGGTCGTCGTGATCGGCTCGCTCGCGGGCTACGCGTTCGCGTGGATGGAGTTCCCGGGCCGCGACTGGTGGTTCCTGGCCGTGGTCGGGCTGCTGGTCGTGCCGGTGCAGGTGGCGCTCATCCCCATCGCCGAACTGTTCGGGAAGATCGGCCTGTTCGGCTCGATCGTCGGCGTGGTCCTGTTCCACGTCGGCTTCGGGCTGCCGTTCGCGGTGTTCCTGCTGCGGAACTTCTTCGCGGAGATCCCGAGGGAGCTGCTGGAGGCCGCCCGGCTGGACGGCGCCGGTGAACTGCGCCTGTTCGTCCGCGTGGTGATGCCGCTCGGCGGACCCGCGATCGCGAGCCTCGGCATCTTCCAGTTCCTGTGGGTGTGGAACGACATGCTGGTCGCGCTGATCTTCTCGGACTCCGGGAGCCAGCCGATCACGGTCGCCCTCCAGACGCAGGTCCGCCAGTTCGGCAACAACATCGACGTTCTGGCGCCGGGCGCGTTCATCTCGATGGTGATCCCGCTGGCCGTGTTCTTCGCGTTCCAGCGGCAGTTCGTCTCCGGTGTGATGGCGGGCGCCGTCAAGTAGCCGCCGCGGCATCACTCTTGCGGGGGCGGGCCGTTCAGCGGTCCGCCCCTGGTCGTCGCGTACGGGCTCCCCCGAACGGCGCAGGGACCGTAACCGGATCGCTCCACCGGCCGTTGCCGGGCAGAACGCCCGTGCCGACCCATGGATGTCCCGTGCCCCGGTTCAGTGTCATCGTCCCCGCGTACAAGGTTCAGGCGTATCCGCCCGCGTGCCCGGACTCGGTGCTGTCCCGGTCGTGCCCGGACCTGGACCGGGTCCGCGTCCACCACCGGCAGCGCCGGCGCGGCAGCGTCCCGGGCGTCCCCGTCCCGCCGGGCGTCCGGCTGCGCCATGCCCTGCTCCGGCTGGGCCCGCGCCGCACCTGGGAGGCCCTGCGGCTGGCGTCGGCCCTGCTCCGCCGGACCCGCAAGCGCCTGGCCAAGGCACGGGGCACGGTGCGCACCGCCGCTCTGCGGCTGCACTACGCCGTCCAGCGCCGCCTCCCGGTGCGCGCCGACCGCGCCCTGTTCGCCACCGAGGGCGGCCGGGGGTACGGCGGCGACCCGGGCACGCTGGAGGAGGCGTTCCGCACCCTCGCCCCGCACGTCCGCACGGCGTGGGCGGCCGCCCCGGCGCACCACCACACGGTCCCGCCCGGCACGCGCCGCCTGACCCCCGGCACGGCCGCGTACTGGACGGCACTGGCCCGCTCCCGGTACCTGGTGCACGCGAGCGGGCTCGACGCGGGGCTGGTCGAGCGCCGGGGCCAGGTGGTGGTCCGCACGCAGCCCGGGACGCCGCTGCGGTACGCGGGCCTCGACCTCCAGGAGCGCCCGGCCGCCGCCCGCGGCGCCGGTGCCGCCCGGCTTCTCACCACCGTGGACACCGCGCGCGCCTTCGCGCCGGGCCCGGTGGCGTACGACGAGGACGAGCTGATCGGCCTGTTCACCGGCGGGCAGTGGCGGGGCCCCCGGTCCACCCTGCTCAGGGCCGCGTTCCGCGAGCGGTTCCGCCCGCACGACGACGGCCGCGCCGCCGAGCGGGTCGTACGCCGGGTCGTGCTCGCGGAGACGGACCTCCCGCCGGTGGTGCCGCTCGACGCACGGCGTCCCGCGCCGCCCTCCCCCGCGCTGTCGCCCGGCCCCGCCGGAGCGGAGGGACGCCCGTCCCCGGCCGTCGCCCGCGCCCCGCTGGCCGCGGTGCCGCGACCGACCGGTCCCCGGACCGTCACCGAGAGCCTCTGACCACCGTTTGTCCCACGGGGAGTGCGCATGCACCGCAGTTCGTCGCGGCCCACCCCGACCCGGCCGCCGACCTGGCGGCCGGCCGGACGACCGGGCCGCCGGGCGGTCCGGTCCGCGCAGGACTCCCGTTGGACCAGGACAACAACAGAAAGAGCAGTATGCCCCGCTTCAGCATCATCGTCCCGTCCCATGGGGTCGCAGGGCGGCTGTCCCAGGCGCTGGACTCGGTCCTCGCCCAGTCCTTCGGCGACTTCGAGCTGATCCCGGTCTGCGACACCCCGGACTGCACCGCCGCGGACATCGCCGCCGCCCGCGCCGAACGGGACTCCCGGGTGACGCCCGTCCACTCGCCGCCCTCGGCCGGCCCGGCCGGGGCCCGCAACACCGGGGCGCGGGCCGCCACCGGCGCCTACCTGCTGTTCCTCGACGGGGACGACGTACTGGTCCCGGGCGCGCTGGCGGCGCTGGACGCGCGGCTGGCGGAGACGGGCGGCGCCGACGTGCTGTACTTCGAGCACGAGCGCGTCCCCTGGTGGGAGGGCGAGCCGGCCAACCCGGCGGCCCCGCTGCTGGCGAAGGCGCCGAACGGGGCCTTCTCCCCCGACCGCGCCCCGCATCTGACCGGTGTGCGGCTGCCCGCCTGGAGCGCGGTCTACCGCCGCGCCTTCCTCGCCGACCGGCGGCTGGAGTTCCCCGCCGGGCACTACACGGACATCGGCTTCGGCGCCCGGGTCGCGGCGGACGCCGATCGCATGACGGTGCTGCGCTCCGTCGTCGTACGGCACCTGGTGCGCCGTCAGGGCAGCAGGCTGAACCGGCCCGGCGAGCACCACGCCGAACTGCTGGACCAGACCGAGCTCGCCCTCGCGTACGCCGCCGAGCGGGGGCTGCCGGCCGAGCGGCGCGGCCCGCTGTTCGAGCAGCTCTTCGCCCTGGTCCTGAAGACGGCCGCGCATCCTCGGCGGCTGACGCGCGAGCGGCGTGCCTTCTTCCGCCGGGCGAGCCGCCTGTACCGGCGCCACCGCCCCGCCGGCTTCCGGACACCGGGCGGCCGGCTCGGCGTGCAGCACCGGCTGCTGGCGTCCGGCTCGTACGCGGCGTTCCGGGCCCTGCGCGCCGTCAGCCGCGCGGCGTCCGGGACCCTCGGCCGGCTGCCCCGCCCGCACGGCCTCGCCACCCGCCTGCGCTACCGGCGCGCGCTGCGCCGCCCGCTGGACCCGGACCTCGTCGTGTACTGCGCCTACTGGGGCCGCGGTTACGCCTGCAACCCGGCCGCGATCCACGCCAAGGCCCGCGAACTCGCGCCGCGTCTGCGCGGGGTGTTCCTGGTCGAGCCCGATCAGGCGCACATGGTGCCGAAGGACGTCGAGCACGCCGTCATCGGCAGCCGGCGTTACTGGGAGGTCCTGGCCCGCGCCAAGTACCTCGTGAACAACGCCAACTTCGCGGAGGGCGTCGTCAAGCGCCCCGGCAGCGTGCACCTCCAGACGCAGCACGGCACCCCGCTGAAGACCATGGGCGTGGACCAGTCGACGTACCCGGTGGTGGCGGCGGCCACCGGCAGCTTCGCCAAGCTGCTGGGCCGCGTGGACCGCTGGGACTACAACCTGTCCTCGAACCGCCACTCCACCCAGATGTGGGAGCGCGCCTTCCCCGGCTCCTACGAGCACCTGGAGTACGGCTATCCGCGCAACGACGTCTACTACACGGCGACCGCCGCCGACGTCGCCCGCGTCCGGCACGAACTGGGAGTCCCCGAGGGAAAGACGGCCGTCCTGTACGCGCCCACGCACCGCGACCACGAGAGCGGGTTCGGCGCCGGCGGCCTGGACCTGGAGGCGTTCTGCGAGGCGGTGGGCGAGGACGTGGTGGTGCTGCTGCGCGCCCACTACTTCTACGACCGGGGCACGCGGCGCGGGGCGTCCGGCCGGATCATCGACGTCACCGGGCACCGCTCCTCGGAGGACGTCTGCCTGGCCGCCGACGTGCTGGTCACCGACTACTCGTCGATCATGTTCGACTACGCCAACCTCGACCGGCCGATCGTCGTGTACGCCGACGACTGGGACGTCTACCGGGAGACCCGGGGCGTCTGCTTCGACCTGATGGCGGCGCCGCCCGGCCCGGTGGCCCGCACGCCCGAGGAGCTGGCCCGCGTCTTCGCCGACGGCTCGTACGCCGACGCGGAGTCGGCGTCGCTGCGGGCCGCGTTCCGGGAGCGGTTCTGCGAGTTCGACGACGGCCGGGCCGCCGAGCGCGTGGTGCGCCGGGTGCTGCTCGGCGAACCGCCGGAATCGATCGCGCCCGTGACCCCGCTCGCGCGGCGCCGTCCGGCCCCCGCCGCCGCCACCCTCGTAAGGAGCTGACCCCGCAGTGCCCCGCTTCAGCGTCATCATCCCCTGCTTCAAGGTGCAGGGCTTCCTGCGCGAGTGCCTCGACTCGGTGCTGGACCAGTCCTACCGGGACATCGAGGTCGTCGCGGTGAACGACTGCTCGCCGGACGGCTGCGGCGCGATCCTCGACGAGTACGCGGCCCGCGACGAGCGGATGCGCGTGCTGCACCTGGAGGAGAACGTGGGCCTCGGCCGGGCCCGCAACGCCGGGATGCCGCACGCCACCGGCGACTACCTGTTCTTCCTCGACAGCGACGACACCCTCACCCCGGGCGCCCTGCGCGCGATGGCCGACCGGCTCGACGAGACCGGGGACCCGGACGTCCTGGTCTTCGACTACGCCCGGACCTACTGGTGGGGCGGCACCCGGCGCAACGCCCTCGCCCACGTCCTCGCGGAGGCGGGCGAGGGCACGTTCACGGCGGCCGAACGCCCGGAGATCCTCGACCTGCTGATGGTGGTGTGGAACAAGGTCTACCGGCGCGGCTTCACCGAGCGCGAGGGCTTCGCCTTCCCGCCGGGCTACTACGAGGACACGCCCTGGACGTTCCCGGTGATGTTCAGCGCGGAGCGGATCGCCACGCTGGACCGGATCTGCCTGAACTACCGGCAGCGGCGCAGCGGCAACATCCTGTCGACCACCAGCCGCAAGCACTTCGACATCCACGAGCAGTACGCCCGGGTCTTCGCGTTCGTCGACGCCCGGCCGCACCTGGCCCACTGGCGGCCCTTCCTGCACGCCAAGATGGGCGAGCACTGCCTGGACATCCTGTCCAAGCCGGACCGGCTGCCCCCGGCCGACAAGGCCGAGTTCTTCCGCCGCACCGCCGAGATGTTCCGCGCGCACCGGCCGCCGGGCGCGCCGGTCCCGCCTGAGCTGCGGGTACTGGAGCGGGGCCATACGGCGTACCGGCTGCGGCGGCAGTCGGAGCGGGCGGGGCGCGCGCTGGTGCGGCGGACCCGGCAGGCGGGCGGCGCGGCGGCCGGGCGCCTGGGCCGCGTCCGCACCGCGGTGAACCTCCGCCGCCCCCTGGACACGGACCTCGCCGTGTACTCGGCGTTCTCCCACCGGGGCGTGCTCGGCGATCCCGCGGCGGTCTACCGCAAGGCCCGCGAGATCGCGCCGCATCTGCGCGGGGTGTGGGTGGTGCGCGACGAGGAGGACGCCGCGCTGCTGCCGCCGGACACGGAGCACGTGATCCTCGGCAGCGCGGCCTACCGCCGGGTGACCGAGCGGGCCGCGTTCTTCGTCAACAACGTCAACTGGCCGGGCACGGTGGCCAAGCGTCCCGGCAGCGTGCACATCCACACCCACCAGGGCACCCCGCTCAAGTTCATGGGCGTCGACCTGCTGGGCAAGCCCGGCGCCCGGCACGGGCTGGACGTGCCGCAGATGCTGCGCCGCGCCGACCGCTGGGACTACAGCCTGGTCGCCAACCGGCACTCGGAGCTGGTGTGGGAGCGGGCGTACCCGTGTCACTTCACGTCCGCGCGGACCGGCAGTCCGCGCAACGACGTGCTGGTCACCGCCGGTCCCGAGCACGGCCGCCGGGTCCGCGAGCGGCTCGGTGTCCCCGAGGACCACACGATGGTGCTGTACGCGCCGACACGCCGCGACTACCGGCGGGGCGGGCACGTGGAGCGGATCGACCCGGCCCGCCTCGCCGCCGACCTCGGCGAGGGCCACACCCTGGTGGTCCGGCTGCACCCCTCGCTCGCCACGGGTCACGCACGCGGCATGGGCCTCGCCGAGCTGCACCGGCGGGGCGTGGTCGTCGACGCCACGGACGAACCGCACGTCGAGGACCTGCTGCTCGCCGCCGACCTGCTGATCACCGACTACTCCGCCCTGATGTTCGACTACGCGCTCCTGGACCGGCCGATCGTGATCCACGCCGACGACTGGGGTGCCTACACGGCGAGCCGCGGCGCCTACTTCGACATCACGGCGAACGCGCCGGGCCATGTGTCGCGCTCCTACCGGGAGCTGGCGTGGCTGCTGACCTCGGGGGCGTGGTGCGACGAGGAGTCGGCGCGGCTGCGGTCGGTCTTCCGGGCACGGTTCGGCGAGTACGACGACGGGCGGGCCGCCGAGCGGGTGGTCCGCACGCTGATGCTGGGCGAGGCGATGCCGGCGTCGGCGGTCACCGTCCCGGCGGCCCGGGCCGTCCCCGCGGCCGACCGCGACCTGCTGTCGTTCTCATGAGGCCGCGCACCTGGGTGCTGCTCCTGGCCGCGGTGTTCGCCGTGCTCCAACTGGCGAACGTCTCCGGCCGGGACACCCCCGACACCAAGAACTACCTGGCGTACGCGCTGAGTCTGAGCGGCGAGAGCAAGCGCGGGACGGCGGCGGCCACCATCGAGTACGTGTGCGCGGGCCAGGCGTCGGTGGCCCGACGGAACCAGAGCGTGCACGTGGTCCGCTTCCACCGGCCCGATCCGGCCCGACGGGTGGCGCAGGGGTGCCGGGAGCGGGAGTGGCAGCGGGTGGAGTCGCGGCTGGCGGCCGGGCAGACCGGCGGGCACACCGTGCCGTACATGCCGGAGCGCTTCATGCGGATCTTCGAGGCGCGGCCCGGCTATCCGGTGGTCCTGGTGCCGTTCATCGCCGCGTTCGGGGTGACGTGGGGGCTGTGGGCGGCGAGCGTGGTCATCGCCTGCGCGGGCGGCGTCCTCGTCTTCCTGATCCTGCGCACGCTGTCCGTGCCGGTGCCGCTCGCGCTGACCGGTCAGGCGCTGTACTACGTGCTGCCGAGCGGGACGACGGCCATGCGCCCGATGACCGAGGGGCTGCTGATGGCGCTGACCCTGGCGGCGGTGTGGGGCTGTGCGCTGGTGCTGCGGGCGGGGCGCGGGCGGGCCGGGCTCGCCCTGGTCGCCGGGTCGCTGCTGGCGCTGTTCACCGTCAAGCACTCCCAGGCGCTGTTCCTCGGGGTGTGCCTGGCGGCGGCGGGCGCGGCGATCGCGCTGCGGCGGCGCCGGCGGGGCCGGCCCCCGGGGCGGGACGTGCTGGCGCTGGCGGCGGTGGGTGCGGCCGGGGTGCTCGTCACGCTGGTGCTGGCGCGGCTGCTGCACTACCCGACCGAGTCCGACAGCCTCCAGGACCTGCTCACCGACCACTTCGCGCGGCCCGACCGGGAGCGTCCGTGGCCGGAGTTCCTGCAGTTGCAGGGCAACTTCTGGGTGGAGTGGCTGCGCCGGCAGGCGTGGCAGCCGCTGTTCGTCGCGGCGCTGGGCGCCGGGGCGTGGGGCGCGCTGCGGCGCGGGGGCGCGACGGGTGCCTTCCTGGTCGCGGCGGCGTTCACCGGGATCCTCACCCAGGCCGGGCATCCGGACATCAACATCTGGGGCGAGCGGCTGATCGTACTGGCCTGGCTGCTGCCGGTGGTGGGCATTCCGCTGCTGCTGGAGCCGGTGGTGCGGGGCCGGGTGGCGCTGCCCGCGCAGGGGCACACCGACCGGGCTCGCGCGGTGAGCTGAGTCCCGCGCGCCGGACGGACACCCCGGCGCTCACCCGATGGGGTGAAGCGACGTCAAGCCGTTGACGTCGGCGGGAACATACGACAAATGCCCCGAATGTCCCACTTCCCGATCGTCCCGTGAGCGCCGGCGTCCTCGTCCGGCGGAGCGTGCGCGGCGCGACGGCGCTGCGCGGCGGGCGCTCCTGGCGCCCCACCCCGTTCCAGCTCGCCGGCTTCCTGTTCTTCCTGGTGATGTCGCTGGCGTACTGGCGGGTGCCGTTGTGCTGCGACGCCGGTCAGCACGCGGCGGTGGTGGAGCGCCTGAAGGCCGACCTCCTGCGTCCGCGGCACCCGATGGCGGACCTGCCGGGCGACGGCAGCGCGTACTACTCGCCGTACGCGCTGGCGCAGGGCCTGTTCGCCCGGCTCGCGGGGCTGGGCGGCTGGGAGGTGGTGCGGCTCGCCGGGCCGGTGAACCTGCTGGTGCTGCTGACCGGCCTGAACCGCTTCGTGCGGGTGCTGACGCCGCGGCCCTGGGCACCCGTGCTGGCGCTGGGCGCGATGACGCTGCTGTGGGGCACCGAGCGGGCGTGGTGGAGCGGCTACCTCGGCCTGCTGTCCATGACCGGCAACCTCGGCTACCCGTCGGCCTTCGCCATCGGGCTCACCTTCTGGGCCTGGGCCCTGACGGGCGCGCGGGCCCGGGACGCGCTGCGGGTGCGGTACGTGGGCCCGAGCGGACTGCGCGGCTTCGGCGGGTACGCCGCCCTCGGTGCCCTGTACGGGCTGATCCTGCTGGTCCACCCGATCACGTCGGTGGCGGCGGTGCTGGGCGCGGTGGCGCTGGTGGCCGGGTGGCAGCGCGGGTGGCGCGGGGCGGTCGCGGGCCGGTGGGCGCTGACGGGCGCGGTGGCCCTGGCGTCGGCGGCCTGCTGGCCGTACTTCGACGTGTTCGCGCTGGCCGGCGACAGGAGCGTGGACGGGATGCACCGGATCCTGTACCTGGACCTGCCGGGACAGTTCTGGCTGGCGCTGCTCGGGCTGCCGGCGCTGTGGCTGCGCGCACGCCGCTCGGCGCGGGACCCGCTGGTGCTGATGTTCGCGCTGGACTGCGCGGTGGTGGCGTACGGCTGGTTCAGCGGCCACTACACCTACGGCAGGATCCTCGGGCTCACGCTGGTGCCGCTCCAGTTCGCCCTGGCGGTGGAGCTGGCGGCGCCCCGGCCGTGGGGGCGGTGGCGGCGGGTGCTGGGCTCGGCGGCGACCGCGGGGGCCGCGCTCGGGTTCCTCACGGTGCAGGCGGGGGCGGTGGTTCCGCGCTCGCTGGACCCGGTCGGCTTCGAGCGGCCGCCCGACTGGCCGACGTACGCGTGGGCGGCCCGGCACATCGGCCCCGGCGAGGTCGTGATCACCGACGGCTACTGGGCCGGTCACGCCATCGCCGGGTACGGACCGAACCTCGTGGCGCCGGCCTGGCCCGACCCGGCACTGGACGAGCGGGAGCGCGGACGGCGCGTGGCCGACGTGAAGGCGTATCTCGCCCCCGGCTCGACCAGCGCGGTCCGCGCCGCCGTCGTGCGCCGCTACCACGTCCGCTGGCTGCTGCTGACGCGCTGGCACCCGGTGCCCGAGGAGGCGGTGGTGGTGGCGTGGAGCGAGCGCACCGGGGAGGTGCTGGCGCGGGTCGCGGGGTGACCCGCGCCCGCGGCCGCCCGACTACTCGACGACCAGCTCGACCGGGATGTTGCCGCGGGTGGCGTTGGAGTAGGGGCAGACCTGGTGGGCCTGCTCGACCAGCTTGCGGCCGGTCTCCTCGTCCACGCCCTCGGGCAGCTCGACGCGGAGGGTGACGGCGAGCGCGAAGCCCTCGCCCTGCTTGCCGATGCCGACCTCGGCGGTCACCGCGGCGTCGGCGACGTCCACCTTGGCCTGCCGTCCGACGAGGCCGAGCGCGCTCCCGAAGCAGGCCGCGTAGCCGGCGGCGAAGAGCTGCTCGGGGTTGGTGCCCCGGCCGTCGCCGCCCATCTCGACGGGGATGCCGAGGGCCAGGTCCAGCGTGCCGTCCGAGCTGACGGCACGCCCGTCGCGGCCGTGGGTGGCGGTGGCGGCGGCGGTGTAGAGCGCGTCCATGAAGATCCCGTCCCTGTGGAGGTGAGGTGTTCCGACGACAGAAGTAGAGCACGCAATTAAGTTGTGCACAACTCACTGCCCCGCACGGCTACCCTGGTCCCATGAGCACGCCTGCGCCCCCGCCCCCGCCCGCGACGGACTGGCTCCGCCTCGACCAGCAGATCTGCTTCTCCCTGAACGCCGCCTCCCGCGCCTTCGGCGGCGTGTACCGGGTGCTGCTCAAGGAGCTGGGGCTCACCTACCCGCAGTACCTGGTGATGCTGGTGCTGTGGGAGCACGGGGAGCTGCCGGTCAAGCGACTCGGCGAGCATCTGCGGCTCGACTCCGGCACGCTGTCGCCGCTGCTCAAGCGGCTGGAGGCGGCCGGCCTGGTCGCCCGGGAACGCAGCACGCACGACGAGCGGTCGGTGCGGGTGCGGCCGACGCGGGAGGGCATCGCGCTGCGCGGGCGGGCCGTCGAGGTGCCGCGCCGGATCGCCGCGGCGACCGGCCTGGACCTCGCGGAGATCCAGGACCTGCGCTCCCGCCTCGACCGCCTCACGGCCGCCCTGGACGCGTACGCCCCGGGGTCCGCCCCGCCGACGCCCTGACGGGCCGAGGTACCCGTCCGGCGGCCCGATGACGGAGGATGACGTCCAGGGCCCACCGAGGTCCATCGAGGTCCACAGACGAGGGGACGGCCGCAATGACCTGGCTGATCACCGGCGGCGCCGGATACATCGGATCGCACGTCGTACGGGCGATGACCGAGGCGGGTGAGAGGACCGTGGTCTACGACGACCTGTCCTCCGGGATCGCCGGACGCGTACCCGACGGGGTGCCCCTGGTGGTGGGCTCGGTCCTGGACGGCGAGCGGGTCGCACGCGCCCTCGGCGACCACGGCATCACCGGCGTGGTCCACCTCGCGGCGAAGAAGCAGGTCGGCGAGTCGGTGGACGAGCCGCTGCACTACTACCAGCACAACGTCGAGGGGCTGCGCGTCCTGCTGGAGGCGGTCACGGCGGCCGGCGTCCCGTCGTTCGTCTTCTCGTCCTCCGCGGCGGTGTACGGGATGCCCGACGTCGACCTGGTGACCGAGGACACGCCGTGCGCGCCCATGTCGCCGTACGGGGAGACCAAGCTGGCCGGCGAGTGGCTGGTCAGGGCGACCGGGCGGGCCACGGGACTGTCCACGGCGTCGCTGCGCTACTTCAACGTGGCGGGCGCGGCGACCCCCGAGCTGGCCGACACCGGCGTGTACAACCTCGTCCCGATGGTCTTCGAGAAGCTGACCCAGGACGCCGCGCCGCGCGTCTTCGGCGACGACTACGCGACGCCGGACGGCACCTGCGTGCGGGACTACATCCACGTGGTGGACCTGGCCGAGGCCCACGTGGCCGCGGCCCGCGCCCTGACGGCGTCGCCCGGGCGCGACCTCACCCTCAACATCGGCAGGGGCGAGGGCGTCTCCGTCCGGGAGATGATCGACCGCATCAACGCCCTCACCGGCTACGACCGGCCCCCGACGGTCACCCCGCGCCGCCCCGGCGACCCGGCCCGCGTCGTCGCCTCGGCCGACCGGGCCGCCACGGAACTGGGCTGGAAGGCCAGGTACGACGTCCAGGACATGATCACCTCAGCCTGGTCGGGCTGGCTCCACCACCACCCGGAAGCAGCCCGCTAACCGACCCACTGCCCGCGGCCGCGCGGCTGCGGGCAGTCGCGCCTCCCCCGGTGCCCCGCCCGTACGGAGGCCGGGCACCGGGGCAACATCGGGCGGGCAGCACCCGCCCCCGCACCCCGGCTACAGCGCCCTGAGCCCCGCCGCAGTGGCCCGGGCCAACGCCCCCAGATACCCCTTCGGCAGCTTCGGACTGCGAATCACCACCGACCGCCAGTACAACGGCCCGGACACCAGATCCAGCGCCAGCTCCGCGTCGAACCCGGCCCGGACCTCCCCGCGCTCCGCCGCCGCCGCCAGGATCCTGCTGGCCACCCCGTCCTGCCCCTCCCGCAACGCCTTCTGCAATGCCTCGGCGATCTCGGGGTTCCGCGCCGCCTCCGCCTGGAGGTCGGGAAGGATCTGCGAGGCCACGGGGTGCCGCAGCGCCCGCGACGTCACCTCGTACAGCAGCCGGAGGTCCCCCTCCAGGGACCCCGTGTCCGGCGCGGGCAGTCCCTGCACGGCGAGCGCGGACACGATGTCCAGCACCAGGTGCAGCTTGGAGCGCCACCGCCGGTACACCGCCGTCTTGCCGACGCCCGCCCGCCGCGCGATCCCCTCGATGGACATCCGCGCGTAGCCGACCGCCGCGAGTTCCTCGAAGACGGCCGTCCGGATGGCCTCCGTCACGTCCTCACGGAGCACGGCCGCCCCCGCGGGAGCGCGGCGGCGCGGGCGCGGCTGGGGTTCGTCGGCGGCGGCGTCGGTCGTCATGCGAGCCAAGCATAGGGGCGTCACGACGAAACGGTTGCGTTCCGACGTCACCACGGCCTACGCTCGCGTCACGACGATACGGTCCCGTCCCGACGTAAATGAACGTGCGCCCTCACGCAGGTGAACGCCGGGCACCCCCCTCCCCCGAGCGAAAGCAGCGGATGTGAGCCAGGTCCTCCACACACCGCCCCCGACACCGGCCCTCACCCCGGACGCCGGCCCCGCCGAGCACGACCTCGCGGCCCTCGCCGCCCGCCACGGCCTCTCGGTCAGCGGTGCCCGCCCCTCCCTGCCCGACTACGTACGCCGGCTCTGGGCGCGCCGGCACTTCATCGGCGCCTTCGCCACCGCCAAGCTCACCGCGCAGTACAGCCAGGCGAAGCTGGGCCAGCTCTGGCAGGTGATGACGCCCCTGCTCAACGCCGCGGTGTACTACTTCATCTTCGGCGTGCTCATGAACACCAAGCGGGGCGTGGAGGACTACGTCCCGTTCCTGGTCACCGGCGTCTTCGTGTGGACGTTCACGCAGAGCTCGATCATGGCGGGCACCCGGGCGATCTCCGGCAACCTGGGCCTCGTACGGGCCCTGCACTTCCCGCGGGCGGCGCTGCCGGTGTCGTTCTGCCTCCAGCAGCTCCAGCAGCTCCTGTTCTCGATGGCCGCCCTGGTCGTCATCCTGCTGGCCTTCGGCGTGCCGCCGACCGCGTCCTGGGTCCTGGCCGTCCCGGCCCTGGCGTTGCAGTTCGTGTTCAACGCGGGCGTGGCGATGATCATGGCCCGGGTGGGCTCCAAGATCCCCGACATGGCGCAGCTCATGCCGTTCCTGCTGCGCACCTGGATGTACGGCTCGGGCGTGATGTTCAGCATCCACCAGATGACCGGCCCCGGCAGCGGCATGCCGTCCTGGGTCGGCCCGCTGCTCCAGGTCAATCCGGCCGCCGTCTACATCGACCTGATGCGCTTCGCCCTGATCGACAGCTTCGGCGGCGCCATGCTGCCCGACCACGTGTGGGCCATGGCCGTCGGCTGGGCCCTGCTCGCCGGGATCGGCGGCTTCATCTACTTCTGGAAGGCCGAGGAGACCTACGGTCGTGGCTGACAACACGGGCAACACCGCGAACGCCGCCGCCCCCGCGCGGGCGGACGAGCGCGTCCCCACCGTCGTCGTGGACGGCGTCGACATCGTCTACCGGGTGAACGGCGCCGGCTCCGGACGCGGTTCCGCGACCGCCGCCCTCAACCGCATCCTGCGGCGCGGCAAGGCCGAGAAGGCGGCGGGCGTGCGCCGGGTGCACGCGGTGCGCAACGTCTCCTTCGCGGCGTACCGCGGCGAGGCCATCGGGCTGATCGGCACCAACGGCTCCGGCAAGTCGACCCTGCTCAAGGCGATCGCGGGCCTCCTCCCGGTGGAGAACGGCAGGATCTTCACCGACGGCCAGCCCTCCCTGCTCGGCGTCAACGCCGCGCTGATGAACGACCTGACAGGCGAGCGCAACGTCCACCTCGGCGGGCTGGCGATGGGCATGTCCCGTGCGCAGATCAAGGAGCGGTACCAGGAGATCGTCGACTTCTCCGGCATCAACGACAAGGGCGACTTCATCACCCTGCCGATGCGCACGTACTCCTCCGGCATGGCGGCACGGCTGCGCTTCTCCATCGCCGCCGCCAAGGACCACGACGTCCTCCTCGTCGACGAGGCGCTGGCCACCGGTGACCAGACGTTCCAGAAGCGGTCCGAGGAACGCATCCGGGAACTGCGCCGGCGCGCGGGCACGGTGTTCCTGGTCAGCCACAGCAACAAGTCCATCCGCGACACCTGCGACCGGGTGCTGTGGCTGGAGCGGGGCGAGCTGCGTCTGGACGGGCCCACGGACGAGGTGCTGCGGGAGTACGAGAAGTTCGCCGGGGCGCGGAGGTAGGCGTGACGCCGCGAGGCCGCCGGGCGGGGACGGCCTCTCACGCGTGCGGGGCGGCGCCCTTCCCGAACGTCCCCTCCCTCGCACAGCCCGCTCGGGTTAACCCCTTTGCCGCTTTGGTGCCACTATGTCGAGACAGGAGCGCCGGGAGTGACGTAGGCGAAGGAGTCCCGCGATGCCCGAGATCCCCGAACTCAGCGTCATCGTGCACGGCCCCAACGTCCAGGACCACCTCCCCGCGCTGCTCGACTCCCTGGACTCCCACCCCCTCACCGGCGTCGAGGTGATCGTCGCCGCCGTCGGCGACTGGGCGCGGGAGACCGCCGAGCGGCACGCCCCCGCGTTCACCGTGGTGCCCCTGCCCGAGGGCGCGGGCGACGCGGCGGCCCGTGCGGCGGGGGCGGCCCGGGCGACGGGCCGCTGGCTGCACTTCGTCCACGCCAAGGACGGGCTGCCGGCCGGTGCCCCGCGTACGGTCGCCGAGCACGCCGCGGCCCTCCCCGGCACGGTGGACGTCCTGCTGCTGGACCACGTCCGCAGCACCTGGCGGGCCTCCGGCCTGCCCTCCCCGGACGGCCCCCGCCTCGCCCGCGCGGGCAGCGCCCCGGTCGCCCTCGACGCGTGCGCCCCGCTGCTGCGAGTCACCCCGCTGCTCGGCAACCGCGCCGTGCGCGCCGGATTCTGGCGGGCGCACGAGCGTCTGCTCACCACCGACGCCGAACCGTTCGCCGCGAACGCCGCCCTGCTGCTCGCCGACCACGTCGCCTGCCTGCCCCACCCCGCGTTCGAGGACCGGCGGCTGCGCCCGGAGAGCCTTCCGCCCGTGCCGCCCGAGGAGCGGTACGCACGCATCGACCGCCATCTCGGCCTGCTCGACCTCGCGGCCGGGCGCCCGGCCGTCCACGCCGCCCTGTACGACCTGATGGTCCGCGACTGCCTGCGCACCTTCGCCCGGGACGCGATGCCGCGGGACGTGGCGCGGGAGTTCTTCCGCCGGGCCTCCCTGGCCGTCCGGCAGCACCGCCCCGAGGGGTACCGGCTCCCGGCGGGCCTGGACGGCGTACGCCGGTCGCTGCTGGAGGACGACGCCCACCGCCGGTACCGGGCCCTCCAGGGCGCCAACCGGGCGCGCCGCACCGTGCGGTCGGCGGTGCGCGACGGCAGGCGCCGGGCCGGCACGAGGGTGCGCTCCCTCCAGTACCGCGCGGCCCTGACCGGCCCGGTCGATCCGCACCTGGCCGTCTTCTCGGCGTACTGGAACCGGGGTGTCGCCTGCAACCCGGCCGCCGTCGCCGCCAAGCTCGCCGAACTGGCCCCGAGCGTCCACCCGGTGTGGGTGGTCACCGCCGCGGGCGCGGCCCTGCTGACGCCCGGCACCGACCACGTCGTCCCCGGCACCCGCCGCTACTGGGAGGTGCTGGCGCGGGCGAAGTACCTCGTCAACAACGTCAACTTCCCGGACGCGGTCGTCAAACGCCCCGGCACCGTCCACCTCCAGACCCACCACGGCACCCCGCTCAAGCACATGGGCCTGGACCAGATGCCGTACCCCGCCGCCGCCCGGGGCCTGGACTTCCCCGCACTGCTCGCGCGCGTCGACAAGTGGGACTACAGCGTCTCCGCGAACAGCCACTCCACACGCATGTGGCAGCGGGCGTACCCCTCGCGCCACGTCTCCCTCGACCACGGCTATCCGCGCAACGACGTCTACTACACCGCGGGCGCCGACGAGGTGCGCGCCGTGCGGGAGCGGCTCGGCATCGCCCCGGGCCGCAGGGCCGTCCTGTACGCGCCCACGCACCGCGACTACGAGGCCGGCTGGACCCCGCGCCTGGACCTCGCCTCGCTCGCCGACCAGCTCGGCGAGGAAACGATCCTGCTGGTGCGCGCGCACTACTTCTACGAGGACTTCGCCTCCCCGCTGACCGGCCTGCGCCGCACCGGCCGCATCATCGACGTCTCCTCCTACGAACCGGTCGAGGACCTGTGCCTGGCCGCCGACGCGCTGGTCACGGACTACTCGTCGATCATGTTCGACTACGCCAACCTCGACCGGCCGATCGTGATCCACGCCGACGACTGGGAGACGTACCGCACCACCCGCGGCGTCTACTTCGACCTGATGGCCGAGGCACCCGGCCCGGTCGCCCGCAGCCAGGCGGAACTCACCGAGATCCTCACCACCGACGCGTGGCGCGACGAGCGCGCGGCGAAGGCACGGGCCGCCTTCCGGCGCCGGTTCTGCGAGTACGACGACGGCCGCGCCGCCGAACGCGTCGTACGGCGGGTCTTCCTCGGCGAGGACGAACGGTCGCTGCCCCCGGTCCTGCCCCTGGAGCAACGGACACCGGCCCCGCGCCCGGAGGAGGTCGCATGAGCACCGGCACACCCGACGTCAGCGTCACGGTCATCGTCTACAACGACGCCGCGCGCCTCCCGCGGGCCGTCGAGTCCGTACGCCGCCAGACCCACCGCGACATCGAGATCATCATCAGCGACGACCACTCGACGGACGCGACGCCCGAGGTGGCGCGGGAACTGGCCGCGCGCGACCCCCGGATCGTGTACCTCCGGCTGGACGAGAACAGCGGCGGCTGCAGCGCCCCGCGCAACCGTGCCCTGGAGATCGCGCGGGCGCCGTACCTGATGTTCGTCGACAGCGACGACGAACTCCCCGAGCGGGCCGTCGAGGTGCTGCTCGCCGCCCACCGCGAACGCGACCTCGACTTCGCCATGGGCGCGGTGCGCCGGGTGCGCGTCGACAACGGCCGCCGCTCCACCTGGATGCCGCACCTGGTCGCCGAGCGCCGCACCCTGGACGGCGTGGAGGCCGACCCGCGCCTGTTCTTCGAGCACCTGGCGACCAGCAAGATGTACGCCCGCGCCTTCCTCGACCGCCACGGGCTGCGCTTCCCCGAGGGCATCCACTACGAGGACCAGCTCTTCTCCGCCCAGGCCTACTGCCTGGCGAAGACGTTCACCATCGTCCCGGAGCCGGTCTACTCCTGGTACGTCGAGCCGTACGCCGACGCGCGCACCGCCTCGATCTCCAACCAGCGGCACCGGCTGGACAACGTCCGCGACCGCGTCCACGTCCAGCGGCTCATCGACGCCTTCCTGGCCGAGAGCGGCCACGAGGCGCTGCGCGAGGACAAGGACTTCAAGTTCCTCAAGCACGACTTCAGGATGTACGCGGGTGACCTGCCCCACCGGGACGAGTCCTGGCTGTCGTCCTTCGCGGACATCATGGTCCCGTACCTCGACACTCTCTCACCCGACGCCTGCGCCCGGTTGCCGCGCGCCGAGCGGGTCGTGGTCCAACTGGTCCGCGACCGGCGCCTGTCCGAGGTGTGCCACGCCGCCCGCGGGCTCGGCCACGGGGTGGCGCCGCGGGCGACCACGCCGGATGCGTCCGACGGGCGCATCTACTGGGGCGAGAGCGTCCCCGACTCCGAGACGGCCCGGCGCGAACTGGACCTGACGGACCTGGAGATGGACACCCGCCCGTTCTTCAGCGCCCTGCTGCGCCACGAGATCACCGCCGTCGATCGGGGTCCCGGCGCGGCGGTCGACCTCTCCGTCCGCACCTACGATCCGGCGCTGCGTCTTCCGGTCGGCCCGCAGCGCGCCACCCTGCTCGTCTCCCCGGGCCGCCACCGCCTCGCCGTCCCCTTCCGCCTCTCGCCGGTACGCCCCGGCGTCTTCGAGGGCCGGGTCCGACTCGACCTGGCGACGGCGCGGCTGCCCCTGCACGGCTTCGAGGGCGTACGCCACCCGGTCCTGCGCCTGCGCCACCAGGGCCAGGCCCACACCGGGATCCTCCTGGGCCCGCTGTCCTTCCCGCCGCTCACCGCCCGCGTCCCCTACCGCGCCGGCGCGACCCCTCACCAGGTCACCGTCGAGCCGGAAGGCCACGCCCCGGGTCGCCTCCAGCTCCGCTGGCGCCCGACCGGCCTCACGGCCACGGTCCTCACCCCCGCCGCCCACCGCCTGGCCACCCCCCGCCTGAAACGCGCCCTGAAGCTGGCCCACGCCATCCTCCACTGACCCTCACCCGCTCACCACCCCCGCCCGAGAACACATCCCGCCCAGCCCGCCGCCGGCCCACGCACCCCGACCCCACAGCAACGCGCCCGATCCCGCCGCACCCCACACTCATCGCACCGCATACAGCACCTCCCCCTCACCCCCCCGAGCCACCACCCGCAACCCCGCCTCCCCTCGAAGCGCCTCCCCCCGGTCCACCACCCACCGCACCCCGAACCCCCGCTCGATCCCCCGCCGCACGCTCCCCCGCGTCCCCTCCGCGAAGTACACCCGCACCGCCTCCACCCGCTCCCCCTCGTCCCCGAGGAAGAAGTCGGGGTACCCGGGCGCCACGGTGTACGCCCCGTACGCCGGAATCTGCCGCGCCGCCCTCCCCCGCGCCATGACCACGTCCCCGTACCGCACCCACCGCGTGATCCAGTGGTACCCGCCCCACGGCTCCCGGTACTTCGCCGCGACCACCCCCGGCAGCGGTCCCCGCCCGGTCACGTATCCCAGGGCCCCCACCTGCGCCCACGCGCCCACCACCAGCGCCGCCCCCAGCGCGCACGCCCACCCCGCCCGCACCCCCCGCCGCCCGGCCTCCAGCACCTCCAGCGCGGCCGCCACCTGTGCGGGGATCAGCGCGGCCGGCAGCACCCGCCCCCACGACCAGTGCCCGCTCAGCCCGCCCGCCGCGAACACCACCGCGCCCAGCGCGAAGAACAGCACGAGCACGTCCCGCCGGTCGCGCCGCCACCGCATCCCGAGCGCCGCCACCCCGAGCAGCACCAGCCAGTACCTCCCGGCCAGGTCCCGGTACAGCGCCCGGTGCACCGACTCCAGTCCGTCCCCGGCGCCGAACAGCGCGAAGAAGTCGTAGTAGGGCCACGCCCACAGCACCACCACCCCCACCGCGACCCCGGCCCCCAGCCGCATCCACACGCCCCGCCCGCACCGCGCGGCGAGCACCGTGGCGAGGGCCCCCAGCGAGGCGACGACCCCGGAGAACTGGTGGCACAGCAGGATCACCGCCCACAGCACCCCCAGCCCCGCCCAGATCCCCCACCCGGCGCCCTCACCCCGCACCGCCCGCGCCAGCCAGGCCCAGAAGTGGAAGGCGAGACCGAGGGCGAACACGCTCGGGTACGACACGGTCAGCGCCAGGGACTCGAGTCCGAGGAAGCCGCTCCAGTCGAACCGGGCCGTGCCCCACAGCAGCACCAGGCCGAGCAGCGCGAGCGCGGGCGCGGCCGGACGCGCGCTCAGCGTCCTGACGTACCGCCACACCCCCGTCACCAGCAGCCCGAGCCCCACCAGCGCCCCGAGCCGCAGCACCACGAAGACCGACAGCCCTGTCACCCGCGCGACACAGCCGAGGACCACCGTCCACGGCGAGTAGTACGGGCTCGGCGTGTCCGCGTCGACCAGCGGGTTGCCGGGGTGGAGGAGGCTGTGCCGCAGGCGTTCGACGGTGGCCGCGTGCATCCCGAGGTCCCCAGTCCACGGCAGCCGCAGGACCACCAGGAGCAGCAGCAGGAGGACGAGTGCGGCGACCGTCCCGGCCACGACCGCGGAGACGGCCCCCGCCCGCGGCAGTACGGCACGTGTCGTCCCGGAGCACCCAGTCACCCGGCCACTTTATCCACCCTTTCCCGGCAAGCCGGACATATGGAGTGGGCGTCTGGGCACATGAAGGCGCCCCGGGTCCGTACGACCCGGGGCGCCTCACACGACGTACGCGACTACGCCGTTCCTCGCACGGCTACGCCGTCACGAGTGCGTCCGCAGCAGCGTCCGCATCGTCCGCATCGCCACGGACAGGTTGGCGAGGTCGAAGGCGTCCGAGCCCTTGATCTCCTCCAGCGTGGCGCGGGCCCGGCCGAGGATGGCCGCGTTCTTCTGCTCCCACACCTTGAACCGCTGCTCCGGCGTCGAGGTCCCGTTGCCCGCCGCGAGCACGTCTGCGGTGAGCGCCGCGTGCGCCGCGTACAGGTCCTCGCGGATCGACGCGCGGGCCATGGACTGCCAGCGGTCGGCGCGGGGCAGGTCGCTGATGCGGTCCATGAGCTGGGTGACGCCGAGCCGGTCGGCGAGGTCGTAGTAGACCTCGGCGACGTCCAGCGGCTCCTTGCCCATGCGGTCGGCCACCGACACGATGTCGAGCGTCGGGAAGGCCGAGGAGAACCCGGCCACCCGCGTGGCCGGCTCGTCCGGCACTCCCGCGGCGGTCAGCTCGTCGTAGATGTGCTGGTACCACTCCGCGTCCGCGCCGCGCAGCAGCTTCGGGAGCTGGGCCCAGACCTGCTCGACGCGCTCGGAGAAGAAGTCCACCGTCTCGGCGAGCTGCAGCGGCTGCGGCCGGTTGTTGAGCAGCCAGCGGGTGCCGCGCTCGACGAGCCGGCGCGAGTGCAGCCGGATCCGGGTCTGGACGGCGGCCTCGACCTTGGTGTCCAGGGCCTCCACCGCGTCCCAGACCGGGGAGGCGCGGAAGATCGCCCGGGCCGCGGTCTGCGCCCGCACGACCTCTTCCAGCGACGCGCCGGTCTCCTCGCGCATCCGGTGCAGATACGTCGTACCGCCCGTGTTGACCGTGTCGTTGACCAGGACCGTCGTCGTGATCTCACGGCGCAGCGGGTGGTTGTCGATCTGGTCGAGGAACTGCTCGCGCAGCGCCGTCGGGAAGTACGCGTGCAGCAGACCGCGCAGGTACGGGTCGTCGGGCAGCGAGGTGTGCAGCAGCTCCTCGGCGACCGTGATCTTCGTGTACGCCAGCAGGACGGCGGTCTCCGGGCCGGACAGGCCCTGGCCCGCGCTCAGGCGTTCGCGGATCTGGCGGTCGGTGGGCAGGAACTCCAGCGCCCGGTCCAGGCTGCCTTCGCGCACCAGGTGGCGCATGAAGCGCTGCTGGGCGTTGAGCATGTCGTTGGACTGGGCCAGCGCGTTGGCGATCGCCGTGTTCTGCGCGTAGTTGTTGCGCAGGACCAGGGCGCCGACCTCGTCGGTCATCTCGGCGAGCAGCTTGTTGCGCTGCTTCACGGTCATGTCGCCGTCCTTGACGAGACCGTTCAGCAGGATCTTGATGTTCACCTCGTGGTCGGAGGTGTCCACGCCCGCGCTGTTGTCGATGGCGTCCGTGTTGATCTTGCCGCCGTTGCGGGCGAACTCGATCCGGCCGAGCTGGGTCAGGCCCAGGTTGCCGCCCTCGCCGACGACCTGGACCCGCAGGTCGCCGCCGTCGACGCGGATGGGGTCGTTGCCCTTGTCGCCGACGTCGGCGTTGGACTCGGTGGACGCCTTGACGTAGGTGCCGATGCCGCCGTTCCACAGCAGGTCGACCGGCGCCGTGAGGATCGCCTTCATCAGCTCGGCCGGGGTCGTCTTGGTGACACCGGGGTCGATGCCGAGGGCCTCGCGGATGTGCGCGTTGACCGGGATGGACTTGGCCGTGCGCGGGAAGACGCCGCCGCCGGCCGACAGCAGCTCGGTGTTGTAGTCGGCCCACGAGGAGCGCGGCAGCTCGAACAGGCGGCGGCGCTCGGCGTACGAGGTGGCCGCGTCCGGGGTCGGGTCGATGAAGATGTGCCGGTGGTCGAAGGCGGCGACCAGGCGGATGTGCTCGCTGAGCAGCATGCCGTTGCCGAACACGTCACCGGACATGTCACCGATGCCGACGACGGTGAAGTCCTCGGTCTGGGTGTCCACGCCCAGCTCCCGGAAGTGCCGCTTGACGGACTCCCAGGCGCCGCGGGCGGTGATGCCCATGCCCTTGTGGTCGTAGCCGGCCGAGCCGCCGGAGGCGAAGGCGTCGCCCAGCCAGAAGTTGTACGACTCGGCGACCTCGTTGGCGATGTCCGAGAACTTGGCCGTGCCCTTGTCGGCGGCGACGACCAGGTACGTGTCGTCCTCGTCGTGCCGGACGACGCCCTCCGGGTGCACGACCTCGCCGGCGACCATGTTGTCGGTGATGTCGAGCAGCGCGGAGATGAAGGTCCGGTAGCTGGCGATGCCCTCGGCCATCCAGGCGTCGCGGTCGACGTTCGGGTCGGGGAGCTGCTTGGCGACGAAGCCGCCCTTGGCGCCGACCGGCACGATGACGGTGTTCTTCACCATCTGCGCCTTGACCAGGCCGAGGATCTCCGTGCGGAAGTCCTCCCGGCGGTCCGACCAGCGCAGACCACCGCGGGCGACCTTGCCGAAGCGCAGGTGCACGCCCTCGACGCGGGGCGAGTAGACCCAGATCTCGAACGCCGGGCGCGGCGCGGGCAGGTCGGGGATGGCCTGCGGGTCGAACTTCATGGAGACGTACTCGTGCGGCCTGCCGCCGCTCGCCTCCTGGAAGAAGTTGGTGCGCAGCGTCGCCTTGATGACGGTGAGGAAGGACCGCAGGATCCGGTCCTCGTCGAGCGAGGCCACCTGGTCGAGGGCCGCGTCGAGCTCCTCCAGCAGGGCGTCCACGATCTCCCGCCCGGCGTGCTGGCGCTCGGGGGACATCCGCGCCTCGAACAGGGAGACGAGGAGGCGGGTGGTGTGGACGTTGTTGCGGAGGGTGTCCTCCATGTAGTCCTGGCTGAAAGTGGAGCCGGCCTGCCGCAGGTACTTGGCGTACGCGCGCAGCACCATGGCCTGCCGCCAGTCCAGCCCGGCGCTGAGCACGAGGGCGTTGAAGCCGTCGTTCTCCGCCTTGCCGGTCCAGGTGGCCGCGAAGGCGTCCTGGAAGCGCTCGCGGGCGTCGTCGGCGAGGTGCTCGCCGGCGACCGCCTTGGGCATGCGCAGACCGAAGTCGTAGATCCAGGCCGTCGTGCGGTCCGCGCAGCGCAGCTCGTACGGGCGCTCGTCGGTGACCTCGACGCCGAGGCGGCTGAGGACCGGCAGAACCTGCGAGAGCGAGACCGAGCCGCCCTTCTGGTAGATCTTGAACCGGCGTTCCTCGGGCGCCGCGCCGACCGGCTCGTACAGGCTCAGCGCGAAGGTGCGCTCCTCGTCGAGCCGCTCCAGGTGGCCGAGGTCGGCGACCGCGGAGCGCGGGCCGTGGTCGGCCTTGTAGCCCTCGGGGAAGGCACTTCCGTAGCGGCGCATCAGCTCCGCGGAGCGCTCCTCGCCGACCTCCGCGGTCAGCGCCTCGGCGAAGCCGTCGGCCCAGGAGCGGGCGGCCTCGACGAGACGCGCCTCGATGCGCTCCTTGTCGGCGTCGGAGAGCTGCGGCAGCTCGGTGCCCTGCGGCACGCGGACCACGAAGTGCAGCCGGGACAGGATCGACTCGGTGTTCCAGGCCGTGAAGTCGACGCTGGTGCCGCCGAGCTCCTCCTTGAGGATGTCGATGATCCGCAGCCGGACGCCGGTGGTGTAGCGGTCGCGCGGGAGGTAGACGAGGGCCGAGTAGTAGCGGCCGTACTCGTCCTGGCGCAGGTAGAGCCGCAGCCGGCGCCGCTCCTGGAGGTAGAGCACGGAGGTGACGATGGCCCGCAGCTCGTCGGGCGGGGTCTGGAACAGCTCGTCGCGCGGGTACGTCTCCAGGATCTGCAGCAGGTCCCGGCCGTCGTGGCTGTTGGGCGAGAAGCCGGCGCGCTCCAGCACCTCCTCCACCTTGCGCCGGATGACCGGCACGCGGCGGACGGACTCGGTGTAGGCGGCGGACGAGAACAGGCCGAGGAAGCGCCGCTCACCGACGACGTTGCCCTGCTCGTCGAACTTCTTGACGCCGATGTAGTCCAGGTAGGACGGGCGGTGCACGGTGGCCCGGCTGTTGGCCTTGGTCAGCACCAGCAGGCGGTGCTCGCGGGCCTTGGCGCGGGCGTCGGCGGGCAGCCGCTCGAAGGAGGGGCTGACGGGGTGGCTCTCGTCGGCCGCGTGGTGCGGGTCGGAGCGCAGGATGCCGAGGCCGGTGCCGGGGACGGCGGCGAGGGAGTCGTCGCCGCGCAGCTCGTACTCGCGGTAGCCGAGGAAGGTGAAGTGGTCGTCGGCCAGCCAGTGCAGCAGCTCGCGGGCCTCTTCCAGCTCACGCGGGGGCAGGTCGTCGGGGACGGGCTCGGAGGGCAGGGCCTCGGCGATGCGGACGGCGGCGTCGCGCATCTTGCCCCAGTCCTCGACGGTCTCGCGGACGTCGTTCAGGATGCGCAGCAGATCGGCGGTGATCTGCTTCAGGTCGCCGCGGTCGGTCTCGCGGTCGATCTCGACGTGGATCCAGGACTCGACGTGCGCGTCGTGCGGGAGATCGTCGCCGGGCGGGCCGGCCATGACCTCGACGAGCTTGCCGGTGACGTCGCGGCGCACCACGAACTGCGGGTGGACGACGACGTGGATGCCGCGGCCCTGGCGGGTCAGCTCGTTGGTCACGGAGTCGACGAGGAACGGCATGTCGTCCGTGACCACCTCGACGACGGAGTGGCTGCACGTCCAGCCGTTCTCCTCCACCGTGGGGGTGTGGACCCGCACGTTCGCGGTGCCCTGCGGACGGTTCTCGGCCAGTCGGTAGTGCGAGACGGCGGCTCCGAAGACGTCGACCGGGTCACGGTCGGCCAGGTCCTCCGGGGCGGTGTGCCGGTAGTACCGACGAAGGAACGCGAACACGGACGCGTGATCCGGGGTCCCAGAGCCGTCCGGAGCGCCCTCGTCCGTCGTCCCGGTCGGAAGGTTCTCCCCGACAGGGCTGTTCTCAGCTACCCGGGCGGCCCTCTCGAGCAGCTCGGCCTTGGCTTCGTCCAGCTTGGTCTGCATTGTCCTCTGGCTCCTGTCGCGCGCCGTTGCGTGACGTAGAAGGAAGTACGGTCTCCCGCCTTCCGGCCTGGTGTCGGGACACGGGGTGTCCGTCTCGTCCCGACGCTATGCCGCAAGGTGAGAGGAGCGGGTGCATATCAGCCGAAGTCGACGCGCCGACCGGGTGTGATGTCGCTCTCGCGGTCATCGTCCGGGGAGTGCGCGGCGTCCTGCCGGGGTCCTTGGATGCCCCGTCCCGCCCGTGAAGACCAGCGACCGCCGCCCGGTCACGGAGGTTGTCCGTGCGAACCGGGCGCTGGGCGGGAGCGCCGGTGCCCCCGCGAGCTATCGCGCTGATCACGCCACAAGGCTATCGCTCCCGCCGGTACATCCGTCACGAGCCGCATGTGTACAAATCTGCGCCCAGAACTTGGACATACTGCACAGCTACTCCCCCGTAACCCCCACCTGGCCGCGGGCGACCGTGCCCGCCCCCGTGCCCGAACGGCCTGGAGGTGCCCCCGGGGCGGCGAAGGCGCGCGCAGCGGCACCCCGGAAGCACCCGGCCGAGCGACGCACCTCACACGCGAACCGGGTCCTGGATGACGCCGTCCACGCGACCGGGCACCGCTCAGGCCGCCGCGGCCATCCTCTCCGCCTCCACCACGGCCTCCCCCAGCGTGTCCACCACCGGCACGCCCACCCCCTCCAGGCTGGCCCGGCTGTGCGACCCCCCTGTGTACAGCACCGCCCGCGCCCCCACGTGCCGCGCGGCCACCGCGTCGTCCGCGGCGTCCCCGATCACCACCGTGCGGGCCGGCTCCACCACGGACCCCAGCGCCTGGAGATGCCGCACCATGTGCTCCGCCTTGCTCCCCCCGGACGGCCCCGTCCGCCCGTCGACACGGAGGAAGTGGCCCTCGATGCCGAGCCCTCTGACCAGCGGAACGAGCTCCTCGTGCCCGTACATGCTGAGGATCGACTGGCTCCGCCCCGCCGACCGCCACCCGGACAGCAGCTCCGCCGCGCCCTCGGTCAGTCCGCACCGCACCCGGTGCTCGGTGTAGTGCCGGTGGAAGGCCCCGTCCATGAGCTGCCACTCGGCGTCCGTGGGCAGCCGCCCCATCAGCCGCTCGTAGAACTTCGGCACCGGCACGCAGTACAGCGCCCGGTACTGCTCCAGCGTGATCGGCTTCATCCCCAGCTCGGCGAAGGCCGCGTTCGTCGCCCCGACGATCGCGTCGTTGTCGTGGAACAGCGTGCCGTTCCAGTCCCAGACGATGTGCGCCCCTGTGTGCATCCCCATGCGGAGACGTTACCCGGCCCCACCGACAACCACGTACGGCCCCCGGAACCCGGGACGGGGGGCAGGTCAGTCGCCGGCGCCGACCAGGCCCGCGATCTCCTGCGTCGCGTACCAGAGCAGCTCGTGGTCCTCGGCCCCGTCCACGGCGAACTGCGCGTCGTCGTCCCCGCGGTCCGCCGCCGCGAGCGCCTCGGCCGCGGCGGCCACGTCCGCCTCCGCGTCGGCGGCGTCGACGTGCACCGAGGCGGACCTGCCCAGCGGCAGGGGCCCGGCCACCCGCACCTCACCCAGCGCCGCCGGGTCGCTCCCCCGGTCGGAACCGGCCGAGACCGCGCCGTCGGACACGTCGGCAGCGACCACGACCCGGCGCCGCGCGGCCGCGGCGTCCGCCGCCAGCAGCCGCAGCGAGCCCAGCGCGGCCCGGCTCAGGGCGGCGTACTCCAGCTCCTCGATGTCGTCCGAGCCGCACCACTCGCGCAACGCCGGCGTCACGGCGTACGCGAGGAGCGGCCCGGTCCCCAGCTCCCGCGTCCTGTGCGCCTCGGCGAGCCCGGAGAGGGTCAGGGGGACGTAGACGCGCATGGCGGGCCGCTTTCGTGGTCGGGGAATCGGTGTACGGCGATCGGCGATCAAGGGATCGACCGGGCCTTCAGGATACGTGCGGTGTCCCCTTTCGGGCGCCCGCCGGACGTGGCCGGGGCGTCCACTTCCGTCCCCGGAACTCACCCGGTGCGCCCCCTCCGTACCCGGCGTTCCCCTGGCCCCGACCGCTCGGATAGGTGAACCTCCCGGGCACCCCGACGCGCCCCTCCCCCTCCTTGCCGTCACCGCCCCTGACCCCGTACAAGATCCCCGACCACGAAGTTACCGACCGGTATCACCGAGTCACCGAACGGGGAACCCCATGCAGCACTCGCCGACCGTGCCACCCCTGCGCAAGGTCATGACCAGGACCCGCCGAATCCCCTACGCCCCCGCGCCCGACGCCACCGTCCCCCCGGCCGCCGGCACCGGCACCACCGCCCCGGCAGCCGGCCCCCGCGTCCCCGCCGGAGCACCGCCCCGCAGGCCGGGCGGCAGCGGCGCGCGTACCGCGGCGCCCGGCGGACGGCCCCCGGGCTCGCCGGGCCGCTCGCCGCGCGCCCGTACGAGGCCCGCCGACACCCGCCCGGCGACGGCCGCCCCCGGCGGCCGGAGCAGGACCGGCACCCGCTCCCCGGCACCCGACCGGACCGCTGCCGCCGCCCGCAGTGTCGCCACGCCGCCCGCGCCCCCGCGCACGACGGCCACGGCGCTCCAGCCCGCCACCCCGGGCCCGTCACCCGCGGGCGCCCGCGCGACCCCCGTCGTCCCCGCCCAGGCTCCTCGCCGCACCGTCCCGCAGCTCAGCCCCACGGACCACTTCGCGGAGCTGCTCCTCGACGTGCTCAGCGGCAGGCGCCCCGTCCACTCCATGCTCCGGCACACCGCCGGCCGCGCCTACGACGAGCTGGCCCGCCTCGCCGAACGCGGCCCGCTGCGCACCCGAGGCACACTGCCCGTCGTCCGCGACCTCGGCTACTTCGAGCCGCGCCCGGGCGCCCTGGAGGTCTTCGCCCGCATCGGCGCCGGCGACCAGCTCCGGGCCATGGCCTTCCGGCTGGAGCGGGGCGGGGACCTGCGCTGGCGGTGCACCGCGGTGGAGCTGGGCGGCCGCCGCACGCCCCGCGCGGACGACGACTGACAGAAAAGGGCCGGGTGTCCCCCGCGGGGGACACCCGGCCCTTCACGTCACCACGGCGCCCCAGGGCGCCGCCGTGTCACTTCTTGCGGCGCCGGCCGCCCTTGGCCTGCTTGCGGCGCTCCGCGCGCGTGAGACCGTCGGACGCGGACCGGGCGGGCTCGCCGTCGGTGGTGAACTCACCCTCGACGACACCGCCCTCACCGTCCACCGTCGGCGCGGAGAAGTGCAGTTCCCGGCGCTGCGGAGCGTCGAGCCCCTTGGCGCGGATCTCGGGACGGGCACCCGCCTGCGCCGGCACGGCGTCCTGCGGGGCCTTCTCCAGCGACGGCGCGGCCTCCTCGACGGGGACCTCCTCGACCTGCTGCTCGACCTGGACCTCCAGGTTGAACAGGTAGCCGACGGACTCCTCCTTGATGCCCTCCATCATGGCCTGGAACATGTCGAAGCCCTCGCGCTGGTACTCGACCAGCGGGTCCTTCTGGGCCATCGCGCGCAGGCCGATGCCCTCCTGGAGGTAGTCCATCTCGTAGAGGTGCTCGCGCCACTTGCGGTCCAGGACCGAGAGCACGACCCGGCGCTCCAGCTCACGCATGATCTCGGAGCCGAGCTGCGCCTCCCGCGCCTCGTACTGCTCCTGGATGTCGTCCTTGATGGACTCCGCGATGAACTCGGCGGTCAGCCCCGCGCGGTCGCCGGCGGCCTCCTCCAGCTCGTCGACGGTGACCTTCACCGGGTAGAGCTGCTTGAAGGCGCCCCACAGCCGGTCCAGGTCCCAGTCCTCGGGGAAGCCCTCGGCGGTCTCGGCCTGGACGTAGGCGTCGATCGTGTCGTTCATGAAGTGCTGGATCTGCTCCTGGAGGTCCTCGCCCTCCAGGACGCGGCGCCGCTCGCCGTAGATGACCTCGCGCTGCCGGTTGAGGACCTCGTCGTACTTCAGGACGTTCTTGCGGGTCTCGAAGTTCTGGGTCTCGACCTGCGACTGGGCGGACGCGATGGCGCGGGTGACCATCTTGTTCTCGATGGGCACGTCGTCCGGGACGTTCGCCATCGACATGACGCGCTCGACCATCTGGGCCTTGAACAGGCGCATCAGGTCGTCGCCCAGGGAGAGGTAGAACCGGGACTCGCCGGGGTCGCCCTGGCGGCCGGAACGACCGCGGAGCTGGTTGTCGATGCGCCGCGACTCGTGGCGCTCGGTGCCCAGCACGTAGAGGCCGCCGAGCTTCTCGACCTCTTCCTTCTCCGCCTTGACCGCCAGCTCGGCCCGCTCCAGGGCGGCGGGCAGGGCCGCGGCCCACTCCTCGATGTGCTCCTCGGGGTCGAGGCCGCGCTGGCGCAGCTCCGCCTCGGCGAGGTCCTCGGGGTTGCCGCCGAGCTTGATGTCCGTACCGCGGCCGGCCATGTTCGTGGCGACGGTGACGGAGCCCTTGCGGCCCGCCTGGGCGACGATCGACGCCTCGCGCTCGTGGTGCTTGGCGTTGAGCACCTCGTGCTGGATGCCGCGCTTGCTGAGCTGCTGCGAGAGGTACTCGGACTTCTCGACCGAGGTGGTGCCGACGAGGATCGGCTGGCCCTTCTCGTGCTTCTCCGCGATGTCGTCGACGACCGCCTCGAACTTGGCGACCTCGGTGCGGTAGATCAGGTCCGACTGGTCCTTGCGGACCATCGGCCGGTTGGTCGGGATGGGCACCACGCCGAGCTTGTAGATCTGGTGGAACTCGGCGGCCTCGGTCATCGCCGTACCGGTCATGCCGGACAGGCCGGGCATTTCCTTGCCGTTGTGGTCGTGGCGCTTGTAGAGGCGGAAGAAGTTCTGGAGGGTGATCGTGGCGAGGGTCTGGTTCTCGTCCTTGATGTCCACCCCCTCCTTCGCCTCGATCGCCTGGTGCATGCCCTCGTTGTAGCGGCGGCCGGCGAGGATACGGCCGGTGTGCTCGTCGACGATCATGACCTCGCCGTCGATGACGACGTAGTCCTTGTCGCGCTTGAACAGCTCCTTGGCCTTGATGGCGTTGTTGAGGTAGCCGACCAGCGGGGTGTTCACCGACTCGTAGAGGTTGTCGATGCCCAGCCAGTCCTCGACCTTGCTGACGCCGGACTCGTGGATGGCGACGGTGCGCTTCTTCTCGTCGACCTCGTAGTCGCCGGTCTCCTCGATGCCCTTGAGGGGGTTGCCGGGCTCGCCCCGCTTCAGGCGCGTGACCAGCTTGGCGAAGTCGCCGTACCACTTGGTGGCCTGGTCGGCCGGACCCGAGATGATCAGCGGCGTACGGGCCTCGTCGACGAGGATGGAGTCGACCTCGTCGACGATGGCGAAGTTGTGGCCGCGCTGGACGAGCTCGTCCTTGGACCACGCCATGTTGTCGCGCAGGTAGTCGAAGCCGAACTCGTTGTTGGTGCCGTAGGTGATGTCGCAGGCGTACATCTCACGGCGCTGGGCCGGCGTCTGGTTGGCGAGGATGCAGCCGACGCTCAGCCCGAGGAACTTGTGGACGCGGCCCATCATCTCGGAGTCGCGCTCGGCCAGGTAGTCGTTGACCGTGACGATGTGGACGCCTTCGCCGGAGAGGGCGTTGAGGTAGGCGGGCAGCGTGCCGACGAGGGTCTTGCCCTCGCCGGTCTTCATCTCCGCCACGTAGCCGAGGTGCAGGGCGGCACCGCCCATGATCTGCACGTCGTAGTGGCGCTGGCCGAGGACGCGCTTGGCGGCCTCGCGGACGGTGGCGAACGCCTCGGGCAGCAGGTCGTCCAGGCTCTCACCGTCGGCATAGCGCTGCTTGTACTCGTCGGTGAGGGCGCGCAGCTCGGCGTCGGAGAGGTCGACGAAGTCCTCTTCGATGGAGTTGACCTGGTCCGCGATGCGGTGCAGCTTGCGCAGGATCTTGCCTTCGCCTGCACGCATGATCTTCGAGAGGACGGACACGGGGGGTGGTCTCCTTGCCGGTCGGGCCTGGCACGGTCGGTTTCCGATGTGACTGAGCAACGGCCATCGTATGCGAGGACCCCGCTGCCCCGGGAGGCCTGCTGTCACGGGGACCGCGGGCTCCTTCGTCCCGCTTCCGGTCGCTGTCACCGGGTTCAACGTCCGAGGCCCGCGGATGGTGCCGCCCCCGCCCGCCAATAGTACGGAAAGCGACCGGCCGTTCACGCTCGGCAAAAGGATGGCGTCCGCGGCGGGCGGCCGCGCAGAATCGGCCGATGGAACCCGCGACGCTCACCACCGACCGCCTCGTCCTGCGCACGGTCGGCCCGCAGGACACGGATGCCGTGTACGCCGCCGCGCAGGACCCGGACATCCAGCGCTGGACGACGATCCCCTCTCCCTATCTCAGGGAGCACGCGAGGGGCTTCACCGAGCGGATGGTCCCGGACGGCTGGGCGAACGACTCGATGTACACCTTCGGTCTCTTCCTTCCGTCCGGTGAGCTGGTGGGCATGCTCGGCGTCACGA
Source organism: Streptomyces sp. NPDC018947 (assembly GCF_044390505.1). Taxonomy (NCBI): domain Bacteria; kingdom Bacillati; phylum Actinomycetota; class Actinomycetes; order Kitasatosporales; family Streptomycetaceae; genus Streptomyces; species Streptomyces sp. NPDC018947. The sequence goes on from NZ_JBIRZD010000018.1 coordinate 166,297, forward strand.
GGGTCTCCCCGGGCGTCGGCGAGATCGGTTTCTGGGGCACCAGGGAGCACCGCGGCCGCGGCTACGTCACCGAGGCCGTCGCCGCCGTGGCCCGCTGGGCCTTCACCGAGCGGGCGATCGACCGTCTGGAGTGGCGCGCCGAGGTCGGCAACACGGCCTCCCGAGCGGTGGCCGAACGCACGGGCTTCGCCATGGAGGGCACGCTGCGCTCCGCGGTCGACAACAAGGGCGTACGCCGCGACTGCTGGATCGCCTCCCTCCTCCCCTCGGACCTTGCCCTCCCCGCGGCATCCCCCTACCTCCCGGCCCGCCCCTGACCGCACCGCCACGGCTGCGCGCCGCCGCAGCGCCCACCCCACCCCGCACACCCCGGTCCCCACTGTCAGACCCACCCCCTATCGTGCGGACGTATGACCACGGAGCTCTCCGCCGACGACGCCCGCCGCATCGCCCTCCGCGCCCAGGGCTTCCTGGGCGCCCCCGACCGCCGCGCGGGCGTCCGCGGCATCCTCCGTCACCTGGGCGCGGTGCAACTCGACACGATCTCGGTCCTCGCCCGCTCCCACGAGCTCATCCCGTACGCCCGCCTCGGCGCCGTGGGCCGCAAGACGGTCGAGGACGCCTACTGGAAGGACACCCACGCCTTCGAGTACTGGTCGCACGCCGCCTGCATCCTCCCCATCGAGGAGTGGCCCCACTTCGCCTTCCGCCGCCGCGCCTACCGCAACCGCCCGCACTGGCACCACCACCTCCCCGACGGTGTCTACGACCAGGTCGTCAAGCAGCTCCGCGCCGAGGGCCCCCTCACCGCGACGGACCTGGGCGGCGCGAAGCGGACCAGCGAGTGGTGGGACTGGTCGGGCACCAAGGTCGCCGTCGAACGCGCGCTCATGTACGGCGAGGTGGTCTGCGTCGAACGCCGCGGCTGGAAGCGGGTGTACGACCTGGCCGAGCGAGCGGTCCCGTCCGCGCTGCTGCACGACGACCTGGACGACACCGAGTGCCTGCGCCGCCTGGTCCGGCTCGCCGGCCAGTCCCTGGGCGTCGGCACCCGCGCGGACATCGCGGACTACCACCGCCTCAAGGGCGAGCAGGTCGACGCCGTGATCGCCGACTCGGGCCTGGTCCCGGTGAAGGTGGCGGGCTGGGGCAGGCCGGCCTGGGCGGACCCGGCGGCGCTGGAGACACCCCCGCGCGGCCGCCACCGCACCACGCTGCTCTCCCCGTTCGACTCCCTCATCTGGGAACGGGCGCGCACGGAACGGATCTTCGGCTTCACCCACCGCCTGGAGGCATACGTGCCCAAGCAGAAGCGGGTCTACGGGTACTTCACCATGCCGGTCCTCGCCGGCGGCCGGCTGGTCGGGCGGGTGGACCCGGCACGCGAGGGCCGCACCCTGGTCGCCAGGCAGGTCACCCTGGACGGCCCCAAGGCCGTACCGGCGGTGGCGCAGGCCCTGGTGGAGGCGGCGAGCTGGGTGGACTGCACGGACGTCCGGGTGGAGCGGGTGGACGCGCCGGAACTGCGCGAGCCGCTCGCCCGGGAGCTGTCCCTCCTGCTGGCCTGATCCGCGGCGCCCCGGCCTCAGCGGATCTCGAGGATCTTCTCCCGCATCGCGTACACCACGGCCTCCATCCGGGAATGGAGCTGGAGCTTCTCCAGGATGTTGCGCACGTGGTTCTTCACGGTGTTCTCGGAGATGAACAGCTCCTTGGCGATGTCCCGGTTGTTCATCCCCGTGGCGACGAGCTTGAGCACCTCCAGCTCGCGGTCCGTGAGGCGCGGCGCGGGCACGAGCCGGCGTTCGTCGGTGCGCTGGATCATCGACTTGAACTCGGTGAGGAGTTTCGACGCCATGGAGGGGCTGATCTGCGACTGCCCGTCGGCCACCGCGCGGATGGCGGTCGCCACCTCGTCCGTGGAGATCTCCTTGAGGAGATAGCCGGTCGCACCCGCCTTGATCGCGTCGTAGAGGTCCGCTTCCTCGTCGCTGATCGTCAGCATGATGATCTTCGCGCTGGGCGCCACCTCCTTGATGGAGGTGCACGCCTCGATACCGCCGCGCTTGGGCATCCGCACGTCCATGAGGATGATGTCCGGCAGCAGATCGGCGGCCTTCTCCACGGCCTCCGCGCCGTCGCCGGCCTCTCCGACGACCTGGATGTCCTCCTCGGCCGCGAGCACGATCTCCAGGCCGCGGCGGAACAGGGCGTGGTCGTCGACGACCAGGACCCTGATCGGCTCCTCGCGCGAAGACCCCGCGTCCGGGCCCATGCCGGCGACGCCGTCGCCGGCGCTCTCGCCCCGCATCGGTCCGAAGCTGTCCGCCATCGTTCCTCCCCCTGAAGGCTGTGGCCTGTGGTCCTGAGCCATCGCCAACCCAAGGCAACGACCCACCGGTTGGGTGGTTGCCGCCATGATTCCATGCCCCGCCGACACAGAGGTGACAGAGCGGAACGCGCGGGGGTCGCACGCCTCGCGCACCGTCGCACACCGGTGCCCCCGGGGGCGCACACACGCCCTCGGGGGCACCGGTTCCGCTGTCACCCGGCGTCGTCAGCCGCCGAGCGCATCGCCCGCCTCGGGTGCGTTCGCCTGGGTGACCATCGTGTCCGTCGTCAGGTGGATCACGCCGTAGTCGTAGGCGTGCCGCCGGTAGACGACGCTGGGTTCCTTCGTCTCGGAGTCGACGAACAGGTAGAAGTCGTGTCCGACCAGCTCCATCTCATAGAGCGCCTGGTCGAGGGTCATCGGCGCCGCCACGTGGGTCTTCTCGCGGACGACGAGGGGTCCGTCGCCCTGGACCTCGAGCGAGCCGATCTTCTTGGTGGGCACACCGCCCTGCTCCTCGGTGGAGACAGGTACGCCGTTCCCGTTGAGCGTCGCCGCGTCCGGGACGTGGTTGGGGACCTCGGCGGCAGTGATCCGGCGCGCGCCGCGCCGCGAGAAGCGCTTGTCGTGCTGCTTGCGCAGCCGGGCACCGAGCTTCTCCGCCGCCAGGTCGAGCGCCGCGTACGGATCGCTCGCCGCTGCCTCCGCCCGGATCACCGGCCCGCGGGAGCGGAGCGTGATCTCCACTCGGTCGCAACGGTCGGCCTGTCGGGGGTTGGGCTCCTTGGACACCTCGACGTCGAGGCTGATCACCTTGCCGTCGAGCTTCTGGATCTTCTCCAGCTTCAGCTTCTCGGCCACGTGCTTCCGGAACCGCTCGGGCACCTCGGTCTTGCGGCCCTTGACGACGATGTCCACGCAGAACTCCGTTCCCGGATCGCTCCGCTCCAGTGGCGGAGCATCTCCCTTTTGCACCAGGTTCCGGTTGATCCCGGAACCTCGGACTCGGTGACTTCCACCTCCTCCCCCGCGAGCGAGTTCTCCACTCCACCGGTGCGGGTGATGACGGTGAAACCCGCAGCACAGCAGTAGGAATTGAGAGGTGTGGCCTGCGGCTTTGCCTCACAACCGAACATATCTCGCGCGGACGGATGTCGTCACCCTCTCCCGCGATGTAGCTCCCTTCCGGTGAATTGACCCTGTCAATACCTGCAACGAGGCAAGTAGTCGATCAGTTCCGGTTTATTTCGAAAGCATCTGGTGAGGCCGCGACCACCGCCGCGCAGATCAGTTCACGGTTCACGTGACCGCCTCCGTTCGAGCCCGTCTTTCCGGGCCCGGTCTTCCGTTCCTCTCTGCCTTCCCAAGCCGCGCGGGGATACACAGCCGATTTCGTCTTCCTGTACGTCCGCTCACCCGGATCAAGCCCATCCGGGCCCCGGCCCGCCGCCCGCAGGGCACGCGCCGCCTCCGCGAGCGACGCCCCGGTGGTCATCAGGTCGTCGACGAGCACGACCGGCCCGCCGCCGAGGAGCCGGGCCCCGCCCGGAGCCACCGCCAGCGCACCGGCGAGGTTGTCCCGCCGCTGCCGGGCGTCCAGCCCCGACTGGTCCGCCACCGGATGCCGCTGCCGCAGTACGGCGAGCACCCGGGCCGGCGTCCCGCGGCGCCGCAGCTCCCCGGCCGCCGCGAGGGCGATCCGCCGTGCCGGGTCGTGCCCGCGCGCCCGCACCGCCCGGCGCGCGGACGGCACCGGCACCAGCAGCACCGGCCCGCGCGCACCCGGGGACCGCACGTCACCGCGGCCCGGCGAGCACGCCTCGCGGAGCCCGGCCCGTACGGCACCCGCGAGCGCCGTGCCGAGCGGGCCGGCGAGGGCCAGCGCGCCGCGTTCCTTGTGCGCCAGCAGCACGGCCCGCGTCTCGTCCGCGTACCGTGCCGCCGCGTGCACGGCCGGCAGCCCGGGCGGCGCGGGGTCCGGACGCACCCGGCGCGGCCGGCTCCCGCTCAGCGCCGTACGGCACCGCGGGCACAGCACCGCGCGGGCCCTGCCGCAGCCTCCGCAGTCCGCCGGCAGCACCAGGTCGGTCAGGTCCCGCCACCACCCGCGCATGGCCCCACTGTGCCGACGCCCCCGCCGCCCCGCCAGGCCTGTGGAAAAGCCCCCCGGCACCCCCTGGGGACAACTCCGCGCCGGGGCCGACCGGCATCACCCGCACGGGTGACGCGCGTACCGGCGTGCCCCTCGCCTCACCCCGGATAGACCGGCGCCGTCCCCTCCGTCACCTTCTGCCACTGCATACCCGACGGCAGCCGCACGATCAGGTCCTCCGAGTACGCCACCAGCGGCAGCCGCTCGTCCTCGGTCGCGGCGATCTCCTTCACCCCGGTCAGCGCGGCCGGCACCGACGCCTCCGGTGTGGAGCCGTCGACCTGGACGTACCCGATCTGCTGGACGCCCCCGCTCTCCCGCCCCACCACCACCAGCCGGCTGTCACCGGCCCAGGACATGGCCGTGACCTCCTCCAGCTCGGGTGTGGCCGAGCGCAGTTCGACGACGGTGACCGTGGGCCGCTCCTCGGCCCGCCCGTCGCGTTCGACCCGCCCGATGAGCAGCGACCGCTTGCCGTCCTTCTCGACGACCAGCGCGATCCGCACCCCGTCGGCCGCGACCCGCACGGACTGCACCCGGCCGTCCAGCCCCGGGATCCGCACGGGCACCGGCACGCCCGCGCCGTCCTTCAGCAGCAGCAGCCGGGGATCGGCCGGGTTCCGGTCGGCGATCCACAGGTCGCCCTGCGCGTCCCAGCTCGGCGACGTCAGCCGCTCCGCCTCCGTCTTGCCCGCGCTGACCAGCAGGGGCTCCCCCAGCGAGCCGCCCGGCACCAGCGAACCCACGTACAGCGACTTGGAGTCGAAGCCGATACCGGCCGCGCTGTGCTCGTCGCGCGAGACCGCCACCGACCTCAGCGCGGTCGTCCCCTCGCCCAGCGCGCCGGGCACGGGTTCGGGGCGGGTGCCGTTGCTGCCCGCGGCGATCCGCACCAGCCGGTGCTCGGCGTCCACGAAGTACAGGTAGTCGGGCCGCTGCGCCGAACCGCGCCACGCGACCGTCTCGGCCCGCTCCTCGGAGAGCGAGCACAGCCTCTTGCCACCCGAGGTCAGCTCCACCTCGTCCACCGCGGGAGTGAGGCTCTGCAGGGTGAACAGGAGCTGGGCCGCCATCTCGTCGCACCTGTCCGAACCGACCCCGCGGGCCCGGGCGTTCAGCGGCACGGTCAGCTTGTCCCGGTCGTCGGGCGCCAGCGAGTCGGTGCCGTCCGCCAGCGCCGTACCGGTCGGGAAGCCGGACCTGACCACCGGCCCCAGCAGGCTCGTCGGCCCGCTGATCAGCGAGCGGACCACCTGCGTCAACGGATCCACGAGCCGCCGCACATAGACGGGATCGGCGACGGCCGCCGGCTGCGCGCTCGTACCGGCCCCGGTCTTCGGGACCGTGTCGGAGGCGAAGTAGTACTTGTTGACGGACATGTAGGTGCGCTGGAAGTCCGACTTGCCCATGATGACGCCCTGCGGCAGGACGTCGATGCGCCACTGCCGGGTCTTGGGGTCCCGGCTCAGGTGCACCGGCTCGCGGTACCGGCCGCTAGCGGGCGCGTACGACTGCTGCGCGTCCACGGTGGCGACACGGGTGCCGGTCAGGGTGACCGAGTAGTCGTTGGCGTCCTCGCGGCTCGCCGAGTGGTCGGACTCGGTGCCGGGCCCGCCCGCGAGGACCGTCGTGGACCGCTCCGGCCGCCAGGTCTTCGCCGCGTCGCCCGTCAGATACTTGCGCGCCGTCTCGTAGTGCGGATCGTTGCTGGTCAGCGCTTCCAGAAAGCCCTGCACGATCTCCGACGGCGAAGCGTCCTCGGCCGGCGGCATGGCGAACACCCGCACCTGCGGGTCCTGCCGGGGCGTGGACTCCACGCCGCGCAGATCCCCCCGGTCGGGCATGGACGCACACCCCGCCAGCAGTACGACGCCGCAGACCGCGTACGTCACCGCGCGCGTCGGCGTGCGCCGGCCGCTCCCCTCGCGGTCAGCGCCCACGAAATGCCTCCCCTTGCCTGCGCTGTTCCTCCGGCCCGGCGTCGGGGCGGCCGGCCGCCTCCGGCGCGGGCCCGCCGTCCTGTTTCCGGGCGCCCGAGACGGGCCGCGGCACCACGCGCGCGCCGTTGCCGGGCAGCGCCGTGGGATCGGCGGTGGCGGTCGGTGCCGGGCGCGGTATCGGATCCCGCGCGGGCCCCGCCGACGCCTGACCCGACGCCGTCTGCGCCGGGACCGTGGCCGCCTTGCCGGTGCCCTGCGGCCGGCCGGATTCCCCCGCCTCGTTCAGCCCTCGATTGCGCCGCGAGTCAGACGGCTCCAGCGGTATCGGCGAACCCCTCAGCGGCTCGTCCGCGGTCCTCGGCAGCGTCAGCCGGAACTGCGAACCGCCGCCCGGCTCGCCCCAGGCCTGCAACCAGCCGCCGTGCAGCCGCGCGTCCTCCAGGGCGATGGACAGTCCGAGCCCGGTACCGCCGGTGGTGCGCGCGCGTGCCGGGTCGGCCCGCCAGAAGCGGCTGAACACGCGGGTCGCCTCGCCGGGCTTGAGCCCGACGCCGTAGTCGCGCACCGCGACGGCGACCGCGCCGCCGGCCGCGGCGAGCCGGACGACGACGTCCTTGCCCTCCCCGTGCTCGACGGCGTTGACGACGAGGTTGCGCAGCACCCGCTCGACACGCCGGGCGTCCGCCTCGGCGACGACGGGCTGCTGGTCGCCGACGACACGAATCCGCGTGCCCTTGCGCTCGGCGAGCGGCTCGGCCCCGCTGACGACCCGCCGTACGACCTCGCGGAGGTCTATCGGCTCGGCCTCCAGGGCCGCGGCGCCGGCGTCGAAGCGGCTGATCTCCAGCAGGTCCGCGAGCAGCGTCTCGAACCGGTCGAGCTGGTCCGCGAGCAGTTCCGCCGACCGCGCGGTCACCGGATCGAAGTCCACGCGCGCGTCGTGGATGACGTCGGCCGCCATCCGCACGGTCGTCAGCGGGGTGCGCAGCTCGTGCGAGACGTCGGAGACGAACCGCCGCTGCATCCGCGACAGGTCCTCGAGCTGGCTGATCTTGAGCTGGAGGTTCTGCGCCATCTTGTTGAAGGCCTCGCCGAGCCGCGCGATGTCGTCCTCGCCGGTGACCTTCATCCGCTCCTGGAGCCGCCCGGCGGACAGCCGCTCGGCGATGCTCGCGGCCATCCGCACCGGGGTGACGACCTGGCGCACCACCAGCCAGGCGATGGCCCCGAGGAGGACGACGACGAACAGCCCCGCGGTCGCCAGCGTGCCCTTGACGAGGCTGAGCGACTTCTCCTCCTGCGTCAGCGGGAAGAGGTAGTAGAGCTGGTACGGCTCGCCGTTGGGGTCGTTGACCTGCTTGCCGATGACCAGGCCCGGCTGGGACGCCTGGTCGGAGTCGTAGACGATCCGCGTGTAGCTCTGGGCCGCCGCGGGGTCGCCGTCGATCCGCTCCCGAAGCTCCTCGGGGACGCTGGCCGACCAGTTGACCAGGCCGGAGGCGCGCGGACCGCGCCCGCTGCCGCTTTCCCCGCCCATCGGGAGGGTGACCACGTCGAAGGCGCCCTGGCCGCCGCTGGAGAGGGACTTCACGAGATCGCTCATCCACTGGATGACGTTCTGCGGCGGACGGCCGTCCACGGAGGCGCCTTCGTCGCCGTTCGTGCTCGCCGTCTCCTCGGCCTTCTGCTTGGCCACCGCGAAACCTCCGGTGGCCTGGCTCTGCGACGCCTTCACCTTGGCGTCCAGCAGGCCGTTGCGGACCTGTCCGATGACGACGAAGCCGAGCAGCAGCACCACGCCGAGCGACATCAGCAGCGTGGTGACGACGATCTTGAGCTGGATGTTGCGCCGCCACAGCCGCATGACGGGCAGCAGCGGCCGGCGCACCCAGCGCACGAACAGACGGAGCACCGGGCTGCCCTGCACCCCGCCGTTGAGGAGCCCGCCTTCCAGCAGGCGGGCCCAGCGGGAGCGCGCGGGCCTGTGGCCGACAGGCCGCCCCGCGCGGTCCCCGGACCGGCCGGGCGCCGTGGCGGCACTGTCCTTGCTCATGTCAGCTCGGTCCGGCCTTGTAACCGACGCCACGAACGGTCACCACGATCTCCGGCTTCTCCGGGTCCTTCTCGACCTTGGAGCGCAGCCGCTGCACATGCACGTTGACCAGCCGGGTGTCGGCCGCGTGCCGGTAGCCCCAGACCTGCTCCAGGAGCACCTCGCGCGTGAACACCTGCCACGGCTTGCGGGCCAGGGCGACCAGCAGGTCGAACTCCAGCGGCGTCAGCGCGATCGACTGCCCGTCCCGCTTCACGGAGTGCCCGGCCACGTCGATGACCAGGTCGCCTATGGCGAGCTGCTCCGGCGCCGGCTCCTCCGACCTGCGCAGCCGCGCCCGGATGCGGGCCACCAGTTCCTTGGGCTTGAACGGCTTCACGATGTAGTCGTCGGCGCCCGACTCCAGGCCCACGACCACGTCCACGGTGTCGCTCTTGGCCGTCAGCATCACGATCGGTACGCCGGACTCCGCCCGGATCAGGCGGCAGACCTCGATGCCGTCCCGGCCGGGGAGCATGAGGTCGAGCAGCACCAGGTCGGGCTTGGTCTCACGGAAGGCGGCCAGCGCCTTGTCGCCGTCGGCTACGAAAGACGGCTCAAAACCCTCACCACGCAGCACAATGCCGAGCATCTCGGCCAGTGCGGTGTCGTCGTCGACGACAAGGACTCGTCCCTTCATAAACGACATCATCCCATTCTCGTAACGGCGGCAGACGTGCTGGTGAGCGAGGTCACTGGCCTGTGACGATAGTCGTACCGAGCGGTCACTGTCTGCCCCGCTCCACCACCGCCAGCCCCGCCCCCGGCGCCCTCTCACGGGGCGTCCGCACGGCACTACGCAGCGCTAGGCGCCCGCCCGCGGCACACCGGCCGCCGAAACGGTCCCGGGAACCCGGTCAGCCGGCCGCCGCCCGGCGCTTCCTGGCGCACAGCTCGGCGACACCCTCGCCGGTCACCGGCGAGACCACACCCTCCTCGGTGACGATCGCCGTCACCAGCTCGGGCGGCGTCACGTCGAAGGCCGGGTTGTACGCCTGCGTCCCGAGCGGCGCGACCGGGATCCCGCCGCCCGCTCCGGTCACCGGCGCCTGCGGAGCGGCCACCTCGGTCACCTCGTGGCCGGGGCGCTGCTCGACCTCGACGGACGCCCCGTCCGGCGTGGCCTCGTCCACCGTCGTCACCGGCGCCACCACGATGAACGGCACGTGGTGATACCGCGCCAGCACCGCGAGCGGATAGCTCCCCACCTTGTTCGCCACCGACCCGTCGGCCGCGATCCGGTCGGCACCGATCAGCACCGCGTCCACCTCGCCCGCCGCGAAGAGCGAGCCGGCCGCGTTGTCGGTGAGCAGGGTGTACGGCATGTCGTGGCGTGCCGCCTCGTACGCCGTCAGCCGGGCGCCCTGCAGCAGCGGACGGGTCTCGTCCACCCACAGGCGCCTGAGCCGTCCGGCCCGGTGCGCGGCGAGCGCCACCGCGAACGCCGTCCCCTCCCCGCCCGACACCAGCGAGCCCGTATTGCAGTGCGTGAGGACGCGGTGCCCGCCGGCGGGCAGCAGCTCGTCCAGCAGCGCCAGCCCGTGCCCGGCCATGCGGACGCTGGCCTCGGCGTCCTCCCGGTGCAGGGCCCGCGCCTCGGCCAGCGCCGCCGCGGCGGCCTGCCGGGCGTCGCCGGTCCCGGCCAGCGCCTCCCGGTGGGCGTCCTGCGCCCGGCGCACGCCGTAGGCGAGGTTGACCGCGGTGGGGCGGGCCCCGGCCAGCGCGGCGGCGGCCTCCTCCACGTCGAAGCCGCGGACGGCGGCGAGCGCGACGCCGTAGGCGCCGGCGATGCCGAGCAGCGGCGCACCGCGCACGGCCAGGGCGCGGATCGCGTCCACGAGCGCGGACGGGTCCGTGCAGACCAGCTCGACCTCCTCGGAGGGCAGCCTCGTCTGGTCCAGGAGGACCAGCACCGGGCCCTCGGGTGGTTCCTCCCAGCGGAGGGCGGATATTCCGGTCGGCCGCTTGTCCTCGCCGCTTCGCGCGTACTGATCAGCCATGCGGTCAGTCTGCCCCCATTCCGGCGGACCATTGAAGGGGCACCGCCCCCACCTCGCCCGGTCCACAGCAGCCCGCCCCATGGCACGATGGCTGCCAACCCGCCGCCGCGAACGCGGACGGGCACCGTGAAGGAGCGACGATGAACGACACTCCGGGCTGGACCTCGCCCGGATCCGCCCCGTCCGACGGGCGGGAGCCCGGCACGTCCGGCCCCGACCAGCCCGCGGACCGGCCGGACACGGAACCTGCGAGCCCCGGCACGAAGTGGTCCAAGGAGCAGCCGCCCCCCGGCCAGTGGTCGACGCCCGGCGCCCCCGGACAGGCCCCGTCTCCCCCACCGCCCCGCACCGGCTGGGGCGCCCCGCCCCCGGGCACCCCAGGCGGCCCGGGCGGATACGGCGGCCAAGGCGGCGGCTACGGCCGCCCCGGCGGACACGGGGGCTGGGGCGGCGGCTGGGGAGGCCCCCCGCCCGCGGCCAAGCCCGGCGTGATTCCGCTCCGCCCGCTCGGCGTCGGCGAGATCCTCGACGGCGCCGTCTCCACCATGCGCACCCACTGGCGCACGGTCCTCGGCATCTCGCTGACGGTCGCGATCTTCACCGAGGTCGTCGTCGTGCTGCTCCGGGGCTTCGTCCTGGAGAACACCGGCTCCGACGTCCTCAGCGACCCCGACGCCACCCTCGGCGAACTCGGCGACGCGCTCACCGAGAGCACGATCAACTCCGGCGTCGTCTTCCTGATCTCCCTGATCGGCACCGTCCTGGCCACGGCCCTGCTGACCACCGTCACCAGCCGCGCCGTGCTCGGCAGGCGGGTGACCACGGGCGAGGCCTGGCGGGACGCCCGCCCGCGGACGGTGAGGCTGTTCGGCCTGATCGTGCTGCTCCTCCTCATCGTCGCCGCCCTCCTCGTGGCCGGCATGGTGCCCGGTCTGCTCGTCGCCGCGACGGTGGGCGGCGAGGCCGGCGTCGCCCTGACCGCCCTGGGGTTCATGGCGGGCGGCGTCGTCGCCGTCTGGCTCATGGTCCGCTTCTCCCTGGCCTCCCCCGCGCTGATGCTGGAGAAGCAGGGCATCAAGAAGGCGATGGCCCGCTCCGCCAAGCTGGTCCGCGGCTCCTGGTGGCGCGTCTTCGGCATCCAGCTCCTCGCGACGGTCATCGCCAACGTCGTCGCGTCGATCATCGTGCTCCCCTTCGCCTTCCTCGCCACCACCGTCGACGGCGGCGGCGTCAACGGCTTCCTCCAGGGCAGCGGCGACCTCGGCTGGGCCTTCCTCGTCATCAGCGGCATCGGCGCGGTGATCGGATCCATGATCACCTTCCCGATCACGGCGGGCGTCACGGTGCTCCTCTACATCGACCAGCGCATCCGCCGCGAGGCCCTCGACCTCGAACTGGCCCGGGCCGCCGGCCTCCAGGACCCCGGCGCCCCCGGCGCCGTCCCGGGGGGCTGATGCGGTGAGCCCGGCGGGGGGAGTTCTCACGGAGGTGCTGCCACGCGCCGCCGTACGGACGTCGCTGCGCGTCGGCGACGTTTCCGCAAGGTCCCTGGCGCACTCCGGCGACGAACCGCCGGTGACGGTCCCGCGCGACCCCGCCCGGGAGGCGGCTCGGCGCGAGCTGACCAAGGGCATGTACCACGAGAACGACCCCGGCTGGTTCCAGCGGGCCCTGGACGCCCTCTGGAACTGGATCGGCGACCTGTTCAGCGCCGCTTCCACCGCGACCCCCGGGGGGATGCTCGGCCTGATCGTCATCGTCCTGGCCGTCGTGGCGGTGCTCGGCGCGCTCTGGTGGCGCCTCGGCACCCCGCGCCGCCGGCCGGTCTCGGCACCCGCCCTGTTCGACGACCGCCCGCGCAGCGCCGCCGACCACCGCGCCGCCGCCGAGGCGCACGCCGCCCAGGGCCACTGGAACCAGGCCGTCCAGGAACGCATGCGGGCCGTCGTCCGCTCCCTGGAGGAGCGCGCCCTCCTCGACATCCGCCCCGGCCGCACCGCCGACGAGGCGGCCGCGGAGGCCGGCCGCGCCCTGCCCGCCCACAGCGACCGGCTGCGCGCCGCGGCCCGGGACTTCGACGACGTCGCATACGGCGGCCGGCCCGGCACCGAGCAGACGTACCGGCGCCTGACCGACCTCGACCGCGACCTGGAACGCGGCAAGCCGGACCTGGCCGGCGCCCACGCCCCGAACACCCGCCCGGGAGCCGCCGGATGACCACCGAGGCCACGCTCCCCACCACCTCGGCCTCGCCCACCGCCCGCCAGTGGTGGACCCGCACCCGAGGCATCGCCCTCGCGCTCGTCCTGCTGCTCGCCGGCGCCGTGGCGATCGCCGTCGTCCGCTCCGACGCCCGGCACGGCGCGCTCGACCCGCGCTCCGCCGACCCCTACGGCAGCCGCGCCGTCGCCGAACTCCTCGCCGACCACGGCGTGTCCACCCGCGTGGTCACCACCCTGGCCGACGCCCGCGCCTCGACCGGCCCGGACACCACCCTCCTGGTCGCCGTCCCCGACCTGCTGACCGAGCGCCGGCAGACCGAACTGCGCGCCGCCACCGCCGGCTCCGGCGGACGCACCGTCCTCGTGGCCCCCGGCGACTCCTCCGTGGAACGACTCGCCCCCGGCGTCACCGTCGACCCCGTCCGCGGCCGCGACTCGACACTGTCCCCCGCCTGCGACTTCCCCACCGCCCTCCGCGCGGGCGACGCCGACACGGGAGGCCTGCGCTACAGCAGCAGCGACCCGCGGGCCGACGCCTGCTACCCGAGCCGGCGCCTGGCCACCCTGCTCCGCGTCCCCGAGCAGGCCACGCGAACGCCCGGCGAAGCGGCCTCCGGTGACACGATCGTCCTCGGCTCGCCCGACATCCTCGCCAACAACCGCCTCAGCGAGCACGGCAACGCCTCGCTCGCCCTGCAACTCCTCGGCTCCCGCCCCCACCTGGTCTGGTACCTCCCCTCCCTGTCCGACGACGCCGTCGCCCCGGACGAGGAACGCGGCTTCTTCGACCTGCTCCCCTCCGGCTGGCTCTGGGGCACGCTCCAGCTCTTCGTCGCCGCGGCGCTCGCCGCCCTGTGGCGGGCACGCCGGCTCGGCCCCCTGGTGCCCGAGGCACTCCCCGTCGCGATCCGCGCCTCCGAGACCACCGAGGGCCGCGCCCGCCTCTACCGCAAGGCCGACGCCCGTGACCGCGCGGCCGCCGCTCTTCGCTCCGCCACCCGCACCCGCCTCGCCCCCCTCGTAGGCGTCCCCGTCGCCCAGGCGCACGCGCCCGAGGCCCTCCTCCCTGCGCTCTCCGCCCACCTCCACGGCGACGGACAGCCCCTGCACGCCCTCCTCTTCGGCCCGCCGCCCGGCGACGACGCGGCACTCATCGCCCTCGCCGACCACCTCGACGCCCTCGAAAGAGAGGTACGCCGTCCATGATGGACCCGACCACTGACAACGCCGGGCGGACCGGGGACCCGGGCAACGCCCGCGCCTCCCTGGAGGCCCTGCGCGCCGAGATCGCCAAGGCCGTGGTCGGCCAGGACGCCGCCGTCACCGGCCTCGTCGTAGCGCTCCTGTGCCGCGGCCACGTCCTCCTCGAAGGCGTCCCCGGAGTCGCCAAAACCCTCCTCGTCCGCTCCCTCGCCGCGGCCACGGAGCTGGACACCAAGCGCGTCCAGTTCACCCCCGACCTGATGCCGAGCGACGTGACCGGCTCCCTCGTCTACGACGCCCGCACCGCCGAGTTCTCCTTCCAGCCCGGCCCCGTCTTCACCAACCTGCTCCTCGCCGACGAGATCAACCGCACGCCCCCGAAGACCCAGTCGTCCCTCCTGGAGGCCATGGAGGAACGCCAGGTCACGGTCGACGGCACCCCGCGGCCGCTCCCCGAGCCCTTCCTGGTCGCGGCCACCCAGAACCCGGTCGAGTACGAGGGCACCTACCCCCTGCCCGAGGCCCAGTTGGACCGCTTCCTCCTCAAGCTCACCGTCCCGCTCCCCTCCCGCCAGGACGAGATCGACGTCCTGTCCCGCCACGCCGCGGGCTTCGACCCGCGCGACCTGCGCGCCGCCGGTGTACGCCCCGTGGCGAGCGCCGCCGACCTGGAAGCGGCCCGCGCCGAGGTCGCCAGGACGACGGTGCACCCGGAGATCACGGCCTACGTGGTGGACATCTGCCGGGCCACCCGCGACTCGCCGTCCCTCACCCTCGGCGTCTCCCCGCGCGGCGCCACGGCCCTGCTGTCGACGTCACGTGCGTGGGCCTGGCTGACCGGCCGCGACTACGTCACCCCCGACGACGTGAAGGCCCTCGCCCTTCCCACCCTCCGCCATCGCGTCCAGCTCCGTCCGGAGGCCGAGATGGAGGGCGTGACCGCCGACTCCGTCATCAACGCGATCCTCGCCCACGTCCCCGTCCCGCGCTGATGGCACTCACCGGACGCGCCGCGCTCATCGCGGCCCTGGGCTCCGTCCCCGTCGGCATCTGGGAGCCGAGCTGGACGGGCATCCTCGCGGTCAACGCCCCGCTGGCGGCGGCCTGCGCCTGCGACTTCGCCCTGGCCGCCCCGGTGCGGCGTCTGCTCCTGTCCCGCTCCGGCGACACCTCCACGCGCCTGGGCGACACCGCGGACGTCACCCTGACGGTCACCAACCCGTCCCGGCGGCCGCTCCGCGCACACCTGCGGGACGCGTGGCCTCCGAGCAGTTGGCAGCGGGGAACGGAGACGGAGGCGTCCCGGCACCGTCTGACGGTGCCGGCCGGTGAGCGCCGCCGCGTGACGACACGCCTGCGGCCCACTCGCCGCGGCGACCGCCGGGCGGACCGCGTCACCATCCGCTCCTACGGTCCGCTGGGCCTCTTCGCCCGTCAGGGCACGCACCAGGTGCCCTGGACCGTACGCGTCCTGCCCCCGTTCACCAGCCGCAAGCACCTCCCGTCCAAGCTGTCGCGCCTGCGCGAACTCGACGGCCGGACCAGCGTGCTGACCCGCGGAGAGGGCACGGAGTTCGACAGCCTGCGCGAGTACGTTCCCGGTGACGACACCCGTTCCATCGACTGGCGCGCGACAGCCCGCCAGTCGTCCGTGGCCGTACGCACCTGGCGTCCCGAACGCGATCGGCACATCCTGCTCGTCCTCGACACCGGCCGGACGTCCGCGGGCCGCGTGGGCGACGCCCCGCGCCTCGACGCGTCGATGGACGCCGCGCTGCTCCTGGCCGCCCTGGCCTCCCGCGCCGGCGACCGCGTCGACCTCCTCGCCTACGACCGCCGGGTACGCGCCCTGGTCCAGGGCAGAACGGCGGGAGACCTTCTGCCGGCCTTGGTCAACGGGATGGCGAACCTGGAGCCGGAGCTCCTGGAAACGGACGGGCGCGGTCTCGCGGCCACGGCACTCCGTTCAGCACCTCGGCGTTCCCTCATCGTGTTGTTCACGACGCTCGACGCGGCACCGGTCGAGGAAGGCCTGCTCCCTGTCCTTCCGCTGCTGACTCAGCGGCACACGGTCCTCGTGGCCTCGGTGGCGGACCCTTATATCTCGCGCATGGCGCGAGCCCGCGGAACCACCGAGGGCGTCTACGAGGCCGCGGCGGCAGCGCAGGCCCAGGCGGAACGCCGCCGCACCGCGGACCAGCTCCGCCGCCACGGTGTGACGGTCGTCGACGCGACACCGGAAGAACTGCCGCCGGCACTGGCCGACGCCTATCTCGAACTGAAAGCAGCGGGACGTCTGTGAATGGCGGGGCGCAATGATGTCGCCCCGCCGCACGAAAGTCCCTGAACGCAGAAAACCCCCGCATCTTCCGATGCGGGGGTTTTCCCTCAATATTTGTTCGGCGGCGTCCTACTCTCCCACAGGGTCCCCCCT